>JAXMOL010000054.1:0-49650 GCA_034669905.1 Candidatus Hydrogenedentota bacterium
TTGTGAAATCGCAGCGCCATGAATGGCTATGGACGTCTCGCGTCGTTGCCGTAGGTGCGGTGTCACTAACGGGCGTGGCTGTCCCGTCGTTTGCGGCGCAGGCGGCGGGTCAACTTCGCCAACGACGGGACAGCCCCCGCCGTCTTCGTGTTGTGGGGTGGGGGCATCGCCTTGCTGGTCTATTCGTGACTGTTGGTTCATGAAGCCGCGGGGCGAGGCAGTCCCTGATGCACGACGTCGTCTACCCCCAGGGACCGTCTCGCCCCCTGTGAAATCGCAGCGCCGTGAATGGCTATGGACGTCTCGCGTCGTTGCCGTAGGTGCGGTGTCACTAACGGGCGTGGCTGTCCCGTCGTTTGGGGAGCTGGCGGCGGGTCATCTTCGCGAACGACGGGACAGCCACCGCCGTCCTCGTGTTGCGGGGCTGGGGTACCTTCCAGATTATGGCGGATTACGGCCGTGACAAGCAGTTCGAACGGACGCCGTCCCGGCTGGTAGAGGAATTGGAGATCCGGCCCGGTGGGGAATACAACGTAAACCTTCCGTTTCCGACACCCTGGTCACGATCTTTTCTCGTTCAGGATAGCGCCGGCAACCCACTCCCGGCCGTACGCATTCAACTCAATACGAGGGCCTTGGATGGTTTCGGTGGCGACAGTTACTCTGTGGATCAGACCGATTCTGAAGGGCGGGCGACGCTGTCTTCACTGGATCCGGGCTACGAGATATCGGTTCGATTCCGCAAAGACGGGTATTTGCGGGCTGATACGGAATACCTTAGCGGCAAGCCTGGAGCAACTCTTCCGATGGAAACGATCGTGCTCCAGCGGGTACCGGAAGCCGTGGCCACGCTTGTGGATGGGAACAATGTAGCTTTTGCGGACCGACAGGTAAAGGTATACCTGTATGCCGACGGAGACCTGGGGCGCACGATCGATACATCAACGGATGGGCAGGGCAGGATTCGGCGGGATTCGCATATTCAAATTGCCGACTTGCTGCCAGATGCAGGCGAAATTTCCTTCGAACTGGAAATTGAAAACCCTCCTATGGAGGGACAGGACGGCGCCCTTTACCGCTCAGATCACCTGCTCCTTCCGGCAGATGAGACGGAGGACATGGGGACTATCGTGCTTAGGATAGTGGGGGCTGGAGCGGGATAAGTGTAGTTGGATACTGGGAAGAGCGGCTTGGTGGGTTGAGCTTAACACTTTGAAGAATCCGACCCGGCGCGCCAATCACGGGCAAGGGCTATCGCCCCTTGTCCGTGGCACCCGGCGGGGACGTGGTTGGCCTGGAAACATCGGTAGGGGCCCAAGTTTTTCCCTGTTTTCCCCAACCCTTCGCTCACGCCCTTTACCATCCGTCCGGCGATTTCGGGACGTTTGTCGAAGATGTTGGTGGCCTGTTTCGGGTCTTTTTCCAGGTCGTAGAGCTCGAAGATGCCACGCGCGTAGTCCGGTGAAACGAGCTTGAACTTGTTGTCCATATGCGCCGCCCGGACCGTATGGGCTCTTTGGCGGAAAGTACCCGTGACTCTGGGCTTGTTTAGCGCCGCCCTTGGAGAAGTGAATTCCGGTGGCCGAAGGTGCGCCCAAGTGGGTTGGCCTTCCAGGCTGACATGAGGCGACCGCGATTTACGATTTAGCGCGGGGTTGTGGAACGGCCGCTACCTAATTCCAGGGGGCTACTCATGGCATTTCCGCTCCACTGGAGGGTTTGAGCTAGCGACGTGACAGGCTGGAAGCCTATCCCACTTTGGCCGCTGTGGGTACCGTCGCGTATCACCGATTTGGACGGACCTTATTGGTGTACAATCGTGTCCATTCGTGGTACCAAGTCTCTGGTTGCGGCTATAGCAGCGATGGGCTTGTTTAGCGCCGCCCTTGGAGAAGTGAATTCCGGTGGCCGAAGGTGCGCCAAAGTGGGTTGGCCTTCCAGGCTGACGTAAGGGGATCGCGCAATAACACATAGCGTGAAGTCGTGAAAACCTGCCCATAGATTTCCAAGGCGCTACCCACGGCGTCTCGTCCCATGGGGCGTTTTTGGGCGGTCGACATGACAGGCTGGAAGCCTATCCCACTTTGGTCGCTGTGGGTACCGTCGAGTTTCACCTGAATGGACGAAAAATCGAAATTGTAAAATGGCCAAATAGCGACAAGAACCTGTTTTCAGGCGCCACATGGTGGGGTGATTTCAACGCGCTGAAAGCGGCGGCCCGACGCGCCCTTCACGGGCAAGGACTATCGCCCTTTGTTCGTGGCACCCGACGTGGGCGGGATTGGCCTTGGAATATTGGTGGTGGTCCAGGCGCCTTTCGGGATTTCACGTTCCCCCTGCTCCATTCACTCCAAGTTCCGGCTCGACATCGGGGGGCGAACTTGCCACAATGGCTTTCGGAATTCGCACGTGTTGATGTTGGTTCGCAATCGTGAGGAGTGAAAACATGGACCGGAGAACGTTCTTAGGTCGATCTGCCGCCGCGGGGATAGTATCTGCGCTCCACCCCCTGGCCCTTGCTGCCGCAGAAAAAGCCCCGGCGAGTGAACGGTTACAGGTCGGCGTGATGGGTGCCGGGGGCCGCGCGGGGCGATTGCTCCAGACCTTTTCGGAGAGTCCCTATGCGGATGTGGTGGCGATCGCGGATGTGGATAGCCGACGGATTCCGAAGGCGGTGGCGGCGGTGGAGGAGCGTCAGGGCACCAAGCCGTGGACTACGGGCGATTTTCGCCGGATGATCGACGACCCGAAAATCGACGCGCTGGTCATCGGGACGCCGGACCACTGGCATGCTATCCCCACGATCATGGCCTGTCTTGCGGGTAAGGATGTCTACGTCGAAAAGCCCGATGGCCACAATATGGTGGAGGGGCAGCGCATGGTGGCCGCCATGCGAAAGCACAAGCGCATCGTCCAGATGGGTTCCCAGCATCGCTCCACCGAGCGCCTGCAATCGGCCATGGAATACGTCAAGGGCGGCGCGCTGGGGCGCTGTCTTGTGGCGAAGGCCTGGGAAAGCACGCCCCAACGTTCCATTGGCCACCTACCCGATGAAGCGCCTCCCGAAGGGGTCGACTATGACATGTGGCTGGGTGCCGCCCCAAAGCGGCCCTTTAATCCCCGCCGCTTTCATGGCAACTGGCGGTGGTTCTACGATTACGGCACGGGCGACCTCGGCAACGATGGCGTGCACCGGCTCGACATGGCGGTCGCCCTCTTGCAGGCGGCCTGCGAGGCCCAGGGCGACGACGCGCTTGGTCTGCCCCGGAAGATTAACGCCAATGGCGGCAAGTGGTATTTCGACGATATGCAGGAGTGTCCCGACACCCTCCAGGTCAATTACGAATATGGCGGCACGTCGCCCAAGTTGCTGACCTATGAAATGCGGCTTTGGGCACCCTATCCCATGAACGGCCTGGGCGAAGGGGCCGCCGTGTATGGGGACAAGGGCTACATCGAAATCGGCAACAGCGGGTGGCGCGCCTTTGCGGGGCGGGAGCAGGTCCGGATTGAGGGCGGAGATAGCCACGCGGGGCCCCACGTGCAGGATTTCATCGATTGCGTGAAGACGCGCAACAAGCCCTATTGTGATTTGGAAACGGTGGGCCATCCGGCGTCGGTGCTATGTCACGCGGGCAATATTTCCGCCCGCCTCGGCCGGTCGTTGGTGTTGGATGCCACGTCGGAGACCTTCGTCGGCGACGAGGAGGCCAACGGGTTGCGGACGCGTGCCGCCTATCGAAAACCGTGGACCTTGCCCGACGTGTAGTGTGGCGCGTCGAACAATACTTCGGACAGGCTGGCGCAGACGCCGGGCACGGCAGAATCGCCTTTCGGCCTCGCTCGGGCGGCATGCTATAGTGCCGGGAATTGTCTGACCGAACTACGTCCGCCCGAAATGGAGGAATTGCCATGCTTGCTGGCCTGAAAATAATACCCATGGTGTTGTGTGCGCTGCTGGCACCCCTTACCGCCTGCGCGGCGGGGGATTCCTACCTAACACAGGCCCAGGCCTACGCCGATACCATGTTGGACGTTGGCCGCGATCACTATGGCTCCACGTCGTCTCCTGATTTTGCGACGACCATCGATCTCCGCACCATGCGCATGCCCTTGGAATCCACCGAGGCCACGATAGAACTCCATGCGGAATACTTTCGTTCGGATGACTACGCCACGTCGTCCAATCCCATGTATCACATCGACCTCTACCAACTGCTCTTCGCCCTGTCGGCCATCACCGGGAACGAGAAATACCGCGCGGCGGGAGAGCAGTCTATCCAGTGGTTTTTTGAGAACGCCCAGAGCGAAAAGACGGGGCTGCTATCGTGGGGCGAGCATATGGGGTGGGACCTCGTTAAGGACGACTACACCGTGGGCGGCGTCCGGGGGGACGGCAAGTTCAGCCGATCCGATACCCACGAGTTTTACGGGCCCTGGCTCCATTGGGACCGGACCTGGGCGGTGGCGTCCACCCCGGCGCGGGACTTTGCCACGGGGCTGTGGGAACATCAGATCGGGGACCACGACACGGGAGAATTTTCACGCCACGCCAGGTACAGCAGCCACGGCCCGGGAAAGGGCTATGAGTTCGCCCGTCAGGTGGGCTTCTACCTCGACACGTGGGCCGCGGCCTATGCCCATGATGGTAGCGACGATTCCCTGGAGGCCATTCGTCGGATGACCCGCGCGGTCGATGCCTGGCGGAGCGAGGGAAGCCGCCTCATTCCTTTCGAGGGTAAGTCGCCCCAGGTGGCCTTCGTGCTGCACAACCTGGCCTTTACGGTGGATGGGTGGCGCGCGGCGCAGCGCTTGCCGGAACGGGAGAAAAAGACCTTGGAGGCGCTGATTCATTCTGTGGACGACGCGATACTCGCCTTGAAGCAGGACCTCACCCCGGAGGGCGAAGGATTTGCCAAGATTGTGGACTCTAAGACGGGCGCCGTTTCCAACGCGGCCATGTTTGAGGCCCGGCCCCAATACACGGCGGCGCAAATCAATCAACGCTATTGGCCGTGGGGCGGGCTGTGGGCTTCCGAATACGGCGCGGGTTCCTATACCGACGCCCGCCATGCTCTGCTTTGTTTCTATCGCTGGCGGCAGACGAAGAAAGAAGGTTACAAAGCCCTTGTCCTGAATACGGCGGACCGCTACCTCACCAGTATGCCCGACACCACGAAACTGCCCCTGGCACCGAAGACCCTCGCTCCCGTTATGGGGCTGCTCCACGGGGCCTATCGTATTTCCGGCGAGGACAAATACCTCACAAAGTCGGCCGAACTGGCAGAACTGGCGCGGGCGGAATTGTTCCTCGACGGCAAAGCCCTTCCCCTGGCAACGCAGTTCGGAGACAGGTATCCCTACTATGCGGCGGTGAGCTACGGTGATTCCCTCATGCTCATGTTCTTCGAACTGGGCCTGCTTCGGGAGGGCCGACGGAGCGATGTGGAACACCTCGATATAGGCTGCTCCATACGCTAAGGGGGGAGTGGCAGTCGCTGATGGGGGACCTGCTACCCCCGCTGCCCTCATCCATTCACCCGTTTCACCCGCGCTTTAGCGGTGCGGCCATCGAGGCCGAGGCGACGGCCTGTTTCCTGGTAGGTGCCGGTTTCGGCGTAGACCTGGGCGCAGTAGCGGTCGAGTAGTTCCTCCGCCGTCAGCGCTCCACAGCGTACCGCTTCGGCGAGGGAATCGCGTTCATCGGTGCAAGGGGTGGCGGGGGGTGTGTAGTGTTTGCGGACGAGCAGGTTGCGCACGCATTGCTCCAATTCGCGGATGTTGCCCGGCCAGGGGTAGTTGAGACCCAGGTGATCGAGTATCCATTGCTCCGCTTCGGCGGCGAGGCTCGGCGCCTCTGCTTCACCCGCCACATTGCGACAGACGAAGAGCAGGAGATTGTGGAGGTGATCGGGCGACTCGCGAATCTGGTCCCGTAGGGAGGGCGTGACGATGAGATCGGAGCAAAGCCGGTAGTAGAGATCCGTCCGAAAGTTTCCGCAGGCGATTTCGGCGGCGAGATCGCGGTTGGTAGCCGCAATAATCTTTCCTTCAAAGCGTCGTGAGGCCGTGTCTCCCAGGGGCTGGAAACTGCGTGTCTGCAACACGCGCAACAGCTTCACCTGAATGGCCGGGGCAATTTCACCGATCTCGTCGAGAAAAATGGTGCCCTGGGGTGGGCAGACTTCAAACCACCCCTTGCGGTCTGCGATTGCGCCGGTGAAGGCCCCCTTACGATGACCGAAGAGCTCGGATTCGATGAGGGTCGGGGAGAGGGCGGAGAGGTTGAGGGGATACATGGCCGAGGCGAAGTGGCCCTCGAAGCGCAGGCTTTTCGCATTGAAGGGGATGTATCGCGCGTGGCCGATGGCCTGGGCCACGAGTTCTTTACCCGTGCCGGACGGCCCCGCGATGAGGGTCGCAATGTCGCCCATGCGTTGATAGAGGGCCCGGCGGTAGCGCTGCACATCGTGGGTGAAGATGGACTCCCACACGGCGGCGCGGAAGCGGGCGGCGGCCATGGAGCCGCCAATGATGTTTTCGTGGATGAAGTGAAAGGCGCGCCGCACCTGGAAGAGGCAGGCGAAGAGGTGGGCGGGTTGCTCCAGGCTGTCGAAGGTGTAGCCGGGCAGGGCCAGGTAGTGTTTCAGGTCGTCCAGAAATGCGCGGTAGAAGGGCGCATGAATTTCGGACCGGGGCGGCTTGGCGGCTTCCACCCCCTCGAGAATAAGGGATTGAAGGGCCGTGTGGTGCCGGTTATAGAGGAGGTAGAGCACCACGTTTTCATAGACGAAACACACGTCGGAGTCGGCGGTGGTCTCTCCGCTCACTTCGCCGCGCAGTTTATCCGCCAGCAGTTGGGAGCGCGCCGTCATGAGGTCGATGTTGGGGGGCGTGCCGATGGCGTCAAAGCGCTTGTGCCAGGCGGCATCGGTCCAGATGAAGGCCGCTTGAAGTACTTCCCGCTCCAGACGGATGCGTTCCGGCTCGAAGGGATTGCAGTAGTTGAGCCGGGAAATGGCCCGTGCGGATACCCACTCGTCGGTGCTGAGTGCCGTCATATGTCGTCTCCCTGGTAGGCATACAGTGTATAGGGGGTTATCATAAAATGTCTATGGGGTGGTGCGTATATTCAGCGAATCTTAAGACGTTGTTATTGTAAGTAGCAGGGGATAAACCAGTTAAGGTTGTTCGCCCGAGCTGGCACCTACCTTGCGTTAGGTTACCTGCGTGATGACACGCGGATTGAGGAAACGGAACAAACCTAACGGAGATAGTACGATGAAAACCTTACGATGGAATGGGATGGGGATGGCCGGGCTGCTTGCGCTGGTGGCGGCCCTGATGACGGGAAATATGGCCCACGGCGCGGGGATGCTGGTGGCCGATGGGGGCTTTGGCGGTGCCCTGGAAATCAAGGAGCACCGGGTGCGGGTGACCATCAACAACGGCATCGCGGTCACCCGGGTGAGTCAGGTATTTCAAAATATGGAGAACCGCCAGGTGGAGGCCCTCTACACCTTCCCCGTGCCGGCAAAAGCGTCGGTGGCGAATTTCAGCATGTGGATCGGGGGCAAAGAGGTGGTGGGGGAAGTGGTGGAGAAAGAACGGGCTCGGCAGATTTACGACAGCTACAAACAGCAGCGGCGGGACCCGGGCTTGCTGGAGCAGGTGGACTTCAAGACCTTCGAGATGCGGATATTCCCCATCGCGGCGCTGGCGGAACAGCGGGTGGAGGTCGCCTACTACCAGGAACTGGATTTCGACCATGATTGGGCCACCTATGTCTATCCCCTGGCCACCACGGCGGTGCAGGGCATGGACTCGCGGGTAGAGGGGACCTTCGGCCTCAACCTGGAGGTCAAATCGGAGGTGCCCATTGTGGCTATGGAGAGCCCGAGTCACGGCGAAGACTTCTCCATCGCGGGCCATTCGGAAACCTATTATGAGGCGAGTCTGGAAAGCCCCTCGGGCAGTCTCGCCCGCGACATTGTCCTGGCCTATCACGTCTCCCGACCCCACACGGGGCTGGACCTTATCACGGCGAAGACGGGACAGGAGGACGGCTATTTCTACCTGACCCTGACGCCCGGCGAAGAGTTGGATAGGGATGCGGCGGGGATGGATTATGTGTTCATTCTCGATATCTCGGGCAGCATGGGCGCCGACGGCAAACTGCAGGTATCCAGTGATTCCGTATCGGCCTTTGTGAATACGCTGGGGAAGGAAGATCGCTTTGAGGTGATGACCTTCAACAACCAGGCCACGACCCACTTTAACGCGCTGCAAGCAGTGACACCGGAGAATCAGGCGGATGCCTCCCAGTTTATTGAATCCCAGCGGGCCCGTGGAGGCACGGTGCTTCAGTCGGCATTGCGCGCGGCCTATAACTATGTGGACACGGAAGGGGATCGCACGCTGAACCTGGTCATCCTCAGTGATGGCCTTACGCAGGGCGATGACCGCCGTGCCTTGCTGGAAGTATCGGCCACACGCCCGAAGAACGCCCGGGTTTTCTGTGTGGGCGTGGGCAACGAAGTGAACAAGCCCCTCCTCACGCAGTTGGCCGAAGAGGCCGGCGGCCTGGCGGCCTTCATCTCCCGGGGCGATGATTTCGAGCGGCAGGCCCAGGCCTTTCGCCGGAAACTGGCCCGTCCCATTGCCACCAACCTCCAGCTCGCTTTCGACGGTGTGGAAGTGTACGACGTGGTGCCTACCCAGTTGCCCAATCTCTACCACGGGATGCCCGTGCGGGTCTATGGCCGTTACCAGGGCGATGGTCCGGTTACGGTGACCATTGATGCGGATGTCGAAGGTCGGGACCTGAAACAGGCGGTGGACTTTGCGTTTCCCCGCAACGACGAAGGCAACCCGGAGATTGAGCGTATGTGGGCCCTGGAGATGGTGAGCGCCCTGGAAAAGGAACCGGGCAATACGGCGGTGGACGAGATCATTCGCCTGGGTGAAGGCTACTCCATCGTGACGGAATACACGTCCTTCCTGGTCTTGGAAAATGACGCCGAGTACAAGCGGTGGAAGATTGAGCGAAAGAATGCATTGCGCCTGGGGCGGGACCGCAAGGCCCAAGCGGCCCTCCGTGAAGAATTGGATAGCGTGCGGCTGGAAGTGTCCAGCAACCTCGGTCCGGCGGGTGCAGAGAAACTGGCCAAGGCCGAGCCCCCGGTTGTGGCGCCCACCGGGCCGGACGCCACGCCCACGGCAACACCCACGGCGGCCCGTCGCAACAATCCGAGTCCGGCCCCCCGCCAGAACAATTCCTCGCGGGACGTCAGTTTCCGGATGCCGCGCGTCGGTGGTGGCGGGGCGATTGACCCCCTCTCTGGGGTCATGGTGCTGGGACTGGGTACCCTGGCCTGGGCACGCCGCCGCCGCTCCTAGGATAATCGCCGGGGTGGGTTGGCAGGTCCGAAAGGACGCCGACCCACCCCGCCTTGCCACAAACACCGAAAGGAATTCATCATGTGGAAACATGGGAACGATAGGCAGGCCCCCCGCGTGGTCCTTACGCCGCTACTGACGGCCCTGGCCGTGCTGGTCTGGTATGCGCCTGGGCTCAGCGATGCCTGGCGCTATGAGCAGGCCCGGGGCCTGGATCAGGCCTGGCGCCTTTTGACCTGCCACTGGGTCCATTGGACGGGTGGCCACCTGTTCTGGTCGGGCGGGGCGTTTCTGGTTTTGGGCGCCGCCTGCGAGGAATTGGGGCGCTGGCGCTACTTGGTCTGTGTGGTGGCCTCGGCAGTGTTGATTCCCCTGGGACTGGCTTATTGGACGCCCGACCTCGCGACCTACGGCGGACTTTCGGGTATTGATTCGGCCTTCTTTGGAATGTTGGCGGTGGCCATGGCCCGGGATTCCCTGGCAGCCCGACGTTGGTATGGTGTTGCCCTGGTGGGGCTGTTGTGTGTGGGCTTCGCCGTCAAGATCGGCTATGAAATGGTGACGGGTACGGCCGCCTTCGTGGGGCCCACAGACGCCATGGTGCCCGTGCCCCTGGCCCACATCATTGGCATGGTCGTAGGCCTCGCTGTCGGGGCGGGGGGCTGGTGGGTGGACCGCGCAGCGAAACGGGAGACATGGGGCGCGGCACCGTCTCAGGGACTGTCTCGCCCCGCGTGACGTTGCAGTGCTATGAATGGCTATGGACGTCTCGCGTCGTTGCCGTAGGTGCGGTGTCATCAATGGGCGTGGCTGTCCCGTCGTTTGCGGAGTTGGCGGCGAGTCGCCTTCGCGAACGACGGGACAGCCCCCGCCGTCTTCGTGTTGTGGGGTGGGGGGGATCGCTATGCTGGCCTGCATGGGTCTGCGGGTACCTGACGTCGTATGGCGCGGCAGTCCCTGGTTTAGCGCTCACGTTTCCATGTGTCGACCCGGCTCAGAAATGCCGGCTCCTTCCCTAAGGGGCGCCCCTTCTGTGTATGTCGCCGCACGCTATCGGCCATCGCCGTATCCTTTTCCGACACGCTGAGCATTTCAAACCAACTCTCTGCCGTGAAGCGACGAAACCAGCGGGTGAGGTCGAGCAGTCGGTCACCCCGTTGGCCCAGATGGGGTGCTGCGCTGGACCAGGGATAGCCCCAGGCTTCTTGTACCATTCCCGCCCGCAATGGATTCAGTTCGACGTAGGCAATGGCGTTTACGGCGTGTTCTGCGTCCATGGGGCACGAATAGAATCGGCTCTGCCAGAGGTGACCACTTTGTTCGTACTTGGTATGAAAGTGCTCGGTGTATTGTTGGTGGGTTCGTCCAAGCGCTTCTGCAAGAGAATCCTCGCTTGCAGGTATTCCTACCAAGTGTAAGTGATTGGACATGAGACAGTAGGCGACGATTCTCAATTGATGGCCATTACTGTGACGGTGCAGGAGTTCGAGATAGGTGTGGCGATCGTCGTCGTCGAGAAAAACGTCGCACTTGTTGTTGCCCCGTTGCGTCAAATGATGTGCTACGCCGGGTATGACGATACGCGGAGATCTTGGCATGCGATGAGGATATCGGGTATCGGGGAGTTGGTCAAGAAAAATCAGGGACCGTCTCGCCCCGAGTGAAATCGCGGTTGCGGGAATGACGGCGGACGGCTCGTGTTTTGGCGGTAGGTATAGTGTCGTAAACGGGCGTGGCTGTCCCGTCGCCTGGGGAGCTGGCGGTGGGTCACCCTCGCGAACGACGGGACAGCCCCCGCCGTCTTCGTGTTGTGGGGTGGGGGTCTTCGCTTTGCTGGCCTATTCGTGACTGTTGGTTCATGAAGCCGCGGGGCGAGGCAGTCCCTGATGTACGTCCCGTCGTTTGGGAAGCTGGCTGCGGGTCATCTTCGCGAACGACGGGACAGCCCCCGCCGTCTTCGTGGTTTTGGCTGGGGGGTATCGCTTTGCTGGCCTGCACGTGAGTATGCGGGTACCTGACGTCGCGAGGCGAGGCAGTCCCTGATGCGCGATGGCGTCTACCCTCAGGGACCGTCTCGCCCCCAGTGAAGTCGCAGTGCCGTGATTGGCTATGGACGACTTGTGTTGTCGCGGAAGGTGCGGTGTCACTAACGGGCGTGGCCGTCCCGTCGTTTGGGGAGCTGAGACTGGACTGGGTTACATCGCCTTTCGGCCTCGCTTGGGCGACATGCTATAGTGCCGGGAATTGTTTGACTGGGGACTATGTCCGCCCGAAACGGAGGTATTGCCATGCTTGCTGGCCCGAAAACAATTCTCATGGCGCTGTGCGCGTTGCTGGCACCCCTTGTCGTCTGTGCGGCGGAGGACCCCTATCGCTCGCAGGCCCAGGCCTATGCCGATGCCATGTTGGAATTCGGCCGCGATCATTATGGCCCCACGTCCTCTCCTGATTTTGCGACGACAATCGACCTCCGCACTATGCGCATGCCCTTGGAATCCACCGAGGCCACGATAGCACTCCATGGGGAATACTTTCGTTCGGATGACTACGCCACGTCGTCCAATCCCATGTATCACATCGACCTCTACCAACTGCTCTTTGCCCTCTCGGCCATCACCGGGGATAACCAATACCGCGTGGCGGGGGAGCAGTCCATCCGGTGGTTTTTTGAGAACGCCCAGAGCGAGAAGACGGGCCTGTTATCCTGGGGCGAGCATATGGGGTGGGACCTCGTTAAGGACGACTATACCGTGGGCGGCGTCCGGAAGGATGGCAAGTTCAGTCGCTCCGATACCCACGAGTTCTACGGGCCCTGGCTCCATTGGGACCGGACGTGGGCGGTGGCACCCATTCCGGCGCGGGACTTTGCCACGGGCCTTTGGGAACACCAGATCGGGGATCACGACACGGGCGCATTTTCACGCCATGCCAAGTACAGCAGTCACGGCCCGGGAAAGGGGTACGAGTTTGCCCGCCAGGTGGGCTTCTACCTGGACACGTGGGCAGCGGCTTATGCCCATGATGGCAGCGACGAGTATCTGGAAGCCATTCGGCGGATGACCCGCGCGGTGGATGGCTGGCGGAGCGAGGGAAGCCGCCTCATTCCTTTCGAGGGTAAGTCGCCCCAGGTGGCCTTTGTGTTGCACAATCTCGCCTTCGCGGTGGATGGGTGGCGCGCGGCGCAGCGCCTGCCAGAACGGGAGAAAGCGGCCTTGGAGGCGCTGATTCATGCTGTGGACGACGCGTTGCTCGCCTTGAAGCAAGACCTCACCCTGGAGGGCGAAGGATTCGCCAAGATTGTGGACTCGAAGACGGGGGCCGTTTCCAATGAGGCCATGTTTGAAGCGCGGCCCCAATATTCAGAGGAGCAAATCAATCAGCGCTATTGGCCGTGGGGCGGTCTGTGGGCTTCCGAATATGGCGCGGGTTCCTATACCGACGCCCGCCATGCGCTGCTTTGTTTCTATCGCTGGCGGCAGACGAAGAAGGAAGCGTATAAGACGCTTGCGCTAAAGACAGCGGACCGGTATCTGGCGAGCATGCCCGACACCGCTAAACTGCCCCTGGCGCCTAAGACGCTCGCCCCCGTCATGGGCCTGCTCCACGGAGCCTATCGCATTTCCGGTGAGGACAAATACCTCACGAAGTCGGCCGAACTCGCAGAACTGGCGCGGGCGGAATTGTTCCTCGACGGCAAGGCTCTTCCCCTGGCAACGCAGTTTGGAGACAGGTATCCCTACTACGCGGCCGTAAGCTACGGCGATTCCCTCATGCTCATGTTCTTTGAACTGGGCCTGCTTCGGGAGGGTCGGCTGAGCGATGTGGAACGCCTCGATATAGGCTGCTCCATACGTTAGGGGGTGCGACTCCCATCAGGGGAGTGTGGATGGCCGTGGGGCGATCGGGCCAACGACGGGACGGCCCCCGCCGTCTCCGTGTTGTGGGGTGGGGGGTATCGCTTTGCTGGCCTGCGTGGGTCTGCGGGTACCTGATGTCGTGTGGCGAGGCAGTCCCTGATGCACGACGTCGTCTACACCCAGGGACCGTCTCGCCCCCTGTGAGGTCGCAGTGTCATGAAGGGCTATGGACGTTTCGTGATGTTACCGTAGGTGCAGCGTCGTGAACGGGCGTGGCCGTCCCGTCGTTTGGGAAGCTGGCTGCGGGTCATCTTCACCAACGACGGGACAGCCCCCGCCGTCTTCGGGTTCTTGGGTGAGGGGTATCGCTATGCTGGCCCGCGTGAGTATGCGGGTACCTGAGGTCGCGAGGCGCGGCAGTCCCTACAGCGTGTCCCGTCGTTTGCTGCGCAGGCGGCGGGTCAACCTCGCTAACGACGGGACAGCCCCCGCCGTCTTCGTGTTGTGGGGTGGGGGGTATCGCTATGCTGGCCTGCACGTGAGTATGTGAGTACCTGACGTCGCGAGGCGCGGCAGTCCCTGATGCACGCCGTCGTCTACACTCAGGGACCGTCTCGCCCCATGTGACGTTGCGGTAGTGAAGCAGCCTATGGACGACTTGTGTTGTCGCGGTAGGTGCAGTCTCGTGGACGGGCGTGGCCGTCCCGTCGTTTGCTGCGCAGGCGGCGGGTCAACTTCACCAACGACGGGACAGCCCCCGCTGTCTTCGTGTTCTTGGGTGGGAGTCATCGCTTTGCTGGCCTACGTGAGTATGCGGGTAACTGACGTCGCGAGGCGAGGCAGTCCCTACGGCGCGTCCCGTCGTTTGGAGAGCTGGCTGCGGGTCAATCTCGCCAATGATGGGACACCCACTGCCATCTTTGTTTTGTGTGGGGAGGGTTCTCAGATGGACCTTGACGCGGCTGTTGCTACCCGAAGGCGCGTGGCGCGGCAGTCCCTACTGCGCGTACCCAGCTCCTTTGTTGCGGTAGCGGTTTTCCTGATACGATAGGAATTATGGAGTGTGGGCGACGCAGGTGCCGTCTGAGAGAGCACAATCACTTCGCGGAGGGCAGAGAATGCAGCAGTTACTCCTGAGGATTTGCTGGGCCGTAGCCCTATTGCTGGCGGCCCCGATGATGTCCTGCGTCCATACACCCGCTCCTCATGTTCACGGTACCGTTAACCCCATACCTCAAGGTACCTCGTTCGTGGTTGAGGGTTATGTCATCGACGCTGAGACTGGCGCGTCCATTCCACATGCGGTACTCTATCTCGTGGATGTTCGCCCGGAAAACTGGGAGCACCTTGACCAATATAGCGCACGCTTGGGCACCGCCAATCGTTCGGGTCACATTGATCTGGCCATCAATTGGTTGACGACTTTCGACTTAGCCGGGGAGCCGAAGTTCATGCAGGGCTATGATCGACTGCGTGATACGGAGGGTTTGGTGACCTGGGCGGAGGGGCGCTGTCGTGGGGGCGAGCTCGGAAGCATTGCTCTCGCCTTGGTTGCCGGTCGATATGAATGGCGATACGAAATGGTCGATGCGACGAAACTGAAGCCAGAAGCCGACGGTACACTGATCATCGAGCTCGGCCAGATCGAGCTCCAACCCCGTCCGGCCTCTGAGTATCTGTTTTACGAGACGTTTGAAGCGGCGAGTGCGCTTGAAGACGCTGAAAGCGCGGCAGAGGACATGCCATGACGTGCGGACGGAACGTGATTGCTGTGATGGTTTTGTTCAATACCTTGGCGCAGGGTTGTGCCCATGTGGGAAATACGAATGGGGATGAGGCGGAAAAATCGTGGGATGCGTCGTCCGCTGTCTTGTATGTTTGGTATGGGGGTGACTTTAAAATCCGAGGGACAATTCGCAATGCCAATGATGGAGAAGCGGTTCCCTATGCGGAACTCACCTTTGTGGGCGCGAAGTTACCAACAGACTATGAGGGATTTGCAGGAAGAGTCGGCATGGCGGATCGAAATGGTGTCGTGGATCAGGTCTATTCCTACAATTGGTGTGCAACGTTGTCTGCTGCGGTTTTAGGGATGGATCGCGGAATGCTAGCGGGTTTGGACCGAGATGAAGTGGTGTTCGCATTTGACGAAACCTACACGGCGACCAAGCGTATCGGAATAGAGATTCACAAACAGGGCTTTGAGCCATTTGAGGCTCAGTATTCACTTGCTGAACTGAGGTCGGAAGAGGGGCTCTCGGTTTCACTGGGCGACATCGAATTGCGACCCATAGAAGAAACGCCGAAGACCTAACCCAGCCTCATGGTGGCGTCAAAGGTGCCTGTACGACTGCCAACATGCCGAACACCACATCGCCCTCGCCCAGACGGTAGAAGCCCTCTACACGAAGTAAGCTGCCGGTCATCTTCGCTGACGACGGGACACCCACCGCCGTCTTCGTGTTGTGTGGTGGGAGGCGTTTCCCGGTTGGCAACCACTCCGACCGTTCTACCCGCATACGCGGTGCGCGGCAGTCCCTATGCAAAAACAGGGTGGACGGGTGCTTGATAGCGCGCCCATCCACCCCGTGGAAACCGTACGGTCTCGGTTACTTATCCTTCGAGGGTCCAGCCGTCTCGGTAGGGACGTTTCAGGAACTGGTTGGCGGCGGCGTCATTGGTGACTTTACCCGCGGCCGCGTCATACTCGATTTTGTCGCCATGGCGATAGGCGACGAGGCCGAGGAGCAATTGCTCGATCATGTCGGCGCTGTATTCGAAGTTACAGGCCGTGTTGAGGTCGCCGCCTTTGGCCGCATCCAACCATTGTTTCTGAAAGTGACCCAGGGGCGGAATGAGCTCGGACTCGGGCCGGGGTTTGTAATAGGTCATGTCGGTCTTGGTGCCGTGGGGATAGAGCATGCGGGTGTCGAAGTCGCCGATGAGATAGCCGCTCGTGCCACGGAACATGACGCCGTGGCCAATCTCGTTGAGGTCCACGTACTTGATGGGGGACGCGGGCATATCACCTCCCTGGAACCACTTCACCGTGATGTCACCGCGCCAGTCGTTGGCTGGGTGCTCGAAGGTGGAGGTCATGCGGACGGGGGTCACCTCGGGGTTGTATTCCTCGCCGACGCCCGTGATGGTCGTGGGAATGGTGGCGTCAATGGCGTTCCAGGCGATGTCCATGGTGTGGCTGCCCATATCGCCGATCTGACCTGCGCCAAAATCCCAATACATATTCCAGCTCAGGCAATTGACCCCCGCCGGTTTTTCGAAGTACCCGGGGTTGTAGGGGTGGAAGGGCGCCGGTCCGAGCCAGAGGTCGTAGTGGAGGTTTTTCGGGGGTTCGCCCGCAGCGGGGAGGTAGCCGGGGCTGGGCAATTGGCGGTTGCCCCAGACGCTCACTTCTTCCAGATCGCCGATGGCCCCATCCTGAATCATTTCGCGGATACGGTTGAAGTTTTCCTTGGCATGGCGCTGCATGCCCACCTGGGTGGCGAGTTTATCTTTTTTGGGCAGGTATTTCGACCGGACGAGGCGGGCCTCTTCCACGCTGATGGCGAGGGGTTTTTCGCAGTAAATGTGGAGGTTGCGGTCAAGGGCCCAACTGGCGATGAAGGCGTGGGTCTGGTCGGTGGTGCAGCAGACCACGGCGTCGAGTTCGGGGTGGTCAAGGCATTCGCGCCAGTCCACATAGCGTTTGGCCTTGGGGAAGACTTCGCCCGCAAAATCGAGGTGCTCTTCATCCACATCGCAGATGGCCACCACGTTTTCGGGCTTCAGGGCGTCATAGTGAGCCCGGGCGCGGCCATCGGCCCCGATGAGGGCAATGTTGAGCTTGTTGCTCGGCGCACCGGGGGCGGCAAAGGTGCCACTGGGAAGGATGAGTAGTCCGGCACCTACGGCGGCGGTCTTGATGAAATCGCGTCGTTTGGGCCGGGGGGTATGGGACGGGGGAGTCTTGGGTGTGGTCATGGGGGCAGGGTTCTCCTGAGGTTGCACTCTCCATAGGGGGTGGGTCAGAGAATGGAGCTCCCTGGCACCCCGATCGCCAAGGCGACCCCGCTATTTAAGCACAGTGCGACGCCGCAGGCAAGGGACGTGTTTGGCCTGTAATTCCAGGGAGCCGCCCATGGGGGAGAATAGGGGAGTCCCTATCCAGCATAGGGTTGCTTTCCCAGCATAAGACCGCCCTTGGCATCGCCGCCCAACCAGAGGTCCCACTTGGGCTCGGCGTATTTTACGAAGAAGGCCTGGAGCCGCTTTCGGAGTTCCTCCTGGATGTCGGCGTGGGCGGAGCGACCATAGAGATTGAGGCGTTCGCCGGGATCTGTTTCCAGGTGGTAGAGTTCGTTCGGCTCCTCCCCGATGCGCTCGATATATTTCCACGTATCGGTCCGAATGGCACGGACGTTCTCAAATTCGTAGAAGACCGCATTCTCCTGCGTGATGGTCTCGCCATGGAGGACGGGTGCGTAACTACGACCGGGGGACGGCGGGCTGGTCGGTTGTTGATCGCGGAGGCCCACGTAATCCAGCACGGTGGGCATGAGGTCGTAGTTGCTTACCAGCAGATCGGACACGGCACCGCCCGCAATTTGCCCCGGGTGTCGGACGATGAGGGGCACGTGCATGGTCCAGTCGAATGCGGTGAGGGGCCGTGTATGGTCGCCCATGCCCCAGAACCCGCTCTGGCCCCCGGCCAGGCCCTGATCGGCCGTGAAGATGACGAGGGTGTTGTCGTCCAAGCCGAGCCGCTTCAGCGCGGCCATGATTTCGCCCACGCCTGCGTCCACGCCGCTGATTTCTGAGGCATATTTGCGCGCCGCGGTGGCATTGTTCATCATCTGCTTGTTGTTGTAAAGCCAGGGATGGATGGTGTCGCGGGTGAAAGACGGCAACGTCTTATCCGCATAGTGGTCGGCAAACGCGTTGATAGGCGGCGTGGTGGCGCTCTTCCCCAATCCGTAGGGGCCGTTGTAGGCCAGGAAGAGGAAGAAGGGGCGCTCCTTATTTTCCTCTATGAATTCGATGCCCCGACGGGTCCAATAGGGCGTCTGGTGTTCCTCCAGGGTGGTGATTTCACCGTTCTCGATAATCTTCTGGTTGACGAAATCCACCGTGTGGCCCTCGGGCTTGGTTACCCAGAAGGAGAAACCCTCCTGGGGTTCCATGTTCGCGCCCAGATGCCACTTGCCGCTCAGACCGCAGACATAACCGGCCTCGTTGAGGATCTGGGGTAAGGTGTCGAACTCCTCCAGGGTGCGGTAGGCCTTCGGACCCATCATGACGTCCGGGTGAATGTATTTGTGGACGCCGTGCTGACTCGGCATGAGGCCCGTGAGGTAGGTGGCCCGGGTGGGCGAACACACGGCGTTGTTGGCGTAGGACCGGGTGAAGCGCACCCCTTCCGCCGCCATGCGGTCCAGGTGGGGCGTTTGGATGTCTTCGTTGCCATAGCAGCCCAGGGTCCACGCACCGTGGTTGTCGGTCAAGATGAAAACGATGTTGGGCCGTTCCGCCGCAAGGGCAAGGGCCTGGGTCAGCACAAGAAGCGCGGTGAGCATGGTTGATACGCGGCGTGGACGGAAGGGAGGTTGCATGGCGCGGACTCCTTGAGGGTGGGCTACAAACGGTGCTGCAGGTCAGTGTAGCAGATGGTGTTGTGGAGTCAATGGGGTGTCGGAAGGAACGCCCGGAGACGTTCCTTCCGACGGGTGAGGGGTATTGGGTATGGGTTCGGTCAGGGAAATGACTGACCGGTGGGGGCACTGTGTACGAAGGGCGTCACCACGAAGACCTCCTCAGACTGCCTGGATGTGACCGCTTGAAATACCGCCGCAGAACCGCTGAAATGAAATTCGGTGCCACTTGAGCTGCCACATGGTTGCCGGACCCTATCGCGCCGAAAACCCCTGCGCCGTAGGCCACGTATTCAGCAAAACTCTGTTTCTTATACGTTAACCAGAAGGGATTGTCAAGGGTCTTTATAGACAAGTAGTATACCGGTCAGTAGGTCGGGTGGGCCGACAGGGAAGCCAGGACGCCTTGGCGTGAAGCGGCACCCCCGCAGGTCCATCGATGGAGTAAATGTGCTCGGCCAACGGGGGAGATTTTCCAGAAACGCCATGCAGGGCAAGACGACAGGCGGCCGGGATGCTTTCGTCATCGATGACGGCGAGGCTCCGAGAAGCGCCGGGCCGAGGGGGTGCTATGCCGGGGGCGTGAGCGATTTGTTTGACAAAGTACTGCGTTTATGAAAAGATTAGGCCCAACGCAACCGTGTAGAGCGCGCCTGTATCTTCAACCCGCGTCCGGATTCGCTTTTCAATCCGTCGTAGGCTGCGTGTGCGGGGGGGATTTACGCAAGAAAGCGATTCCGTGGCTGAGAAACGACTGCCCTTTTTTATGAAAGAATATCCTTGCCCCGCTTGTCGTGCGGCAAGTCGGCACCGACAATTCCGGAGCCGTACCTACGGGCCGGGAAAAGTGGAGTCGGACAACCATGTGCTCACCTATGTGTGGAACGATCCCCAGCTGGTGCAGATTCATCCGCCGGTTTATTTTCTCTACTTCTGTCCCCACTGTTATTTTACCGCACCGTCGGAAAATTATACGGAGCCGAAGCTTAACCTCTATGGCCGTGCGAGCGCCCGCGCGTTTCAGGCAAACCGAGAGGGCGATGATAACGTTGTGCGCCTCCTCGGGGAGCGTATCGATTACGATAACCTGAACTTTGAAGTGGCCCTCTGGATGCATCTCCTGGCCATCTATGTCCAATTGCTTCCCGAGGACGGAATGCGCGATCACCTGTTGATCGCCCGTCTGTATCTCCGTGTGGCGTGGCTGTACCGGGAGGAGCAGGCGGAGAAGGGGGGCGAAAAGAATGAGGGGGCCGCGGAGGAGGCGGCAAATGCCACGCCCAAAGCCGTCTTGAGTGCCCTCGGGGAACTGGACAGAATACTCCATCAGGGCAACGAAGGTCGGGACCGAATCGCAGAGGCGTTGAAGGCCGACGAGGTCCGGCGAGGTTCGGAGAATGCCGCTGCCTATGAAAAGTCACTCGAGACCATGGCGCGGCTCCTGGAAGCACTCCACTCGGAATCCTACCGCCTCAAGTCCACGTTTAACCGGTCCTATGTGACGGCGCTGGATGAGGGCGACAAATCCTACAACGTGGACTTTCTGGATGAAGTAAAAAAGGCATGGGTCTATGCGCCGGCGGACGAGACCGAAGCACTACGCAGTGCCATCGAATACTTTGAGCGGGCCATCGCCAACGATGCGCGCCTGAACGATCCGGAGCCCTTCTTCAAGACCTCGGCGCTCATCGTCGATCTGGAAATGCGGTGCAATGACCTGGACGCCGCCTTTAAGAAGGTGCGGGGTGTCGTGACCGGAATCATCGAGGATCGCGGGGAAATCCTGGCGCGTATTGCCAAGGTCGAAAATGAGAGCCACAAGATGGACTTAATGCGACAGCTCACTGCGGCGAACCGTTCCCTCGATCGCGCCTCGGAGCTTCACGAGCTGGTCGTCGACAAAGTAATCGCCCGGGAAATGCCGCGGGTTAAGGAAATCCTGGCGGGGCATACCGGGAGCACAACGGGCCAGAAGAAAGTGGCGCTCCTTTCGGGCGGGGTTCCCCACGGTATCGTCCATCGCCTGGAAGAGCGCAATATGATCTAGGGCATTCAGCCCCCTTGCTGCAGCACGAAGTAGGCCCGGCGTCCGATGGAACTGAAGTAGAGCCGGTCTTCCCTTATCAGCACATCGCACACGCCCTGATTGGTAAGGACGCCTTTGCCGCCGAGTCACCGTGTCCTCTGTGCCACTGTGGTGCCTGTGATTTGGAACCACAGAGAACGCAGAGAACACAAAGGGAAGAGAACATGGCAAAGTTTCGTGTGTTCAACCGGAGATGGACCATTCTCGTTGCGGGGCGTGTGCGACGTAGTCGGCATAAGGCCCGGACCGGCATTCACAGGACACGTGATGTTGTGGAGGTGATGTAAAGCTACGACGCCACCCGTTTTTATTCCGTGCAATTCGGTGCTTTCCGTGGTAGGTCCCTTGAAGAGAATGGACAGAATGACGGAAGCGTATTGCCAAGGTCGAAAATGAGAGCCACAAGATGGATTTAATGCGACAGCTCACTGCGGCGAACCGTTCCCTCGACAAAGCCTCGAGCTTCACGAGCTGGTCGTCGACAAAGTAATTGCCCGGGAAATGCCGCGGGTTAAGGAAATCCTGGCTGGGCATACGGGGAGCACAACGGGTCAAAAAAAAGTGGCGCTCCTTTCGGGCGGGGTTCCCCACGGTATCGTCCATCGCCTGGAAGAGCGCAATATGATCTAGGGGGACTCAGCCCCCTTGCTGCAGCACAAAATAGGCCCGTCGCCCGATGGAACTGAAGTAGAGCCGGTCTTCCCATATCAGCACATCGCACACGCCCTGATTGGTAAGGGAGTCGCTGCCCCACGAATCGGCCAGGTAGAGTTGCCGGTCCGACAGCACCACGAACTTTCCCGCGTCATCGGGATAGTATTGCTGTCCGGGGCGGAGTTGCCGTGGGTGTAGGTTGCCGTGATAGGTGCCATCTTGCTCGAAGGTCATTTTGATGCCATGAACCTCTCGGATGTCGCCCTCAGGCGTGGGTGCGAAGGCACGCCCCCGATAGGTGCTCGCCGTGAGTCGCGCCAGCAAATCCGGGGGCGTTTTGAAGGGTGACGGAGAGCCGAGGACCATGGCGCAACCGTAATAGGCACCGTGAAAATGATTGCCATGGAGGGTGCCGTTGCGCACGTGCCAGTCGAAGAAGGACACGGTGTCAAAGCTGTAGGAATCGCCTCCTCCCAGGCGCATGTAGCAAACGAGCTTTCCGAAGTCGTCGACGCGATAGCGGCCGTTCAGGGTATTTACCCCGAGAAAGAGTTTGCCCTGCTCGCTGCCGAAGTTGGTGTTGAAGTAGCCGTTGTCGGTAAAGACAAGTTCGGCATCGGGGATGCGTTGAAGTTGTCTGCCAGATTCTTCCGTGACCATGGCCGGGCCGGTGTAGACCCCGGCGATGGAGGCCGTTGAATGGACGCGGGTCTTGGCCTTTTGGGTGCCCAGGGAGAAAAAGGCCTGTAAGCGTCGATGGTAAAAGGAAAGCCGACCCTCTTCGAGGGAGAAGCCGTGGGTGACCACCCCTTCGCCCGGACCGAGGATGAGTTGGGTAGGACCCAGCACGCGGTAGCTACCTGTGACGGGTTTGTCGAGGAGTTCTCCGATGCCGGGCTGAGACAGGCGTTCTGCGGAAACGAGGGATGGGAGGTTGGTTTCGAAAACGCCCTTCTTTTTGAAGGTGAGGGTAATGCCCGCTGTCTGGCGGTCATCGGGGTAGTCCGTCCAATAGGCGCTCCCGTGGTAGGTGCCGAGGATTTCTTTGGCGGGGTTCCCGGGCAGGGCGCTTTCCTGCGAGGCCCAGAAGGTCTGTTGCGCTTCCGTGAGGGGGCCTGCCGCCGCACGGGCACGGGCCACGCCTTCACGCCGCGCTACGGCTTCCCGGCATCGCTTGAGGGCATAGGTGAGGTCGGCCGTGCGATGGGCCTCCCCGCCGTTTTCACGGTCGATGCGTTCCAGCGCGGTAAGCGCCTCACGGCTTTCGGCCTCGGCAAGTGCGCTGACCGAATGCTGGACTTGTTTGGGGTCGGCCGCACATGCTTCGAGATACTTCAGTGCCTTGGGCGTGCCAATCCAACCCAAGGCCAGATAGCCGAAGACGTCGGAGTTTTCTGTCGCCACGTTGCGCTCAATATAACGAATGAGACTATCGACCGCCGCCGGGTCTTTCGCAAGACCGAGATAGAGTGCGACCTGCTGCGCGTTTTCTCCCTGGGCGTCCAGAAGTTGAATCAAGATGGGTACGCAGTCATCGCCCCACGTGTCGATGGCCTTCTGAACGGACTGCCGGTGGTACCGTTGCGCCACGTGGTCTGTGATGGTTTTTGTAAGCGTCTCGTCCGGCTGGGCGGCGGCCCGGGGCTGGGGAAGGGTCAGTGCCAGAAGGACGAGGGCAAGAAGCGTACGTAGCAGAATTGTTCCGCGTGGTGTGGTCGACATGGGGGTGCTCCCGTGTGTGAGTGTGACTGCCTGTTACCCAGTATAACGTCTGAAAGGGTGGAAAGGTTCACGGGAATGTGGAGGGGAGTCGCTGCCGCCGACTCACCGTGTGCTCTGTGCCGCTGTGGTGCCTGTGATTTGGAACCACAGAGAACGCAGAGAACACAAAGGGAAGAGAACATGGCAAAATTTCGTGTGTTCAACCGGAGATGGACCATTCTCGTTGCGGGGCGTGTGCGACGTAGTCGGCATAAAGCCCGGCCCGGCATTCACAGGACACGTGATGTTGTGGAGGTGATGTGAAGCTACGATGCCACCCGTTTTCATTCCGTGTAGTTCGGTGCCTTCCGTGGTAGGTCCATTTAAGAGAATTAACGGAATGACGGGAGCGTATCGGTTGCCCTCGCTTTCTTTGTGTGCTCTATGCCGTTGTGGTGCCTGTGAATTGGAACCACAGAGGACGCAGAGAACACAAAGGAATTAAGAACGGAACGTGTATTTCCAGGAATCGGCCGGAGAGCGGACCACGGCCATATGCCGTGACACGTTCTCTACTTACAAGGAGTTAGGACCACGGGTTGTAGATACCCACTCCGCTTCGTTCGAAGTCACTGGTGTTGCGTGTTACCACCGTTAGATTATGGGTCCGTGCCGTGGCACAGAGCAGCCCATCAATGCTTGGGAGGGGAACACCCTCCTTTTCCAGCGATGCCTGGATGTGGGCCCACGTCATCGTGACCTCCGCGTCGATACTAAGGATTCGACCTGCGAAACGGGTGCGGAGATCGCGATCCAGCCAGGATTGAAGGGCGTTGCGTCGTTTTCCAGGCGCGAGTTTCTCGATGCCTTTCTGAATCTCCCCCAGTGTAAGGACACTCATAAACAGGGTGTTTTCGTCACAGGATTCCATCCAGGCGAGGACACCCCGGTTAGGTCGGGCGCGGACCATCTCAGAGAGCACGAAGGTGTCGATTAGATAGTTCACAGCGTGACGTCGCGGGGCAGGTCGCGGGGGCGTTCCAGTTCGAGGCCGCGCAGGGGAGACTTGCGGAAGAATTCCACGAGGCTATCCGGACCCCGTTGCAAGCGCTCATAGTCCTCGCAGGAAACCACGACCACCGCTTTCTTGCCGTGGCGGGAGACTTCTTGTGGTCCTTCCTTGAGGGCGCAGTCAACGACTTCGCTGAATCGATTCTTGGCTTCTTGCAGTTGCCATGTTTTATCCATCGTGAGGGCTTCCTTAGATATATTCTGTCCAGACTGTCTAGATTTTAACATGCATCTTTAGAATTGACAATAGGATGGGGGCGAAGCGGACGCCTTTGTTTAGCGGCATGGTGGGTATTTCGGTTGACGGGCAATGTGCTGAATCGCCTTGCCACCGTTCTCTCCGTGTCCTCTGTGCCTCTGTGGTGCATGTTTATTGGAACCACAGAGGCACAGAGTTCACAGAGGAGACAAGCCACGCGTCGTGGCTCGGGAGCTGGTCCCCGGGGACCGTTTCCGATTGGCTCGTGACTGGGGAACGGAGCTGTGGTGCTGCGCCAATCGGAGACTGTACCCACGGAAGGCGAGCTTTGGTGCGAGGTGTTCTTCTGAGGGGTACAGGCTCCCTCGATTTGAAGCTGTTCAAGCGCTTACGCGGCTGGGGTCACTGCGTCTCGGGAGCCGGTCCCCGTCTGCGCTATAAGGGTTCTTCGCCCATCCGTTTGATATCTTCGAACCTTGCGTTCCTCTTGTCCGCGCCGTAGCCCGTGTAGGCGTTTAACTTCATACGCACCTTTTGTGGATATTTCTCCGCCCACGTCGGCGAAACATGCTCACACCCGCCCAGGTAGAGGGTACGGAGGTTTGGCATGTCCATCAGATAGGCCACGCCTTCGTCCGTGATGCGATCGCAATCGTCCAGGGCCAACCAGGTGAGTTGGGACATCTCGCTGAGATACTTCAAGCCTGTGTCGGTAAGTCTTGGGGTTAGCGACAGGTTCAAATAGGTTACCTGCCTCATCCGTGCTATATGCCAGATACCCGCATCGGTGATACACGGATTTCCACTCAGCACAAGGACTTCCAGCATGGGCATGTCCATTTGGGACAGCGTTTCCAGTCCCTGGTCGGTGATATGCCTATTGGTGCGGACCTGCAAGCCCGTCAGCGCTGGCCACGCCCGTTCTGCCAGAATTGCCAATCCTTCGTCCGTAATCTTGGCGTCCATAGCACCCGCGCCAATGCCGAAGGAGAGGAATCGCAGCATCGGGAAACGAAACAGGGCGCGCATGTCCTCGTCGGCTAGCCCGCGCGCGCTGACGCTCGCTGTGTCCGGTGGCAAGTGTAGCGCGTCCCGTTCACTGCGGACCCTGGAAGGCATGGACGTGCAGGCAGGGAGGAACAGAAGGAGCACGCCGATGAGATGGGTGATGGGGAAAATCGGATGTCGTGTTGATTTCGGCATGTGCGTGCTCCCGGTTTTGGTGTGACTGCCTGCTACCCAGTATAACGCTTGGGGCTACGGAGGATTCACGGAAATGTTGAGGTGAGAGCGGGCGCCGACTCTACGTGTCCTCTGTGTCTCTGTGGTGCATGCTTTATTGGAACCACAAAGAACGCAGAGAGCACAAAGGAAGCAAGCCAAGTGTCTCGGGCAGCCCTTTTTGGGGTACAGGCTCCCTCGCACCGGGCGGGTTGTTTCACGCTTTCGCGGCCGGCGTCATTGCGGCTCGGGAGCCGGTCCCCGGCGTTTCTCCTACCCCAACAGTCCACCCATGGCCTTAAAGCGTGGTGCGAGGGCCTGGTAGTTGGCCTGGTATTCGAGGAACCAGGGTTCGTAGGCGGCTGCGGCCACCTTGTTGGCTTCGAGGCGGCTGACTTCTTTGATGATGTTGTCGCAGCCTTCTTCCACGGTCTTATACATGCCCGCCGCGACACTGGCGAGGATGGCCGCGCCGTAGGCCGGGCCTTCGTCGACGTTGATGGTGACCATGGGGGCGTTGCCGGTGTCGGCGAGCATCTGGCGCCAGAGGGGACTCCGCGCACCGCCGCCGGAGCAGCGCACTTCACCCACGGGCACGCCCATGCCGCGCATGATTTCCAGACTGTCGCGCATGCCGAAGGAGACGCCCTCCAACACGGACCGGCTCATGTGGGCCTTGGTGTGCCGTAGGGAGAGGCCAATGAAGGCGCCCTTGGCGTCGGGGTCCTTGTGGGGCGTCCGCTCGCCGGTGAGATAGGGCAGGAAGACGAGGCCTTCCGCGCCGATGGGGATGTCCGCGGCTTCGGCGGTGATGTATTCATAGGGGTCCTTGCCTTCGGCCTTGCCCCGCTCGATGTCGGCCTGGCAGAGGGCGTCGCGGTACCAGCGGAGCGAACCACCAGCGCTGAGCATGACGCCCATGACGTGCCATTTTCCGGGCACGCTGTGGCAGAAGGTGTGGACGCGGCCGAGGGGGTCGGTGCTCACGTTGTCGGCGAAGGCGAAGACCACGCCGCTGGTGCCGAGGGAGGAGGAGATAATCCCCGAGCGGACAATACCACAGCCCACGCCGTTGGCTGCCTGGTCGCCACCACCCGCGACCACGGGGATGCCCATGGGCAGGCCGGTTTTTTCGGCGGCCTCGGTGCTGAGGGTGCCGGTGATTTCGGGCCCTTCAAAGGAAGGGGGCATGAAGTCGGTGTCAATGCCCAGAAGGCCCATGAGCTCCGTGTGCCAGCAGCGATTCTTCACGTCGAAGAGGAGGGTGCCCGAGGCGTCGGCCACGTCGGTGGCGAATTCGCCGGTGAGCAGCAGACGGATGTAGTCCTTGGGCAGGAGCACTTTCTTCACCCGGGCATAGTTCTCCGGCTCGTTGTCCCGCAGCCACAGAATCTTGGGGGCGGTAAAGCCCGTGAGGGCGGGGTTGGAGACCATCTCAATGAGCTGGGCTTCTCCCACCGTCTCGTTGATGTAATCGCACTGGGCGGTGGTCCGCTGGTCGCACCAGAGGAGGGCCGGGCGGATGACCTGGTTGTCGGCATCCAGGAAAACACTGCCGTGCATCTGACCCGTGAGGCCAATGCCTTTTACGTCGGAGGCGTCAATCTTGCTGGCGAGCTCGGCCAGGGCCGTGTAGGCGGCCTTCGCCCAGTCGGCGGGGTCTTGCTCCGCCCAGTTGGGCTTGGGGGTGTGGAGGGGATATTCCACCAGCGCCGAAGCCAGCAATTCGCCCTCGGCATTCATCGCGATGGCCTTCGTGCCGCTCGTGCCTACGTCTACGCCCAATACAATGCCCATGGTCTGTGCTCTCCTTCGTGATAATCAGGGGGGATAAATTCGGTGGGATAGTTATACCGTCCGCTGTCGGGGACGTGCAAGGAAGGGGGGAGACGCGTTGCAAGGACCTAAAGGACGAAAGGGACCTAAACGACATTGCTGACCACTCGCTGTCGGGTCAGGCTACTCCTTCATCATGGCCGAGCCATGCCGTCCTTTTGTCCTTTAGGTCCTTTGAAACCCTACAACTATCCCCCCACAAAAAAGGCGCACCCCGAAGGGTGCGCCTCAAATCGGTCGGTGGCTCTTAGAGCAGTTCCGCAATCTGGACGGCATTCAGTGCCGCGCCCTTGAGCAGGTTGTCGGAGACAATCCACATGTCGATGGCGGAGGGGTGGGAAATGTCTTCCCGGATGCGGCCCACGTAGGTGTCATATTTCCCGGCGGCGTCGATGGCCGTGGGGAAGATGTCCTTGCTGGGGTCATCCATGACCACCACGTTCTGGGAGGCCGTGAGGAGCTCCCGCACCTGGGCGGCGGTGAGCTTGGTTTTGGTCTCGACATTGACCGACTCGCTGTGGCCCGTGTGCACCGGTACGCGGACAGTGGTGGCCGTCACGCGGATGCTGTCGTCGCCCATGATCTTCTTGGTCTCATTGACCATCTTCATCTCTTCGGTGCTGTAGCCGTTGTCGATGAAGGCGTTGCTATGGGGGATCTGGGGGATGCAGTTAAAGGCAATCTGGGTGGGGAAGATGCTGCAAACGGGCTTCTCACCTTTCAGCGCCGATTCGGTCTGGGCGCGAAGCTCGTTGAGGGCTTCACTGCCGGCACCAGATACGGCCTGGTAGGTGGAAACCACCACGCGGGTAATCGTCGCCGCGGCATGGAGGGGCTGGAGCACCTGGACCATCTGAATGGTGGAGCAATTGGGGTTGGCGATAATGCCCTTGTGCGTCTTAATGGCGTCGGGGTTTACTTCCGGGACGACCAGGGGCACTTCGGGGTCCATGCGCCAGGCGCTGGAATTATCGACCACCACGCAGCCGTCTTTGGCGGCGAAGGGGGCAAAGGTCTGGCTCGTGCCACCGCCTGCGCTGAAAAGGGCCACATCGACGCCCTTGAAGGAGTCTTCGGCGAGGACTTCCACGGCAATTTCTTCGCCGCGAAAGGTCAGTTTACGGCCCGCCGAGCGTGGCGATGCGAGGAGTTTGAGAGATGCGATAGGGAAATCGCGGTCTTCCAATACCCGCAGCATCTGTTGGCCCACCACCCCGGTGGCACCGGCAACGGCGACATGTTTCGAACTCATTTGGATAGCTCCTTGACCGGTCCACACCCCATACGTAGGGTCCATGGCGACGGTTTTTGTATCCCGCCCCGCGGGCACACGGCGTGTGGGCCCCGAAACAGGATGGGTCATAGCTACGATACCTTATGCATATCGGGTGATGGCGGCAAACGTGCGCCGCTCCGGTAGGCAGGGTAAACCCGATAAGGATCGTGTCTGGAAGCAACTAGTATAGCAAAAAACGAGAAAGTGGGGAAAGGTGGCGACGGGATGGGGGGATGGGGACGTATTGAAGTCACTCATTTTCTTCTTGATCCCGACGCCGAAATGGACAATCTGATCGTGCCGCGCGATCTTCCCCACACGAGTCTAAACGAGTTTGGGGAAGTTCGTGCGTTTGGAGCACCGCCAACGCACAGGATGGGCGTATCGGTGGGAATGGTGGGAGGGAGACGGCCCCGACTGTTACGGTCCTGGTACGGGGCCGAGGTCGATGGCTAAGCACGGGGTGCGTGTTGCTGGGTCGGATTGATGCCGTCGGGGCAGTCCCCGGTGTAGTCCCCACAAAAAACGCCCCGACACGTGTCGGGGCGTAGCATTCCAATGATTGGAAGGACTCTGGTGCTCAGGAAAGGGCACTGTCCAGCGCGTTGGCCAATTCGGACTTCTGGGTGACCCCAATGAAGCGATTGACTTCGGCACCGTCTTTCATGACGATCAGGGTGGGGATGCTGGCCACGTTGAATTCCTGGGCCAGGTTGGCGGCGCTGTCCACATCGACCTTGCCCACACTGGCTTTGCCTTCGTAGTCGGCGGCCAATTCGTCGAGAATCGGGGCGATCATCTTGCAGGGTCCGCACCATTCGGCCCAGAAATCGACGAGCGTCACGCCGCTGGCGACGGCACCTTTAAAGTTTTCTTCGTTAAGTTCGGTAGCATTGCTCATAGCAGTGGACTCCTCGTGAATCAGTGATGTTGCTGTACCCGCACTCGGGGGGAGATTTCATATTTCTGGGTGCGATTATAGCCCAGTACTCCCATGCGCGTAAAGGTTCGCGTTTGGCTCGGCGCGGAAAAATTGACATGCCGCTGTAGAAAACCCTATAATTCCGTGCTCTGCGGAGAGTTGTCCGAGTGGCTTAAGGAGCACGCTTGGAAAGCGTGTGTGCGTTTACGCGTACCGAGGGTTCGAATCCCTCACTCTCCGCCATTTTTTACTTTTTCGGTCCCCCTCACCTTCTGGCACGACATGGTGCGTAGCACTTGAGTCTGCGCGATGGACCTCTTATCCTTCCAGGCCCCGGCCTCAAGGGGACCTGACGGAACAGTTGCAGCGTGGCGAGATGGGACTTCGCGATTGGGACGGGGCAACGTCCCCGGATTGGCTGGACCGTACAACATGATCAATGGTGTTCCCCGCATACTCATCGTTCGATTGAGTGCGATCGGTGATGTGGTTCGGGTATTGCCCGCGTTACATGCCCTCCGCAACCGCTATCCCAATGCCCAGATCGACTGGGCCGTTGAGCAGAAATCCTATGATATCGTGTCCGGCCACCCGGCCCTCGATCAGGTCCACGTTTTCGAACGGGGCGAAGGCATGCTCAATGATTTGGGGGCGTTCATCGCCTTTTGTTCCCTCATCCGGAGCAACAAGTACGATTGGGTCATCGATTTCCACGGCATCGCCAAGACGGGGCTGTTGACGCGCTTTTCCGGGGCAAAACTGCGCTATGGCTTCGCCCGGCCCCGTGCCCAGGAATTCAGCTACCTGGCCACCAACCGGAAAGTATCCCTTATCTCCAAATACATGAACCGCATCGAGGAAAACCTCGAGCTGTGCAAGGTGTTGGAGGCCAAGGTCCACTCCCTCGACGTGCTCATCGACATTCCCGAAGATGTGGAAGACACCATCGACGAGTATTTCCAGAAGACCTTTCACGGCGCAAAAATGGTGGTGGCCGTCCATGCGCCCGTGGATCGCCCGGAAAAGCAGTGGCCCATCGAGTACTTTGCGGAGCTTACCGATAGAATCATGAGCGACGGCCGTTATGAAGTGCTCCTCACCTGGGGGCCCGGCCAGCGGGAGACCGTGGACGCCGTGATGAAGCTGGTCCACGGCAAGCCCCACATAGCGCCCGAGACCCCCGACCTCAAGCATTACGCCGCGCTGGTACAGCAGTGTGACCTCTACTTCGGAGGCGACACGGGTCCCATGCACATTGCATCGGCCATGGACACGCCCGTGGTGGCAGTCTTTGGTGGCACCCACCCCGCCCAGCACGCCCCCCTCCGCAAGCCCTCTCAAGTGCTCTACGCGGGTCCCGATATCCCCACCCGCAGCATCGACAAAGAGAATGCCGAGGCCCTTTTCCGGGAGATTACGCCGGAAATCGCCTACGACGCCTGCGTCCAGGAACTGCACGGGTAGCGGTCTGTGTTATCGCGTTGGGGCAAGCACTGTATCGCGCGCACCCGGGCCGATTGCTGATGTGACTCCCCTCCTTGGAAGGGCTGGGGATGGGGCAAGTCCCAAAAAGCGGCGTTTCCCATTCCAATCCCCCCGATTCTTTTCGGCATCCCGATCCAATCTGTTAGGATCACGTCATGAAGCGGTTCTTATTGATAGGCTTGGATGGGGGTGAACTTTCGCTCTTGACGCCCTGGATGGACGCCGGACATCTGCCCCACCTGGCAGCCCTGCGACAACAGGGTACGTGCCAGGCCCTGGCCAGTACCCGCCCTCCCGTCACCTTCCCGGCGTGGACCACCTGTGTCACCGGAGTGAATCCGGGGCGCCATGGCATTTTCGATTTCACCGAGACCTGCCCGGGGGACTATGCCATCCGCTTTATCAACCAGACCCACCGCCGCGTACCAGCGCTGTGGAACATCCTCGACGGGACCGATAAGCGCTCCTGTGTGCTGGGGGTGCCGGGCACCTACCCGCCCGAGCCCCTCAACGGGGTCATGGTGTCGGGCTTTGATTCCCCCGTGTGCACCGGCGTGGACCGTTCCTTCGTCTATCCGGCGGCGCGCTACTCCCAGGTAAAAGACTGGCGCTTCGCCGATTTTCAGGAGCACCACATTGGCCCCGGGTGGCATGCGGCGGCCTTGGAGAAACTCCTGACCGGGATTGAGTCCAAGACCCGCTGTGCCGAGGCCCTGCTGGCCGAAGAGCCCTGGGATTTCTTCATGATGGTCTATGGCGAATCCGACACGGTTTCCCACCATTTCTGGCTTTTTCACGACGTGAATTCACCCCGGCACCGTCCGGGCTTTGAAGACGCCATCCTCCGGATCTACCAGAAGCTGGATGCGGCCGTGGGGCGTCTCATGGCAGCGGCTGGAGAAGAGGTGGTGGTGGGTATCGTTTCCGACCACGGTTTCGGGGGCGCCGGCACGGGGGTGGTCCATCTTAACAACTGGCTGGCCGAAGAGGGCTACCTCCAGTGGCGCGAAGGAGGGCGGGAATCCCTCTTGAAACAGTGGGCCTTGTCGCTGACGCCCGAATCGTGGCGCGGCGCCTTGTTTCGTCGCTTTGGCGGGCTGGCCGCGAAGGCCGAATCCCAGGCCCGTTTCGGCCGCATCGATTGGGCCCACACCCTGGCCTGGTCGGAAGAATTAAACTACTTTCCCTCCATCCGCCTGAACCTCGCCGGGCGGGAGCCCGAGGGCCAGGTGCGCCCTGAAGATTACGAGGCCGTGGTAGCGGAACTCTGCGATGCCCTGAATGCCTGGGAGCCGGTGGCCCGTGCGGTACCCCGTGGGGCGTGTTATGATGGCCCGGAAACAGAACGTGCGCCCGATATCATCGTCGAACTGGCGTTGGAAGCGGGCTATTCCCCGGCCTGTCTTCGCAGCACGCCTGGTGGTCCTGTCACCCGGCGATTGGAAGAAGACGAATACCTCGGGGGCAAGGAGCGGGGCATGAATGGTACCCATCGTGACGCTGGAATTCTCTTGCTGTCGGAGCCTACGGAAGTGACCGACGCCACCTTGATGGATATCGCGCCCACGGTCTTGTCCGTCCTCGGTGTTTCGGGGCCGGCCATGGAAGGGCGCGCGTTACTCGGGGAAGGCCATGGGGCCCGCACTGTGAAGCGTGGGGTCGCTCCGACGGCCTATACGCCCGAAGAAGAAGCCATGGTCGCGGAGCGCATGCGTGCGCTGGGGTACTACGAATGAAACTCCGTATTGCCCTCGTCAGCGCCTGTCCCTATCCCGTGCCCCAGGGTTCCCAGGTTTTCCTGCGGGACAATGCCCTCGCCCTGCAGGCCCGGGGGCACGATGTGCATTTGGTGGTCTACGGCTACGGGGAAGGGCGGGACCACAGCGGCCTCACCATTCACCGGTGCCGAAGGATTCCGGGGGAGGGGAAGACCAAAGCAGGTCCGTCCTTGATGAAGCCCTTGCAGGATCTCGCCCTCACCAAGACCCTGCGGGATGTGGTGGCGCGGGAGCGGATCGACGTGGTCATTGCCCACAATTACGAGGCCCTGCTGGTGGGCCTGCTCGCCGGGCGCCGTCCCCTCATTTACCACGCCCACAACGCCATGTCGGATGAATTGCCCTATTACTTCGGGGGAGCGGGCATGGCGGCTCGGGTAGGGCGCTGGCTCGACCGAACCTTTCCGCGGCGGGCAGATCGGGTGATCGTGCCCCACCGACGGCTGGCCGGTCATCTGATTGTGCGGGGATGTGACCACACCCGTGTTACCATCGTGCCGCCTCCGATCCGGGTCACGGACTTTCCCCTGTGCACGCCCGGGGAAGCGTTGCCTCCGGTCTTGTATACCGGAAACCTGGATGCCTATCAGAATCTGGGCCTCCTTTTTGCCGCCATGGAGTTGGTGCGGAAGCGACTGCCGGAGGCCCGTCTCCAGATTGCGACCGGGGAAGAGGTCAGCTATCCCGATGCCGAGGTGGTGCCTATCCGGGGCTTCGACTCCCTCCACCGCCTCTTGGCCCAGGATTCGGTCTTTGCCTTACCCCGGGTCTCCTGGTCGGGCTATCCCGTGAAGCTCTTAAATGCCATGGCGGCCGGAAAGGCCATGGTGGCTTGTCGCAGTGCGGCCTATCCCCTGACCCATGAGGTGGATGGGCTTGTGGTGCCCGATGACAACGTCCGTGCCTTTGCCGACGCGCTCTACAGGTTGCTCACCGATCGCCGTCTCCGCCAACGCTTGGGCCAGGCCGCCCGCCAGACCGCAGAGCGCGCGCACGAGCCGGAAGCGGTGGGGGCCCAGTTGGAGGCCATTGTGATGGACGCCTTGAACCGAGAAGCATCGGAACTGACATCGGGCTGATGCCGGTGTTTGCTTGCAGTTTCTGTGACAGGACGGTAGGATATTGCGAGCGTCCCTTTTTGGTGCGCGTGCCGCGCTTTTATGCCACTGTGGAGAGTATTCCAAGCCAATGGCCAGAGTTAAGTGTCCCCATTGCTTTCACGTGAATCCGGACCAGCAGGAGAATTGCCAGAAGTGCAATACCCTCTTGCCCCGCATTCGAATTGAGGCACAGTCGGTGATCAACGAGGCCCAGGCCCAGGTGCCCCGGGGAAACGGCGGTCCACAGTTTCGACGGGGCCAGGTGGTCGGGGGGCGGTATACGGTCCTCAATCTGATCGGCCAGGGCGGTATGGGGAGTATTTACAAGGTCCACGACAACACCCTGGGTGAAGATGTGGCGCTGAAGACCCTGCTGCCCCAGTTCCTGGACGACAAGGTGGTGCTGGAGCGCTTCTACAACGAAGCCAAGATTGCACGCCGTCTCGCCCATGAGAATATCGTCCGGGTCCACGATATCGGGGAAGATGGCAAGATCCTCTACATCTCCATGGAGTATCTCCAGGGGATGTCCTTGCGGGAAGTCCTCGATAACCTCAAGCCGGGCGAGCGCCTGCCGATTGCGCAGACCCTCCGGATTTTCGATGAGCTTTGTGCGGCCCTGGAGTATGCCCACCAGTTCACCATTCACCGGGACATCAAGCCGGAAAACGTAATGCTCGGTCAGGATGGCCGGGTGCGTCTGATGGATTTTGGTATTTCGAAGCTCATGTCCAATACCCGGTTGACGGGGGCCTCTGTGGTGATGGGCACGCCCTTCTACATGTCGCCGGAACAGATTCGGAATAGCCGTGATGTGGATGCCCGCTCCGATGTGTACAGCGTGGGGGTCATGCTATATGAGATTCTGACGGGCAGTGTGCCCACCGGCATCCCCAAACCGGCTTCGCAGATCATGAAAGACGTGCCGCCGGCCCTGGACAAGATCGTCGTCAAGTGCGTTGACCCCAATCCCAAAGAGCGCTATCAGAACGCCACGGAATTGCGGAATGCCTTCCTGCCCATTCGGCAGATGGTGAAGTCCGGCACCTCGCTTCCGAAACAAGAGGCCCTGGCAGGCGTGCCCCGGGGGTATTCCGGACCGAAGCTGGCGGGGGGCCTTTTGGGGTTGCTCGTCGTAACGGCGGCCGTGTGGGGGCTCCTCAAGGCCGAAAACCACCGTAAGGCGGTCCTGGCCGCCACGCCCACGGACGTGTCGACGCCGGAATCCGGTACGCGTCAGGAGGCGACCTTTGCCGACTATGAGGCGATCTACGAAGAACTGCTGCAGCGTGCGACCCCCCATGGTGCCTTGAGTGGGGGACGGGCCCTGGTGGACGGAAAAGCTTTCTGGGCCGATGCCCGTGCGGCCCATGCCGCCGGGGATGAGGCGCGCGCCGTGGAAGACGCGGGCTTCGCCTTTCAATGCCTTTTGGGCCTGCTGATAGCCGCGGACTTCCCCTCCAGCTGGGACATGGTATTCGTGTCGCCAGGAGAAGTGATTTTGCCCGGCCGTCCTGCAGAGTTCGTGGGTGCTTTTCTCATTGATCGGCAGGAAGTGACCCTCGGTCAGTACCGGCGCTTCGTCCAGATGGAAAAGGCCTTCGGGCCCGTGCCCGCCGCCTTCGAAACCTGGGGGAGCGATTTCAACGACTATCCCATCAGTGACGTTTCTTGTCTGGACGCCATGGCCTTTGCCGCGGAACGGGGTTGTGTCTTGCCCACGGAAGCCCAGTGGGCCCGTGCGGCGGCCTACGGAGACGAAGGCGATGGGGGAGTCTGGCCCGACCCCCTCGATATTGAAGAGGACGAGATGCCCCTCTACAACGTGAACTACGCGAGTGAGGTGCCCCGCCCGGCCGGTCAGTTTCCCAGTGACCTGAGTCGTTTCAGTTGTTGGAACATGGCCGGTAACGTGGCCGAATGGACCCGGACGTCCCTGGCGGGGGAGCCTACTTATGGCGCGGTCATGATGGTGTGCGGCAACAGTTTCTTCAAGCCGTACCGTCCGGTGGCGACGGCCCGCGAGCAGCTTGGCTTTGAGAAATCGGCCATTTATGTGGGGTTTCGGTGCGTGAAAGAGATCCCATCGAGCCCCATGGCCGCCCGCGCTTACCTGGACCGTTAATCGGTCCCACGCGGTATTTGCTTATCACCCGTGTGTTCATTGGTAGAATTCACACCTCCGTTTCCCTGCGATTTGACAGTGTTGGGTCTGGTTCTCTAAAATTCAGGTACCAGGATGACCGAAAAAACCCCAGGAAAGTGTGGTATCTCATGGAAACAATCGTGTGCCCCCACTGCAAATCCCACCGAATTATTACCGCGAAGATGCCCAAAGATGTGGTGGCGGTCATGCCTTGTCCGAGTTGTCATGAACTCGGTGTCCTCTTCCGAAACAAGATCATCCCCATCGATCGCCGCATCCTCGAAGAGGGGACGAAGGAAGAACGGACCCAACACCTCGCCCAGGTGATTGCGGAATTCCTGGAAGCGGGTATCCTGCCCTTCCAGGAAGGCAATCCCGGTTTTGAGTCGGCCATCGAATTGCCGCCCGGCCAATCCAACGACGGGGACAGCGAAGAATTCGAAGTCCTCGAACCCATCTCCGACAAGGAAGCCGAAAAGTTTGCCCGGGTCGATCTGAAATGCCTGGACGACGCGGCCTATTTCCGACGTCACTTCGGCGAGTAGTCAGTCCCGTCGAATCTGAAACAGCACGATCGCAGTGGCCACGGCCACGTTGAGGCTGTCGAGTTCGTTCGCCAGGGGGATAGACACAATCTCATCGCAGTTTTTCTGCACCCCGGGCCGCATGCCTTCGCTCTCGTTCCCCGCCACCAGGACGACCCGTTGGGGCCAGGACATGGCAAAGGCGTTGCACGTCCCTCCGGCATCGAGTCCGTAAATCCAGAAGTCGGCGCCCCGGAGCTTTTTCAGCGCCTGGCTGAGGTTGGGACATGCCGCGATGGGGACGCGGAGTACCGTACCCGCACTGGCCCGCACCACGGATTCATCCAACAGCGCTCCACCCCGTGACGCGAGTACAATCCCGGCCACGCCGGCGCCCACCGCCGAGCGGATAATCATCCCCAGATTCTTGGGGTGTTGCACCCGATCGAGCACGAGGATGGTGGCTTCCGGTGCACAACCTGCGATAAGGGCATCCAGTTCGGTGTATTCCAGGGGACTGATCTGGGCCATGATGCCCTGGTGTTCCCGCGTGCCGGTGAGGGAATTCAGCTTGGCCTGGGGCACGAAGTCGACGAGGACCTTGTGTTGTTTGGCGGTGTCGACGAGGGCCTTGCAGGCGGGCACCCGGGATTCTTTGGCCACGAGGATGCGGTTGATACGTTCGGGCTGTTGAAGGGCTTCACGGACGGCATTCGCGCCATAGATAATTTCGCCTGCCATGGGGATTCCTGTAGGGGTTGGGGGAGGGTTGTGTCTTGCGGGATAGTATACAAGAATTGGTGGGCGGCGGACTCACCTGCTGCCGACTCTCTGGCGTGTGACAGCTTGCTGTCACCCTTCTGAGGGAGCTTGCTCCCGTCTGAATGGTAATACTCACCGGCTACTTGGGCGGGAACGCAAGCAAGCTTGCTCGGTGAAAGCGCAAGCAAGCTTACGCACTCCAAAGGGTTTATTTGACGGGGGCACCCTACCCCACGGGCCGCCAGGCGCGTAACGTTTTCAAGACCGCCCGCTGACCATCGAGATCGTCGCGCAATGGGGGCCCCATTCGCGCCGGGAGCTCCAGGCCATGGTGGCCCGCAATCGCGCCGAGGGCCTCAAAAAGATCCTGTCGCGGATAGCCGTTGTCCCGGAGATGGTGGGTCAACTTCAGGGTGCGGAAAGCATCAAACCACTCGTGAAAGTTCCGCTGTCGCCGCGCCGCCGTTGTGGACTGCTGCTGAATACGGTCCCAGGCCGTAGCGAAATCCTGGTCTTCCAGAAAAACGCCGAGCTCCCCGTCGATTTCTGTGGCACCTTTTAGGAGGGTGGCCCCGTCTTCATCCAGGTGTTCCTGTGCCATGGCGAGCCAGTTGCGGATCACGTCATAGGTCGCAGGATGGTAAATCAGAAAGGCGTCGTCGGGGGCGTGCTCATAGGCACCCACCTTGCGCCCGGTGCCGAACGGGACCCGGTGGGAGGGACGGGAGGCGGGGTAGACGGTCGTATCCCAGATACGGTCCACGTGGCCCGTCTTGGCCAATTGCTGGAGGAAGTAGAAGTCTTCCCCTGCCTGACGCCGGTTCATGCCTCCTGCGGCCGCGTAGGCCGCTCCGGTGCACATCATGGTGGAGCCAATGGCCGGGTAGTGGTAGGGCGAGCCCGCGTAGTGAAGGGCCAGCTCCTGGTAGCGGAGGAAAAACTCATAGGCGAGGATGGCCCGCGTCTCGTCGTCGTCGCCCGCTACGGGGTGGGCATAGTCCACCACCGCCGCCCAGCGCGGCCCTTCTGCGAAGAAGTCATGGATGTTTTCCAGATAGTCGGGGGTCACCCGAGTGTCGGCATCGAGGCAGACGAGGGGGGCCTGGTCCCGTCCCTGCTCGTGGAGCAACTGGAGGCCCGTATCGAGGCCAATCTTACGGGCAAGTCCCACGCCCTCTTTCGGTCCCAGGGTATGACCCGGCGACGCGGCATCAATCCAGGCGAGGTGCATCTGGGGGTGGTCCGCGGCGAATTCAGGTAGTTGGGCCAGGGTGCGCTGGTTGTCGTCGCAATCCCCTTTGGCCGCCATCTCGGGGGCCCGGTTGTTCACCACACAGAGGATAAGGGATTGGGCCAGGGCAACGGGATGGTTGGCCGCCAGGTCGCCCAGGGTGTCAAAGAGCCGAGCAGACTCGGCCAACACGGGGATGACCACCACGCTGCGCAGGTGGGCCGCTGTGGGGGCCTGGAGGGGCCAGGCATGATGGACGGCCCGCTTCTTCAAATAGGGGGCAATGGCCTTGCTCATTCGGCTTCCCGGATGATGGTCATGGCGGCATCGAGGCGGCCTTCGGGTACCCAATGGATGACCGTCCCGTTCCGCTCCATGCGGCGGAACCAGGTGTCTTGCTTCTTGGCGAATCGGCAGATTTCCCCGCTCAGTTTCTGGGTGAGATCGTTCTGGTTCTTGATTTTGCCCCGGAGATACCGGGCCACGAAACGGTATTCCAGGCCCAGTTGCTCAAGCCGGGGCCAGGGACAGCCCTGGGAGAGGAGGTCTTCCACTTCTTCGACGAGGCCAGCTTCCATGCGGCTGACGAGGCGGTGTGCGATACGCTGGCGCAGGGTCTTCCTATTCCATTCCACGCCCAGAACGAGGGGGCGAATAGGGGGCGCGGGTTCGGGGGTGGCCGTCTCGCTGAATATCGCTATTTCGATGGCCCGCTCCAGGCGATCGCGCTCCAGGAGGTCGGTCGTGTTGTGGGTGTTCGGATTGAGCTGCAGTAGTTTCTCGGCGAGTTGGTCGGTGGAGAGGGCCGCCATCTCTTCGCGCAACGGGGGGTTCTCCGGCACGGGGATCATGAGGTTTTTCGAAAGGGCCGCCTCGAGGTAGAGGCCCGTGCCCCCCACCACGATGGGTAGGACATTCCGCTCGGCAACGGCCTGAAAGGTGGCGTGGAAGTCCCGCTGATATTGGAAGACGTTGTATTCGGTCTTCAGATCGACGTGGTCAATGAGGTGGTAGGCCACGGGTGGCCCGCCGATTTCGTAGTCCTGCAGGTCCTTTCCCGAGCCAATGTCGAGGCCCCGGTATATCTGCCGGGAGTCGGCGGAAATGATTTCGCCCCCGAGCAGGCGTGCCAGGGCAATGCCGAGACCGGTTTTTCCCGATGCGGTAGGGCCGAGGATAACAAGGGAATCAAAGGAGGGCATGACGTAGTGATACTTTCCAACGAAATCGGGCGTCAGATGGAATCTGGACCTGTGACCCGTAAAATTGCGACAATGATTTTCCGAATTATACGCCACCGGGTGCTCCGTTCCGAAGTATTCCGCCGAAACCAGAGAGGGGTGGGAGTTATGCGGGGAACCATGAAAAATATTCACCAGATTCGCGAGATATCGACCATCTCCTTCAATGAGCGGGTGTTGCAGGAGGCGGAGGACGAACGGAATCCCCTCCTGGAACGGCTTCGCTTTTTGGGGATTTTCTCCTCCAATATGGACGAGCTTTTTAAGGTGCGGGTGGCCAGTATCCACCGCCGTATCGAGATGGGGAAGAAGGGCTTTCAGGATATTCTGGAGGTGGTGAACGAGCGGGCGCGGCTCCTGGATGAGCGTTTTCAGGCGGCCTACAAAGCCATCACCCTGGGCCTCGCTGAAAAGGGCATCCACATTATCACGGAAAAAGACGTGGCCGATGACCGCTATGGCCTGGAGGGGTGGCTCCGGTCCTTCTTTCGCACCCAGATTTTGCCCAGCCTCGTGCCCCTGATCTGTCATAAGTCCCAGCCTTTTCCACAACTTACGGATGGGGCCCTCTATCTGGCGGTGGTGATGCGGGGGAAGAAAAAGCGCTATGCCATCCTGGAGATCCCGCCGGGTCTCTCTCGTTTTGTCGAGCTGCCCAACGGCAATATCATGTATGTGGACGACGTCATCCGCCACAACCTCAACGAGATTTTCTACATCTTTGAATATGAGCATATCGATGCCTATGCCTTTAAGGTATCCCGCGATGCCCAGCTCGATATGGACAACGACTTTACCGATGGCTATGTGCGGAAGATGGAGCGGGTGCTGAAACAACGCAAGGGCGGACGGCCCACCCGTCTGGTCTATGATCGGGAAATGCCTTCGGGCTTCCTCAAGATGCTGATGAAGGAGATGGACATCGAGGAAGACGATACCCTCGTGCCCGGGGGCCGTTATCACAACATGAAGGACCTCTTTTCCTTCCCGCCGAATCGCGAGGACCTGCTTTTTCCCAAGCTCGACGTGTTGCCCCATCCCGTGTTGGAGCAGGATAAACGACCCATGATGGAGACCATCAAGGATCAGGACCTGCTCATCACCTATCCCTATCAGTCCTTTGGCCACGTGATCCGGCTCCTGCGGGAAGCCGCCATCGACCCCCATGTGAAGTCCATCAAGATGACCATGTACCGGTCGGCCAAGAACTCCCAGGTCGTCAACGCCCTCTACAACGCGGCGCAGAATGGCAAGAAAATCTTTGTGTCCATCGAACTGCAGGCCCGCTTCGACGAGGAAAACAACATCCACATCGCCGAGACCCTGTCGGAGGTGGGGGCCCAGGTGGTCTACGGCGTGCCGCCCCTCAAGGTCCACTCCAAGCTCTTGCTCATTGAGCGGAAGAACAGCCTCTTTGCCGGACTCTCCACGGGGAACTTTAACGAGACCACGGGGCGACTCTATGTGGACAGCATCCTGCTCACCAACGACCGCCGGGTGACCAACGAGGTGAAGGAAATCTTCACCTACCTCGACCGGGCCAACACGGTACGGACGGTGAAAGAACCTTCCTTTAAGCACCTGCTCGTATCGCCCTTTAACTCCCGTACAGCGCTCATGGAATTGCTGGACCGGGAGGAGAAAAAGGGGCCGGATGGCTATGTGTTGTTGAAGACCAATCACCTCACGGACCCCGGTATCATCAAGAAGCTCTACGCCCTGGCGGATGCCGGGGTGGGCATGGACTTTATCGTGCGGACGACCTACGCCATGAAACCCCACGACAACATCCGCGCCATTTCGATACTGGACCGCTACCTGGAGCACCAGCGCGCCTATGTCTTTGGTACGGGCGAGGACCAGAAGGTCTATCTGAGCAGTGCAGATCTCATGGAGCGTAACCTCGACTGGCGGGTGGAAGTGGCCTTCCCGATTCTCGATGAAGAGCTTCGGAAGCAGGTGGCCGAGATGATGCAGCTCCAGGTGGAGGACACGTCGAAGGCGCGTTTCCTCGATGAGACCCAGAGCAATCCCTACGTAGGCCGGGGCAGCTACGGCTGCCGCGCCCAGGCCGCCACCCGGGACTATCTCCAGAAGCTGCTGGATGACGTGGAAGGCGATGGGGAGTCTTCGTGAGTTGGGTTGGGGGGGCACCAAGGGGCACACGAAGATGAGGTAGATCGTCATTCCCGCGAAGGCGGGAATCCAGCGTGCAGGCACGGTTGCTTTGCCGCGTATCTGGATCCCCGCCTTCGCGGGGATGACGGCGCTCGGGATGAATGGACGGGCTCGTTGCTACGGTCCCCCGTAGCAATGCATAGCATTCCGCTCCTGCGGAATCGGGGCGGAGTCCGGGTGCCTTCTTTGCGCCCGCCCAATGACCTGCCTTCGACCATCCTGGAAAGATATTTATTGCGTGACTTGAGTCTCTTCACCCACAAACTTCCCCCGCTTCGCTGACCGGATTCAAGTCGAGGTAGATCGTCATTCCCGCGAAGGCGGGAATCCAGCGTGCAGGCACGGTTACTTTGCCGCGTATCGGGATCCCCGCCTTCGCGGGGATGACGGCGCTCGGGCTGAATGGACGGCCGTGTCGTTGCGCCCGCGGTGTTACCCCACTTTCTTTGTGTTCTCTGCGTTCTTTGTGGTTCCCCCCCCCTAAAAAAATCCCCCCGCGACTACCCCTTCATCGTTCCGACCGTGAAAAAAGTACTGGCATATTTATGGGGAATTGCCCATTATAGGGAGCATGGCAGTTTACTCCGGGAACAGCGGCCGGGAGCAGGTCGGAAAAAGGGGCATGGTATGAGAGTACTTTTCTGCGTTTCACTTCTTGTTGCGAATACCGTTGCAGCCTGCATTCAGGGCGGGGGCAACGGCTATTTCGAGATGCGCCGTTCGACGGGGCCCGAGCCCGTGGACTATGTCCTGCTACGTGATACGTGGCACACCAATCCGGAAAATCGATTGGAGGAGTTTGCGGATTGGTACATCGCTACGATGGCATCGGCCAGCGACAGCGAGCGCCAATGGTTGGAGCGTGAGCACGCCGCCATTCGCCATATCCTCACCGGGCATTACGATGAGGCTATCGCGATGCTCCTTGCCATGGAGACCGACTACCCGGGCCAATACGCCGTCGCGAGTACGCTGGGTACGGCCTATGAACTCGCAGGCGACAATCGCCGGGCCCTTCAATGGATCACGGAAGGTATGAGCCGGGACCCGGAATCGCATGGAGGCACCGAATGGCTCCACGTGAAAATACTGGAAGCGAAGATTGCCATGGCGTCGGATCCGACCTACCTGGCTACCCATCCCATCGTGCCTTACCCGCCGGAGTCGGAACCTGGACTGTTATTGGTCGACGGTATTCAAGACGACACGCCCGATGCCGAGGTGATGGATGCCCTGTTCTATCAGCTCAAGGAGCGCATGCTCTTTGTGAAACCGGAAGACCCAGTCGTGGGCGATTTGCTTTACAGCTTTTCGCGGTTGGAACAAGACCGGGGTTCTGAGGAGGGCCAGGCCGGGCTGTTGAAACTGGCCCGGGCCTATGGGCACGAAAGAGCCCGCGCCGAAATGCCCACCCTCGCCACGCGCTCCGTGGGCTTCGCCCAATCGCCCCAGTTTTTGGCGGGCCTTGTTTTCGTGGGGTTGGGAATGGTGCTTCTCCGTAAACTTCGGTCGTGGTAGGGGCAGGTTTCCACGGACGGCAGGAGTTCGGCCGTAACCCCAAGAGCTGAACCACGAATGGACACGGTGAGCTCCGACGGGATTCAAGTCGAGGTAGATCGTCATTCCCGCGAAGGCGGGAATCCAGCGTGCAGGCACGGTTACTTTGCCGCGTATCGGGATCCCCGCCTTCGCGGGGATGACGGCGCTCGGGATGAATGGACGGGCTCGTTGCTACGGTCCCCCGTAGCAATGCATAGCATTCCGCTCCTGCGGAATCGGGGCGGAGTCCGGGTGCCTTCTTTGCGTCCGCCCAATGACCTGCCTTCAGCCATCCTGGAAAGACAATTATTGCGTGACTTGAGTCGCTTCGCTCCTCCGTTTGAGGGGGGCACCCGCCCGTTTGTTTTTCGTAAATGCTTGTCCCATGCCTGCAGTGTTATGCCATTTCCTTTGTGTTCTCTGCGTTCTTGGTGGTTCCCCCCTGCGCAAAGGTTCTCTACGGCGCGCGACGTAATGTGCCCAGTTCGTACGCAGGCGGTGCATCCATCTCCAGCGCGGCGTGTCGGTACCAGGGATAGACGCTCCACTCGACGCACGCCACCAAATCGGGGAAGCCGTCGCCATCCACGTCGCCCGCCCAGGGGTGGGGACCATGGGCGGTTACTCTGATGGGTTCACCGAAAAACTTCATCGTCCGGGGTGCCGCGAAGATCGCTTCCGATGCCGTGCCCACGTTGCGGAGCAGATAGATGCTGCCGTCTGCAGGGCGTGTGCCCGAGCAGGCGTACATGAGATCCATGAGGCCATCCCGATCCCAATCCACGGGCGTGAAGGACTCGGTCCAATGGGCGCTGCGGTTCACAATCTGGTCGTCGATGGGGCGGCCGTCCTCCAGCAGGAGCTTCCGGTCTTTCTTGAGGCGGAGGGTTCCGTCTGCGCTTCGATGCTGGGAAAAGAGGGTGAGCTTCCGTTCGGCGCCGTCGTGGGTGGCGATGTCCATGAGGCCATCGTTATTCCAGTCATAGACCGCCGCGCCGGTTCGCCAATAGAAGGGCTGTTCTTCCTCTTGGGGGTAGGTGGTTTTGAGGGCGCGCTCGGCCGAACGACGGCGGGCCGCGTCCGACTCTTCAAAGCCGTCGACGGCGAGGAGCTGTTGGGGACCGAAGGCAGGGGCGGTCTTCGTGCCCACGTTCTTCCACCAGAGAATCCGGTTGGTCTCGTTGGGGATGATGAGATCGCGCAGGCCGTCGCCGTCCCAGTCTTCGAAGACGGGATAGGAGTAGCCCAGGTTGTGGCTGTGAAAAGGCTCGCCCAGAATCTCGTTGCGTAGCATACGGATGGGCTTTCCGTCGGCCTCAATCCGCTGTGCCTCTTCATAGGCGGGGTTCTCCGTCGTGCCGCTATTGATGACGATGCGGGGCCAGCCGTAGCCGCCACCCACGAGGATGTCGAGGTCGCCATCATCGTCCCAGTCGCAGAAGGTGGGCCAGGCCTGGTCACTCAGGGACATAACCGCGTTGCTGGATTGGATGGTCTTCGCCGCGCCGAAGCCCTGCTCAATCTGGGGAAAGAGGGACACCTTCTGGTACACGTCATGGACCACGAGAAGGCCCTTTTCGGGACCGTCATTGACGCTGGCGAGATGGGTGGGAAATTGGGGAGCCACCTGCGAAAGCACCGTTGTCTCGCCAAAGGCGGGCACGTCGCCTGGCTCCCGGGGCTGCCAGACGATTTCGTATTCATGGACTCCCTTGGAGGCCGCAGGGCGCAGTCCAACGGCATCCAGACGGTTGTCTCCATCCACATCAAAGAAGCAGACCCCTTCGCCCACGTCCAGACGAACAGGCTCGGCGAGGGTCATGGGCCAGCCTTTCGCTTGGGTGTTGCGCAGCCAGTAGGTTGCGTGCGGTTTGCCCGGTGCGCCGATGACAATATCCAAGGCACCATCTTCGTCCAAATCGACGACCCGGCAGGGGTTCCACGTACCCTTTGGACGGGGCAGGGTGACGCCGTGCTGGTAGACGGGCCACGTACCGGCTTCCTGGGTGCCGGGGTGGAGGTAGACCTGGAGGCTGTCTCCCTGTTTGGGCGAATAAACCACATCGAGGAAGCCGTCGCCGTTGAGGTCCGCCATGGCGGCGTGCATATAGACGCTGCTGAAGAAGGCCGGTCCCTTGTCGGATTTGTACCGCAGATGGGTCAGTTCACCCACGTCGAAGACGTCCCCACGACTGGGGTAAACGATGACGCCGTCCCACGGGGTGCCGGGACGATAGGCGTAGTTCCAACAAGCGACCAGGTCACGGTGACCATCTTGATTGATGTCGTAGAGCCCCGCGAGGTAGGAGGCCACCACGGGACGGGGGGCCTTGGTGTTGTAGCGCAACAAGTCGCCTGTTCCGATTCGAGGGGTGTGGTCTTGTCCGAGAAAGGGCCGGCGCGCTTCGGTGGTGGTGAAGCGTATCTCGAAGGTGTTGGTCGTATCGGGCGGGACGGCCCAGGAAATTTCGCCTGAGGTGTCCCATTGAAAGGATTCGGAGAGGGCGTGGGGAATGGTCACACCGTTGGCGTCGACAACCGTGATACTCGCTACATCGACCACACCCGGCAGGGTTTGCGCGGCGATGATTTCGTCCAGGGAAAGGGTTACCGGCAGTGTTCCGAGATCGGTGGGCACGTCTACCACCACGGGCACGGCATAGTGGGCCTCCGAAAATACGGGGGCGGACACGGCCAGACCGAGCAGCAGCGCAAGGACGGTGGAACGGGGGAGATAGTTGAGAATCATGGTGGACTTTCAGCGGGTTGGGGATGCGTTGAGCATAGAGTATACGGTGCACGAATTCTGGAGTAAAAGAGGCCCTACAGGAATGCCTATCCCCCGGTTGGTTTTGTGCTCCGACTGGAGGGCCTCGTGCTTGAGGAGTGTGAGCTTGGTGCCAGGTCTTCGACGCGCTGGCGGCGGGTAGTAATGCCTGTCTTTCTGATGGTATCCGTTGCGGCCTCCGAAAGCGTTGTCGAAAATTATGGGGCGGACTTTCAGCCCTTAGCAACGTTATATATTGCATTTCCCAGGCCGTTGGCCTGGGCTGGTATGTGCTCGGGCCTTTGGCCCTGAATTGAGATCAATAATACCGCTATGTGGGTTATATGAGCGCCAACGGCGCGTTCCATATCAGCCTGGGGCGAAGCCCCAGGAACAGGGTTGGCAACACACCCTCAGGGCTGAAAGCCCAAACCACCCTACCGTGAATTGGCTGCCATGTGGTCGGTCGTGGTGTTTCCTGCGCCGCTAGACGCTATTCCCTTTGTGCTCTCTGCGTTCTTTGAGGTTCCCGGAAAAGACTTCAGCAAACTCCGATAGTGCTCCCCTCCTCGGAGGGGCTGGGGGTGGGTTAACTCGCGATAAACGTCGCAAACCCACCCCTGACCCCTCCCAGGAGGGGAATGGACGGGCGATAAAAGTTCCCTTAAATTTGAGTCAGCTCATACGGGTTGCCCGTACAAAAAAAGGACGCCCCGAAGGGCGTCCTTGCGATGCAGTCGTGTGGTGAACCCCTATCAGGCGAGTTCAATCAAGGAGGGGTCATACTCTTCGGGCTGTTCGTAGCCGAAGAGGTTGATGAGGGTGGCGGCCACGTTGCTCAGGCCGGGGGTGTCGATGTCCCGCAGCTTGAAGGTGTTGGCGCCGCTGTAGTCCTTGATGATGAAGGGGACCGGGTTCAGCGTGTGGGCCACGTGGGGCTCGCGGACGCCCTTCTTCTCGGTGAAGAGGCAATCGGCGTTGCCGTGGTCGGCGGTGATGACGGCGATGCCACCGGCTTTCTTGACGGCGTAGAGCAGGCGCTCCAGCCCAAGGTCTACCGCCTCTACCGAAATACGGACGGCCAAAGCATGGCCCGTGTGGCCCACCATGTCGCCATTGGGCATGTTGGCACGGATGAACTTGTATTCGCCCGACTCAATGGCGTCGAGGAGGGTATCGGTGATCTCACCGGCCTTCATCCAGGGGCGCTTGTCGAAGGTCATGTTGTCGGAGGGAATCTCGACGAACTTTTCGAGGTCGTCAGCGATGTAGCCCGACTTGTTGCCATTCCAGAAGTAGGTCACGTGGCCGTATTTCTGGGTCTCGGAAATGGCGAAGCTCTTAAGTCCGGCACCGCAGAGATATTCGCTGATGGTGCCATCGATTTTGGAAGGCTGCACGAGGAAATTCTTGGGCAGCTTGAGGTCGCCGTCATACTGCATGATGCCCGCATAATAGACGTCGGGCTGGCGCTTGCGGTCGAATTCGGTGAACTCATCGCCCTCTTCAAAGCAGCGGGTGATCTCCAGGGCGCGGTCGCCACGGAAATTGAGGAATACCACGGCATCGCCATCTTCGATGGTGCCCACGGGCGTGCCGTCTTCCGCAATCACGAACTCGCCCAGGTGCTGGTCGGTGACCTGTTCGTCTTCGTCATAATAGGTCTGGACCGCTTCGGCGGCCGAGGCAAACTGGCGTCCTTCACCCAACACGTGGGCCTTCCAGCCCCGCTCCACCATGGGCCAATCCGCGTCGTAGCGGTCCATGGTGATATACATGCGGCCACCGCCCGAAGCGATGCGGTAGTCCCGGCCGTCGGCGCTGCATTCGCTCAGTTTGGCTTCGAGCTGTTCGATATAACCCAGGGCGGACTTTTCGCCCACGTCGCGGCCGTCGGTGAGGATGTGGCAGCGGACCCGGGGCAGTGCTTCCTTGGCGCATTGGTCGAGGATATCGAGGAGCTGTTGGATGTTGCTGTGGACGTTGCCGTCGGAGAGGAGGCCGATGAAGTGGGCCGTACCGCCGTTCTTCGCCTTTTCTACGATAGCCTTCCAGGTGTCGCCTTCAAAAACCCGTTTGTCGGCGATGGCTTCGTTGCAGAGCTTGGCCCCCTGGGGGAATACCCGCCCGGCGCCCAGGGCGTTGTGGCCCACTTCGGAGTTGCCCATGTCGTCATCGGTGGGCTGCCCGACGGCGAGGCCGTGGGCCTTGAGTTTGGTGAAGAGGGGCTCTTCCGCCATGAGCTTGTCGAGGGTGGGGGTGTAGGCCAGGTGCACGCCATCGGACTCATCCTGGGGCCCGAGGCCCACGCCGTCCATGATGATAAAGAGGAGGGGGCCCTCAAAGGGTTTATAGTTGGCGAGGGGCTTTAAGCTGTACTTGCTCATGGGGTTACCTTATATCGTGGTGGGGCGCCAAGGCATAACTCGGCCCCGGGACATGGAGGTTTCAATCGGACGGAGGGTCCGCACACATCCGGAAGAGGAGGCGGACCTTCGGGTGGGCAGCCGGGTGCGCTGCCATGGCTATAGTGTAGCGAAGGGTCCGGGATGGATGCAAAAGGGGGGTGGGGGAAGGACCTGAAGGACGGAAAGGACAAGAAGGACGTCTTGACGTATTTTTCAGAGTCCGGGGTAGCGAGCGAAAGGCGGCGGAGTTTTTCGGAGAAGACTCTCTGGAGTGTGACAGCTTGCTGTCACCTTGATGAGGGAGCTTGCTCCCGGCGCTTTGGGCGGTATTTCCCGTGGTGCGGGTGGCGATGCAAGCAAGCTTGCTTGTTGAAAGCGTAAGCAAGCTTACGCACTCCACAGGGCGGTTCTTGGGTAGCGTCGCAGGGGCTTGCTACGCGGAGCGTAGGTCTATGCATTCCTAAGGGCCCTGAATATCACCGAGATAGTCCCGAAGGGACGGCATATCGTAGCCCAGTGGTGAACGAAGTGAACCCTGGGATCACAATGACAACACGTGTTGAACCCCGCAGGGGTGGCATAGGTAGAGCGGCGATACCTCCTGTGTCACCCCCTTCGGGG
>JAXMOL010000055.1:0-49261 GCA_034669905.1 Candidatus Hydrogenedentota bacterium
CTGGGAGCGCTCGCCTCGCCACCAAGTGCCCTATCACTTCGGCGGTAGCGTGCTCGTTTCGTGCCGAGAAGAACCGTTTCGGCCGATTCCGTCAGAAGAGGGGGACAGCCCCGCCCTCCAAGTAGACTTTCCTTTTTCTGGCTCACGGGTTGGCCCCGTGGCGTATTTTCCATAGTGGGATGATGGGGTCGAGGCAGTCCCCGGGGACTGCCCTGACCGCCCCACGATTCTTAACGTCGTCCATGGGAGTTGACAGGCTGAAACATTAATCATATAATGACATGTGATTAAGGAGTAGTTAGCATGATTTCGAAAACAGCCCTTCATAGCCTTAAGGCCGTCGTGGCCCTGGCGGAGCGTGCCGGTGAGTTTCAGGGGGCCGCCCATATCGCGGAAAAAATCGGGGCGCCCCAGAACTACCTCGGGAAGTTGCTTCAGGGCATGGCGCAGGAAGGCATTGTTTATTCCCAGAAGGGGATGGGCGGTGGCTTTTGTCTTGCCAAAGATGCTTCCGAGATTACCCTCTTCGATGTGGTGGAGCCGGTGGACCATGTCAGTCGCTGGGAAGGATGCTTCATGGGGAAGGAGGCCTGCGATGCGGCCAATCCCTGTGCGCTCCATGACCAGTGGGTGGGCGTGCGGCAGGGCTATTTGAAGATGCTGAAAGATGCGACCCTGGCCGATATCGTGGAGCACCGGGCCACATTGCCCCTCGGATAAATTTTTTGCGCTATAATACGATAAGCACATGTGATTAGATAGAAATGTGCTGGCGATGAAAATACATGACAAGGACAACTTAAAGATGGCAGAAATCACCCTTAACCGACAAAAAGACACGACAAAATGCGTCGTATCTGAAGCGGCCCGTGAACACGCCGCAGGGCACTACCGGTCCTTTTTCATGACGGGCATCCTGGTGGCCTTGAGTCTGGGGGCGGTCTGGGGTGCTTGGCTACTCGTGCGTATCGCCGTGTCGGGCTCCTTTACCGCTGTCGGGATTCACCCGGTCAATGCCCACGGCCATGCGCAGGTATTTGGCTGGGTAGGGCTCTTTGTGATGGGTTTTACGTATCATATGTTTCCCCGCTTCAAAGGTACCCGACTCGTCTGGCCTCGGGTGGCCCGCGCGACGTTGGGGCTCATGCTGACCGGCATCCTGTTGCGGTCAGGGGGCGAGGCTTTCCTGGACGGCGGGCAGGTGCTGTTCGTCGCGGCCTTAGTCGGGAGTGTGCTGGAGATCCTTGCGGTCTTGCTGTTCACGGCAATCGTCATTCAGACGATTCGGTCTTCCGAGCGGGCCTTCGAAGTCTATGAGGCCTACATCCTTTGTGCCCTGTTCTGGTTCGTGGTGCAGGCGGTCTACTCCACGGTCCACTTTGTGGCACTCGCGCAGGCCCCTACCGAATCGGCGGTGCTCCTCCAGATTTCCCGCTGGCAGGCACCCCTGCGGGACCTCCAGATCCACGGCTTTGCACTGCTCATGATTTTGGGGGTGAGCCACCGCATCCTGGATAAGCTCTACCACCTGCCCCGCCCCGGGACACGGTGCAGCCTCACGGTGCTGGTCCTGGTGAATGGGGCCATCCTGTTGGAGACGTCGGGCTTCGTGGCCATGCGCACCCTGGGGCACCCATTCGCGGGGCTGTGGTACAGCGGCGTCCTGCTGCTCGCCGGAGCAGTTGCCTGGCTGGTCTGGCGCTGGCGGCTGGATCGGCCGGTGTGGCGTCCCGACCGGAGTATCAAATTCATTCGCGCGGCCTATGTCTGGTTAATGGTCTCATTGGCCATGCTGGTGTTGCTGCCGGTCTACCAGTTTGGATTGTTGCGGATCTTCGCGCCGGAGAGTGGCGCCGCCGAGCTGGGTTTTTCCCACGCCTACTATGGGGCAATCCGTCACGCCGCGACCGTCGGATTTATTAGCATGATGATTTTCGGCGTGGCGGCCAAATTCGTACCGGTATTCAGCGGCGTCGATATCCGGAAACTGAGCTCCCTCTGGGCGCCATTCCTGTTGTTGAACATCGGCTGCACGCTCCGGGTGCTCTTTCAGATTCTTACCGACTTCACGCCGATGGCCTTTCCCGTGGCGGGGGTGAGCGGGCTGCTCGAAGTAACCGCCATCACGCTCTGGGGCGGCCACCTGGTGGGCCTGATGTTACAACGGGTTCGTATCACACGCGTGGTATCCGCACCGACCTCCGAATGTCCTGCGGCGTAGTCACGCTATACCCCTGGCCATGACTGGCAACGACGAAAGGAACAGGACCATGACAACGATCACAGCCGAACAAACCGTGGGCGAATTGGTTGCTTCCCGCCCTTCCCGCTCCCGGGTCTTTGAGGCCTTTCATATCGACTATTGCTGCGGTGGAAAGCGCTCTCTCCGCGAGGCCTGCCACACGAAGGGGATTGGTGTGGACCGTATCCTCGAGGCGCTGGTTTGTGTGGATGCCAACGTTTCGGATCCCGACGAGGAAAACTGTGGAGCCATGCCGCTCGATGAATTAACGGATCACATCGTGGAACGACACCACGCCTATCTTCGCCGGGAGCTGCCCCGGCTCAATCAACTGGCCGGGAAGGTGCTCAATGCCCATGGAGCCAAAGCGCCTCATCTGGCATCGCTGGTTGAGACGCTTCACGCATTGACCCAGGAGTTGGCGTGCCATATGAAAAAGGAGGAGACGATTCTCTTCCCCGTGATTCGGCAGATGGCCCAATCCCCGGGGCTGCCCTTCATGCCCTTTGGTTCCCTGGCCAATCCCATCAACGCCATGGAAGCGGAACACGATGAAGCCGGCGGCGGTCTTGGGCGCATGGCCGAGCTGACCGATGATTTTACGCCACCGGATTGGGCCTGCAATACCTACCGCGCATTGCTCGACGGACTCCATGAGTTGGAGCAGGACCTTCACCAGCATATCCATAAGGAAAACAATATTCTCTTTCCGAAGGCCATCGGGGAAGAGCAGCACCGCCGACACGCCACGACCAACGCGTAACGGCCTGGGTTGGACAGCCTACACACGGCGGCGAAACAAGTGCGCCCGGCTGAACGGTGCGGGCCCGCGACGCAGACCCGCACCGCTTTGTGGGTGTTTGTTATGTGGTGCTCATTGTTGGTTCTTGTGGGGTTGCTGTGGATCGGGCCAGTTTTGCAATGGTCCAGTCGCCAGGCCCCAGAAGGCCCAGTGCGGCCAAAACGACGGCCAGGGTGAGGGAATACTCCATGCCACCGGTTTGGGCGTTGAAGCCGCTGTGGGCCACGAAACTGGCGACGAGCATGGTGAAGACCATAGGCACGCTGGCGTATCGCACAAGGACCCCCGCAAGGAGCAATAAACCACCAATGAGTTCGGTGGACCCGGCCAGGAACGCATTCAAGGTGCCCAAGGGAATTCCGATGCTCTCCATGTACTGACCCGTCGCCGCGAGGCCATAACCGCCAAACCATCCAAAGAGTTTCTGGCTTCCATGGAAGACAAAGACGGCCCCCATCATGAGGCGAAGGGCGAGAAGTGCGATGTTTGTAGTGGTTTGTGTGTTTTTCATGGGTGTCTCCTTTGTGGTGTTGGTTTTCTGGTAAGTTATTGTTTGGTGCATTGATGATATGTCATGTATTGTGGTAAATTTTTTTACCGCGTGTCCTGGCAGGAGGGGCAGTGGGCGCGCAGCTTTTCCAATAGTTTGATGGCCTGCTTCAGCTCTTTCTCGTCCATGTGATCGAGGAGCTGATCGTTGAGTTGCACAATGGGCTTGTCGAGGTCGCTCAGCAGTTTGAGGCCTTTTCCCAGAATAGTCACGGTGACCACCCGTCGGTCTGACTCCGAGCGGGTCCGACGAACGAGTCCCTGTTTTTCCAGGCGGTCGATAAGTCCCGTAATGGCCGGCACCACGGTGACCATCCGCTCGCCCACTTCGAGGATGGGGAGGGGCTCACCGGCACCGCGCAAGATACGCAACACGTTGTACTGCTGGGAGGTGATCCCATGCTCACGGAAGAGGCGCGTGAAGGCGATCTGGATGTGATCGGCCGTGCGCTGGAGATTGAGGAGGGCTTCCTCCGCCGTGGAGGTGAATCCCCGGGATTGCTTTATTTCGAATTGAAGTTGACTCATGTGGGAAGTGTACCGCAGATTACTTGACGTGTCAAGTAACGTGTGAGGCGGTGTGCGACTTCCCTTCCATAGCGCGCCTGTTGTATTCTGAACGCATAGATTCGGCTTCACATGGGAGGCCGTTTTTTTTTGCCTCCCCGATTCGCAGCATAGAGCACAGAGAGTAGCCCCATGGAAGAAGACACACCCGTCGAAACAGAGAATACCCAAGAGCAGTTGGTCGCCATCGTGGAGGAGGGCAAGGCGGAGGACATTGGAGAATTCCTGGATAACATGAACTCCAGTGAATTGGCCTTCGCCATGTCGCGCCTGTCCAGCGATGATCGGACGAAGGTGTTGACCACCGTTTCGGCTGAAGATGCGGCCGATATCATCGAGCAGCTCACGGATGCCCAGGCGGTGGATCTGCTGGAGCAGTTGCCGCCGGATCTGGCAGCGGGCATTCTGGACGAGTTGCCCAGTGACGATCAGGCTGACCTTATCGCGGAGTTGAGCGACAATAACGCCGAGGCGGTCCTGGCGGAGATGGATCCCGAAGAGGCCGCCAATGCCCGACAGCTGATTCAATACGAAGCCGACGTGGCGGGTGGCATCATGGTGAAGGAGTACCTTGCCTATCCTCTCGACGCGACGGTAAAAATGATTGTGGATGATCTCTGTGAGCGGGGGGACGAATACCGGGATTACGACATCCAGTATTCTTATATCGTAGATCGCCGGAAGCGGGTGAAGGGCGTGTTGCGCATGCATGACCTGCTCATGGCGAAACGAGCGACACCTATCCAGGACATCATGATTCAGAATCCCGTCTTTGTGCCCGACACCATGACCCTGGATGAGTTGGTCGAATTTTTCGATCAGCACCACTATCTTGGCGTGCCCGTGGTGGACGAAAAAGAGCGGCTCATCGGCGTGGTCCAACAGGCGGCCGTGCATGAAGCCGTGGCGGAGCAGCGGGATGACGACTACCTGAAGACCCAGGGTATCGTGGGCGGTGAAGAATTCCGGACCATGCCCCTCATGCGCCGTTCGTCCCGCCGACTTTCGTGGTTGAGTGTGAATATTCTGCTCAACATCGCGGCGGCGAGTGTGATTGCCTTTTTTCAGGATACCCTGGCCGCCGTAATTGCCCTGGCGGTATTCCTTCCCATTATCAGTGACATGAGTGGCTGCAGCGGCAGTCAGGCCGTGGCGGTCAGTATGCGGGAGCTTTCCCTCGGTCTCGTGCGGCCCACCGAGTTGCTGTGGGTCTGGATAAAAGAGGCCTCCGTCGGTGTGATCAATGGTCTGGTCCTCGGCAGTCTGGTGGCCATCGCAGCGGTGCTGTGGAAAGGCCAGCCCTATCTCGGGCTGGTCGTCGGCGTGGCCCTCTGCCTCAACACCATCCTCGCCGTATCCATTGGTGGTTTGCTCCCCCTCGTGCTCAAGCGATTTAACACCGACCCGGCCATCGCCTCCGGCCCGATACTGACGACCATCACCGATATGTGCGGATTCTTCCTGGTGCTGGGCATGGCCACCCTGTTATTGGATAAATTGATTTAGGAAATGAACCCCGGCCCCCTTGGTGGCGTATAGGGGGCCATGCAGGTTTTTCGAAGATTCATCGCGGGACTGATACTTCTGATTTGTATGTCCGTCGGCTCCGTGGCCGAAGACTGGCCCCACTGGACCGGTCCCTTCGGCGTCAATGTATCCGAGGGGCATTCATTGCCCCCAACGTTTGACCGCGAAACGGGCACGCACATCCGTTGGGTGGCCCCCCTGGGCGACGTGGCCTTTGGCAGTCCCACCGTGTCGGCGGGTCGGGTCTTTGTGGGGACCAACCTGGCCGCCCTGCGGGATGATTCCCGTTTTCAGGGGCAGAAGGGTGGCGTGTTACTCTGCCTCGATACCCAAACGGGAGCACGGCTGTGGCATCTGGTAAGCCCGGTGCGGACGGAAGGCTTCCCGCCCCATACCCACATGATCCACCAGCGCTGGGGGATTGCATCCTCGCCCGCCGTGTTGGGGGATAGGGTCTACGTCGTGACCAATGGCGACGACCTCCTTTGTCTTGACGTCAACGGACTGGGAAACGGCAATGACGGCCCCTTTCAGGATGAGGCGCATTTTATGGCGGGTGAGGGCCGTGCACCCATTGTGTTGTCTGAAACCGATGCCGATATCATCTGGCGCTACGACATTCCCCGCGCGCTCGACGTAGCACCCCATGACACGGCCAGCAGCTCGCCCTTGCTCTTAGACGGTCTGGTCTATGTCACCACCTCGAATGGCATCGGAACGGGGAGTCCCGTTTACGCCCTTAATCGGGAGGCCCCGGCCTTCATCGCGGTGGACCAGACAACGGGGTCCTTTCGCGGGCGGGAGCAGGTCGGGTTGAGCGAAAACCTCTTTCACGCCCAATGGGGCTCCGCCACTACGATGAAGGTGGGGGAGGAGACGCTGGTCTTGCTCGGGGGCAACGATGGCGTGTGCTATGCCTTCGAGCCCCTCGCGCCGAGAGGGAGCGAGACCATGGTGCTCCGCTGGCGCTTCGACTGCAATCCACCCCACTACCGACGGGACACCGCAGGCAAGCGAATCTACTACTACCAGGGCGACGAGCGGGTCTATCAGCGCAAGCGAAAAAGTGGGGAGGCCACCGGGGGCTTCAACGCCGGGGATGGAAGTTTTGTGGGGCCCAGCGAAATTCTGGCGAGTCCCGTGGGCTATGACGGGAAGGTCTATGTGGCCACCGGGCGCGATCCTACCCACGGTTTGGGCAGGGGCGTGCTGACCTGTATCGATGCCCGGGGCGTAGGTGACATCAGCGAAAGCGGATTGGTCTGGCGTTTTGAGGGGATTGGCCGGAGTCTCAGCACCGTCGCCATTGCGGATGGACTCGTTTACGCGGCGGACGTACAAGGTACGCTCTACTGTATCGATGCCGGCATGGGCGTCTTGTATTGGCAGCACGACACGGGCCACGAAATCTGGGGCAACCCACTGGTGGCCGACGGGAAGGTCTACCTGAATACGAAGCAATCGTTTTGGGTGTTTCGGGTGGGTCGAAAAAAGGAGCTGCTGTTTGAGCAACGCGGAGGCGGCGCATGCGGACCCATCGCGGCGAATGGCGTGGTGTACGCTGTTATTCGGGGCCAGCTCTACGCGATTGGGGAGAAGGAGTAGTGGCAGGGGCTGTCATCTCTTTCGCTTCCAGCGAAACAGGTCGGAGATGCACCGTAGGGGGAGACTGTCCTGGCAGTATGGCATGTCGTAACGTTTGCGTGGGCGGCGTGATGTCAACGGACACGGCCGGTACAGCCTCGCACACCGTGATGAACGAATCCAGGTTGCATGGCGGGTTTCAGGGCACGGGCGACCTGCTACGTCTTGTTCTTTGGAAGTGCGAAGGCAGTCCCATGAAAAGAGGACATAGAGGACCTCAACGACGAAAAGGACCACTGACCCGGAAACCCCATCGCCGTGCAGGCGATGGAGGGCGGCGTCAATGGTCCTTCAGGTCGTTTTCGTCTTTTGTGTCCTTCGCTTCTTCTTAGCTATACATCGCCAGGGCGGCCTGGGCACCCACGCTGCTCTTGATGGGCGCGCCCATGCGGGTCAACACGCTGTCCAGCGCCGTGAGACACAAGATGACATTCTTCTTCGAGCTGGCGTGGCCCATGAGGCCGATGCGCCAGACCTTGCCCGCACCCGCGCCGAGGCCCGCGCCGATTTCCAGGCTGTATTCGTTGAGCAGGGCCGTGCGGACCGCGCCGTCGTCGATGCCTTCGGGGATCTTCACCACGTTGAGCTGGGGCAGGCGACAGGCCGGGTCGACGGGGAGTTCAAGGCCCATGGCTTCGAGGCCGGCCTTCAGGGCCTGGTGATTAAGGGCGTGGCGCTTCCAGGAATTCTCGAGGCCTTCATCCTGAAGGAGCACGAGGGCTTCGTGGAGGCAGTAGAGGGCGTTGATGGGCGCCGTGTGGTGGTAGGCCCGTTTGGCACCGGCCTCGGCCCAGTAGCCCATGACGAGGGTCTGGTCCAGGAACCAGCTCTGCACCTTGGTCTTGCGGTTCTTAATCTTGTCTTGTGCCGCCGCACTGAAACTCACCGGCGAGAGACCGGGGGTGCAGGAGAGGCACTTCTGGCTGCCCGAATAGATAGCGTCAATGCCCCATTCGTCTACCTTCAACTCGATACCGCCCAGGGAAGTCACCGCATCGACAATCACCAGGGCGCCATGATCGTGGGCCAGCTTCGTGAGGGCCTGGGCATCCGAACGGGCACCGGTCGCCGTTTCGGCGTGGACGAAGGCCACGATCTTGGCGTCGGGGTTGGCCTTGAGGGCGTCCGCCACTTTGTCGGGACTCGCCGGGCTGCCCCATTCGTCTTCGACGACGACGGCCTTGCCGCCGCAGCGCTCCACATTCTCCAGCATGCGCATGCCAAAGACACCGTTCTTGCACACGATGACCGTGTCACCGGGCTCGACCAGGTTGGCGAAACAGCATTCCATCCCGGCGGAACCGGGGGCCGAGACCGGCATGGTCATTTCATTCTTCGTCTGAAAAGCATACTGAAGGAGGGTCTTCATCTCGTCCATCATGCCGATGAAGGCCGGGTCGAGGTGGCCCAGCGTAGGCTTGGAAAGGGCCGCCAATACGCGGGGGTGGATGTCCGACGGGCCGGGGCCCATAAGGGTGCGAACGGGCGGGGTAAAGGAAGCGATGGGCATGATTCTCTCCAGAATTATTGGGGCCACCAATCGGGCCGGGGTCCTACGACGAAACAGGCCACAGTATAAAGGGCGGGCCTGTGTCTTTCCAAGAACGGGGGAGGTTGGCAGTTGATAGTTGACGGTTGAAAGTTGTCAGTTGACGGTCGTGCCAAATATGAGCAAGCCATTCGGCCGTGAGGAGTCTAGGGTGTGGAACGCGGCGTCGTACCTTTGCCTGCTGTGTGGATTGCGAGGCCCATCCCTTCGTGCCACGCGATGGTGAGTTCCACGAACTTTCGTGTGCGTGGAGCAATGTGGATGGCGCTCATGGTGGGCGACTTATGTCGGGCGTTCTCTTCGTTGCTTTGGCTCGGACGCCCGAAACCGATGGGTCATGCAGTCGGAGAATTTGCTTCCCTCCACGCACATGAAACCTCGTAGTACTCGGTATCACGTGACACAGTGAATTTACGACGTGTCAGGGCTCCATTCCTATCAACTGACCACTGTCAACCGTCAACTGCCAAAACCAACGCCGCCGCACGAGGCAGCCATCCGCTATCCCAACGATGGGGGATATCGTCCGTGACCTCATAGACATGGGGAATACCTGCGGACTTCAAGGCATTTCGTGTGGCTTCCATAGGATGGTCGCCATTTTTCTTGCGCATCAAGAAAATGCGGGGAGGACTATCCTTGAGTTGGGACCCGTGGGCGCGTATCAGGCTCGGAATCGCGTAGTTGTTGAAGTGTTCGTCCGTTCCGAAAACATCTATCATCCGGAACTGGTCCGGACGTGTCTTGTCCACCGGCGCATCCCAGGCGACCGCCTTGCCGAAGAACTCCGGATGGCGGAGCAGCAACATGACCGCCCCATAGCCCGACTTGCTGAAGCCCAGAAGGAGCCGGCCATGGGCGCTTTTCTCCACCGGGTAGTGGGCATCCACCCAGGGGACGACTGTCTCGACGAAATGCCGTTCCTGTTGGAGGGCCGGGTCCGTCGGGTGGTCGGCATACCACGGCATGGCGGTGAAGGTGGGCGCTACGCAGATGACGTTGTGTTTGTTCGCCACGTCGGCCCTGGCGGCTTCCTGAATGCCGCTGCCGTAGTGGTCTTCTGTGCCTGGTTCGACGGGCAGGATATACAGCACCCGATACCGCTGGGTGGGGTCCAAGGTCTCCGGCAGGATAATCTGGACGGAGGTCGGTGCGGGCTGGAAGGGGCCCGCGACGGTTTCGGTGAGGATGGTGGGTTCGGCATCCACCCGAATGAGGAGGAGTGGGAGGGCAATTGCGAAGAGGTAGTGGAAGGATGTCATCGTCGTTTTCCAAGGCGCTTGTTAGGTGAGGATACTGTGTAGGTGCGGGGAAAGAATTGTCAAGGGGGTGGGAAAGAGACTGGGTATTGCCGGGAGTCCTCTTCCCTCTGTTGGCTCGGACGCCCGAATCGAGTCTGTCTTGATCAGGGCGAATCTTTTGCGCTCCATGCACACGAAACCTCGTCGTACTCGGCATCGCGTGTCACGGTGCGTCGTGTACGTGGCACAGTAACTTCGGTGTGAGCGCCTTATGCTGGTTGGAATCGGTCTTCTTACACAAAAAAGCCCGGACCACCCATGGTGGCCCGGGCTTACGTTCAGGTGTCCGTTCGTTTCCTCAGGATCAGCCGTGGCCGCCCATGAGGAAATTGATGCCGGAAATCTCACCCACGAGGGCGTTGCTCACTTCGCCTTCCGTGAGCAGGGGAGCTTCCGACTTGTACTTGATGAACTCGACGTGGCCGTCCATGTAGAGCACGTTGGACCCGCCGGGGACGTGGTTGAAAAACTGGGCACCCTGCGCGATGGGGAGGCCGAGTCCGGCGGAGGAGTTGTTGGTGTCCGCCCAGGCGTCATACATGACAAAGATCTCACTCTGGGCCTTGGCGCCCGCCGCCGGGTTGTTGATGTCGGTAATGAGGAAGCGCTCGGCTCCTTCACGAAGGCGGTTGTAGGATGGGGGCAGCACATCGCCATTGTCGTCTACGAAGCCGGAGCCACGGGGACTGTTCGCCGTGACCAGGCTCTCACTGATATCCAGTACGTTGACTTCGTCGGTTTCCCACATGCCAAAGTCCGGGCACCCTTCCGCGGCCAAGGCACCCACCCCGGTGAAGCCTGTGGTGGTGACGGAAGTCCACCAGTTTGCCCGAATCCAGACCGTGTCGAGATACTGGGAAGCCGTGCGGGTGACATAGGGATTGTAGATATAGGAAACCGGCATGGAAAGGAATACGTTGAGACAGGCGTCGTTGCCCACGTTGGCGGCGTGTTTCGCCAAGGTCTCGATTTGCTCCACGTAATCCTGCTCCACGCCCCAGCCACCGAGGCCAAAGGGATCATAGTCGGCACGACTGTCGGAGGGGCAAAGGGTGATGTTGGGGTCGGTCCAGTAATCGGGATAAAGGGATTCGCCCGAGATGCCGTTCATCCAGCTGAGCACCCACGCCCCGTTGTGGGGAAAGGTGGTAATGCCGGGGGGGAAGCTACCGCCCGCCTCTTCATTGGAGTACATCTTGAACATGAGCCCCCACTGTTTGAGGTTATTGGCGCAACTGGCCCGCCGTGCAGCCTCACGTGCCCGCGCCAGAGCGGGGAGTAGGATGGCGGCGAGAATGCCGATGATGGCGATCACCACCAGGAGTTCGATGAGGGTAAATCCGTGGTTTCGTTTCATGAGGGGGTGCTCCTAGCCCGAGGGGCCCCATTGCGGTGGCCCGTTTTTGCCTTGCTCCGGGTGCCACGAGGAAGTCATCGGGACCGCCTCACCCGTAACACAATCCTAACAAATGGTAGGTAAGTATGCAAGGTTTTAAGGTAATACGGAAAGACAGTATGGGACTTCAGGGCTGATTTGGCGGGGTGGGCGGGGCGCGGTGTATTGATGGTGGCACGAAGGACGGCACATCGTGTGCGCGGCATGATTATCTCCCTATTTTATCCCAATGAAACACAAAAAAAGCCCGGGTCGCGCTGGGCGACCCGGGCTGGGATTAAGGTGCCTTAGGGCCTATTTGAACTGCTCCGTCTCCGTGGAGCCGCTCATGGCAGTTACCGAGGATTCGCCGTCGGTCACCGCATTGGTGATGGCGTCGAAGAAGCCGGTGCCCACGAAGGACTGGTGCTTCACCGCACCAAATCCGCGCTCTTCTTCGTTGAACTCTTCCTGCTGCATCTCTACGAAGGCCGACATCTGACGGTCTTTGTAGCCGTTTGCGAGTTTCCACATGCCCAGGTTCAGGTTGTGGAAGCCCGCCAGCGTGATGAACTGGAACTTGTAGCCCATGGCGCCCAATTCGTTCTGGAAGCGTGCGATGTCTTCGTCGCTGAGCTTGGACTTCCAGTTGAAGGAAGGCGAGCAGTTATAGGCGAGGAGCTTGCCGGGGAATTCGGCATGGACCGCGTCGGCGAACTTCTGGGCGTCTTCCAGGTTGGGCTTGCTGGTTTCACACCAGATGAGGTCAGCGAAGGGCGCGTAGTTGAGGGCACGCGCGATGGCCTGGTCGATACCGGGCTTGGTGACGTAGAAGCCTTCGGAGGTGCGCTCACCCGTGCAGAAGGGCTTGTCACGGTCGTCAATGTCGCTGGTCAAGAGACCGGCGGCGTCCGCGTCCGTGCGGGCGATAAGCACGGTGGGCGTACCGGCCACGTCGGCGGCCAGACGGGCGGCGTGGAGTTTGGCAATGAATTCGCGGCTGGGCACGAGCACCTTGCCGCCGAGGTGACCGCACTTCTTGGCGGACGCGAGCTGGTCTTCAAAGTGGACGCCCGCAGCACCGGCCTGAATCATCTGAAGCATCAGTTCGTAGGCGTTGAGCGGTCCACCGAATCCGGCTTCTGCGTCGGCCACGATGGGCTGGAAGTAGTCATGCTTTTTCACGCCGCTGATGGTCTGAATCTGGTCGCGACGGGCCAGGGCGTTGTTGATGCGCTGCACGACGGCCGGCACACTGTTGGAGGGGTAGAGGCTCTGGTCGGGGTACATGGTGCAGGAGAGGTTGGCATCCCCTGCGACCTGCCAGCCCGAAAGGTAGATGGCGCGAAGGCCCGCTTCCACCTGCTGGATGGCCTGGTTGCCGGTGAGGGCGCCCAGGGCGTTGACGTAGCCGTTGCCGGATTCATTGACGTAACCCCAGAGCTTCTCCGAGGTGGCTTTGGCGATCGAGTATTCGATCTTCATGGAGCCACGCAGCTCCAGCACTTTCTTCGCGTCGTAGGGGCGGGTGATACCGGCGAAACGCTCCGAAGCCCAAAGCTCATTCAGTTCCTTAATGTCGGCATCGCTGATGAGGGGGTTAGTGTCTTTTCCGTTGTTACTCATGATACGTGTTGTCCTTGTGTGCCTCGCGGCAGGTTTCCGTTCCTTGCACTACAGCTCCGGTTACGGTAGCTAGGTATTAAAGGCGCTGCATGCTCAGAATCATTCAACTCCAGGTGTGGCCCTGCCACTCAGTCCAACTGCTCGTAAGCAGCCAGCGTAAGAAACTCAGCTAGGTCTTCATTGGCGGTAAACTCGTCAAAGAGTTTGGCCGCTTCGGCATATTTTCCGCTGGTGAAGCGCTCTTCACCCACTTCGTGTTTGATAGCGTCCATTTCCTCGGCAGCGATTTCACGCACCAGTTCCATGGTGACGGCGCGGCCATCATTGAGGACCGCCTTGCTGTTGTGTACCCACTGCCACAACTGGGTGCGGGAGATCTCGGCGGTTGCCGCATCTTCCATCAGGTTATAGAGGGGGACGCAGCCTACGCCACGCAACCAGGCTTCCAGATACTGGACACCCACCTTGATGTTTTCGCGGATACCATGCTCCGTGATTTCACCGGTGGGAATGGCCAGGAGATCGGCTGCCGTGGTGGTGACATCGTCCCGTTGCTTATCAATCTGGTTGGGCTTGTCACCCAGGACCTTGTCGAACTCTTCCATGGCAATGGCGACCAGTGCCGGGTGAGCGACCCACGTGCCGTCATGGCCGTCTTCCGCTTCCCGCTTCTTGTCCGCCTTCACCTTGGCCATGGCCGCGTTGTTGGCTTCATCGTCGTTCTTGATCGGGATCTGGGCGGCCATGCCACCCATGGCAAAGGCACCGCGTTTGTGGCAGGCCTTGATACAGGCGAGGGAATAGGCACGCATGAAGGGCGTCGTCATGCCGACCAGTGCGCGGTCCGGCACGAGGAACTCTTCTTTCTTCGCGAACTTTTTGATGTAGCTGAAGATATAATCCCAACGACCGCAGTTAAGACCACCACTGTGGTGCCGCAGTTCGTAGAGGATTTCTTCCATCTGGAACGCCGCGAGGATGTGCTCAATAAGCACCGTGCCCTTCACCGTGCCCTGGGGCACGCCGAGGAGATCCTGGGCCTTTACAAAGACGTCGTTCCAGAGGCGGGCTTCGAGGTAGTGCTCCATCTTCGGAAGATAGAGGTAGATGCCACCCCCTTGTTCCACACGGAATTTCGCATTGTGGAAGAAATACATGGCGAAGTCGAAGAGGCTGCCGGAAGCGCGCTCACCATCGACTAACACATGTTTTTCAGAAAGGTGCCAGCCCCGGGGACGAACCAGAAGGACCGCCGTTTGCTCTTTCAGGGCGTAGCTCTTGCCGTTGGGCGCGGTAAAATCAATTTGCCGTCGCAGGGCATCGCGCATGTTGACCTGACCATCCAGGGTGGCCGACCAGGTGGGACCATGGGAGTCCTCAAAGTCGGCCATGTAGGTCTTCGCACCGGAGTTGAGGGCGTTGATGACCATTTTCCGGTCAACCGGTCCCGTTATTTCGACCCGGCGGTCTTGGAAATCGGCGGGCACGGGGTCTACTTTCCAGTCCCCATTCCGGATTTCGGCGGTTTCGGCAAAGAAATCGGGCATTTCGCCGCGATCCAAGGCCGCCTGTCGCTCCTTGCGCTTTTCGAGTAACTCCAGCCGGCGCGGGTTAAACGCGCGATGGAGGGTGGCGTAAAATGCTAGCGCGTCGGGCGTTAGTATCTCCGCCTGTGTGTCCGATACGGGTCCCAGGAGTTCCAGGCCCTCGGGCACGTCGATTGATGCCATCGGTAGCTGTCCTTTCACTGTGGAAACTGTTGACTAGACACAAGGGCACCGAACCGGTTGCCTTGCATCGCTCAATTCGGGATTTTCCACCTCTCTCCGAGTTCTAACGAACGGTACCACCGGTTCTAAGTGTTTGACAAATCAGTTGTTTCAATGTTAATTATAGGTTTGGTTAATCTTCGAAGGCTGTTTGCTTGAGATTTCTAATAGTATCCTGACAACGCCGCTGGCGCGAGAGAGAGCACGTGCCGAAAAACGAATTCCGCTATAAACAGAATCGCCTGCAGCAATTGCGGGGTTTCTGCTATGCCGCCGCCGACGGGAGTATCTCGAAGGCCGCCGAGCGTATGTTTCTCAGTCAGCCATCGGTGTCGTTGCAGATACAAGCCCTCGAACGGGAGCTTGATGTCACCCTCTTCGAGCGGCGTGGGCCCAAGATCAAGCTGACACCCGACGGGGAGATACTCTTTGAGCTGTCCATGCCCCTGGTAGAGCGGATTGATAAGTTATCCGATGAATTCGAGTCCCGCCGGGGCAATGTGGAGCATGGCCGGGTGGATGTGGCGGCCGGTTGGTCGACTATTCTTTATGTGCTCCCCGAGTTTGTGGAGCGTTTTCGCGAGGCCCATCCGACGATCGAACTGAAACTGCACAACGTCACGGGTGCCGAGGGACTGGCCCAACTGCGGGCCGGGCATGTGGATTTTGCGGTTGGCCCCCTGTTGCAGGCCCCGGAAGATATCATCTTTCACCCCATCGTTTCCTATGAACCCCTGTTAATTACCAGCCTGAATCATCCCCTGGCCGATGCCACGGATCTCAGCCTGGCGGAAATCAGCAAGTATCCCCTCATACTGCCGCCCCGTCATTTGAGCACGTGGAGTACGGTGGATTCGGTATTCAAGGCCCATGGACTTCCCTACGAAGTGGCCATGGAAGTGGGCGGGTGGGAAGTGATCAAGAAATACGTGGAGCTTGGCCTTGGTATTTCCGTGGTCATGAGTATCTGCATTACCGGCGAAGAGAAGCTTGCCGTAATTCCCGCCGGCAAATTCTTTCCCAACCGAACCTATGGCGTCGTGATGCGTAAGGGCAAGTTCCTCAGTCCCCAGGCCCGGCGTTTTATCCAGCTCATGATTCCCGACGTGCAGTTCTAATGCGATAATTCGCCCGCTGCGCTGAAAAACATCGTACAATAGGGGCTGTAGCGTAGTTGTGAGGAAGTTCGTGGTGAAGTTTGGAATCTCGGTGAGATGGTGCGTTTTGCCAGCACTCTACGGCGTTGGGGTAAGTTCGCTCGCGGGCTGTCCACCTGACGTGCCGGTGGATCTGACGCCCGCCGGTGATGGGGGGACCCACCTCTTTCGCATGGCCCACATCACCGATCCCCAAATTGTCGATGAAGAGAGTCCGGCCCGTGCGGTGCGATTTACCGACTTCAACCGCAGTGCCTGGCGCCCCCAGGAGGCCTTTGGGGTCCATACCCTGGACGCGACCCTCCAGGTTATCAATAGATTACACACAGAGGCACCTGCGCGGCCTGTGGCCTTTGTGGCGGTTACCGGAGATCTGGTGGACTCGGCGCAGCGCAATGAACTGCAGTGGTTCATCGATACGATGGATGGTAAGGTGGTTACCCCCGACTCGGGCGAAGCCGATGGGGTGTTTCGGATGGGGGATCCGGCGCTTAACCCGAAGCGTGCCTATGATGCCGTGGGACTCGCTCCAGATATACCGTGGTACACCTGTTTTGGCAACCATGACAGCCTGGCCGTCGGAACCTTTGCCATTGACCGGAGTCTCCCCCAGCCTGGAGACTGGTCGGCGCCGCTGCTGCCCGTCGTGGCCGACTTTCTGGGGCTTCGCGCCATGGGGCTCGGCGGCAATCGCTTGCTGGCAACCGACGATTGGAGTCCCGCGGTGCTCCTGGGAAGTGGGGTGCCGCTTCTGGCAGCGAGTAACCGACTCGATCTTACCCAATTGACTGCGGGGCCGGTGGTTCCGGATCGGGCCCGCCAGTTTCTATCGAAAGCAGACTTTATCGCGCTTCACCTGGCCAGTGAGACCGAGCCGCCGGGCCATGGATTCACGGCCACCTCGCTGGCCGAAGGGGCGACCCACTACGTGGCCCATCCCGTCCCCGGCGTGCCGCTCCGTCTCATCGTTTTTGATACCGTGGCCCACACGGCCCGGCCCGGTTTTCCTGCTCACTTTGGCACCTTGGAGCCGGCCCACTTTGAGGGGTTCGTGGTGCCCCAGTTGGAAGCGGCCGCGGCTGCAGGAGAATGGGTAATACTCGCATCGCACCATCCCTCCTCCGATTTTGACGCGGGGCTGGTGGGGGAGCGGGTGCGCACCCACACCTTTCGGGCGGCATTGGGTGCCTATCCCAACGTGTTGATGCACCTGAACGGGCACACCCACCGCCATCGGGCAGATCGTATCTCGGCCGGACCCTATCCGTATCTGGAGATCGCGACGGCGTCCGTGATTGACTACCCACAGGAGGGGCGTATGATCGACGTCTTCCTGGAAGCCGATGGCGAGACCATTCGAATCGAAAGTACGGTCTTCGGGCACCAGAGCGCGCCAACGGCCTTTTCTGCCGAGAGTTTCCGCCTCGCCCAGATCGATCGGGCCAATCGCATGGGTACCCCTTCCGGGCAGGGGGCGGCAGAAAAGGAGGGCCCTAAGGCGTGGGAGGACGATCACTTCCGCATACGACTTCCCCGATCGGGGGATCAGTGGGGTGGCAGTTCCGTGGGCAGCGAAAGTTCGAACCAGGCACCGCCCTTCTCGTTATTGCCGTAGGTGATGGTCCCTTCATGGGCCGTGACAATACGATGGGTGATGGAAAGCCCCAGCCCCGTGCCGCCGGCCTTCTTGGTGAAGAAGGCGCTGAAGAGGTCGTCGTCGCCGTTCAAATGGATGCCCGGTCCCTCATCGTCGATCCGGAAATGAATCTTCCCATCGCTCGCGGACGTGTGCAACGTTACCGTACCCTCTTCCGGGCTGACTTCGATGGCGTTGCGCAGAATGTTACTGAGCGCCTGGGCCATCTTCGGGGCGTCGGCCAATACCTGGGGAAGGGCCGGAGGCGCACTGCACTGCAAAGCAACCTGATGATGGGCCGCCAGGGCCTGGGTCAGTTCATTAGATCGGGCCACGATTTGAAGGGGATCACAGACGGCCTGCTCCAATTCGAAGGGTTTGGCGAAATTGAGGAACTGGGCAATGAGCTTTTCCATCTGCTTGGCTTCGGAAAAGATGGTGCTGGCCTTGGCGTGATTCCCGTCATCCGGTTCTGTTTTCCGGAGGATCAGTTCGGACATGCCGCTGATGACACTCAGGGGATTCCGCAATTCGTGGACTACCCCGGCGGTCAACTCACCGATTTGGGCCAACTGCTTATTGAGGTTGGCCGTTTTTTCCAGGCGTCGCACGTGGGTCAAATCGATGAACAGAAAGATGACGCCATTAAAGGGGGCCGGTCCCTGGAGGAGTGAGGCGGTAATACCCAGGACTTTTGGACCGTCTGCCGCGGAGAGTACCACTTCGCGACGGGAAACCGCCTTGGGAGATTCCCGCATTTCCTCCAGAATATGGGCCAGGGGGGAGACCCCGTCGATTTCACTCAGTGCCGTGCCGGGCTCCAGGGCATCGCAGGTGAGGTTCAGATGGTGCGCGGCCGCTCCATTTGCCGTGATAATTTCGCCGGTCGCATCGACTGCCAGCACCCCGCTGGTCAGACTGGCGACGATCTGCGTATGAATTGAGGAATAGTCTTCTTCGTAGGCCATGGGCTTTCCTCCAAACTTCGCTTATACGCGACTGCGAATTTCCTGGGCCAGCAGCCCGAACTCTTCCAGCCCCAGCGTCTGCGGACGGCGCCCCGGATCGATCTTGGCCGCGTCCATCGCATCCAACACGGCTTCTTTCGGGGCACCAAAGGTGCCCGATCGGGTGAGGGAATTCCGCAGGGTCTTGCGACGTTGCGCAAAGGCAGAGCGGACGACTTTCATCAAAAACAGTTTATCATCCCGATTCATTTCAGACTTCTGATCGCAGCGGAAGCGCACCACACAGCTATCTACCTTTGGCTTGGGTAGAAAACAACTGGCAGGCACGCGATGGACAATGTCCACATCGGCGTAGCACCGGGCTGCGAGCGAGAGGATGCCGTAGTTTTCTGCGCCGACGGGGGCAACCAGGCGCTGGCCGACTTCATCCTGCATCATGACAACGAGGCGCGAGAAATAAAGCGGGGACTCCAGAATGTGAAAGAGAATCTTGGTCGTGATGTAGTAGGGGAGATTGGAGAGGAACTTGTGGCTCTTCCCGCCGGGGATAAATTCATTCACCAGTTTCTCGGGGGGGTGATTCAATATGTCCCCCCGGAAAATGTGGACGTTATCCATTTCCCCAAACTGATCTTGCAGACAGGGAATGAATGAGGAGTCAATCTCCACAGAGAGTAACTTGCCCACCTGGGGGGCGATGCGGCGCGTCAGCGCTCCGAGTCCCGAGCCAACCTCCAACACATAGTCGTCGGGTTCCAGGGCCGCCGCATCAATCATAATACGATTAATGTTGTCGTCCAGAAGGAGGTTTTGCCCCAGCGCTTTCTTGAAGGTAATACCATAGCGCGTACACATTTCACGCAGACTCATGGCGGCTGGTTGATCAGTCATGCTATTGGAAACTCCCGGGCGTCCGGCCCGTCTTGATGCTCATAGTGCCCGTGACCCATCGGGAGGATGGCGGTGCGTTGTTCCTCCCAGAGCCGGTCACAGGCGCTGGAATGTGTGGTCTCTCCCACCACATCGGGGGGCCGACGGGCGCGCCCCGTAGACTTCCCGAATGGGAACCCTGAATTGTGTCGGCAGGGCCGGAGGAAATGGGGGCCGCAGTGCCGATGTGGTCCGACCCTGACCATGGGTGTGCGTTCCGGCCCGGCCCGCTCAGGTAATGGTATCGTTCCCACCTCCCGGAAGTCCAATTATACCAGTTATTAGGCCCCCATGGGTCGACCATTGACCCACCTTCGACACCCTGATATCATCATCACGCAACTGCGAGGATTTTCTTAATGCCACAAGTGATTGTAGAGCAACCGGGTATCCCGCCCATGACGGTGCCCCTCTCCGACAAGGAAATCGTGTTTGGTCGCTCCGAAGAGAGCGATGTCGTTCTGGTGGCGGATGAGGTGTCCCGCAGTCACGCGAAGATTTGCCGGGTCGCCAATAAGTCCGTCTTGTTTGATCTTCAGAGCCTGAACGGCACCTATGTCAATCGCCAGCGTATTGTGGAACGGGTCCTGTCCCACATGGATGAAATCTGGTTTGGCAGTCGTTGTCACCTGGTCTTCCGTGATGATACCCAGTACGGGGTCGATGATTCGGAGGCGACGCCCGATATTGCCAGCGAAGACCTCGCCCGGAATATGGATAAGATTCGGGAGGAGATGGACCGCGTCGGCAACAGCATGACCCTCATCGGGCGCCCGACGCCTCTGCATAACGAGGCCGTGGCGGAGGAAAAAGAGTCCATCGGAGCATCCCCCGATGAAATCATTCAAATGGGGCGGGCCTATCGCCGTCTGGCCGCGTTGCACAAGGCCAGCCAGATTATGGCCTCTTCCTTCGATCTCCGGGAGCGATTGACCCAGGTGCTGGACATGGTGATGGAAACCATGGAAGCGGACCGTGGCTTCGTCATGCTTCGGGAAGAAGGCACCAACAACTTGAACGTGAAAGTTGCCCGGGAAATGGGCCGGGAGCTGGAGGCCAGCTCTCCCAGCATGGGCATTGCCGGTCGTGCCGCGATAGACGGCGAGGCGGTGTTGATGGTAGACAGCCTTTCCGACAGCGAATTCGGAATGCGGGAGAGTATTATCCGCTCTGAAATTACGAGCGCCATGTGTGTGCCCCTGCGGATCGAAGAGCGTATTCTGGGTTCCATTTATGTTGATACCCGTAAGGCCAACGTCACCTTCAGCGAGGAGGATTTGGAACTTTTTGCCTCCCTGGGCACCCAGTCTGCACTCGCCATTGACAATGTGCAATTGCACGAGCGGGTAGTTGATGCGGAAATGAAGCGGCAGGAATTCGGTCGTTTTCTGAGTCCGGCGATCGTCGACAAAATCATGGCCGAAGAGAAAGCCGTGGAGTTGGGGGGGAACCGCACGGATGTCAGCACCCTTTTCTGTGATATTCGTGGCTTCACCAATACGGCAGAACGTATTACGCCGTCTGAACTTGTTGCGCTCTTAAACGAGTACTTTACGGCGATGACCGAGTTGATTTTCCAGTACCAGGGTACCCTGGACAAATATGTCGGGGACGAGATTATGGCGGTGTTCGGCGCACCGGTGGCGATCGAAAACCACGGGCTGGCAGCCGTTTCGGCCGCGATGGCCATCCAGAAGCTCAACGCGGAACTCAATGTGGCCCGCGAGAAAGAAGGGCGCCCGGTTATCCAGTTGGGTATCGGTATTGACTCCGGCGAGGTTACCGCGGGGTATTTCGGCTCGCCCATGCGAATGGAGTACACCGTGGTCGGCGATCGGGTCAACACGGCGAGCCGTTTCTGCAGTATGGCCGAGGCGGGTCAAGTCATTGTGGGGGCCGAGACCTGGTCGCACATTGAGGGTAAGGCGGAAGGGGAGCACATCGGCTCGGTTCGCTTGAAGGGGAAGGAGCAGGAGGTGAACGCCTACCGGATACTTTCGGTTCCCGGTATCTGACGCAGGTGCCGCCCGCGCACTGCGGGCTAAGGAGGGGGCGCTAGAAGCAGACCTTCACGATGATGGCCAGGCTCAGGCCCGCAAGGACCAGCACGGCCATGTGCCCGCCCCACAAGGTCATGAAACCCGGCGATTGCTTCGTCTCTTCCGTGGCGGACAAGGGCGCCTCCACGGATGCAAGCAAGTCTGTGAGTTCGCCTTCGCGCATGGCCTCCAGCTCCTGCAAGCGTTCCACTTTCGCCTTCGTATCATTGTGCACCAGCATCTTGGTATCTCCGGCACCGGTGACGACGGAAAAATTCGCCTTGCTGTACCGGATCTCGCGCTGGTGCGGCGGCTCTGGAATGGCCGTAACAATGTGCCGCGTGGGGAGATTGAGTTCGCCGGGCTTGTCCGGTGCGTCGGAGAGAACCGGAAGGCTGGTAGGCAGACGACTGGTGTCGGTGGGGTACCCGGAATCCAGGAAGTCCCCATCCAGCCGAATGGCCCCATAGACCGTGTCCGAGCCAGCAGGCCCTTTGCCCGGGCTCATCTGGATTTCGAAAATGGTAACGCCGCTGGGGATGCCCGTGATATTGGTCGACTGGCTGATCACTGGCAAGACGAATACGCATAGTAGTAGGAGTGCTTTTTTCATGTGCTAGAGTATAGGGTATCGTGGCGCTGCAGGCAAGATGCATTCCGCACCGTTTTCACGATCGTCATGTGCCCGTTGGGAGTTTCATCTGGATGACCACGATTGAGCTGGCCATTTCCCTGATCGCCTTGTTGGTGTTGTCCGCCGTTGCCTTCGTGTTGCTCCGGCGCGCAATACGGGCTGCCGCGTCGCCGCCTGCTTCCCGCGCCCGTAATCGGGATGGGACGTTTGCCCACACCTGTGCAAATTGTGGCGACCAAACGCTGGTCGGGCCGGAGTCACTCCATGTGTTGAGTTCTGCCGAAAAAGCCCTGGTGGTTCGGGAGCGCTATGATGTGGTGGGCAAGAAGTTGATGGAGTATGTGTGCCGCACGTGTGATGCGTCTCACTGCTTTGTGGTCTCCGCCTCGACGGTGGAATACCTCGGCGCCAATTTTTATGAAGGACAACTTGCGGGTGTGCGGTGTGGTGAATGCCGTCGACCGCTGGCACGGCCCCCGTGGTCTCCCGGAGAGTTTGACGGGGATTTGGATAACGCGCCAGGCCCGATTGGAAACTACGGGTTGGCCTGCGCACATTGCGGCGCGGCGTGTTGTGTTTCCTGTTGTACGTCGGTTACCCGGCGCCGCACGAAGGATGGGTCCCTCTTGTGTCCACGGTGCTTTCGGGGGCCGCAGGAGACCTTTTTTCATCCGTGACCTGTCCGGGGGAACCTTTTCGGCAATTCTTCCCATACACCCTATTAACCGTTGTCTATTCCCGGGCCGTCCTGCGCTGGAGGATATCGCGGGGCAGGGGTGGATGGCTATCAGGAGCAAAAGGCATGTTGGTAAAGACTTACGACCCCCTTGGGGGCGTTGTCGGAATGATGTTGATTATCGTGGGCACCCTGGGTGGATGCGCCACCACCCCGTCAAATGGTGCGGATACGGCTAAGACCGAGGGGGCCACGTCCCCCGCGGTGCGGTCGCGAAACTACCCACCCCTGACGGTTAACGCCCGGGACTATGAGACCCTGGGCCAACTGGTGCGGGGACTGGGAGAATCGGAGCCCAGTGGGGGAATCGTGCTTCTGTCCGGGTTGGAAGAGCGCCCGGCGCCGCCCCTTTCCCTGACACGAAGCGACTACCGATCGGGCTTAGAACGCCTGGTCGCGCCCCTTGGTTTGCGGGTACTGGACAAAGGAACCTATCAGTTTGTTCTGCCTCCCGGCTATGAGGCCCTTGCTGAGCTCTCCGTGGCGCCCCAATTGCACCCTGAAATTGCGAAGCGGCGGGCGAGCCTGGCCTTGGGTTCCGGGACGGATCTGTTCAATGCCCTGGCGGTACTCACCACGATCTTAGATGTGACGGTGCTGGCAGACAACGCCATCGCAGATGTGTGGTGCGGCGAGTTGTTCCTCCATGATGTCCCGGCCGCCCAATTGCTCGACGCCGTGTTGCAGTCGGCCCGCGTCTTGCCCGATGCCGTGGCTATTGAGTGCACTGCGGACTATGTTTTTGTCCGCTCGACGGCCAATAGTGGTGCCCATGACCGGTGTCTGAACCGGGCGGGCCTGACGCCCGATGCGGCGGCCTTGCTGGCCCGTCGGTTGTCGGTGCGTTTACCGGCCCAACTGGATACGGATGAATTTCAATACGAAGTGGCGTCGCTGGCATCGGTGCTGGACACCTTGTCCACGCAATTGGGTGTGGCGGTAGATGCCGAAGTCGCGCTGCGCGAGTTTCCGGTGAACCGGGCGTTCTTCAAAGACATGACCGTAAACGATGTGTTGAACCTCATCGTACGGCAATGGCCCGTGTCCGATGTCGGATTTCGTGTGGAAAAGGAGCGCATCGTTTTTGCCCGCCAATAAAGGAAAATGGTCTCATACTGACCTTCTATTTAGGGGGTGTTCTGCGAAGGAAGGGGGCAGATTTTCGGCACCAATCGCCCTGCTTGTGTTATACTTTCCTCGCTGCTTTGGGGGACGGAACGGACAATCCGTCCATTCGGTTGTTCCGTCACGCGCATTTTCTGATTTACGCGCGTTCATCTTGCTAGCCACCGCGTTGGGAACCGGTTAATTGAAGCGTATGAATTGGAAAAAGCTCCGTGAATGGCCACGTGAACGGACAGGATTTGTCGAGGGGGTGGCAACCTTACTCACCTTTCTCCTGTTTCTTGTAACCTACTGGTCCCGTTCCGTCGGCCTCTACTCCGAATTGCTCATGCAGAGTATGTTCCTGTTTGGTGCTACCGTACTCTGTGGGATAGTGGTGTACGGTGTGCTGGTACGGCACTATCTGCCGCTCATCTCCCACATGATTGTGGTGGGGGCGGGGATGATCGGGCTCTCCCGAGTTACGGCCTTACTCGCCGAGCTTGCTGCCTTCCAGCACGTGCCCCTTATTGGCCCCGAGGGCTGGGGCTATATGGTCCACCACGATGACATGCTGCTCTATCCAGGGTTTATCCTGATGCTTGGGGGCTTCTACCTTTCCATTCTACATGCGGCTGAAATGCGGCGTCGTCTGATACGGGAAGGGCGTGAGAAAGAGGCGGCATTACTCCGGAGTGAAGAAACGGCGGCATCCCTGGCCAGACGGGTCGCCATTGAAAACCTGGCCACCACGGTGTCGACGCGATTTATTAATCTGGGGGTCCCTGAAATTGGTCCTGAAATCGATGATTCACTCGTAGAACTGGGGCAGTTTCTGAAGGTAGACCGGCTCTACATCACCTTCATTTCGCCCGCCCTGACCGCAGATGGCGCCCACTTTTCCTGGTCCGCACCCGATGCCAATATTCCCGATTCGGCATCGGACGATGCCGCCTTGCTGGACATGGCCTGGGTTCGCGACATGATGGCACAGGGCGAGCTCATCGGTGCGCACCGCCTCTCCGAGTTGCCACCGGAAGGTGATGCGCTGAAGGACCGGTTGTCGGCAAAGGGTATTCAGTCCTTTTTACTGGTGCCCCTGCTCTCAAACCATGCGCTCCACGGCTATATTGGATTTGAAACGGCGACCCATGAACTGGAATGGGGCGGAGAGACGGAGCCGCTGGTGCGCATGATCGGGGAAATCCTGCTGAGCGCCTGGGAGCGCCGCTGCGCAGAACGTCAGCGTCGCCTTCTGGAGATTCAGGTGGAGCAGGCGCGAAAGTTGGAGAGTCTGGGGGTCATGGCCGGGGGCATCGCCCATGATTTTAACAATCTACTGACGGGTATTATGGGCAATGCCGAACTCGCCCAGCTGGAAGCAGCGGCCGGTTCCTCTACCCACCGCTACCTGGAAAGCGTGGTGCAGTCTTCTCGTCGTGCAGCGGAATTGTGCCGCCAGATGCTGGCCTATGCGGGGCGTGGCAAGTTTGTAACAGAATCCTTCCGACTCGATCACCTGCTCGAAGAGATGGCCCCCCTGCTCACGGGCTCCTTGTCGGACGGGCAAGAATTTGAGGTGGTATCCACTGAGGAACTTCCCATGATCCAAGGAGACGTGGGGCAGTTTCGTCAGGTTGTCAGTAATCTCGTAAGCAACGCTATGGAGGCCCTGGGGGAAGAAAAGGGCCGTGTCGTGGTGCGGACGGGAACGCGCCACTGCGACACCGAGCTTCTCGCATCGACCTATCTGCCGGCGCCCATCCCTGCCGGACGGTATGTGTTTCTCGAGGTGATAGACGATGGGGCGGGAATGACGCGGGAGGTGCAGCAGAAGATGTTTGAGCCCTTCTTTACAACCCGCTTTGCAGGCCGTGGATTGGGGCTCCCCGCCGTACTGGGTATCGTGCGAAGTCACCGGGGGGCCATCGAGATAGAGAGTGCGCCCGGTGCCGGGAGTACCATTCGGTTGTACCTGCCCGTTGAGACGGTTTCCAGTGCGCACCAATTCGTGGAAGGCGCACCCCAGGGAGACTGGCATGGCCGGGGCACGGTACTGCTCGCCGATGACGAAGACCTCGTGCTGTCCGTGGGGTCGCGCATGTTACAGCACCTCGGTCTGAACGTGGTGACGGCCCGGAGTGGTACCGAAGTGATGGCCCATCTTGACACTTGTTCTGATGGGATTCAGTGCATTATCTTAGATTTTGAAATGCCCGGTACGGATACCAACACGCTTTGCCGAAAACTCTCGGAAACGGTGCCCGAAGTGCCCGTCGTTATCGCCAGCGGGCATGCCCGAGAGTTGGTGGCCGAGCAAATCGAGTCCCATGATGTGACTGCGATTCTATCCAAACCCTTTGAGCTGTCCGGACTGCAGGAAATGTTGCGGGAATTCCTTATCCCCGTCTCCCGTTCCGACGGGGATTAAGCGCAGCCCATCACCCGTTGGGTGCGGGGAGCTTCGCCAGAAAAGCCGTCGCACGCTCCTGCATTTCTACAGCCAGCTCGTCGACCCGCTTAGCATAGATCCCGTGAAAGGTCAGGGCAGGGATGGCGACACACAGCCCCGCGATGGTGGTTACGAGCGCTTTCGAGATGCCGGCCGACAATACCTGGGGATTTCCGAGTCCGTCGCTGGTGATGGCGTCAAAGACGGAGACCATACCCAGAACGGTGCCCAGGAGCCCGATGAGGGGACTGATGCCGGCGATAATCTCCAAGAGGGTCAGGCCGCGCTCCAGTCGACCCACGTGGGCACGCCCCACGGCGTGCATGGTTTCCAGCAGTTGGGCGTGGGTCAGGTGACGCATCCGGATAAGCTCTTCGGCAATGCGGGCAAAGCCACCATGGGCATGTTTACAAATGGAAAGCATGTGACCAAAGCTGGTGCCATTGTCATGCCCGTATTCGTGGAGCACCCGAACGACTTCCGGGGAGATTACCCGGTCGCGTCGCAGTGCAAAGGCCCGCTCTATCACGACGGTCACCGTGGCCAGGGAACACAGGAGGAGGGGATACATCGGCCATCCGCCCTGTCGAAACAACTCAAAAAACTCTGTCATGAATAGGTCCTTTTCTTGACGACCACGCGCGCTCAGCGGCGTTTAAAATAACTGAAAGTCCAGCGGATTTCTAAGTTCTTATCCCGATAGATGTCGGGGACTTCAAAGGGGAAGGGGCCAAAGGGGCCCGCCCGTTGGACGGCTTCTCGGCAGAGGGCACTATACACCCGATCATTGTTGGCCTCCACCACGGAGACGGAGACGAGTTCCCCCGTGGGACTGATGGCACAGTCGATCACGGCTTCCGTCGGCTTGGTTCCGGAGTATTTCGTGTAGAGCATTTCGTTCCACTGCAGTTCCACCAGGGAGCGCACGTGCTTCAGGTAGGGCGCGATTTCACTTTCGATAGCCTGAAAATTGGTGACCCCCTGTTTGCTGTAACTATTGGCAGGCCGACTTCGCGGTGTGGTCGCCCGCTGGGGGAGGGCCGCATCGGCGCGGGCAATCTGGATAATCTCGTCTTGCTCTTCGGCGGGCTCTGGGGCGGACCCTTCCTTCGGAGCGATCAGGGCGTCCAGGTCGGACTCCATGGCGTCATAGTCGTTGAGGTCCTCTTCTTCGACGGGTTCCTCACTTTCCTCCGGGGGCTCTGTGCGCTCTTCCTGCGCCGGCATGGGTTCCGGTTGAGGTGCTACCTCGGGGGCGGGCAGGGCAGCGAGCTCGTCAAAGTCATCGGGCTCGAGTTCGGGGGAGGGGCGGTCGCCATCGCGGGGCTGTGCATCCATGGCCTCGGAGGAAGTTTCGGCGATCAAGGGACTGGGGGGCACCGGGGTAGGGGCAGGGACATTGACATCGACCAGCTGGACGGGCTCATTCTTGGCCGGAGCATCGGGTTGGAGGTCAAGCTCGATGGGCGCTGGTTCGAGGGCCACGGGGGTGACGGGAGGCACGGGAGAAGGCAGGTAGTGCCACAGGGCCAACCCGAGAAAGTGGAGGAACAGCGAAAGTAGTGCTGCGATTTGGATTCGTTTGGAGTAAGTCATTGCAATGTTTTCTGCCTGGCCGTAGTGTAGCAAATCGGGCCGCTGCGACACACGAGGCAACATGGGTTAGCTGCTGGCCCGTGGCGCGTCTCAAGGGGCCTGTAGCCACGCCTTGTCAGTCGGTGGTGCATGGGCTATAATGCTTTCTCTGCAGTTCTAATTGGGGTTTGCCCTGCAACGCCACGGGAGAACATGGATTTATGCGACACGGCGCAAGCCTCATGGTCTCATTGGAGGGAATGAGCCAGCCTGCCTATCGCGTAGCCAAGGAGTTGGTCAGCAACAGCCGCTCAGGGCTTACGGTACGATTTCTCGCCAAGAAGTTGGAGTTACCTCCGGAAGAGGTGGAATACCTTCTTGACGTGCATGAACGGCTCTTCTTTACCGATCTGACGAAAGTGAAGATCGTGTCTGAAGGCCAGGCGATTATGAAACGCATCGCGGAGGGGCTTGAAAGCCGCGGTGACATTCCCTCGCTTATGAATACGATCAAGGGGATGGCCCCACCCGACTTTCGCCGTCTGGAAGAACAACTTGGAATCGAAGAGCCGAGTACGAAACGGGCGACCATCGAAGCCGTTATTGAGCGCTACTACTGTGCGCCCGACGCTATCCTGACCCACGTGGGGGCTGGCGACTTTTCGGAGACCGCCCGGGAGGTCTTTGATATCGTCTGGCAATCCAAAGACGGTGTGCTGCCGGTGACCCAGTTGCAGGCGACCCACGGTGGCACGGCCAATGAAATCGAACGGGCCCTCGTAGATCTCTTCGAAGGCTTTGCGCTCTTTGAGATGTTTCGATTCGATAGTGAAGACCGGCTTGTCCGCGTTGTCGGGTTGCTCAAAGAGATTCGGGGCCACCGACAGGAGGGAAAGGGTACGGAAAAGGCGGACCGCCGGCTGAAAGCGCTTCGGGGAAAGCCCAAGAGCCCGGAAGATCGCGCCCTCTATTTTTCGGAAACTATCTGTCGGCTCGTAGCCGCAATCGCCGCACGGCCGGCCCGTCTGCGGGGAGATGGGGAACTCTTTCGGGAGGATCGCCGTCGGCTGACGCTGATCTGCCCCGAAGACACCGAGCCCTCCCTCGATACGTGCCTCTGGGTGGCCGAGGGGGTCGGCTGGCTCACGCGCTCGGATAATGCCCTCTGTGCGGGCGAACTCGAATCACTGATAGAGATGGAGCGTGTCCATCGCCATCTGACCTTGTGTGACTGGATGTTGGAGCGGGGCGACGACGTGTTCTCTCGCAACCTGCTGTCAAAATACCTGGACGACATGAAGGTGGGCGCCTGGTATGAGCTGGGCCATTTCGTCCGCTATATCATCGGGGTGCAGGCCGAAGAAGCCCAGCTGGAATTGCGGCAGCAGAATGGAACGTGGAACTACGTCAACCCCAGCGTGACCGGTCAGGTTGAGGGGCGCCTTTCCCGGGCCATTCAGGAGCCCTTCTACTGGCTGGGGATGGTGGAGCGGGATCAACGGGATGAGGGCTTCGTCTTCCGTATCACCGAGTTGGGGGCTGCGGTGTTGCAGCGTGAGATTTCACCGGCACTGGTGGAGGCCTATCCCCGTCGAAAAGGGGAGTTGGTGGTCCAACCCAATTTTGATATCGTCGTGCCGACCGAAGATATGGACCCGCTGATGACCGCGCCGCTCGACCAATTCGCCGTCCGGTCGAGCACCGGCCAGGCCACTGTCTACAACGTGAGCAAGGCATCCTTCACCCAGGCGGTGCAGGATGGTCACGATGCGGCGGCCTTTGTGGATTTCTTATTGCGTTACAACCGGGGGGACGGCCTGCCTGCCAATGTGATGACCACCCTGGAAGACTGGCGCGGCGGGATGAAGCAAGTGCGCATTCGGACCATCCAGGTGGTGGAGTCGGACGATCCCCTTGTGATCGCCGATCTGATTCATCGGCGCAAGTTTCAAGACTATCTTCACCCGGTGGACGGACGTCAATGCGTAAAATATTCGGATATTGATGCGGCCGAATTGGCCCGTCATCTTGAAAAAGAAGGTTTTATCGTTGAGTAAGACCTTTGTTTCGGGCAGGGGAGAGCTTGTTTTTCCGCTCGGTGCTTTGCCACAATCAGCCCGTTGCATCTTGGGCGTCCCCTGCAGGAAGGAAGCGGTCTTTGTCAGAAGGTACACGTTACTACGTTTGGCCGGTTGCGGATGAGCGCACGCTGACACTGGCCATGCTGTTATTGGTGGGCCTTTTCGTGGGGGCGGTCTTTCTGGAGCTCTACCGCCGCCGCCGGGATCGGACCCTCCGACTTCGGGCCGAATGGCGGGGTGTGAAAGATTTTTGCGATGAGCGGGAGCTGTTTCCGGAAGACTGGAAGTTTCTCCGCGCGATCCTGCTCCAGTACGCCCCGGACCATCCGTTCGCCGCTGTGACCAAGAAATCGGTGTTCGACGTCTGTATCAGCCGCTATATCCAGGCAATCACCACGACAGTTGACGGGGAAGAGTTGGAAGTACGGGGGGTTCGTCTTCGGGACATTCGCGTTCAGTTGGGCCTGGACTATGTGCCCCTGGGGCGCCGGATTCAGACAACCCGCTCCCTCCAGGATGGGCAAGCGCTCTGGGGAGCTCCTGCTGCAGGCGCAACGGTGGAGTGGTCCCATTTTACGGTGGTTCACGTACACGAGAGCGCCTTTACGGTGGCCCAGATCGATAGTGGCGCGCCGCCCCAATACCCCATCGATTCCCACGTGAAATTCCGTATGTGGCGAGAGGAAGATGCCCGCTATCTCTTCGAGGCGCAATTGGTGGGGATGGATCCGTCATCGAAAAGCTGGACCTTTCGCCACGCGGAAAGCCTGACCCGCAACCAGTCCCGGGCCTATTTTCGACTTCGTATCGAACAGACGGTGAATGTGGCGGTCTTGAATGCATCGCTCACCGACGACTATGAGGGCGTTCTCGTTCGGGAGGCCGTTACCGAATTGCGCGGGCGGGTTACCAGTTTGAGTGGGGGCGGGATTGCCGTCGTATTCCAGCAACCGGTCCCGAAGCAGGTTCTGCTGCGTATTCCCTTGTCCATTCCAAGCCTCGGCGGAACCTTGAAAGTCATCGTTCGTCCTATCGCGTCCCACCAACTGAGTGGGGGGCGCAGTCTGCTTCGGGGGATGTTCGTGGCCATGAGCGACGAGACCCGGGAAGCCATCGCCCGCTACGTGTTTTCGAAACAAAAGCTTCTCTCCAGCGCTGAGTCTGAAGATCACTGAATTTGTCACGAGGTATCTGGTAGTGCAACTCTTATCCCAGGCGGAAGCCGCGCTCCTTCGTAATTGGCGCGTTGTGTGCCTCTATATAGTGACCACCGTGGTGGTCGTTACGGTGTATGGCCTCGCCATGGATGCCATGACGGAAGCCGTTCCGGAAGAAACACGTCCCAAGCCCTTCTGGTATATTTACGCTTCGATCGGGTTGGATCTGGGGCAGGTCGGCATCATCGCCGCCTTGCAGGCCATTGCACTGGCGTACATTGGTCGTGAAATGGACCAGCCGCTGTGGAAATGTGCCCATTGGCAGGATGCCCTTAAGCGATTTTTTTCTTACTGGTTCATCGTCAATCTCATCTATGTTACCTCGTCGAAGCTCTCCTTGTCGGTGCCCGATGCGATCGCTGCCGATTTCGGGGTCTTGATGTTCTTCTTTCGCTTCATGTTGACGCTGGTGGCAGTTCCCCTGGGGGCCTGTATCATGCATGGGGGAGGACTGCATTGGAAGGAAATCCCCGGCCTGCTCGCACCGTTCTTCCGCCTCTTCGACAAGACGCTGTTGGCGATTGCCCTGGGTTTCCTCCAATACGTGATTCTCCTCAGTATTCTGGCCTTCGTGCCGGAGCAAGTCCTGAAATCCGTTTGGCTTTGGTCCTTTGTGAATGCCCCGCTTGCCCTGCTGGAGTGTCTCGCCTTTGCGGTCATGTGGCTCGTCTGTATGCAGTACCGGGAAGTGGCCTCCGAATTTGAGGACGATGACTTCGACTTTTGACCCCCAGGGGCTAAAGTCGAAACAAGCGCCTCAGGCATCGTAGATGGCATACACCCGCGTATGATCTCTCCTGTCTCCCACGCGATGCCGAGTTCCACGAGGTTTCGTGTGCGCGGAGCCCCCGTGACGTGGGACCCCAGCCCGTGACTTCCGCCGGGCGTCCTCAATCGCGGTGGGCGGGAGTGGCTTTTCGCAACACGCCGCTGCGGTGGAATAGAATCCTGCGGCGACCACCCTGGACGCGTCTGCAACCGAGTCCTGGTCGACCGTGCTCCCCAAAAAGCGAAACGCGCCAGGCCCGGGGCCTGGCGCGTAGTCACTAAAGGGGTATTCGGTCTCGGTGATTATTCACCAATCGGGTTGCTGGTCGCGTCCGCATCGGCGCCGTCCGCGTAACGAATCACACCGCTGGAGTCGGTGAAGAATCCTTTGCCACCGGTCGTGCCGTAAGCGGCTGCGTTGGCGTTGGCCGTGAAGGCGTTGGCGTCACCGCCGAGTACGAAGTTGTAGCCACTCTTGGTGCCGCCCCAGTTACCATCGAGGAAGGAGGGGGTTGCGCCGGTCAGGTCGGCAAAGTCTGCCGTGTAGCTGTAGTTGGCGGCGTGGTAGGCCACTTCCGAGCCTACGATGGTGCGCAGGTTACCAATCGCACTGGACTCATTGGACTGCATCCGCGAACGAAGCAGGTTGGGGATGGCGATAGCCGCGATAATCGCGATAATGGCGACAACAATCATTAATTCAATCAACGTGAAACCTTTGTTAGCTTTTTTCATGGCGAATCCTCCTGTGGATCGGTTTGGTTCAAAATGCTCAAATGAGGGCCACACGGCCCGCATCGTACTTCGTTTCAACTGTTGAACACTATAAGGCAAGGGCCGTGCCAAGAATGAAAAGCAGCGGGGAGGGATGTGCTAAGAGATTGATAGGTATGTGGTTACACGTTGTGCGTCTTCCGGGGTGGCTTTGCAGGGGCCCGCTCTGTCGCTGCCTTGACGGACCCCAGGTGACAATAATTGTCACCGGGCGCGGTCATGTCGATGGGGTGAATCTGGTCTCGTCCCTCGAAAGCTGGTAATATGTGACACAAACCGGGAAAACTAAGCTTATCTATTGTCCCCATTCCGTATACGTGGGCGGTCCGGCCCTGCAGGAGTCCAACATGACCGAAATGGAATTTATTGGTCGGTTTCTCGAGTCCAACATCGACTATGCGCGCGACAAGTTTCGTGACCGGGATTCTGTGACGGTTACATCCAAGAAGAATGCGAGCGATCTACTGACGGAAGTAGACCTGACCCTGCAGAAACGGGCGGTGGACCAGATTCGTGCGGCCTTTCCCGGCGACGAAATCGTGGCGGAGGAGGGGGAGTTTTCTAAACTGCCTGCCCATCCCAACGCACGGTGTTGGGTGATGGATCCCATTGATGGAACCAATAACTTTGTGCGCGGGGTCTTTCCAGTATTTGCCATTTCCCTGGCCTTTGCCATCCACGGGCGTACGGTAGCGGCTGGCATGGCGCTGCCGGGAAACGGCGATATTTATCTCGCGGAAGAAGGCAAGGGGGCTTTTCTCAACGGCGAGCGTCTGCTCGTATCCCAGGTGCAGGCGGTGGGAGAAGCCCGTTTGGATCTCGATTTTGGGGGCGTGGAAGATCGGGGCGCCTGGTTGGAGCGGGGAAAGGAGCTGATTAGCCAGGGCGGTCAGCTACGTTGCTACGGGTCCGCCGTGTCGGCCCTTGCACAGGTGGCCTCCGGAGATATGGATGCCTTCGTCCACATGACGCTGAACCCCTGGGACTATGCAGCCGGCATGCTTGTGGTTGAAGAGGCGGGCGGTATGTGCTCTCGGTTGGACGGCAAGCCCCTCCGTCTCTTTGATGGGAAGGCCGGCGTACTGATAAGCAACGGCGCCATCCACAAGGAAATCCTGCGACTTATTCGTCGCTAAGCGGGCGGGCGGCAAATACCCCCTCTTCGGTGACGACAAAATCCACGGGGATATCGTGAGGCTCGATGGGGTAGCGGTGGGCAAAACATGCCGCGGGCGACAGGGCGAGGGTTGTCCCACGATGCCTTTGAAGAAAGCGGTCGTAGTAGCCTCCGCCAAAGCCAATACGGTGGCCATCGCTCCGAAAAAGCAGGCCGGGTACGATGCACAGGGCCGTTTCGGGCGGGACTGCCGCCTGATGGGGGCGGGCAGGCTCCAGTAAACCCCGTGGAGTTCGCACCAATTCCTCCCATTCACCCAGTGGTATCCACGTCATGACCCCGTGTGCCTGGGTTACAGGAACGAACACCTGCTTTCCCGCAGCGTGTGCCGCCCCGATCAAGGGGCGCGTGTCCAATTCACCCGGCATGGCCCCCACATAGGTAAGCAGGGCCTCTGCCTTCACAAAGCAATCGCAGGAGAGCACGTGCTCCGAGATGGCTTTGCCGAGGCGGGTGAGCGTGGCGGCATCCCAGGTGCTGCGCAGGCTGCGGGCGTAGCGGCGCGCTTCGGATTTGTTCGTAAAGACTATCGGTGGGTTTTCCATGCTTACTTGTACCGCAGGTCCTTCGAGGATCACAAGGGGCATTGGCTGGCGGGGTGTTCCGCACCGCAGCGTTATCGAGACCAGGCCAATTTTCGCCACGGAATTTTCCGTCCCCGCAACCCGGCATGCCACGCCCCATCGCTCACGAAAGCGCCCCGAGTTGTGAGGGCGGGCTACCCGGGTGGAAAAAACGTCCGGTCAAGGGGCAAGATGTGCAGCCTTTCCGAATCCCCGTCCGTGTTGTTTTCTTCGTCGCCCCGTATTTACAGGCCAATCGTAATGCCACCGGCTTGGCACAGGGCTTGCATTGTCTTTTCGTCGATTTGAGTCCCATTGAATCGCATTTTATGAGTGGTTGGCCTTGCGCTACGGCATGTTACCCATTGGCATCCGGATCCGTCGCGGGATATACGCGCAGGCCACCTCGCAGACAATCGTCCCTGTGGACGTGTTTATAAGGCAGCAAACGGAGGAGTACGCGGGATGTTACCGGGACTGTACAATGCCGCCACCGGCATGATAGCGGTGGAACAGCGACAGGACATCATCGCCAACAATCTGGCCAACGTGTCCACGCCCGGTTACAAGCGCATGCAGCCGGTGCAGCTCGGATTCTACGAAGTCTTCTCCCAGAAAATGATCCATCCCTTCCACTTCAATAAAGAGGCGGCCCCGGCGGGCGGGGTGAAGGGCGTCGAGTCCTTTACGAATCTCGCCATGGGTCCCGTGCGGGTCACGGAGGACCCGCTCAGCCTTGCCCTTCGCGGGCCCGGCTATATTGCGGTGGATACCCCCAATGGCGAGCGCTACACGCGGGCGGGTCAATTTACCGTTGACCAGGAGGGGCAGCTTTCCACCCTGGACGGGCACAAAGTCGCCAGCGCAACGGGGGGCGGTATCGACGTGAACGGCGCGGAAATCGTCATTTCTCCGGAAGGGGTGGTGACGGTAGACGGCCAGATAACGGGGCAGGTCCGCCTCCGCGAATTTCAGGACCCCACCCGCCTGGAGCGGGAGGGCGACAATCTCTATCTGGCAAGCGAAGAAGTGTTTGCCCAGAGCGCCGAGGCAGGAGAGACCTATCTGGAGCAGGGTGCGGTGGAGCTTTCCAACGTGCAGCTTCCCATTGAAATGGGCAACATGATGCTCGGTCTCCGCGCCTACGAAGCCAATCAGAAAGTTATTCAGACCATTGATACGACGGTCGGTCGGCTTATCGACCAGGTGGGGTCTCCGTCTTAGTATTCGGAACGTGAGGAGTTGATACCATGATTCGTTCGTTGTTTACCGCATCGACGGGCATGATTGCCCAGCAGCTGAACATCGACACGATCGCCAATAACCTGGCGAACGTAAACACCACCGGTTTCAAGAAGAGCCGGGTCAACTTCCAGGATCTGATTTACGAAACCATCAAGCCGGCAGGTGCCGAGACCTCCGCCGGGACCACGATTCCCGAGGGTATCCAGGTGGGCCACGGTGTGCGCCCATCTTCCATCGCGAAGTTGCATACCCAGGGGGCGGCCATTCAAACCGGCAATCCCTTTGATTTGCGTATTGAAGGCGAAGGGTTTTTTCAGGTCACCCTGCCCGACGGCCGCACGGCCTATACCCGGGATGGTGCCTTCAAAGTAAACGCCGACGGTGAAGTCCTCACCGCCGACGGGTATCCGATGGAGCCCGCCATCAATATTCCCAATGACTCCGAAGTCGTCTCCGTTGGACCTGACGGCACCGTTTCCGTGATCCAATCGGGCAACGACTCGGCGGTCGCCGTGGGCAATATTCAGATCGTCCGCTTCCCCAATCCGGCTGGTTTGGATGCCCGTTTGGGACGAAACCTTTTGCTGGAGAACGAAGCCTCAGGTGCACCCGTTCCCGCGACACCGGGCCTGGACGGCCTCGGCACGATCTCGCAGGGCTTCCTGGAGAACTCCAATGTGCAGGTGGTGGAAGAAATCTTACAAATGATTATTGCGCAGCGGGCCTATGAGGCCAATTCGAAGGTCATTCAGACGGCCGACGAAATGCTGCAGACTGCCAACAACGTACGCCGCTAATAGCGGGCTGCGCCAGAAGGAGGAATGATGTATCGCCTGATTCTATGCCGTAGCGCCATCGCTGTTATGACCTTGGTCTCCATGCCCCTGGTCTGGGCCGACGATGTACTCCAGCTGAAGGAAGAAGTATTCATTAAAGGCCCCAAGGTATTTCTGGGTGACCTGGTGGAGGTGGAGGAAAGTCCCCTCTCCGAGCGGCTGGCCAATGTGGAAATTTCTGCGGCTGCCCGGCCCGGTGATTCGAGAAACCTGCACGCCAGTATGGTGGAAGCCCGGCTGCGCAACGCCGGGATGGACTCCGTTTCCATCACCGGATCGCCCCGGGTGCGGGCCACCACCATGCACATCGATATTTCCCGTGAAATGCTCGTGGCTTCTCTTCAGGACCACATCGAGATGGAAATGCCCTGGGATCCGGCCATTACCGAGGTGGACATCACCCGGCCGGCAAGCGACATCGTGGCCCCCGAAGGCGACATGGAAATTCGCTGGCGCTCGAATCCCGAATATCGCTACTCGGGCTCCGGGGCCTTTCGGGGCGATGTGCTCATTGATGGCGCCCTCTATCGTTCGGTGACCATGCGCGCCAACGTGGAATCCTATCAGGAGATCGTGGTGGCTGCGACGGATATACCCCGTGGTCGCCCGGTCATGCCCGCCCATTTGGAGCTTCAGATGATGGCCATCTCCAAAGCACCAAGCGGTGCCTTTACGCGCATCGAAGAGGCCGTAGGTCAGCTTGCCCGCAAGACGATTTTCCCGGGACAGCCCGTCACTTCGCGGAGTGTGGAAGCGAAGCGGGTGGTGCGCCGGAATCAGATGGTGCCCGTCGAAATTACCAACGGCTCCATTCACATTCAACACCGCGCCCGCGCCATGATGGACGGTCGCGCCGGGGACTTAATCGTATGTGCCAACCCAAGCACCAAGGAAGAATTCCAGGGCGTCGTGCGCGCCGATGGTGTCGTGGAGGTTATCCAATGAAAAGCCCTATGCCCACCATGATCGTAGTGGTGTTCGTCTGTCTGCTTCAATTGCCTCTTGCAGCAGATTCCCTGTTTTCGCAACGTGTTGCCAAAACAGGTACGTTGGTGACGGAGAAACTGAACCGCTATCAGCCGGGCGACATCATTACGGTCCTGGTACGAGAGACGTTGGATGCCCGCACCAGCGCCGAGACCAACACGACCAAAGAGAGTGATGTGGGAGCGACCGCCCCGGCGGCTTCCAACCCCTTTCTCGTCGGTGCCAAGCCCAATGGCAATAATATTCTGAATCCCGGTGAACTGCCCAATTGGCAGATACAGGGGGAGAATGAAACCAAGAACGACGGGGATACCATTCGCAAAAACACGCTCACAACGTCTATTACGTGTACCGTGGTGGAGGCCCTGCCCAATGGCAACCTCCGAATCGAAGGCGAGAAGCAGGTCACGGTAAACCGTGAAGATTCGACCATCCAGCTTTCGGGTACCATTCGCGCCAAAGACATCACACCAGAAAACACCATCCAGTCCACCCAGGTCGCGGGGGTAAATGTCCGTGTGAAGGGTAAAGGGCCGCTCTGGAACAACCAGCGTCGCGGTCTGGTGACGAAATTTCTTGACTGGTTCTCACCGTTTTAGGGGAGTGGCACTATGAATCACCCAATTAGAACGTCTTACATGAACGGCCTGGCCCTGATCTTTGTGGCCGGGTTGTGCTCGTCCGCCTGGTCGGCCAGTTCGATCCGTGATCTCTGTGATGTGCAAGGTGCCCGGGAAAACCGGATAACCGGTGTGGGTATTGTCGTCGGTCTCATGGGTACCGGTGATGGGGCCGCGGCCTCGATCGAAGCCCAGAAGAATGTGCTGGAACGCTATGGTATCGATATCAAAGACCTGGGATCACTGAGCTCCAAAAACATTGCCATCTGCATGGTCGACGCCGTGTTGCCGCCCTTCTCAAAGGAAGGCACGACAATTGACGTGAATGTGGAATCTATCCTGGATGCCAAGTCCCTGGAAGGTGGACAACTGCTGGAAACCTACCTGCGCGGTCCGGGGCCTGGTGACACCGTGTATGCGGTCGCCAGTGGTCCCGTCTCCCTGGGCGGTTTCAATGCCGATACTTCTGCTGGCACCTCGGTGCGAAGCAACCACCCCACGGCCGGTCGTATCGCCGGTGGCGCCATGATTGAACAGGAAGTCCCCGCGTCCATCACCGACGGCGAGCGGCTCACCTTATTGGTTCGTCGACCCAGCTTTGAGGCGGCCAACGAGATTTCTCAGGCGCTGGATGTAGCCTATGGCCCGAACACGGCAACGGCCCTGTCGGGTGGGGCCGTGCAGGTGCGAATTCCCCGTGAAAAACAACAGGATCTGGTGGCCTTCATTGCCGAGTTGAATAAACTGAAGGTCGATGTGGAACAGCCCGCGGTCGTCGTCATTAATGAGCGCACCGGCACCATTGTGGTGGGGGGGGGTGTGATGATAAAGCCCTGCCAGGTGGCCCATGGAAGTCTGACGGTGGAAATTTCCACGACCGAGACGGCCGTGCCTGCGCTGCCCTTCACCGACGCCGATCCCCTCGTGGTGGAGAATGAAGAACTCGAGGTGACCGAACCGGAAGTTTCCCTGATGCCGGTCGAAGGGACCTCGGCCGCCGAAGTGGCCCGTTCCCTGAACATGCTGCGCCTCACCCCGAGAGATATGATTGCTATTTTCCAAGCACTCCATGCCGCAGGCGCCCTGGAAGCGGAAATAAAGAAGATCTAGATGCTCTATGTAAACCCACAGACCGCCCACTCGTTTCAGCAAGGCGATATAAAACCCGGCGCGAAAGCCCGGGACGCGGAAGTGTTGCGGGAGTATGAGCAACTCTTCATCTATCAGATGCTGAAAGAAATGCGTAAGACCGTTCCGGACTACGGCGTCGTAGACGGTCCGCAACAGGACCACTTCCACGAGATGATGGACGATTTTCTTGCGGGCGAGATGGCCCGATCCGGTCAGTTTGGGATTGCCGCACAATTAGAGGCGCAGATCGCCATACAAGAGGCCGGGGTGGCGTCCACGGCGACCTTCAGCGAAGGTATTTCCCTCCAGAAGTCGGCGCCGGCTCTTCCATTGAAGCAAGATGCGCCCGGGGGGATTCCGCTCCGGGGTGCGCCCCGCGGTTATTCCTTGCCCCGCCCGGAGGAGGGGATCTCCCTGGTGCCCGCGGCCAATGCGAAGGCCGTGGCCCACTATGAACAGCATGCTGGCGTGGTGCCCCCGGTTGCCGCGCAGGATTAGGTATTTAGAATTCATCGGAATTGCCGATAATAGGATTAGTCCAAGCAGGTGGTGCGACGCGCCACAGGAGCGAGAACATGAATATTCTGAGTGGATTGAGTGCGGCAAGCGGCGTATTGCAACAGACCGCTTCGGTCGTGCAGGCCTTGAAACAGCCCAAACTGACCGACGAAAGCTTCTCCGAACTGTTTAAGGCACAACTGGCGGCAGAGGCAAGTCCGGAGGCACAGCGTGCCAAGGCGCTGGAATTCAGTCAGCAGTTTATTGCCCTGCGTGACGTGGATGGCGATCAGATGCTTCGTTTGGACGAAAGCGGCCTTTCCAGCAGCCAGTTCGCCGCATTGGACCGAGATGGCGATGGCCAACTCTCTGCCGCAGAGGTGCAAGCGGATTTGATGGGTGAGGAGTCTACCAGGTGATGAATGAGGACACGACCATAGGCGAAATGCTGGATGCGCTCTGCGATTATTTTGACGATGAGTTGGAGCGACAGCAGAACGTTTTGGTGGTGTGTCGGGCCATTGGACTGGCGGCCCGGTCTCAGGATCTGGAATACCTGGAGGCCCGAACCGAAGCCCTGCAGCTCCTGTTGAATGATGCCATCGAGGCCGAGCAAACCCGACTTGAACTGGTCTCGGAAGTGGTGGATTGGTATCAGCTACCCGTGGAAGAGCAGACGCTCACCGGATTGATAAATCATGTGCCCATGCCCTGGGAGCAGCGCTTGCGCGAGTTTCAGGTGCTGATGCGGGCCACCTTGGAATCCACCCGTCGTCTGGTGCGGGAGAACAACCAGGTATTGAAACGCTCCATGTCGGTGGTGACCCGGACCTTGTCGGCCATGGCCCAATGTCAGCCCGATTCTCATGGACAATACAATGAGCAGGGGGGCGACGCAGCGCGGCTGCGGAGTACACCGACCCTGATTGATCAACGGGGCTGAGCAGGAAACGCTATGGGTGCCGTACGAACCACACAACGACTTCTAATCGACCGGGTACTGAGCGACCTGAGTCTGCAGCAGCGAGAGATTCTGCGCCTGCAGGAACAGCTTTCCACCGGACAAAAGGTTAATCGCCCGAGCGATGATGCCCTTGCCACACGACGGGCGGTAAGCGCCCAGGCCGAGATCTCGCGCAATGAGCAGTATCTGACCAACATCAGCACGGCGGGTCCGGGCCTCACGCAGACCGACACCTCGCTCATGACGACGATTGATATTATCCAGCGGAGCCGTGATCTGACCCTGCAGGGAGCGTCGGGCACCAACAGCCAGCTTCAACGGGACCAGATCGCGCTGGAAGTGGATCAGCTGATAGAGAGTTTACTTTCGGAAGCCAACCAGCTGTCGAATGAACGGTATATTTTCGGTGGTACCGTGACCCTCACGCCCCCCTTTGAGGCGACACGGGACGTGGATGGCCGTATTACCAGTGTGGCCTACGTGGGGAACGACAAGACCCACTCCGTGGAAATCCAGAAAGACATTCAGATTGCGGCCAATGAGCCCGGCAGCGATGTGTTCACCGCGGCTGGTGCCACGGGCACCGACATTTTCCAGGTGCTGATTGATATTCGGGATAACCTGGAGTCCGGCAATGTGACGGGGCTGGACGCGGGCCTTGCAGGCCTCTCCGATGCCCAGGACCAGGTGCTGGTCTCGGTGGCGAAGGTGGGTGCTACGCAGAATCGATTGGAGCGCTCCGATTCAAACATTCAGGATATTAATCTGCAGTTGCTGGCGGTTATTTCGGACAACATAGATGCGGATTTCGCCGAAACAATCGTGGAACTCAATGCCCAGACCAATGCCTTACAGGCCTCCCTGGATGCAAGTGCCCGGGTCATCCAGCCGAGCCTTCTGAACTTCCTGCAATAGCCCTTTCGGCAGGAAATGAAAACGCCCGGACTCCAGTGGAGTCCGGGCGTTTTTACTTACGCTAATTTGGGGGTTATGCCTGGCCTTCGATATGGAGTTTGATGACCACGTTCTCGCGAATCGCGTCATCGGCCTTGCCGGGGTATTTCACGCCGAAGTCGAATCGGTTAATGTCGAATTCCGCGTCTGCCGTGAAGACACCTTCTTCGACCTTCATAGTGGCGGGGAAGGTGATGGATTTCGTTACACCGTGAAAGGTGAGGGTGCCGGTGATGTCAAAGCCGGCGTCCGTGGCAGCAATACCGGTGGATTCAAATTTGGACTCGGGATGAATCTCGGCATCGAAGAAGTCGGCACTCAGCAGGTGTTCCGTGAGCTTTTCGTTGTCCGAGTAGGCGCTCTTCATGTCGATGGTCGCGACGATGGTGGCTTTCGTGAGGTCGTCGCCAGGAATGGTGATGGCGCCGTTCACTGTCTTAAAACCGCCGTCGTGGGAGCCCGTTAATTTGGAGCCGACAAAGGCGACCGTGGAAGAAGGGGCAATGGTGTAGGTGGTGCCTTCCATGACTTCCGCGGCGGGTGCCGGGGTTTCCGCAACCGGTGCATCGGCGGCCGGAGCTTCCGCCGCGGGGGCTTCGACGGCCGGAACGTCTCTTACTTCGGCATCGGGCGTCTTGTCAGACGGGTCCGCGCAACCACCAAGAAACAAGGTGGTGGTGAGTGCCAATGCGAAGAGGGGGGAAAGGGATTTCAGCATAAGATTGGGTCTCCTTCTAGATGGGGCTCTGTGGCCCCGTATGGGTTAGGTCGAACGGCGCCGAAGCGTTGCTCGCGGGTCGTTGCCAGACGGACCGCGCGTCGTCTGGCCGGTGCGGGGATTGCACCGCGCCTCCCTATATCCACCACCGGGGTGAAATGGTGTCACTTCGCCGCGTTGGTGGGCGGATTATAGACCCCGGTGCTGATGGACTCATACAACTCCGGCCGTCGATCGCGGATGTGGTTGTCGTCTTTGGCTTCCCGGAGGTCGATGGTCGTGATGGAGTAGCCGGGTTTGCCGTCGTCTACCTTGGTCAAGACCTCGCCACCGGGGTCAAGCATGAGGGTTTGCTCAGGGTGGGTGAAGGCGATGAAGCACTGATTTTCCCAGGCGCGCACCTGCATGATCATGAGATTCCAGTCGCCATGCATACCATAGGTGGGGTTCAGGATGAGCCGGGCCCCCTGCACGCGGAGCGAGCGCACCGTTTCGGGCCAACGGCGGTCGGCGCATATCATCATGCCGAGTTTGCCCCATTCGCTGTCCCACACGGGGAGGCCCATACCCAGGTCATATTGTACATCGTGGGTCTGGATGTGGGTCTTGTGGTAGACGCCTACCAATTCGCCCTGCCGATTCCAGAGTCCCGAGGCATTCAATAGCTTGCCGTCTTCCAGGGAACTGAAGCCGAAACAAATCCACATGTTGTATTGCTTCGCGAGTTCGGCCACTTTGTCGAGGTAGGGGCTGCCTTCCAACGGCTGGGCCACGGTTTTCAGCTTTTCTCGGGTGGAGCCTTCATCAGGCGCGGCGTAGCCATCCAACCAGCACTCGGGGGTGATGAAGATGTCGGGCTTTTCCTTGCCTGCGGCGTGGGCCTGCTCCAGGAAGGTGGCGAGGTTGGCGTCGATGTCCCACTTGATAGGCACGCCCCGCATCTGGGCAATGGACAGGGTGTCTTCGACGGTCAACTGGGTTTCGTCATTGGCCACAGCGAATGCGGTGGAAAGGGCGAACGATAGGATGCTGATAATGAGGGCGGCGTTGTTCATGACGTTCTCCGGGTTAATTCGGGTAAATGCTATAGTGCCACAGGGCGGGGTTGGGCTCAAGGGGTGGGGGCTCAACCACTAAGAAGGCAGAGAACACGAAAGGGGATTACGCGGCACGACCAATCACTTCTAGATTGGAACACGTCGTTGAGACGTGCGCTCCGCCCGGTCAAAGGACGCGCTGTGCGCCACAATCCCATTATGCTACACTCGGCGGAACCAACAGCAACGAGGAATCTCCCATGAAATTCACCCCATCCCTTTCATTCTTACTGGGCATCGCCCTCCTTTCCGCCCTCGCGCCTGCGCAGACCGGCAGCATCCACGAGCCCGTCCGTTACATCGGCGGGGTTTCGGTGGACCTCCGTCCCCATGAAGCGGGCCTGCGCCCTGCCGTGGGCACCCAGAGTCACCAGGTCTTGCGGGTGAACCGGACCCACCCTGAGCAGGCGGAAGATTTCGGCTGGACCTATAACCATGCGGCCAACATCGCCTATTGGAACGACACCTTTTTCGTCCAGTATTTGAGCAACCCCATCGATGAGCACATCGCCCCGGGGCACACGTTGCTGGCCACCTCGAAAGATGGCGTCACGTGGGACAAGCCCCAGGTGGTGTTTCCGCCCTATGAGGCGCCGGAAGGCACGGCCCTGCCCGCTGGTTCCCACGGCTACATGATGCACCAGCGCATGGGCTTTTACGTGGCACCCGACGGACGGCTCCTCGTGATCGCCTTCTATGGCCATGCGGAAGACCCCTTTGAGACGGGCGGCATTGGCCGGGTGGTTCGGGAAGTGCATAAAGACGGCAGCTATGGCCCCATCTACTTCATCCGTTACGAAAGCCAGGCCGACTGGAACGAAAGCAACACGAGCTTTCCGTTTTACACCACGTCGGAAGACAGCGGTTTCGTGGAAGCCTGCAAGGCCCTGCTGGCCGATAAGCTCATCACCCGCCAGTGGTATGACGAAGACAACGGCATCGACGGCTTTCACCAGCCCATGAAAGAGGACCGGGAAGCATTTTCCTACTACACGCGGAAGGACGGGAAAATTGTGGGGCTGTGGAAGTGGTCCTACGCCGGGCTTTCGGAGGATGGCGTGACCTTCTCCGAACCGGCCAAGGTGCCCACCTTCGTCATGGCCGGGGGCAAGCAATTTGGCACCAAGACCGACGACGGACGCTATGCCATTGCCTACAACCCCACCGTGCACAACGAACACCGCTACCCCCTCGTCGTGGTGACGAGTGACGACGGAATCCTGTTCGACGACATGGTGAACGTGCAAAGCGAAGTGCCCCCCCGGCGCTTTTATGGCCGTTGGAAAGACTTCGGTCCCTGCTACGTGCGCGGCATCATCCCCGGAAACGGCAACCCGCCCGGAGACGACCTCTGGTTGGTCTACAGCATGAACAAAGAAGATATCTGGGTCAGCCGCATCCCCGTGCCCATCCAATACGCCGTGACGGGCAAGGTGTCCGACGACTTTGAAGGCCACCCCCTGGGCGGACGGGTGGAAGGCTGGAATACCTACGGCACCAAATGGTCGCCCGTCACCATCGCCGAGCAAGACGGCGACAAGGTGCTCCGCCTCGAAGACAAAGAACCCCACGACTACGCCCGCGCCGTCCGCGTCTTCCAGGAAGGCACCAAGGCCGTGATTAACTTCAGCGCCCGTGCCGACCAGGCCCACGCCCAACTCGATATCGACGTGCAAGACCAATACGGCAACCGTCCCGTGCGCCTCCGCTTTGACACCGACGGCGTGTTGAAGTATGTGGACGGCAGCGAAGAAAAGGTTATCCTCGCCTACGCCCCCGGCCGCAGCTACGACTTTTCCCTCGTGATAGACGCCACGCCCTACGGCGGTTATTCCCTCTCCGTCGATGGGAAGGTCTACGCCGAGAAGGCCCAACTCGCCGAGGCCGTGAAATCCGTCGAGCGCATCTCCTTCCGGACCGGTGCCTTCCGCGACCTGCCCACCCGCCAGACCGTCAACGAAGATGTCCACCCGCCCTTGCCCGGCGCCGATGAGATGGTGGACGCCGCGGTGTTTCTGGTGGATGATGTGGTGTTGAAGGGTGAAGGGTGAAGGGTGAAGGGAATGAAGAATTTTGAATGGTGAATGGTGAATTGAAGCGGGGGTGCGTATGGAGCGCCGGCGGCCCGCCGGCATCCGTGCAACGAAGTTGCGCGGTTAGGTGGGTTAGCCGTCTCGGCTGACATGTCATGTTGTGTGACGTGGAAGGACGTGGCTGTTGGAGGGGTGGATTCGAGACGCGAAGCAGGGCCCCCGTGCCGTTGAATTCGCTCCGTGTGCCTTGCGTCAGGCGGGACGCCTAACCCACTATGGGGTGGCGTGGATTAATACTAGGAATCGGAACGCTTTGGCACGACACAGCGTATTTTTCTGATGCATTAATCTAGGTCCGACGGGGCGTTGGCAACCGTCAAGTGTTAGTTGACAACACAACCTGAAGGTTGTGAAAATGAGCGGCAAAGAACTGGTTAGGCGATTGAAAAGGGCAGGCTGGATGGTGGAGCGGGTTTCGGGTAGCCACCACATTTTGGCGAAGCCGGGATTCCGACCGGTTCCTGTTCCGGTTCATGGTACGAAGGACCTTCCCAAGGGCCTCCTTGCGGCCATACTTCGCCAGACGGATTTGGAGCTTTGATACCATGGAATACAACGCGCGAATCAAACAGGAAGACGGGGTCTATCTGGTCAGCTTTCCCGACTTTGAACATGTCAATACCTATGGCGAAACAAAGGAGGAAGCCCTTCGGAATGCCCATGATGCCCTGAATGGTGTGCTCTCCGTGGACTTCGAGCGGGGCTATGTCCTGCCCACTCCCAGCCCGAAGCGGGGACGGGATGGCATTTCGGTCCGCGTGGACCCGAATATCGCACTGGCCTACCAACTCCGCGCGTTACGTGAGGGCCAGACCCAGGCGGCCATCGCAAAGCGTATCGGGATTTCCTATCAGGCCTATCAGAAGTTGGAGAATCCCCGGAAGTGCAATCCGACGGTGAAGACCTTGGAGAAGATTAGCCGTGCGTTTGGGAAGACGCTTGAGGTCGGGTTTCATTAGGTCTTGGGGGAGCAGGGCTGACGGGTTGGCCGTAGTGCCTTTAGCGGAGGGGGGCGGCCCCGACGTCCGAGCGGATATCGTTGAGTCAGCGTAACGGGGTTCGCCAACGTGTTGCTGGGGAATAGGTCAAGTCGTTGCGTAGAGGCAGTCCCCGAGGACGTCCCCCTCTTTCGGGGGATTCGATTTCTGAACGTAGGCCGTAGGGGGGGCTTTATGGACGCGCATCGGCGTTGCTGGATGCCCGGTTGCTCCACCAGCGACGGGACAGCCACCGCCGTCGAGGGCTTCCAGCGTGGCTCCTGTTCGTCCTGATTTATTTGCCACCTCAGGCAATTCAAACGACACCGGGCGCGGCAGTCCCTGATGAGAGAGCGGGGGCACTGCGTCGAGGCAGCCCCCGTGCATTATCTCAGGCGGCGGAGCGTGGGGTCGCGTGGTGGCATGGGATATCTGAATCGCGTTGTTGGGGCTTCGCCGTCGGCAGGGTGGTGTTTGCGGCTGCCGGGGTTTCTGCGAGGGTGACCCGACCAAAGGTGCGGAGCTGGATGGCACCACTGTAGCGTGCGGGGCTGGGGTCGTTCAGGCGGGCGATGACGCGTTGGAAAAGGGTCGGGGCTTCTGTGATGTGCGTGGTGTGGGTGTACATGGCTCAATCTCCTCAGGTTTCAGGGCGGGTTGCTGCCCGTGTTCTATCCCAATGGTACCCGTAAATCGGGAATAATAACAGATGCAATTCAGGATAACTTATTGCATAACAGTTTGTATCATGGTACGCTGTGTATGGAGCGTCATTCCCTACACGTCTTATGCCTACTTTTGATGGAGGAAGGCCCTCATGGCCACATTGAGTCACCGCACACGCTATGAAGCCCTGGCCCACTATGTGCGCGATTGTATTGACCAGGGGACCTTTCAGCCCGGGGAGCGTTTGCCTTCCGTCCGGCAGATGGCCGAATTACGCCAGGTCAGTGTGACCACCGTGCTCGAGGGCTATCGCCGCCTGGAAGATTGGGGGCTTATCGTGGCCCGGCCCCAGTCGGGCTACTATGTGCAGTCTCCGCCCACGGCCCAGTGCGAAGTGCCGCGGGTTGTGGAACCCCATCCCCGGACGAAGGTGGTGGGCCGTTCCGCCCTGATTCGCGATTTGTTGGAAGAGGCCCAGACCGGGGCGCAGGTGCCCCTGGGTGCCGCGGTGCTCCATCCTGATTTGTTGCCCCAACGGATGCTGGCCCGCATGCAGTCCAAAGTGCTTCGTGAAAAACCGGCCGTCGCGTTGAGCTACTCCTTTCCACCGGGACATGAAGGTCTCCGCCATCAGATAGCCCGGCGATTGGCCATGGCGGGGTGCGCCGCTTCGGCGGACGACATCATCATCACGTCGGGGTGCACGGAAGCCCTCTGCATTTCGCTCGGGGCCGTGGTGCGCCGGGGGGATACGGTGGCCATCGAGTCACCGGCCTACTACGCCCTGCTGGAATGGCTCGAAGTGAACGGAGTCCATGCCCACCCTGTCGAGACCCACCCGGATACAGGAATGAATCTCGACGCCCTGGAAAGGGTCTTAAAGAGTGGCTCCGTCCAGGCGGTTTTCGTGGTGCCCAGTTTCAGCAATCCCCTGGGCTCCTGCATGCCCCCCGAGGCGAAGCTGCGGCTGGCCCGTCTTGCGATTCGCTATAAGACGCCCGTGATTGAAGACGACATCTACGGCGAGCTCGCCTTCACACGGGAGCGCCCGCCCCTGGTCAAGGGCTATGACGACGAGGGTTGGGTCATGAGTTGCGGGAGTTTCAGCAAGGTGCTGTCGTCGGGCCTCCGCATCGGTTGGGCCGTTCCGGGGCGCTGGTATCAAGAAGTCCTGCGTCGAAAGCGGGTAACGACCATGGCGTCCGACACGGCGGCCCAGTGGGCCCTGGCGGAATATCTCGAGCATGGGGGCTACGATCGGCATCTCCGCCGTCTGCGTCGCACCCTCCATGACAATACGCAACGCTTCATCAAACATGTGTTTGATGCCTTCCCCGAAGGCACCCGGGTGACCCGTCCATCGGGAGGTTTCCTCCTCTGGATTGAGCTGCCTGCGGGGTACAATACCACCCGGCTCAAAGAAGCCGCCTCGCGCCACGGTATCAGCATTGGTCCCGGTGCGCTCTTTGGCCTCGATGGTCGCTACGATCACTGTCTCCGGCTCAATACGGGCGTCCCCTGGTCGGAGCGGCTGGCAGCGGCGGTGCACACCCTGGGTGCCCTGGCGAAAGAGCAGGGGGAAGGGTGAAGGGTGAAGGGTGAAGGGTGAAGGGTGAAGGGTGAAGGGTGAAGGGTGAAGGGTGAAGGGTGAAGGGTGAAGGGTGAAGGGTGAAGGGTGAAGGGTGAAGGGTGAAGGGTGAAGGGTGAAGGGTG
>JAXMOL010000056.1:0-48069 GCA_034669905.1 Candidatus Hydrogenedentota bacterium
CGCTCTTCCGATCTTTGAGGGTGGCACCCTCGGGGTATTCTTTTATGGGTGAAGAGTTTCCGGGGAGACGCAGGGGGTGCTACAGCCTGCTCGGGTTTGCCCGTGCAGGGACCGCAGTAGCCAATCACCGCTACAAGAGAAACCGACGGGTGCCTTATGAACGTCACACCACGTTAAGACGATTCTCAACCCGTGGGCAAGCCACACCCACAAAGGCGGTCGCGGAGCTCCCGTCTTTGAGGGTGGCACCCTTGGGGTATTCTTTTGTGGGTGAAGAGTTTCTGGGGAGACGCAGGGGGTGCTACAATACGGCCCCATGTATACACTCTATTGCTGGTTCGTGACGCTGCGCATTGTCGCGCGTTATTTTTTGTATCGTATGGGTATTGGGACGCGGCCGAATTTCACCGATCGGTGGCCCGAGGTGCAGCGGTTTTACCGTCAGGTCACCCGGATGGATCCGCGGATTCGCTTGCGCGGCCTGGCGCATTTCCCCGGTAGCCATCCGGCGGTCTATGCGGGCAATCACGTGAAGCTCGACGACCCTTTTTTCGTGTGCTACGCGGTGCAGGAAGCGAGTGATTACACGATGCGGATTCGCTTCGTGATGCGGGATGATTTCTTCGTGGGCTTTCCGTGGAATTGCATGCCGTTCCGTATGAATGAGATAGCCGAGATGGGGGGGGCCTACAACATCTCTAAAGAAGGGGTGACGCTGGCCCAGTTGAAGCCCCTCATCGATATTCTGCTGGAACCCGATTCCTTTGTCATCTTCCCCAACGGCTCCCGGAGTCGCAGCGGGCTGTGGTTTGAGTACCGAGACGATATCGATGCACCCGGCTCGGTGTCCTTTTTCCTGGCCCAGGCCCAACGAAAGAATCCCGATATCCAGGTGCCCGCCATGCCCGTGGGACGGACCTATAATCCGGTGACGAAGATCAGCACGGTTATCCTGGGGCCGCCAGCCTATCTGGAGCCCGGTGCCCGACGGGAGGCCCAACGGGATTTTGACGACGACCTTATCCTGGCGATTTCCAATCTGGTCGAAGTGCAGCTGCACCATCTGGTTGGGGGGTTGCTCTATTTGCGATGCCTCCACGGCTGGGACGATCCAGTGCCGACAGAAGCGTTGGCGGCAGAAGTGGCGACCGTGGTGTCGGCCCTCGATTCGGCGCGCTATGTGGAGCCGGTGCTTGCGGAAAAGGACGTTACGGCCTCCTTGTCGGCGACCTTAACCTATTTCGCGGACTATCAGATGGTGACGCTCTCGGGGGGGCGGGTACGGTTGGACCCCGCGCGCATTCTGGCGTCTCCACCGGTGGATGTGGACTACCGGAAGAAGAACCCGGTGAAGTTCAGCGTGAACCAGATACTTCATTTGCCGGATGTGGTGGCGGCCCTGGAGCAAGTGCTTGGGGGTGCCATGAAGCCGGTGAAAATCCCGTGAAATCAGGGAACTTTTCAGGGGTTTCCGGTATGCATTTGAGGTTGACATGAGTTGCCGGGTCCGTTGACTTACTTTGAGAGCGAAGGGTAGACTGTAGGGCACGGAGTGCCCTGTGTCGCCCGGTCTTTTTCGTCCGGTAGGCCGTGTCGGGGCAGGTCCTGGCCCGTCCGGGGCATTGGGCGATTTCTTCGCGCGCCGCCCCGATTTCTTTGGTAGGACATGACGCAACCATACGTCCTAACCTACATATCCACAGAGGTTTATATACGCTATGCGCCCTATTGCTTCCGCCCTCCTGATTCTTCCCCTTTTATTGAGCGCCTGTTCGGAACCACCGGCCCGTCAGGAGATTCCTGAAGTTCGGGAACCCGGTGAAGTACGTCGGGAAGCGCCTCCCAAGCTGGATGTGCGCCAACGCCTGGGCATGCGCTCGGACAGTGCGATGGGTAGCAGCCAGGGAGTCGACGATCCGCTGGGGGGGATTACCTTCCACCATGAAATGCCGGAAGGGTGGGAGAAGGTTCCCAATACCTCCCTGCGTCAGGTCAATCTTCGGATGACGGACACGCCCGAGGCGGAGGCCTATTTTACGTTTCTGCCCGGTGGCGGTGGGGGTCTGAAGGCCAATCTCAACCGGTGGCGTGGTCAGATGGGGCAGGAACCTCTAAGCGATGAGGCCATTGCGGCCTTGCCGACCCGGCCCATCTTCGGGCAACCGGCGACGTTTATCCTGATTGACGGCGATTTCGTGGGCATGGGCACCGAGCCCAAGCCCGATTACCGCATGTACGGCCTCGTATTGACCTACAGCGATCCCCAGTCCCAGCAAGATCAGGCCTTTTTCTTAAAGATGACGGGCCCCCGGGCGGTTCTGGAGGGGCAGGAAGCCGCCTTTGACCTGATTGCTTCCAGCCTTCATGCCGTGGCACCGGGTGACGAGCATACCCACGACGATGATCATGCCGGGCACAATCACGGCGCAGAAGGCGATGATCACGCGGGCCACAATCATGGTCCGGAAGGCGACGATCACGGTGCGGAAGGGGCGGAAGCCGCGCCGATGACGAGTCCGAAAGCGGCGCCGGCCGAGGCCGAAGGCGAAGTGGGCTATTCCTGGAACGTGCCGGAAGGGTGGTCGGAGGCAACGCCATCCATGATGCGCCTGGCGAATCTGACGGTGGATGGGCATGACAATGTGGAGTGCTACTTCACCGTGCTGGGTGGCACAGGTGGCGGACTGGAGATGAATATCAACCGGTGGCGCCAGCAGATGGGCCAGGATGGGTTGAGTTCCGAGGCCATCGCGGCCCTTCCCAAACATCCCTTGCTGGGGGGTGATGCGACTTTTGTCACCATTGATGGCACCTTCGGGGGCATGAGCGGGTCTACCTCTCAAGAGAACTTCCGTATGTATGGGTTGGTTCATGTGGATGAGTCCCAGGCCTTCTTTGTAAAGATGACGGGTCCCCAGGCCGTGTTGGCCGAGCAGGAAGCCCAGTTCCTGGCCTTCAGCGAGTCGATTTCGCTGGGCCCGGTCGCCCCGGCGGCGGAAGCCCCGGCTGCGGCTGCTCCCGCGCCCATGGCGGCCAACCCCCATGGGGTGGACGATCCGACGCCTCCGGGGGGCAATAATCCCCAGGGGCTTTCGTGGAAGGCTCCGGAAGGTTGGGTGGATGGCGGTGAACGGTTGATGCGGGTGGTGACCTATGAAATGGGAGAAACCCAGTGTTACATCACGTCGCTGCCGGGTGAAGCCGGTGGTGTGAATGGCAATTTGAATCGCTGGGTCGGCCAGATGGGTGAAGCCCAGCTGGACGAGGCGGCGCTGGCGGACCTGCCGAAGATTTCTGTGCTGGGTCAGGAAGCGCCATTGCTGGATGTGACCGGGAGTTTTACCGGCATGTCGGGCGGCACCCAGGAAGACTATCGTATGCTTGGCACGGTGGTACCCGCCGGGGACTACACGATGTTTATCAAAATGATTGGACCGGACGCGGAAGTAGGGGCGCAGAAAGACAATTTTGTCGCTTTTTGTGCCTCCATCACCCAGTAACCTCAGCGGTGTGGGGCCGTCATTGACTCCCCACCGAAACATGCAGTCAGCCAGATCGGAATTCCGTTTTGAAAAAACTCTTTAACTTTTTGGCCTCATATGGGTTTGCGGTGGTGCTCCTCATCCTGCTTACCATCTTGACCCTCTTTGGCACGCTGGAGCAGGCAGAGAGCAGCCTGTACGACGTACAGAACAAGTACTTCAACTCCTTCTTCCTGACCCACGACCTCTTCGGAATTCCCATTCCGTTGCCGGGTGTGTATCTGCTCTCCGTATTGCTTTTCATTAACCTGACCTGCGGTGCGCTGATTCGGGTACCGAAAGAGTGGAAGCGGCCCGGTATGCTCATTGCCCACTTTGGCATTCTGTATATGCTGGTGGCGGGCTTTGTGACCTATCACTTTTCCACCTCGGGCCAGATGACCCTTTTCCCCCAGGAGCGCTCGAACAAGTATCAGAGCTACTACGAGTGGGAAATTGAGATTGCCGAGCTGGAAGACGGGCTCTACGGCAGGCACTGGGTAATCCCCGGTGAACAGTTCATCGATATGGATGTGGAAGATACGCGGGAGTTTTTCCACCCGGATCTTCCCTTCGACCTGATGCTGGAAAACTATGTGCCCAACACCATGCCCCAGCCTACGCCGGGCGATGAGGGCGTAGAGGGTTTCACCCTTCCGGCAAAGCCCCTGGAGATGGAAGCCGCCCAGAATGCTGCGGGTGCCTACGCCATGGTGTTGGACAAGAAGAACCAGGAAGTGCAGAGCGGCTTGCTCTGGGGCTTCTCGGTGGCCCCCTGGATTGTGACGGTGGAGGGGAAAGACTACGCCATCGAGTTGCGCCATCGAAACTGGGAATTGCCCTTCACGATTACGCTGGATGAGTTCATTCGTGATTTGCATGCGCGCACGACGATGGCGAGTAATTTCGAAAGTGTGGTGACCAAGGCGGAGCCGGGTGAAGCGGATCGTAAGATCAACATTCGGATGAATGAGCCCCTGCGTCACAAAGGCTATACCCTTTTCCAATCGGGCTGGGGACCACAAAATGCGGGTCCTGGTGACCGACTCTTCTCCACCTTCTCGGTGGTAAAGAACCCGGCCGACCAGTGGCCCCTGTATTCTTGCATCGTGATTGCGGTGGGTCTCCTGATCCACTTCCTGCAAAAACTTGTCAGCTATCTTCGCGCTGAAAACCGGAGGCGTGCCTCATGAGTCCATCCCCTTTCATTCGTAAGAGCCTTGCGCTGTTGTTGGCCCTATGCCTGTTCCCGTCCCTCTCTTTCGGGGCCGAGCGGGAGCCCTGGAGCAAAGAGATCGTTAATCTCTTTGCCACCTTGCCGGTGCAGGATGGGGGCCGTGTGAAGCCCCTGGATACCTATGCCCAATTCACCATGCTGCAGATCAATGGCAAGCGTTCCTTCACCACGGAAGACGGTGAGCGGCTCACGCCCGTGCCGTGGCTGCTGGATGCCCTGTTCTATCCGGAGATTGCCTCGACCTACCAGCATTTCATCGTGGACAACTACGATGTGATTTCGGCGATGGGGGTTGAGATTCATGACAAACGGCGCAGCCGGTATTCGTACGACGAATTGAAGCCGGGTGTGGACAAGCTCATGAGCCTGGCCCGGGAATACAACGAGATCGACGCGAAGAAACGGGATCTCGTGCAGCAGGGCGTCCTCGACCTGACCAACAACGTGTTCCTCTTTACGCAGCTCATCCACTTCATGGACTTTGCCGAGGCACGGTTCACGGTGGACGGGGATACGGCGCTGGCCCAGGCCTTCCCGGAAGAAGAGGGGCTGCCCATGAGCGTGACCCTGGAGCGGGCCATGAAGGTGTTGGGTACCCTGCGTGGTAACCCCGACAACCTGGACGACGCGGCTATCAATGCGGTGGTGGCGGATTTCAGCAAGCTCCTGGAAGATCTGGAAGCGCCGGCCATGCGTGCCCAGGCCATCGCCCTGTTTCCGCCGTCTGACCCGGAAGCCAAAGAGTGGCAGACCCCGGCGGATGTGATGGCGTCGGCTATCGCAGAGGTCCACGGTGCGCCGGTTTCCCTTTCCATGCTGGGAGCGCTGGAGAAACTGCCGGCACTGGTCGACGATCGCGCGGCCTTTACGGAAGCGGCAGCGCAGTTGGAAAATGAAACGGTGGCACTGGCGACGGAGCGGGGTGAGTACAAGAAGGTGCCCCTGGAAGTTCATTACTACAAAGGGAAATACATCTTCTACAGCCAGTGGCTTTATGTGTTGAGTTTCCTGGTGGTGGCCATCAGCTGGTTGATTCCGCGTAGCAAGTGGATTCACTACGCGACGCCGGCCGCGGTTATGCTGCCTACCATCCTGCTCATCATCGGGATTACGCTGCGCTGTATCATTCGGGATCGTCCCCCCATTTCCACGCTGTACGAAACCATCCTGTTTATTACGGCGACGGCGGTGTTGGTTTCCCTGTTTATTGAGTATGTGAACCGTCAGCGGGTGGCGGTGGCCATGGCTTCTTTCCTGGGTATGGCGGGTATGTTTATCGCCTACCGCTATGAGGTGAAGGAAGGTGTGGACACCATGCCGAGTCTGGTGGCGGTGCTGGATACCAACTTCTGGTTGGCCACCCACGTGACCATTATCAACATCGGCTATGCGGCGGGCATGCTCGCGGGGGCCATCGCCCACGTGTACATCTTCAGCCGTCTGCTCAACTTCAAGAAGGACAATAAGGAGTACTATCGCAGCCTGAACCGTATGGTCTACGGCGTGTTGTGCTTTGGTTTGGTCTTCTCCACGGTCGGCACTATCCTCGGTGGTATCTGGGCCAATGACAGTTGGGGCCGTTTCTGGGGCTGGGATCCGAAGGAGAACGGCGCGCTGATGATCGTGCTCTGGAGCCTGGTAATTCTCCACGCGAAGATGGGACGGTACATCAAGGAGTTGGGTATTTCCCAGGGCTCGATTATCCTGGCGATGATTGTGGCCTTCTCCTGGTGGGGCGTTAACCAGCTGGGTGTGGGACTCCACAGTTATGGATTCACCAGTGGCATCATGAATGCGCTGGTGGTCTATTGGGCCTTTGAGTTGCTCGTTGTGGGACTCGGTGCCTTGGTATGGCTGCGGGACCGGAATGATGCGGTGGCGTCGAAGTCGGCGACGGCTTCCTGATAGTTGCATAAGTATCTACGGGCGGAAACGTGTACGGCGTTTCCGCCCGTTTTTTTTGAAGTTTGAAGAGGGAAGGGTGAAGGGTGAAGGCAGGGAGTGGTGGCGGGGGACGGCCCCGACGATGCCTTCGCGGGTGTTTCCGTGGGATGGAAACTTTCGCCCTCACGAGTGTTTGGGTGGGTATCGTCTCGACGTCGGTGCAGTCCCCGCAGTGCGCGGGTGGGTTTCGTTGCGACGTTGGTGCAGTCCCCGGGCCTATGGGGTGGGTGCGGTTTCTTCTCCGGGGGTGGCGTGGGCCTGGAGGGCGTTGAGAATGGCGCGGGGTGCGCGGAAGGCCGTGCCGTGGCGGATACCTTGGGGCATGACGATGTGCTCGGAGACGTCTTCCCAGGCGGCGAGGTCGGGGGAGCGGAGGGCGCCATAGGCGTGTTTGCGGTACTTGTCGAAGTAGAGATACCACTGGTCCTGCCAACGCACGGCGCTGGGCCCTTCCGCCCAGTAGTCGCCGGTGATCTTGGGGGAGGCAGGGCTCCAGGGGCCGGCGGGGCTTTCGGCGGTGGCGGTGCGGAGGTTTTTCTCTTCGGGGGTCAGGGTTTCGTTCTTCAGAAACATGACGTAGCGTTCGCCGGCCTTGATGATGGTGGAGTCGATGACGTTGAAGCCGGGATCGTAGAGGAGTTTGGTTTCGGAGAACGCGGTGAAGTCTTTGGTGGTGGTGTAATACATGCGGTGGTTATTCTCGCCATCACCCTGACCCTCCGTTTCGGGAAAACGGCCGGGAATGGTGGTGGCCCAGAAAAGGTAATACTGGGCGGAAGCCTCGTCGTAGTAGATCTCCGGGGCCCAGGCATTGCGGGCGCTCTCTTCATGGGCCATCACGGGAATGTACTGCTGTTCTGACCAATGGATCAGGTCCTTGGAGGTGGCGTGGCCGATACCGCGCTCATGCCAGCCAGGCGTCCAGACCATGTGGAACTGCCCGTCGCCGCCGGTGATGATGCAGGGATCGCGCATGAGCACGGATTCGCCGACCTTGGGGGTGAGCCACACGTAGTCGGGTTTTATTTCCTGCCACTTCAGCCCGTCTTCGCTCCAGGCCAGGTAGAGGCCGGCTTCGCCGTTGCCCCGAAAAAAGGAAAAGAGCAGGACTTCGTCCGTCTCTTCGGCAACGATAGGAGAAGGGGCGCCCAGCAGCGCGGCCCAAGCCAGCAGCACCAGCCAGCAACGTCGAAACAGCGTAATCATAGGAATTCCTCATAACGGGTAGCGACTAAAGACTTCACTATAGCCAGAAAATGCGGCTGTAGTCCACTGCCTTTTTAGACGGGATGTGCCCACCCGATGGCATTCTCTTGGCCGCAGTGCCCGCTTTCAGCCACGGAAGCCTGCCTGGGGAGCGGCTGCCATCCGCTACGCGGATTCGCCCCATGGGATGTGCTGAGTTCCTGGGGTTTCGCTCGTTCCCGCCACGGCGCGTCTTCGACCTCGCTTCACCCCCGGGCTACAGGCGGCCGCACCTCCGGTGCTGAACGATGGAGCGTCGTGTGGGCAAGGTCTGTGAATCGTCGTGGATTATTCGTTCACATAGTCTCTTAGCGATGTGCAGGCCTGTCCTGGGGAGGGGCGTCGTCTTCGGGTTGCAGAAGATCGTGAACGGGTATGGAGCGTGTGGGGTAGGTGGTCGCATTGCCTTCACCCACAAACTTCCCCCGCTTCGCTCCTCCGTTTGAGGGTGGCACGCCGAGGTCAATTTGTTGGTCGCGAATTCCCTTGTGGCGATGTGCAGGCCTGTCCTGGGGCTGCCGTCCGCTGCGGGCTCGAACGCACGCGTCCGTCCATGATCCGTCCGTTTGTGCCCGGTTCATTGCCTCGTTGGTCTGTGCTCCACTACAATAGCCCCTTGAACCCAAGGAATTCTTAACATGAACACAATCGAACGCACCTGGCTCACGATGAAGCATCGCTGGAAGTTTGCCCGACTCGGGAAGGGCTGCAAGTTTCCTATCCCGCAGCTGACGGTCCAGGGGCATGTGGAAATGGGTGATCACTGTCGTTTTCGCAATGACGTGACACTGCGCACCCATGGCGACGGCAAGATTATTTTTGGTACCCGCTCCGGTCTCAGTTGGGGTTGCACGGCGGTGGCCCATGAGTTGATCCAAATAGGCAACTATACGGCCATCGCGGAGTTCTCCTATCTGTGCGACACCATGCCTGTCTTGAAGAACAATGAGGATGGCGTGTCGGAGGTGACCTACGCGTCCAAGCCTATTCACATTGGCAACGATGTCTTTGTGGGCAGCGGGTGCTTTATCGGGCCCGGCGTGACGATTGGCGATGGGGCGGTTATCGGGCCCTTTTCGGTGGTCACACGGGATGTGGGCCCCCTGGAAATGTGGAACGGGGCCCCCGCGCGGCGCATGGGACACCGGACCGACGGGGTCACGGAGGCCCAGTTGCAGGCCTACCGTGATCTGGTGGCGCAACAGGGGATTCAGGGAGATCGGTATCAGTAATGGCCATTCGCGCGGTGACCTTCGATTTCTGGATGACCTTGTTTGAAGAGACCAACCGCGCAGAGCGTCATCAGGTGCGTGTGGACGGATTCTGTGCCGCGACCGGGGCCGATCCCAAGGCGACCGATGCGGCGTTGAATGAGGCCCATGCGGAATTCTTTCGGATTCATGCGCGTGAACAGCGGACGCTGGCCCCCGGTGATGCGGTGCAGATGGTTTGCGACGCGCTGGACCTCCAACTTGAGCCGGGCCGCTTTGAGGACATGGCCACGCTCTTTGGAACGGCCATTTTTGATTGCCCTCCCACGCCCATCGCCGGTGCCCTGGAGGCGGTCCGCGAAACGGCGGCCCGGGTTCCCATTGGTCTGATTTCCGATAGTGGGATGAGTCCGGGGACGTCGTTGCGGAAACTGCTCGACCGGCATGGCTTCACGCCCTACTTCACCACCTTGACCTTTTCCGACGAAGTGGGCGTGGCCAAACCGCAGGCGGAAATGTTCACCCGCACGGCTTCGTCGCTGGCAGTGGCCCCCGAGGAATTGCTTCATCTGGGCGATCTGGAGCCGACGGATATCGTGGGGATTCAGGCCGTGGGCGGCACGGGCGCGCTTTTTGCGGGGGCCAACGATCGCTTCGCGAAAACGACCACGGCCGCGCATGTTTTCGGGCGGTGGTCTGCGTACCTGGACGCGCTACCGACGTTGTTGTAGGGCCTTGCCTGGCCAGTGCGTTCACCCGGCTTCCGATGGCTAGGGTCGCGCTACGGTTTCCATGGTGGCGGACCAGGGGTTGTCGTCGGTGTTGATGAGGGCATATTGAAAGGTGCCGTCTTCTTTGACCAGGGGGCCGGGGGAGACAAAGAGGGTGCCATCCACCGTGACGGAGAAGGAATCCTCCGCACCGCCGCTGACGATAATATGGGCGTGAGATTGTTCCCGTTGTCGTTGCAGCTTGGCGTGGGGCGTGTCGGCCGTAAGGATTTCACGGGGGTTTCCCGGCGAGCCATGGCACAGGAGAATCTTCAGCCCTTCCAATTCGAGGGTACGGGTTTTTCGCCAATCCCGAAGGTATTCCAGGTTCTGGCTGCTGAGATTTTCGTGGGACCACCGCAGTTTTTCGAGGAGATCGGCATCGAGTTGGCGCTCGAGGGTCGATTGTTTTCGGGAGTACCGTACGGCGAGCCGGTCGAGATTTCCCTGCACACAGGTGACGTTGAATTGGGCGAGCAAGTCCATGATGGCATTGCCGCCCTGCTGTCCTACGACGGCATTACCGGTGTGGAGGATGGTTAAGATCCCGGTCTCTTCGATGGCCTTGAGGGTGGACTTCAGGGCATCGTCGTGTCCGTCTATACTGCCGATGGCGGCGAAAATCATGAAAAATTTCCTTTACTCAAAAATAGTCGGATGGCGGCTGCGATCCGGTGATGGGCACTATACGCGCTCTGAGTCGGTGCGTCAATGAAAATGTAACCTGTTGCAAACAAACAGGTTGTGAACTTAAGTTTGAAAAACGGACACTTCGAAATCGCGTTAGCCCCGTAAAATAAGGCCGATTCAGGCCTGAATTTTTTTTTAACCTTGAAAATAGGGCTTGACAAATGCGTATTTGAACGGTAATCAATAGGGTAGTTCATGACGAAGCGTCTGGCAACGCCAGATCGTGATTCCGCTGTTGGAAAGCGCCCCGGCGACGCCATGGCACGTGAGTGACAACAAAAACAGGAGAAACATCACATGGCATTCAAAAAAGCAAAGCCGACCGACAAGCCGTTGACGAAGGCCAAAGTTATCGAAGCCCTTTCCGAAGAAACGGGTCTGGCCAAGAAAGACGTGACGAGCGTACTGACGGCCCTGACGGAACTTTCCTACGCGCAGGCTGGCGTTGGCTTCACGATCCCCGGCATGGGTAAATTGGTCGTGCAGGCGCGCAAGGCCCGCAAAGGTCGCAACCCCAAGACGGGTGAGACCATCAAGATCCCCGCCAAGAAGGTGCTCAAGTTCCGCATCGCCAAGGCTGCGAAAGACGCGATCACGCCCCCGAAGAAGTAGTCGTGTACCCCTATTCCTTGATGCAATAAACCCGGTTTCCATTATATTCGGAAACCGGGTTTTTTTATGCGTTGTGGGAGGGGGAGCGGGCCTTATTTGCCCTGGTTCTTAAAGAGGTAGATACCCTCTTTGCCGGGAGCCAGGATGTCTTTCCAGCCGTTCCCGTCGATGTCTTCAATCCAGAAGTAGATACCCGAGCCACTGGCCTTATCGGCGGGGCCATAGTCGATGACGTGCCGTTTCAGGGGGAGGCTGTTTAGCGGGTAGTAGTAAAGGCCCACGGGCTCGGCCGCGCCCGGGTCGTTGCCGTTGTGGGCGTGGTAGCGTTTTCCCGTGATCAATTCCGGGGAGCCATCATTGTCCAGGTCGGCCAGATCGATGACGTGAAACTGAGAGCGATCCGTTTCGATGTCGTGCTTGGTCCACGTGCGCTTGCCGTCGGCCATGCCTTGTTCCAGCCAGGCGAGTCCATAGTCATGGCCCTGGCCCACGATGAGATCGTTCTTGCCGTCCCCATTCATGTCGTACACGAGCACGGGGATGCTGGCTTCACCCAGATCCAATTCGGGGTGGAAGGTCCAGGCTTCTTCGAAGGGTTTCTCGGGTGCTTCCAGCCATCCTTTTGGAATGATCAGGTCGCCCCGCCCGTCGCCGTTAATATCGCCGAACCCCAGGCCGTGTCCCTGCTTTTCGCCATAGACATCGACGCGACGGAACTTGCCCGTGCCTTTCCCGGCCGCGTCGCGCTCTAAGACGAAGAGGACCACGCCATCGTTGGGCAGGTTGGGTACGACTTCCATGTGTCCGTCGCCGTCGATATCCCAGAAGCAGCCGCGCTCCACATTGCCGACGGTGTCAATTTCGTGGGTGGTCCACTCCACCGTCTTTCCCTGGGGATTCTCGCGCCATTGGACTTTCTTGGCAAACCAGCCGCCGGTCACGATGTCGACGTAGCCATCGCCGTTGACGTCCATCGGGAAATTGGAGAAGTCGTCGAAGTAGGTGCTCTGCTCCAGGATGGTGGCGATCTTGTGGGCCTGGGTGAAGTCGGGTCCGGGGTGCCAGTATTCGCCGGAGACGATGTCGAGGACGCCGTCGTTGTTGATGTCGCACATGGTGCCGGCTTCATAGGTGCCGGTGCCGATACGCTGGCGTTCAAAGGAAAGTTCGGCGGCCGGCGCGGTGCTCTGGAGCATCGTGAGGGCCAGGCCCGCCAGTGCGGTGTGAAGTATGGGGGATTTCATGGGGAAAACCTTTCTGAGTTACGGAGCGGCACAGGGGGGCCGCGTAGTGCGTCGGTCATGATTCACCACGGACAGGGACTAAATCAAGTAGGCGGCCTGCAGCAAAGGAGAGGAAACGTATTCTGTTGGATTGGTTCCACCAAGTCGTCGGTCAATTCCCCCAGCCCCTCCCAGGAGGGGAGGAATATTCGGGATCTCTGGGGGCACTCGCACGAGACCCAATGCCCCCTCTGGATAATTCAGATGGCACGATGGGTCGGGAGTTTTGCCCCGTTCCCGGAGTTTGCTACAATGCGAATTCTAATAACGGGCGCGGTTCGGTGCACGAGCTACGATCGCCCTGTATGGCAATGGAGGACATGGTGCTACCATGGGTCTACTGACATCGGAAATATCATCGAAGCACCTGGTGCCCCTGTGTCGCCAGATGGCGACCAGTTATGATGCGGGGCTTCCCATTGTACGCACACTGGAGATGATGTCGGAGAATGCCAAGGACCGCCGTACCAAGCAGGTCTTTCGTGCCATGGCCGAAGATGCCCGGGCGGGCACGACCCTGGGGGAAGCGGCCCGGAAGCAAGAGAAGTATCTGCCCCGCTTTTTTATCGAGTTGATCCATTCGGGGGAACTGGGTGGGCGCCTCGATGTGATGCTGCGGGATTTGGCGAACTACTATGAAGATCGCCTCACCATGCAGCGAAGCATCGTGGGGGCCATGGTCTACCCGGCGCTTCAGTTGGTGGCGGCCTGGTTCCTGGGCACCTTTGCCTTGGGGCTGGTGGGCAAGATTAACCTGGAGTCGGGTAAGGCGCTGGATATTGGCGCGTATTTCCAGGAATATTTACTCTTTCAGGGTTTCGCCATGGGCATCGTCGCGGTGGCGATGGTGGTGATGATTGTGCTGTCCCGTATGGGTGTGTTCAAGTTCAGCCTGGGGCTCGTGTTGAACTATATCTGGCCCCTGAGCACGGTGAACCGTAAGTTCGGGCTGGCGCGATTTTTTCGCAGCTTTTCGCTGCTCGTTGGCAGTGGGATGAATATCAAATCCTGCATTGGCAATTCGGCGGCCATTGCGGGCAATCCCCACATCGAGAAAGATCTGCTGACCGCCATTCCCCGGGTAGCCCAGGGGGCAACACTGGTGGAAGCCTTCGGGCCTTGCCGGAGCCTGACGCCCATGGCGCGGGAAATGCTCGAAGTGGGCGAACGCTCGGGTGAGCTGGAGAATTCGCTGCGGAAGGTGGCGGAGTACCATCTGGAAGAGGGGCGACACGCCGTCACGATAGCCAGCCGCATCATGGGGGTGCTCATCGTGTTGGCGGTGGGCGGCCTCATCGGCTTTATCATTATATCGTTTTATATGCGCTTGTGGAGTTCCTTTGACGGGATTATCTAGCAGGGCGTAAAGAAGGTCCGATGTCCGTGACGGGCATAGGGCATCGGTAGCTTTTTGTATTCGGACAACATAATTGGGAAAGTGGGCCACTGACGGCCCCGTCATCAGGAGGTAGTAACGCCATGATCGAGGAACACGACGATACCCAGCAGGAGCCGAAGGACTATACCCGCCATATTTGGATAGGCGTCCTGATCGCGTTCGTGGTGATGATTATTGCCATATCGCTGCAGAAAACCCCGGTTCCCCATACCTCGTTGGTGACGACGAAGCATATTCTTATTCGGTTTAACCGGGCGGATCCGGCGGATCGGGCCCGTGCGCTGGAGCGGATTCAGGAGGCGCGGGAGCGCATTCTGAATGGCGAAGCCTTTGAGGATATGGCAGCCCAGTATTCGGAAGATCCGGGTAGTGCGAGCAAGGGCGGCTATATTCCGCCCCAGCCCCGCGGCACCTTTGAGGAAGCCTATGAGAAGTACGCGTGGAGTGCACCGCTCAACGAGTTGAGCGAGATCATCCAGACGAATCACGGCTTTCACCTGGTGGTCGTGACCGAGCGCCATATCTCCGAGGGGGATCAGTACGAGAAAGAACTGGATCAACGGGTCCGTGAAGAGCGCGCAGCCGATGTGCCGCCTTCCGCGCTACAAGAAGAAAAGGCCGCCGAGTAGGTCGCCTGTGAAAATGAGAAGCGGGATGGTCACCGAGGTGGCCATCCCGTTTTTGCTTAGTAGCCTTCGGGGGTCTTGGCGTCGAGCCGGGGGAGGGGCTGTGGTCCTTGCACCTCGGAATCGTGTAGCACGTCTCACATCAATGGGTAGGAACAACGTACACATCTTCCTCGAGCCCACGCCTCGCCCCAAACCAATTGGTGGACCCTTTGGAGTGCGTACGCTTGCTTACGCCCTTACGGAGTGAGCTTGCTCACGGGACAGGCCAGGTGGGCGGCAGTTCGAGAGGCGTCCTAAGGTGGGGAGCAAGCTCCCCGGGGAAAAGCAGCAGCAAGCTGCCGCACTCCAAATAGACGTCTTTTTAAGCAGTCTTCCCCGGAATCGGTCTCTAAACCATTTGCTCAACGGTGGAAGTTCATTCCAGGCGGTAGTTTCGACGTCAGGTTGGGACGCTCAATGGTGCAAATCATTTGCCGTGCAGCGGACCGCCGAGTAGGTCGCCTATGAAAATGAGAAGCGGGATGGTCACCGAGGTGGCCATCCCGTTTTTGCTTAGTAGCCTTCGGGGGTCTTGGCGTAGAGCCGGGAGAGGGTCTGGATCACCGTCGGGCCGTTGACCCAGTCACCGAAGAAAAGGGTCATAAAGGTGAGGATGGCAGATTCCAGGGGGGTCGTGACGCCTTCCTGGGCCAGCTGGGGGCGACGCCCCAGTGCGCGGGTGTGAGACATGGTCTGAGCTTCCTTCTGGTAACGAAATGGGGACTATGTTCAGGGGCCAGCATAGCATGTGGGCCCGGGTGGGTTCACGACACGGGGAAGGTCTTCCCCGTCTCGTGGCCACCAGCGATGGATCAGGCGGTGACCCGCTGAAGGATGCGCAGGCTGCGGGGAGCCAGGGTATAGACCGACGCGGGGCTGTCTGCGTCATCGGCCTTCCAGTGGTCGGCCAGGCGCACTTCCACGGGACTCCGCCCATAGTTGGCGACCACGAGGTAGAGTTCCTGGTTGGCGAAGGCAGAGACCACCACATTCTCCGGCACGGGGGCGGTGAAAAAGTCGGAGTCCTGAATTTCGAGATAGGCCTTCGTGCCCGGCTGCACCAGGGGTCGGTAGCGCTTGAGCCATTTCGCGTGGTTTATGCGGGTGTTGGGGCTGCCGGGGACGGCGTCCCAGGCGCTGTAGGTGTGAAGCTTGCTGGGGTCTTCCTGGTATTGCTTCCAGGCGTCCCGGCAGCGCTGCATCCAGAAATCATCTTTGTAGGTGACGCCGGGGACGAAGCCGCGCTCGCCGGTGAAGATACGGCCGCCCATGGAAACAGGAAACTGCATGTAGGGGATGGCGTGGAGGTAGGGCTCGTCTTCCGTTTCGACCTGGGTAAAGCCCATATCGATACAGGGGACAATATAGGGGGCGTAATCCTTGACCGCTTCCCGCAGCGGATCGACCTGTTTGACCCCTTCGCCCACCCAGAGATAATCGTAGGTGGCGAGTCCTTTGGCCATGGGCTTTTCGGCCGCGTTCACGTGCAGTTTAAGGATGCCGCCCCGCCGCTTCACGTCGTCATAGATGAGGGCGAGCATGTCGGCAAAGGCCCCGTCGTGTTCCGCGGTTTCTTCAAAGGCGACGATTTCGTCGGGGGCCACGGGCATGGTCTTCTTGTACGCATGCTGGTTAGAGAGATAGCCGCCGTCCACATAGATGCCATCGGTGCCGTACTCTTCCATGATGCGGGCAAACTTCTGCATGACGAAGGCACGCCAGCCGGGGCTGGCGGGCGAACAGCGCGCCATGTCCCAGTAGCCCACCTGGAGGAAGTCGCCTTCCCGGCTCCACTCCTGCTTAAAGTCGGGGTCACTCCGCTGGATGAAGCAGGTGGAGGTGTAGGTGAGGACTTTCATGCCCCGCGCATGGGCCAGCTCGATGAAGCGGTGGTAGCCCTGGGGGTTTACGGCGGAATACTTGTCGCCGCCAAAGAGGCGTAGTGAGTCGTTCCAGTCATCGAAGACCTGGAGCACTTCAATGCCCTCGCCCTGGAGGCGGTCCAGCTCCTGTTCGTCATATTCATCGACGAACCAGGGTTTGGTGCTGGGGTATTCGCCGAGGTTGTAGCAGCACTGACCGGGGAGGTACTCGGTGATGAGGTGCTCCCGCATGGTGCTGCGGATGGATTGGGTGCACCGGGCGATATGCTGAAGGCGCCGGCGGTGCTCTTCCTCGGAGAAATCGCGGAGGAGGGAAATCGCGGGAGTGCTTTCGACGGCCCCGTGGACCGCTTTGGTGGATGCCGAGCGTGTGGCAGCGCTGGCCACGGTACCCGCGACGGCGGCCTGGGTGCCCGTTTTCAGAAAGGAACGTCGGTCCATGAAGTATTCTCCTTGTGTATTGCCAATTACTCGAATTCCCACGGTGTTTGGGAAGAAAGGACATCCTACACCATAGTCGGGATGGGGAAAAGATGTTCGTGTCCGGGTGCTTCTCTGGCTGTGCGCATAGGCGATTGGGTATAATAGGACGTTCATCACCACCACCCCACGAATGCCATGAGGAATATCCCTGTGAATCCCTTTGAAAGTCTTGTAGACCCCATTCTGGCCGCGTTCCCCGAGCTGGACGCCGACGATCTGTCTTTCGGCACGCCACCCAAACTCGATATGGGCGATGTGGCGATTCCCATGTTCCTCGCGGCCAAGAAGCTCAAGTCGCCCCCGCCCAAGTTGGCGGCGGAAGCGGCCGCAAAGGTCGAGTTTGGCCCCGAAGTTACGGAAGCCAAGCCCATGGGTCCCTATCTCAACCTCCGTCTCAACCGGGGTGCCATCGGGCGGAAGATTGTGGCGGGCGTGCTGGAAGCCGGGGAAAAATTTGGCTCCTCAGGCTCGGGCAAGGGCACGAAGGTGGTGCTGGAACACACGAGCATCAACCCCAATGCGAGCCCCCACGTGGGCCGCGCGCGGAACGCCATGATTGGCGACAGCCTCGCCCGTCTCTTTCGCTTTGAAGACTATGACGTGGAGGTCCACTACTACGTCAACGATATGGGGCGGCAGATTGGCCTGTTGGTGCTGATTGCCGACGAATTGCAGAACCTCACGTTTGATCAGATTCTGGATGCCTACGTCGCCGCCAACGAGCGGGCCAAGGAAGACGAGGCCTTCGCCCAGGCGGGTTATGAACTGCTCGCCAAGATGGAGCAGGGCGACCCCGAAACCCAGAAAAAGTTTACGGCGGTCACGGACCTGTGCCTTAAGGGGCAGTTGGAAGTGCTGACGCGGCTGGGGGGCACCTATGACGTCTTTGACCACGAGTCGAAATACGTGAAGGACGCCCGTCTCGATGCGCTCGTCGAAAAGCTCAAGGAAAAGGACGCGGTCTTCATCGACGACGACAAGCGTCTCGTGGTGGACCTTTCCAAGATTGGACACGAGTTGGAAGAAGGCCGCTACTTCGTGTTGCTCCGGGGCAATGGCAGCTCCATGTATGGCTTCCGCGATTTGGCCTACACCCTCGACAAGCAGGCCCTGGGCGCCGACATCAACATGATGGTCTTGGGCGAAGATCACAAGCTCTATGCCCAGCAGCTGGGGCTTATCCTGGCGGCCGCGGGCCATCCCGTGCCCGAGCCCATTTACTATTCCTACATCCTGCTGAAAGACGGCAAGATGTCGACCCGGCAGGGCAAGGTGGTCCTGCTTTCCGACTTCCTCGACGAAGCGGCGACGCTGGCCCAGGAGCGGGTGGCCGAGCAGTGCACCGACCTTTCCAAGGAAGAGCAGCAGGTTATCGCCGAGCAGGTGGCCGTGGCGGCGATCCGCTTCAGCATCCTGCGGGTCACTCCGAATAAGAACGTCATCTTCGATATGGAAGAGAACATGAAGTTCGTGGGCGACACGGGTCCCTACATCCAGTATTCCTGTGCGCGGATTAACTCCCTGATGCGGAAGATTGCCGGGGAGGTATCCGATGTGCCCGCCGAGAAATTCAATACGACCTCCGATGCGGAATGGGCGCTGCTGACCAAGATCGCCGAATTCCCCAACGTGGTTTCCGGCGGCCTGAAGCAACGGACCTGCGCACCCATCGCCAACTATACGCTGGAACTGTCGCGGCTCTTCTCAAGCTTCTACAATGAGTGCCCCGTGTTGAAGGCGAAGACGGAAGCTCTCATGGTGGCCCGGCTCCAGATTTGTAAGGCGACCTTGCAGACCCTGACGAATGCGCTGGATATCTTAGGGATTGAAGCGCCGGAGCGGATGTAATTCGCCTCGCGCCACATCATTGACCTATGCCGCCCCGGTAGTTCCTGACTGCCGGGGCGTTTTTCGTTGTAGATATGGCAGGAGGAACCTGAACCCGACCGGCGGTCGGTTGGGCGCGGGTGGCAGGTGGTATTTTTCAGGACTTGGCGACACGCCATGACAAGCGGGACGCTTATCCCACAAATATACTGATTCCATAAGGAGACGACGGTGGGCGTTGTGGAGGAACGCCATAGGGCTATTGCGCGACGGGATGGACCACGATCCGGTCTTCTTTTTTTCGCGCCTGGCTCAGGTCGTAGTTCGCCTGGAGGCGCAGCCAGCCATCGGCCTGGCCCCAGCCCATCTTTTCGAGGCGGAGGGACATTTCTGCCGATATTCCGGACTTTCCGTTGAGCAGGTTGTTCAGCGTCTGACGGGCTACGCCCAGCGCTTTGGCGGCGTCCGATACGGTGAGTCCCAGGGGCTCGATACAATTGATGCGAATATGTTTGCCGGGGTGGGGCGGGTTCATCATGGGCATCGTATGTACTCCTTTCAGTGGTAATCCACGAGATCGATGTCGAAGGCTTTTCCTGCTTCGAAGCGGAATATGATGCGCCAGTTTCCGCTGACTTCGACGGCGAAGTGTCCCCGAAGCTTCCCTCGCAATTCGTGTAGCCGATAGCCCGGCTGACGCACGTGATCGATGCTGTCCGCCGCATCAAGGTCCGCCAGAATCAACTCGACCTTGTCGAGATGAATGGGGTTTATTTTGCTCGCGTCACCGCGTTCGTATAGACGCCGGAGTCCTTTATGTTTGACGCTGGCAATCATAGGGCACTATACCATAGACAATTGTCACTTGTCGTGGTGTCTCGGTTCTCATGGGTAGATTCGGTATCCCGTGCTTTGGTGAAGGGTGGAAGCCGACATGCGGTCGGTTGGGATCGGGTGGCACGGGGTATTTCTTGGGGCTTGGTGACACGCTATGACACACGGGACCCGTAGCTCAGCATTGTTAGTAAATATATTGTTTGACTTCTAACGATGATGTGGTATACTGATTCCGTAACGAGACGCCGGTGGGCGTTGTGGAGGAACGGGATCATGGAATTGCGTGAGGAAATACAGGTCATTCGCCGCGAGTTGCGGGGGGTGGAGCGGAATGTGGCCCAGCTGACCTTGCGGCTGGATGTGGTGGAGGCGCGCCAGCAAGCGGAGGCGCGGAATCCCTTATCAGAGGGGATTGGGACGCCCGACGCTGCGACCGTGACGGAGGCAATTACGCCGACTGTGGAAAAAGCCACGCCTTCGGTGGCCAAGATCGAATTGCCGCCGCCCCTGCCTGCTGCGCCGTTGGAATCGAAAAAGCCCGCTGCCAAGCCTGATTCCGCGACCCGGGAACGGATCGCACAGGTGGAAAAGGCCTTCGTGCCCGACGCGAAGCCCGTCCCGAAAGGGGCCCCGCCCAAGATTAAGAAGCCCCGACGCTTTGGTCCGCCCGAGGGCATGAGTTTTGAGATGGCGCTGGGCAGCTACTGGGCGCCCCGGCTGGGCATGTTACTGGTAGCGATCGGGACGGTTTGGGGCTTTACCTATGTGGCCCAGCAGTTTCACGACGCCCTCTGGATGCCCTACGCCCGCGTGGCCCTGGGCTATGGGCTGAGTCTGGGCCTTCTCGGCGTGGGCCGCACGCTCGAAGCCAAATACACGAATTACGCGCGCATCCTCATGGGCGGTGGCCTGGGGCTGCTGTACTTTGTGACCTTCGCCACGTGGTACATCCCTGCGACCCGCATCGCGCCGAGCCAGGAATTTACCCTGGGGCTGTTGGGGCTGCTTGTCCTGGGCTGGGGGGCCCTGGCCCAGTGGCGCAAGTCCCAACCCATTGCCCTGACCATGACCCTGCTGGGCCATTTTACCGTGGCCCTGTCGACCCTTTCCCTCGCCTCACCGAGTCGCGCGGCGGTGGGGGGCTTGCTGGTCTTGGGAATCGGGAGTGCGTTCTTCCTCATCCGCAACGGCTGGTATCTGGTGGCCTATTCGGCCATGGTGGGCAGTTACCTCAACCAGTTTTTCTGGCTGAGCCGCTCGCCGGGCAGCGAGCTCCCGGCCGACTTTACGGTGGGCATGCTCATCCTGGTGGCCTACCTCGTGACCTACGCCGTGGCCGAATTCCTTACGCCCGTTTCGCGACGCACGGTGGCGCCCCGGGTCCGCACCCTGTTTGTGGGGCTCAACACCACGGGCTTCGTGGTCTTAAGCTTGGGCCTCGTGCAGGCCTTTCCCTTTGCCCGGCCCTACGATCACCTGCTTTACTTCGCCACGGCCCTGTTCACCCTGGTATTCGGTGTGCTCTACACCCTGCGTGATAAGACCGACCGGGTGGGCGTGACCTATTTCACCAAAACGTCGGTATTGATTGCCATTGGCCTGGCGACGTGGCTCGACGGGACGACCCTGACCCTCTCACTGGCCCTGGAGAGCCTCGTGTTGCTCCTGACGGCCCGCTATCGCCGGGAGCACAGCGGACGCATCCTGGGGCTGGGTGCGGCCATCCTGACCCTGTTGCACGGCGGCTACGTGTGGGCCGACGGCATGCTCCCTGCCTGGGGTGCCGCGGGCTTCGGCGGGGAGGCCGCCATTGCGGTGTCCATCGTGGTGATTTTTGGCGTGCTGACAGAGGCTTATCGGGTGACGCCCTGGCACACCTTCCCGGCGCCCGGTTTCCCCAAGATGCCGGCGCTGAATGCGTGGTGTCGCGTCATGGAAATGCTCCCTGAAGGTGAAGGCACGACGCCCCAGCCCAGCCGCATGACCTGCAGTCACCTGCTGTCCCTCATGGGCACGGCGTTGGCCGTGGGCTATGTCCATGCCCTGGTGCCCACCCTTTATCAACCCACCGCCGTGTTTATGCTTGCCCTGGCAACCATCGGCGTAGCCCTCTGGCGCGCATCGGCACCCCTGCTCACCACGACACCCTTCCTGGTCGCGGTGGGTGCCTTCTGGTGGTTGGGCCTCGACGCCGTGACGACCACCTGGTTGAACGGGCCCTGGCGCGTTTTCTTCCTCAGCGCCCTGCCGCTGTTGGCCGTGTCGGAGTTGATGCGCCAATTTGTCCCCACCCGCATGGCGTCCTTCGCCCGGCACGACGACATCCAGGGGAGCTGGCAACGAAACGCCCTGCTCCTGGCCCATGGGATGGCCCTGACGGCTGGGGTCGTGTTTGGCGTCTACCTCCAGCGCTTCGGATCGACCGACACGGTAGTGATGTACACCGGGGTGCTTGCCCTGCTGGCCACGGCCTATGCAGCCGGTGTGGGTGCGGCGAATCTGGGCCTCTTCACCATGGCCATCCTGGTCATCTCCATGCCCTCGGCGATGGTCTATGACCATGCGTACTTCAATTTCTGGCAGTCTGCGGCAGGCATTGTACTGATGGCGCTGGCGGCGGCGGGTTGCGAATCGCGGGTGGTGGGATCGCGCCCGGGCCTGGCCTTCCAGCGGCTCCTCCCGGCGCCCTATGTGCTCTATGGCGTGGTCACCTGGTGGGCCTTCTGGTTCCTCGTCACCCAGTCGCCCGTACGCGTGGCCTTGCTGCTCCTCATGGTCGTGGCGGTCGGTCAGGCGGCGATGACCCGATGGCTCCACAAAGGCTCGCTGGCGGTCTACGGCACCCTGATGTGCACCGCGACCCTCTACTACTGGTTGCAGGCCGACAGCACGGTCCAGGCCGATTCTGCATGGTATATGACCTTCGGGGTGCTTGTTATGGGTGCGTTGATGATGGAGCGGATCTTTGACGGAACCAAGCCTTTTGCGAAAGCCGTTCCGGGGGCGGTGTTGTTGGTGGTGGCGTGGGTCGCGTGCTATCACTTCAACGACGTGACCGGCGACGGTGCCCAGCGCACCGTGGGGCTGGTACTCATGGCCTTTGGCTTCCTCGCCTACGGCGGTATCTTCCGTCGGGGTACGGCCGTGGCCCTTTCCCTCGTGGCGGCGGCCCTGGCGACGGGTCCCCTGTTCTTTGGTGCTTACGACGGTGCGACGGTATCGACGGTGGCGGTGGCCTTTGGCTCGGTCATGGCCTATTGGCTGGTGGCCGAGCGGGGTGCCACGTTGGTGCTGAAACGGACGGGCCTCGAATTATTGCCGGGCCATGCCCCCGTGTTGACCGGGGTCCTGACCTCGCTGCCGGCTTTGTTGGGTATCGTGGGCCTGAGCAATGTGGATGCCATCCACGACTTTTACCTTACCATCAGTTGGACCGTGTGGGCACTCGTGCTTTTCGCGTGGGCCCTGTTTACCCATCAGTCCTGGTTCCGCTATGTGGCCCTGGGGACTATCGGCCTCGCCATCAGCCGAGCCTTTCTCGTGGATGTGTGGCAGCTTTCCGGGGGCTACCGCGTGGCCGCCATGATTTTCCTCGGGCTGGCGCTGTTGGGCGTGGCCTTTGGCTATACCCGCTGGCGTGCGTCGCAGGAGACCGGGGAGGGTGATGGGACGGAATGAGGCCACGCTTACCCAGGGACTGTCTCGCCCAACGGGACGTTTTTGAGAGCCGGTGATTGTGGACGGCGTTGACGTGATGTCCTTTGGATGCCTTCACGTACCTGACAACGTGGGGCGAGGCAGTCCCTGATCGTGTTTTGCCCCGTGTGCTTTCTTGGGTTCCGGAGACGAGTGGGACAGGTGGGACCCGTGGGACGGAATGAGGCCACGCGTACTCAGGGACTGTCTCGCCCAACGGGACGTTTTTGAGAGCCGATGATTGTGGACGGCGTGGGATGTGGTGTTGGCTATGAAACAGGTGACTGGGCGTGGCTGTCCCGTCGGTGGTGAGGTTTGCGGCGAGTCGTCCTTCGCGACGACGGGACAGCCACCGCCGTCTTTGTTTGCGTGTGTGTGGACGGTTTTCATGGTGTTTCTTGGGTGGCTGCTGGTACCTGGCAACGCGGGCTCGGCCGTCCCTGGGACTTTCGCTTTGTGGGATAAGCGTCCCGCTTGTCATGGCGTGTCGGTGTGTTGACCGGAAACCGTGATGTTCTTTGGCGATGGAGCTTTCTTGCCTTAGCGGTCGGTACCCGTGAAGGTGTTGGCAGGCTTTGTGTCAGGCGAGACGCCTAACTCACGATGGGCCGTACCTTGGGAGGCGTGGCTTTGTGGGTGAAGGGACAACGTGGGGCGAGGCAGTCCCGTCGTTGGCGAGGATTGCGGCGAGTCATCCTTCGCAACGACGGGACAGCCACCGCCGTCTGCGCTTGTGGTTGTGGGGGGCGTTGACGTGATGTCCTTTGGATGCCTTCACGTACCTGACAACGTGGGGCGAGGCAGTCCCTGATCGTGTTTTGCACCGCGTGCTTTTTTGGGTTCGGGGCGGGGGGGCCGTTAGAATAGCCGGGTGTGTAAACCCGACGGAGATTTCGTTTCATGTTGCCTTTTACCTTTCGTCTCGTTGTCCTTGTGACGTGCTTTTTCAGCGGTCTTGTTGCATTCGCTGGGGAGCGTCCCAACATCCTGTTTATCCTGACGGATGACCAGGGGCCCTGGGCCATGACGAATGCGGGGAATCCTGATGCGGATACGCCGGGGATGGATCGCCTGGCGGCGGAGGGGGCGACGTTCAGCAACTTTTTCGTGACCACGCCCGTGTGTTCGCCGTCGCGGGTGGGGCTTTTGACAAGCCGCTATGGTTCGGAAGTGGGGATCACCGATTGGATTGCACCCCGGGGGGGCAATAACCGGGTAAATGAATCGCACCTCGGGTTGGACCCGTCCCTCCCGACGTGGGTGCGGGCGCTGCGCGATGCGGGGTATAGCACGGGGCTCGTGGGCAAGTGGCACCTGGGGACTCAGGATGAGTTTCTGCCCCAACACTTTGGCTATGATTTCTTTTACGGCTTCCGCGAAGGAGGCGCTAAGGTGGTGAATCCCGAGCTGGAGCACGAGGGCGTGGTGGCGGTGGAGGAGGGGCTGACGACCGACCTCATCACCGACAAGGCCCTGGCCTATATGCAAGAGGTGGGCGAGCAGGACAAGCCCTTCCTGTTGTCGGTGCATTACCGTGCGCCCCACGCGCCCTGGAAGCCGGTGGCCGAATCGGATGAAGCCCACGTGAAAGACCGGGACCTGACCTTGCCCACGCCCGATGTGGACAATCTGGATGTGCCGCGGATGGACCGCATCATGCGCGAATACCTGGCGAGTGTGGCCGGGGTGGACCGAAACGTGCGCCGCATGCTCCACCTGTTGGATGAGACGGGCTGGGCGAAGAACACGGTGGTGATCTTCACCAGCGACCACGGCTACAACGTGGGTCACCACGGCATCCTGCACAAGGGCAACGGATCGTGGCTTACGTTGAAGGGGACCGAGCCCTATGGCCGGCGTCCCAATATGTTTGATACGTCCATGCGGGTGCCCGCTATCGTGCGGTGGCCTGGTGTGGTAGCGCCGGGTTCTACGGTGGACACGACAGTGACCAACCTCGACTGGTTTCCCACCCTGCTCGCCATGGCCGGGGTCGGGATGAAAGAGGACACGTTGATTCATCGCCGCAGTTTCTTGCCCCTGTTGAAAGGGGAGTCCATTCCCTGGGAAGAAAGTTTTTATGGCGAGTATGGCATGCACCATTATGAGGTATGTGACATGCGGGTCTATCGCACGCCGGAATGGAAACTCCTCCGCGATTTTCGACGCCCTGGAAAAGATGAGCTCTATCACCTCTCCAAAGACCCGGGAGAAAGGCGCAACCTCATTGATGACCCCGCGTATGCGGCGCAGCGCCATCTGCTCAGCCAGCAACTGAATGCCCATCACGCCAGGCTGGAAGCGAGTCGATTGCAGCAGTAGGCAGGGCGTCTCAGCTGTGCAGGGGTCTTACATTGCGGCGTGGGCGTGGGCTTCGTTATGGTGGGGCCTTCGTTGACCCCAGTCCTTATCTCGGTGGAATATATGCAGTTTCTCGATTACGATACGATGGTAGAGCGTCCGGTCACCCATACGTTTAAGAATGCCTCCTGGCGGAGTTTGGCCTGGGTAGTCCTCATCATGGCCGTGATAACCGCCTATGTGGCCATTCCCAAGGGCGAAGCCACGAACCCGGTGCTCATCGCGGTACCGGCCTTTGCGACGTTGTTTTTTACCTGTCTCCTGCTATGGCATGTACGGCAGTGCAACAACCGGCGGAACTGGCTGGTGAAGGCGACAGACCAGGGTATATTTCTCAATCTTCAGTCCAACGTGCACGTCCCGTTGGCGAAGGACGTGCCCGGGGTGGTCTTTATTCCGGACAAGACGATTGCGTCTGTGACGCGGGTACAGGAGAACCGGATTATTCCATCGCGGAACGGTCAGTTCAAGAATACCTTTGCCTATTTCGACTTGGCCTTGCATGAGCCAATGCCGGACACCTTCCTGGTGACCCTGGCTCAGATTCGGCGGAACCCGGCGATTCGGGGGGCGGTAGGTGTGCGGAAGGACATGTATGCCGGGGTGCGGGTGGAAGACCAACACACCATTCGCCTGGTGTGGGATTGGATGACGCCCCGGGAGCTGGGGGCGGAGGCGTGGTTTAAGACCCGTTATGCGTTGGGGGAAAAGCGTTCCTTCCGGGCACCGGGCTGGTCGAAGATGAGTCCCGAAGAGCAGGACGCCTATATCGACACCCTGTGGGAGTGGGGCGACGTGCAGGATGCGGTGCACCTGAAGAGCCTGAAGGAAACCATCAGCGAGCGGAAGGCGGCATTGGATTTGGCCGCCCGTCTTGGGTGAAGGGTGAATTTAGAATTTCGAATAGTGAATTGAGAATGGTGTGCTTACAGCCCGTTGAATAGTTGTGCAACGCATTTTCACTGGCCTTCCGCCAGGGCTGGTATGGGGCCGCGCCGTTGGCGCTCATGTCGTTTCATAAAAGCGCCCGTTGGGTTATCGGAGGGCCAACGGCCCATGAATAGGGGGATTCCGATTTAGAAGGGGGCTCCCTGGAGTGCGGCAGCTTGCTGCTGCTTTTCCCCGGGGAGCTTGCTCCCCACCCCTGCACGTGCCCTTAGTTGCCGAGCAGCCGACCGAAGTCGCGCGCACGCTCGCTCCGTAAGGGCGTAAGCAAGCGTACGCACTCCGAAGGGCCTTTGGTCTTTCGGAGGGCGAACGCTCCCTGGAGTGCGGCAGCTTGCTGCCGCTTTCGCCCGGGGAGCTTGCTCCCCACTGCGGCACGTGTCTTTGGGTGCCGACCACTTGGCCCGCGCCGCGAGCAAGCTCGCTTCGTAAAAGCGTAAGCAAGCGTACGCACTCCAAGGAGTCCACCGAGCTATCTCGTGGGTGAACCTGTTGTTCCGAAAGGGCCCTTGCGTTTCGAAGGGCCCCAGGCACACGAACCTGCGTTACAGGATCGCGTGGCACGGGACGCTTTGCTGGATGTCTGGGGCACAACGAGTGTATTTCAGACCGCTGTCTCTTTCAACAAAGCGCTGATCCCATGGCTCAATTCCCGGCCCGCTTCTTTGGTGTAGGGCGGGATGTCGAGAATCATGGGTACCGTCATGGCTGCATATTGTCCGCCATCGCCGGGGTTGTAGGATTTCGGGTCGGCCACATAACCGATGAAGCCGTCGGTATAACCCGTGATGAGGGTGTGCTCAAAGGGGGAATCGTGGCGGGCCCGGATGCCGTAGAAGCTGAAGAGCTCGGAGGGTTGGAAGGCGAGGCCCACGTTGCCCAGTTGCAGCGCGCTAATCTGGATGGGGTATTCGGGGGCATCCCATTTCCGGTTGACGTTGGCCTCATACCATTCTTTCGCGAAGCCCGCATCGACCCAGTTGCCACTGGCACAGGCGGCGGGGTCGGCGGCATAGGTGGCGATCCAGTTGCGGTAGTTTTCGAGGTCGAGGGACATGGCGAAGGTGCTCGTTTGGGCGCGCAAGGTGTCCACGTCGATGGGTTGCAAATTCGCCATGGCGCCCTGGACGGCGGCGAAGGTCGCGTTGGCCGATTGCTCGGCCCCGCCAATCCACTTTTCGCCGTTGCCGGGGTTCACATCGCCCGCGTGTCCCTGGAGATAGGAGGGGGTCACGTTGAAGGTCTCGCGGACCCGCTGGGTCACGAGGCCCGGCCAATCGGGACCGGCTGCGCCGTCGTTGTAGCAGACGGGGTGGGAGGAGAAGTTATACCAGAGGATGTTGTGCTTTCCGTTGCCCCGCTCGAAATAGAGCACCTGCAGTAAGGTGTCGAGCCAGCGGTCGTCGTCGGAGGCATCGGGACCGAAGACGGCATCGGTCTTCCAGGTCTTGATGGTGCGGTTAAAGTTGGCGCCATCGGCCCGCTGGGTTCCGATATGGGCGACGCCCTCGGCGCAATCTGCCTGGGCCTGTTGAACCGCCTCCAGGCACTTGTCCTCCACCGATTTCATGTAGGCCTCGGGGGTCTTGCCCCATTGACGCCAATAGGCAAAGGTGGGCATGGAGTGGGTGTGGGTGGCGCAGAGGCGTACGTTGGCGGCGGGGATACCGGTCTTCTTTTCAACGGCCTGTTGGACCCGTGCCGTCATGGCGGGGGAGACGCCGGCGATGTCGATGGAAAGGAGGGCCGCCTGGGTGGCGTCTTTTTGGAGCACCAGGGCGCGGACGGCCGTTTCCTGTCGGATGTCGGTGATGTAGCGGGGGCTTTCCCCTTCTTTGTAGTGGAAGCCTGCCAATTCAATTTGTTTCGGCGGTGTGGAATCGACGTGGGCCTCCCCCACGCGGAAGGGCGTATTGGCCCGTGCGGAAAGAATCGTGGGGCCGACCATGGCTGCGGTGGCCCCTGCCAGGGTGCGGGTGATGAAGGTACGTCGGGATAAAGTCTGTTTCATGGTTGGGATCCTGTGTTTTGCTGATGCCGCATGGATTGTTTGAAACCAGTTTACCTATGGCGGGCGAGGGATGCCAGTAGGTAGCCGCGCGATCCGGTTTTTCCGCATCGTGCGCCAAAACGCACGAACTCGCCGCGGCGAGTCCGCGACCCTCGTACCTCGGGATCGCGCTGTACGACGGGGTGGTTTTGTTGGCATGCGGCTTAACGTGTCAATGAAAAATCACTACACCCACAAAGCCGTTCGTTCCTCACGTCTTTGAAGGTGGCACCCCCGGTGTTTTTTTTTGGGCTTCGTGATTGCTGTGTTTTTGTAACCGGTGTTATGGTGGAGGAAAGCCCATCCACCAAGAGGGAGTAGCACGACCATGGCGTTTGACGAAGGACTGGCATCTCGGCTCGAAGAAATCATCACCCGTGACTTTGTGCATGTGGGCGGCCTGACGGAGACCCGCATGTTCGGCGGCTTTGGCTATTTGCTGAACGGCAACATGTGCATTGGCATCCACAAAGACACCTTGATCGTCCGTGTTGGGGTGGATGTGGCCCCTACTTTGATCGCCGAAGACGGCGTTCGCCCTATGGACCTGACCGGCCGGGTGATGAAGGGCTGGGCGACGGTGGAGCCAGAAGGCCTGGAGGAGGATGGGGATTTGAGGCGGTTTTGTCAGCATGCCATCGACTTTGTGAGCGAATTGCCGCCAAAGTGAAGTTTGAAGGGTGAAATGTTAAAGGACGAAAAGGGCAGCCCGTTGTCTGTTACACGTGCTTCGAAGAATGCCATTGTCCACTGAACGGACCACGAGGAATCTGGATTCCGAATCGGTTACCCCTATTCACCGAGTTTTCCGGGGAACTCTGTCCTTTTGGTCCTTTTCGTCATTCAGGTCCTTTCCCCCCAAAATTATCGCCCCGCGCCGATAACCGCGTATAATAGCCGTCACGCAACACCAAACCTCCAGTGGAATTGCCATGCCCCCCACCACGGCCCCCGATAGCACCGAGACCACGGTCCGGATGAACGAGATCTACTGCAGCGTCCAGGGCGAAAGCACCTGGGCCGGGCTGCCGTGCGTGTTTATCCGTCTGGCCCGGTGCAATATGCGGTGCCGCTGGTGCGATACGACCTATAGTTTTTATGGGGGCGACAACCAGACGATCGGGGCTATCCTCGCGCAGGTGGCGTCCTTCGGCGTGCCCCTGGTGGAGCTGACCGGGGGCGAGCCCCTGGCCCAGAAGTCGTGTATTCCCCTGGCGGAAGCGTTGTTGGATGCAGGGTACACGGTGCTCATCGAGACGAGTGGTTCCCTGCCCATCAACACCTTGCCCGATGCTGTCGTGCGCATCATGGATCTCAAATGCCCCGACAGCGACATGAGCAAACACAATGACTGGTCGAACATCGACTACCTTCAGCCCGACCGGGACGAAGTGAAGTTTGTGATTGCGAGTCGGCGGGATTATGAATGGAGCCGGGATGTGGTGAGGCAGTATAATCTCACCGAACGGTGTAAGGCCGTGCTCTTTTCTCCGGTCTTCGGGGAAGTGGAGCCCAAGGACATCGTGGACTGGATGTTGGAAGACGATTTGAACGCCGTGCGCTTCCAGTTGCAGATGCACAAGTTTATCTGGCCCCCCGACGAACGGGGTGTCTAGCGGTACACCTGGAAGATGAAGGATGACACCCTGCGCTCCGCGTTCGCGTGGAGTACCGACTAATTCCCCTCCCAAGTGGGAGAAGGGGTGGGTTTGCGACGTTGACCGAAGCCCGACCCACCTCCAGCCCCTCCAAGGAGGGGAGTACAATCTGAAATCCGTCGCGGCTTTCGCGCTGAATGCAATGAACCATCTGGATGAACCAGATCACGCGCGCACAAGAGGTAACTCCTTGGAATTCAATCTCACAAAAATTGCCTATGTGGAAGCGGCCCACCGCAACCCGGCGGGCAACGCAAAGCAACAACGCCTTCACGGCCACAGCTACAAGGTCGAAATTCTTGCGAAGGGCGACGTGGACCCCGATGTGGGTTGGATTGTGGACTACACGGCCCTCAAAGATCTCTTTCGCGATCTCTATGACCAGTTGGATCACGTGACGCTGAATGACGTGCCCGGTTTGGAAGACGACACGACGGTGCCCGCATTGGAGCGCTGGATCGATGCCCGGATTGCCCACAAGCCCGCCTGGTACGACGGCGTGCGCGTGACGATTGATGGCGACCTCGACTTTGTGCCGGTGCGGCTACCGGCTTTGCCGGCGGAGAAGTTGCCGGAGCGGATTCAGTTCAGCTTTGAAGCGGCCCAGTCGCTGCCCCAGTTGCCCGCGGCACACCCGTGCCACTGTATTCATGGTCACAGCTACCGCTTTGAAGTGGGCAGCACCGATCTGGATGCGCTTGAGGGCCACCTTCGGGCCATGTACGACGAACTGGACCACACGTTCCTGAATGAAATTCCCGGGCTGGAGTGCGCCACCTGCGAGCGCATCTGCAAGTGGGTGTGGGATCGCCTCGTGGCCGTGGGCGAATCGCCGACTGCGGTGGTGGTCCAGGAAACCTACACGGCCCGCTGCATTTACTTCGGCCAATAACCCACGGAAATATGATGATGGAAAACCCGACACCCGCCAAAGAACAATTCAAGGCCGAAGACAAGATGCTGCCCTTCAAGGGGCCTGAGGCCATTGAGTCTCACCTGCTGGAGTGCTTCCCCTACGAATACGCCGACAAGCCCTATGGCCAGGCCATGGAAATCGAGACCGAGACCGATGAGTTCACCTCGGTCTGTCCTTTCTCCGGCTTGCCCGATTTCGCGGTAGTGCGTATCAGCTATACGCCCGATAAAGATTGCCTGGAACTGCGTGCGCTGAAGTACTATCTGCTTTCTTATCGCGACGTGGGTATCTGGTATGAACACCTGGTGAACCGCATGCTCGAAGATCTGGTCAAGGCCTGTAAGCCCCGGGCGATGACGATTGAGATTACGTGCAATCCCCGGGGGGGATTATCCAGCACGGTGACGGCCGCCTATGACAAGGCTCGGATGGGCGAACTCACCTGAGTATCATGTGGGGCCGAATGACGGGGGTGGAGCGACGCTGCAAATCGCGGGGAATCCCGGTATACTGACATTCTCGGGTAGTTAAGCCGCGATCAGAAACGAGGTGTTGTTGTGCTCCCTGTTTTCCCTGTCTCCCCCCACCTTCCCCGGTGCAGGCGTCCCGTATTGCTGCTGGTGCTCAGTCTCTGCGGGCTGTGGCCTGGTCTGGTGGAGGGGGCCGAGCAATGGAGCTTCCAGCAGATCGCGATTCCGGGCGGGGGGCCCGTGGGGCACGTCAGCAACGTGGTGGAGGCGGAAGACGGCGCCATCTGGGTCGCGACCTGGGGCGAAGGCGTCCATCGCATCCAAGGTACGGATTGGACGACCTTCACGGAAGCCGAGGGCTTGCCCGATGACTGGACGCGCCACATTTCGGCTGCGCCGGGCGGGGGCGTATGGGTGAGCACGGGGGATGGCCTGGCCCATATCCAGCACAACACCGTGACGGTGCTGAACCCTTCCAATACACCGGCCCTCCCGGAGGCCGACATTGCCTTTGCGAAATCCCTGCCCGATGGACGTCTTTTCGTGGGCACCTTTCAGGGGTGGTTTCTGGGGCACACCCCGACCGATCCGGCGACACCGGATTATCAGACGGGTTGGACGACCCTGGCGACGCCGTTGCGCGAACGGCGCAACACGGTTTCCGATATGGTTGAAGTGACACCCGGCCGGTACCTGGTGTCGTTGCGGGATCGACGTCTGGCCTGGTTAACGGAGGGCGCTTTGCAATACCTTCCAGAGGGGGCCTCGGAGCGCTGGTATTGCCTGTATGTGGCGCGGGAAGGCGGCGCTACCTTGGTGTGGGCGGCTGCGCGGGAAGGCAGGGGCCTGCGTGTCTATGATGGTACGCAATGGAACGAGCGTGGGCCGATTCCGTCGGAAACTTTCATGTTGGGGCAGGACGACTACGGCACTTTCTACGCTGCCACCGAGCTGGGCTTCTATCGGCGGGTGGGCGAAGAATGGTCCCCCGTGACGTTGAGCCCTGAGCTCGGAAGTCCGACCCTGCGTAGCCTGTTAATGGCGCGGGATGGATCCGTCTGGTTGGGGGGCAACGAAGGATTGATCCGGGGGGTGCCCCTGCCGTGGGTGGCGCTTGGACAATCAGAAGAGGCTGTGGTGGGCTTGCTGCCCCGGGCCTCGGAAGAGGAGCCGGTTTACGCACTGGGTGAAGGGGGCAGCGTTTACCACAACGTTTCCGGCCGGTGGCTTCGTCGGTGTCGATTGGCCGGTTGGCCGTCGGTCGAATTCTCCCCGTCCAATGCCATCTGGCTCAGCGATGGACAACGTTGGAAAGGCCGTGACGGAGAAGATTGCTGGATGATGGTGCGGAATGGGGTCCTCCACCTGATCTACAAGTACCGGTATTCCCGCTATGAGCTGACGGATGGGGCCTTGCTTTCCCAAGTGACTATCCCCCCTTTGGAGCCACCGAGTGATCGATATTTTCTAACCACGGATGAGGCCTTGTGGGGGCTTTCGGAGTCGGGTCTCTATCGATGGGACGGTTCCTGGGAAGTCATCCTGCCGGTGGTGGGAACGGGTCGTGGCTGGGTCAATGTGGTGTTGCAGACGGGCCCGGATGAATTCTGGATTGGCCTGGAGTCCGGGGGAATCGTGCGCCAGCGCGGCACCGCGCGCGAGTTTTTCGGGGAGGCCGATGGGATCGATACGGCCGATGCCATCAATCATGCGTGCATGGCGCGAGACGGGGATATCTGGTTTGCCAGTGTGGGGTCCGGCCTGTACCACTATGACGGCGAGGGGTTCACCCACTACAGCAAGCGGGATGGCTTGCGGAGTAATTCGGTGCGCACCGTCTACGAAGCGCAGGACGGTGCGATTTGGGTCGCCTATCGAGGTTCCGGGGTGTCGGTGTATCGGTTCGGACGCTGGGTTCACTACGGCACACAGAGCGGACTTCCCAATACGGCGGCGTTGCGTTTTGCGGAAAGTGGGGATGGTAGCTTGTGGATTGGTGCCTACGATGGCCAATTGTACCGCTACCAGCGCGATATCCAGGAACCTGATACGGCGATTCGTCTGGGGCCCAGCGAGGTGGGGCCTTACGGCGTGGGCATTTTTTCGTTCACCGGGCGTGATGCCTGGGACCTGACCGCAGCGCGGGAGCTGTTCTATTCCTGGCGCGTAGTTCCGGAAGGGGGCGCCCAGGGCGATTCCATCCCGTGGTCCTTTTTCTCAGAAGCAACGACCGTGGCCACTCCGGCACTGGCGCCGGGAACCTATCAATTTGAGGTGCGCAGCTCCGATGAACATGGCAATGTGGACAGTACGCCGGCCACCCGTGTATTTGAGGTTGTACCGCCTTTCTGGATAAAGCCCATTTTTCTGGTCCCGGTACTTTGTTCCCTGGTACTGGCAGTGATCGCGCTTATCGCCCGCTATCGCAGCCACCGTGCGCTGCGCCTCTCGGAGCAGGCCCTGCGAAGCGAGGTCGAAGTCCGCAAGCAGGCCGAAGCCTCTCTGGAGGCGCACCGGGATCAACTGGAGGACACGGTTGCGACACGGACCGCGGAGTTGAAGGCCGCCCAGCAAGCGTTAATTCAGAAGGATCGTTTGGCGACCCTCGGGCAATTGACGGCCACGGTGAGCCACGAATTGCGGAACCCATTGGGGACTATTCAGAGCTCGCTGTATACCATTGAAAAGCGGGTGCATGGTGCTGGCCTGAATCTGGAGCGGGTCATTGAGCGGACGGTGCGCAGCATACGTCGGTGCAACAATATTATTGAAGAGATGCTCGACTATACCCGTTCGCAGAAAGTGGTATTGAAGAAGGTGCCATTGGATGACTGGCTGACCGTAACACTGGAGGAAATGAGTCTTCCCGAAGGTATTCGGTTGGAGTTGCGGCTTCAAACCCGCATGGCGATCTCCATCGATACCGAGCGGATGCGGCGCGTATTCGTCAATCTGGTGGACAACAGCATTCAGGCAATGGAACCCCAGTCGTCGGAGAAAATCATCCGGGTATCGGCCGAGTGCGGTCCCAACGGGGTCGCAATCCGTCTGGAAGACACGGGACCGGGCATCCGGGAAGAGGTAATGGCCCATATTTTCGAGCCGATGTTTTCCACCAAGAACTTTGGTGTGGGGCTGGGTACGAACATCGTGAAGAACATTATCGACCGTCACGATGGTACGATTCACTACGAGAACAATCCCGAGGGCGGTGCCCGTGTGGTGATTACCTTGCCGTCCGACGATCCGCCGGGCGAGGAAGCCGGTCAGCCGTAGGGCAAGGGATCCCGGACATGGTTGGCGGCGAAGGCGTTCAGGCGCTCGACGCAGGTGGGGCAGGTGCCACAGGCCGCCTCTCCGCCGCGGTAGCAGCTCCAGGTTTGTGCGAAATCTACGTTGAGCTCCTGACCCCGTTTCAGGGTCTCCGCCTTGGAGAAGCCCACAAAGGGTGCCCGTACCGTGACGTGGGCCTTTCGATTCAGGGCCAGCACCTGGTTGATGTGTTCCAGAAACGCGGGTGTGCAGTCCCAGTAGCCGTATTCGTCTTGCGCCTGGGCACCGTAATAGACTTCGCTGACGTGGTGTGCCTCGGCATAGGCGGCCGCCATGGAAAGCAACATCATATTCCGGTTGGGCACGTAGGTCGGTGGCTGGGTGAGTTCCTCGGCCGTGAGGGTATCCAGATCGGGCACCTCCTGTCCCCCTGTGATCAGTGCGGAGCCCGCCTGTAGCAAGCTGCCCATGAAGGTAAGATCCATAACCCGATGGACCGCATGGGTTGCCCGTGCCTGGAATGCGGCACACTGCAACTCGCGGCTGTGGCGCTGGCCGTAATTGAAGCTCAGGGCGTGGAGTGGGGCCCCCTGGCACTTCTGGGCGACGTGATGGAGCAGAACGGTGGAGTCCAGTCCGCCACTCAAAAGCACGACAGCAGGTTGGTGCGTATTCATAGGAATCTCCCGGGTAGCAAGGCGCGCGTATTGTAGCGCACCGTGCGCCCGGAAAGCATGCTGATTTTGTTGGGCCCCCGTTACGATACGGTTGGCTTGGTATCCCGGGGTCAGGGTGGTGTAGGCTAGATTGATTCCTTGTGTCCACCGCTACCGGCACAGGGCCGATGTCATCCCGTTGCAGCACGTTTGCAGATAGCATGACCCCCGTAGGGGAGGAGCACGATCATGATTTTTCGCCTGATAGTTGGTCTCGTTACCTTGAGTTCGGTCTTGGGGGCCTGGGGGGAAGCCCAGTGGTATAAGGGGGCGACCCACCTTCACAGCCTGTGGAGCGACGGAAACGCCGCGCCGGAACATATTGTTCAGTGGTATCTGGATCAGGGCTGGGATTTCGTGTGTCCGTCTGATCACAACGTGCTGATGGAAGGCGAGCGCTATGTGAAGATTACGGAAAACGGTAAGCTCACCGAGGAGCGGGTGGCGGCACTCCAGAACCAGTTTGGCGAAGATTGGGTGACCATTCGGGAGGGCCAGGGCGGTGTGAAAGAGATGCGGCTCAAGACCCTCGCCGATTTACGGGCGCACTTCGAGCAGCCTGGGAAGTTTACGCTGATTCAGGCGGAGGAAATGACGACCCTGGGCGGCAACCCCCACATTAACGCGCTGAACCTGCGCGAGCCGGTGGCCGGCCTCAAAAACGAGGGCGAAAAGTCGGCGCTGATTCAGCACTACCTCGACACCTTGAAGGCCCAGAGTGAAAAGTACCAGGTGCCCATGATCGCCCACGTTAACCACATTAACTTTGCCGACCGCATTACGACCGAAGAAATGCTCCAGGTGAAGGGACTCTACTTCTTTGAAGTCTACAACGGCCATCCGTCGGTGCATAGCTGGGGCGAAGCGGACAAGGGGATTCCCTCCCACGAACGTCACTGGGATGTCATTCTTTCCATGAAACTTCGCCGTGATCCGGGTTATTTGCTCTATGGGGTGGCGACGGACGACAGCCATGAATACTTCAACTTTGGCGTGGGTAAATCCAACGCCGGTCGGGGCTGGGTTATGGTGCGCTCGGAGAAACTGGAAGCCAACGCCCTCGTGGCGGCCATGCAGCGGGGCGACTTCTATGGCAGCACGGGCATCACGCTGAAGGATGTGCGTGCCAACGGAAAATCCCTGGGCGTCTCCATCGCCGGTGAGGCGGGCGTGAACTACACCACCCAGTATATCGGCACGCGCAAGGGCTTTGATACGAGCACGAAGCCCCAGCTGGACGCCGACGGAAAGCCCCTTCCCCGGAGTTCCCTGTTATACAGCGATGATATCGGTACGGTGCTTCATGAGACCACCGACCTGGAGTCGACCTATACCTTCACGGGCGACGAGCTTTACGTGCGTGCCCGGGTGGTCTCCGATGTGCTGCAGGACAATCCCCACGAAGCCGGGGATTATGAAATGGCGTGGGTCCAGCCGGTACTTCCCCAATGAGTTGATCGTGTAGCGTGCACGGGCTCCTGTCGTTTCGAGGGGTGTCCGTTTCCACGTTGGCCGCCGTTTCCGAAATCGGCAGGTGCGTTGGAACCGACTGGGGCTTTCGGTTGTGGCGCGGGGTGCGCCGGGTACGCGCTGGGAAGTCAACAGACCGAGAGGTACATGGATGAAGAATCGTACATCGACCAAGGTGGTGCTGGCTCTGACGATGTTATTTGCACTCGTCGGCGAGATAGGGAGTGCTGCCCGCGCGGATGAGCTTCCAGATGCGGGATTGATGCAAGTCCTTCAACACCGCAAACTGCCTGCGACGCTTCCGTGTGAACGAATCGCCGTGGGGGGCAAAATGGGCTACAAGCCCAACATGGTAAAACTCAGCAATGGCGAGTTGCTGATGGCCAATTTTCACACCCACTACGAAACGCAAAGCGATGGGTCGATGTGCGACCATACGGTCTTACATCGTTCTTCGGATAACGGCAAGACCTGGACTTCAAAACACTTCGATCATCTGCCGGGTAAGGAACCCTACCTTAACGTTCTGGGGGATGTCCTGATTATGACGGCCCACATCTATCCTCCCGACATCCACGCGATTCCGGGGCGTACAACCGCCTGGCTCCACCGCTCGGAGGATGGGGGCCACACCTGGACAAGCCAGGTGCTCGATATCGATCGCATCCCGGAGAAGGTCGAGATGACCTATTCCAGCAGAAACATCATTCAGCTGGAAGATGGTTCCTACGCCCTGGGCATCGGTTGTGGGCGGGGGCGTGACTACCTTTTTATCTCCAAAGACCAAGGCAAAAACTGGGCCCCCGAAAAAATGAAGGTCTCGGGATTTGATGACCGTGCCTACGATTGGTCGATTCTTGGGGAAGGGGTATTTTTTCGGACCGAAACAGGGCGCTTGCTGCTGCTGGCACGATGTGAACTGCGAAAGATGGAGGGTTTGGATAAGAATCTTCCGGGGCTTCCAGACTTCGATTTCAGCAACGCATCGGATATCGACCGCTACGATATCGAGATCATTTTTGAGTCGAAAGACAACGGCAGAAGCTGGAGTCCCCATAGCGCGGTCCCTCTGGTCGGTTGCATGTATCCCTCTGTTTGCAACCTAGGCGATGGGAAGTATCTGTTGACCTTTACCAAGCGCGTGCCGAGTCATGGGTTGGAGCTGGGGGTTTATGCCTGTTTTCTGGAGGAGCAGGAGGACGGGCTCATAAAGGCCGACATTGAAAATGACGTGATGGTCATTAGTCAACGAACTCAGCCGTATCTTCAGTCGGGGGGCGGTTTTGGAAACACGTTGCGGCTCGACGACGGCTCCTTGATCACGCCCTATTCCTACTACCATGCCGTTCCGGAAATTGACGCCTTGATGAAGAGCGGTGAGTTTCGTAACAAGGAGGTTTATAGCCTTTACCGGGAGCGGGCTTTGCCCTACTATCGTCGTTGGGTTACGCCCCTGACCTGGGAAAGTTTCACCAAGCAGGATCTTGCGATGCAAACCCACTGGTTTCTCGGCTGCTGCCAGGTATTGAACCTGTGCGGGCCAGCGACCGAGGTCGCCAGGTGGAATCTGGCGATGCCGGTCCAGTAAATGGATGGTACCCCCCTGGATACCCATTCAACGGTCCCGTAATATAAGCCCACTGTTCCGGTGTGTTTACAAACGTAGCCACAAAAAAGGACACTGCCTCATGTCGAAATTCTTTGTTCTCAGCATTGCAATTTTTGGGCTTGCCGTTGCGCCCTTGGTCGGGGCAGAGACCCAATGGTATAAGGGCGCGACCCACGTTCATAGTTTGTGGAGTGACGGCAACGGGGCGCCGGAGATCATTGCCGACTGGTACCAGGAACAGGGATGGGACTTCGTGTGTTTTTCGGAGCACAACATCCTCATGGAGGGGGAAAAGTTCGTGCCGATAAAACCGGACGGACACCTCACCCCGGAGCGCTACCTCGCCATTCAGCAGCGCTTTGGTGCGGCGTGGACCCAATTACGAGAACGGGGCGGTCAGCGGGAGATGCGTTTGAAGACCCTGGCGGAGTTGTCGGAATATTTCAATAAGCCCGGCGAATTCCTGTTGGTGCCTGCCGAGGAAATGACCACCGACGGCGGCAATCCCCATATGAACGTGCTCAACGTGCGTGAGCTGGTTCCGGGTGCGCCGAAAGATGGGGACCCGGTGCCCAAGATGCAGGCCTATCTCGATGCCGTCGCGGCCCAGGAAGCCAAACATGACGTGCCCATGCTGGTTCACCTCGACCACCCCAACTGGCGGAACGCCCTCACCACCGAACAGATCATGGCGGTCCGCGGCCTGCAATTCTTTGAGGTCTACAATGCTGCGGGGCCGACGGATCGGGGTTTTTCGGAGCAGGGCGTGCCCACGACGGAGCGCCGGTGGGATGTGATTCTTTCCATGAAGCTTCGCCGTGATCCCGACTACGTGATTTATGGCGTGGCCTCCGATGACAGCCACCGTTATTTTAATTTTGCCACGGCCAACGCGAATCCCGGTCGGGCCTGGGTGATGGTGCGGGCAGAATCACTGGACGCGGATTCGCTGATTGAGGCGATGAAGCGGGGCGACTTCTATGGCAGCACGGGGGTCACGCTGAAGTCCCTGGAGAGCAGTTCCGACCATCTGGCCCTCGCAGTCGATGGCGCGGACGGCGTGACCTACACGACCCGCTATATCGGCACGCGCAAGGGATTTGATGCGAACACGCAACCCTTCGTCGATGGGGATGCTAAGACACCGCCCTCGGCCTCCCTGCGATACAGCGATTCCATTGGCGAAGTGCTCTTTGAGACCACCGACCTGAGTTCACGCTATGCCTTTAAAGGCGATGAGCTGTATGTACGTGCCACGGTTACGGCCGATCGGGATATGGCCAATCCCCCCATCGCCGGGGATAAGGAAATGGCCTGGATTCAACCCATAATCCGGAAGTAAATTCTTTTTAACGTTTGGAACTCTTGGTACCATTATTCCGGTCCATTTCCTTATCGCAAGTAACCACGAAAGACTTTGTTCATGCGCTATGCCCTTGTCATCATCGTCCTCTTATTCACGGGCGGCCTCGATCGTGTTGTGGCCGAAGCACCGGCTCCCAATAGCTGGGTGCGTCTGAATGAGCATGCAGCCTTCAGTCCCCGTGATACGGCGGAAGGCGCGATTTTCCAGGGCCGCTACTGGCTCAGCAATGGGTACTACCACGGTAACGTGCTCCACCGGGATCTGTGGTCTTCCGAAGATGCCGTGAACTGGACTGCCGTGAGCGAGGCCACACCCTACGACGGTTACAGTGAGCTGGTCGTCTTTCAGGAACAGCTCTGGGCTATCAAGGGCAGCGTGTGGCGATCGGCCGATGGGAAAAGCTGGACCCAGGTGCTGGAAGAGACGCCCTTTGGTGCCCGGGGCTATGGCGAGGCCGTGGTCTTTAAGGATGCCATCTGGCAACTGGGCAGTGGCGCCGATGTGTGGCGCACCACCGACGGAGTGACCTGGGAACAGGTGATCGCCGAAGCGCCCTATGGAAATCGTTCCGCGTCCGCGGTCACCGTTTTTCAGGACAAACTCTGGCTCCTGGGCGGCAAGACGCCCGGGGCCAACACACCGCCGGAAGCCGGCTATGGCGACACGACCACCCACAACGACGTGTGGTGTTCCGAAGACGGCGTCACCTGGAAGCAGGTGAACAAGAAAAGTGGCTGGTCGCCCCGCCAATGGTTCACTGCGGAAGTCTATCAGAACCGGCTGTGGATTATCGGGGGCTATGACAATGTGAACAATACCAACCTGGGGGACGTGTGGTATTCCCTGGATGGCATCACCTGGCATGCCTTTGAATCACCCACCACCTTTGCGCCCCGACACGAACCGACGACCTATGTGCACGATGGCCAGCTTTTTGTGATTGCAGGAAACACATGGCCCGTGGTGAATGACGTTTGGGCACTGCGTCTGGACGGGAACGCGCCGTTGAAGTAGGGGCGTCCGCCGGTGGTGGGATGGGGGTGCTTTGTTATACTCCATTCATGTGTTGCATTACCCCAAAACTACAACGTGTGATGTTGATGGGCGGGCTGCTTCTTTCGGCGGCCAGCGCGTCGGCAGAAGGGCCCGACTTCGCTACGGAGATCCAGCCGATGCTCGCGCGGAGTTGTTATGGGTGCCATGGCCCCGAGCGGCAGAAGAGTGGCTATCGCCTGGATGTGCGGTCCATCGCACTTAAGGGCGGTGACCTGGGCCATCCTGCCATCGTGCCCCATGACAGCGCGGCGAGTCCCTTGATCCACTACGTGAGTGGCGCTGATCCCGATATGATCATGCCGCCGGAAAAAAGTGATGCGCCCCCCCTCAGCGAGGAAGAAGTGGCACGCCTCCGCGCGTGGATTGACGCGGGCCCTCATTGGCCCGACGAACTGGCGGGCGCCGTGGAAGAAGAGGCGCCCCACTGGTCCCTGTTGCCGCTGGTCAAGCCGGAAGTGCCGGGCGACGCGCCCAATCCCATCGACGCCTTTGTCCGTGCGCGACTCCAGGAAAAGGGACTGATCCCCTCGCCGGCAGCGGAACGCCGCGTCTTGATTCAACGGCTCTATTACGACCTCATCGGGCTGCCGCCCACACCCGAGGAAGTCGAAGCCTTTTGTGCGGACCCGGACCCCGAGGCCTATGAACGCCTGGTGGATGGGCTGCTTGCCTCGCCCCGCTACGGCGAGCGTTGGGCCCGGCACTGGCTCGACACGATTCAGTTTGCCGATTCCCATGGCTATGAGCACGATGTCGGCCGGAACAACGCGTGGCCTTTTCGGGACTATGTCATCGAAGCGCTGAACGGGGACCGGCCCTGGGCGCGCTTCATCCGGGAGCAATTGGCGGCAGATTATTTTTACCCCGATGCGCCCGAGCTGACGCCCGCCCTGGGCTATCTGGGGGCCGGACCCTTTGACCTGAGTACCTACCTCACGGCGGGGGTGACCTTCGATTATCTGGCCCGCGATACCCTCGTTACCCAAACCACCGCCTCCTTCATCAGCAGCACCGCCAGTTGTGCCCGCTGCCACAACCACAAGTTTGATCCTATCCCGCAGACGGACTACTACGCCTTGCAGGCGGTGTTCTCTGGCGTTATCAAGGGCGACCTGTCCTACGATGGGGAACGCGCCGTCAAGCGCGCGCGCACCCGTTGGAATGAGGTCATCGCGGCCGCCGACCGGAAGGACGGGGCGTCCCTGCGCACCCCGGAGCACGGGCCCCTCATCGAGGATTGGTTGGTACAGCGCGGTAGCGGTGCCACGTGGACGCCCCTCGTGGCCGATACCTTTCTCTCTGCAGAGGGTGCGACCCTGGCGCAATACCCATCGGGGTTGATCGTTGCCAGCGGGAAGAACCCCGATAAGGACACCTATACGGTGACCACGAGCCCGGCGTTGACGGAAATCACCGCACTGCGCCTGGACGTGCAGACGGATGAGAACCTGCCCATGAAGGGTCCGGGTCGTCAGGACAACGGGAACTTTCACCTCTCAGAACTGGAACTCCAGTATTTTGAGGCCGGGGTCGCCGCGCCGGTCCCGGTGCGGTTCCGCCGGGCGACGGCTGACTTCAACCAGTCCGACTGGGGGAGCGAGAAAGCCATCGACGAAAATGATGGGACGGCGTGGGGCATCCATCCTGCCGTGGGCACGAATCACCATGCCGTCTTCGAGTTAAAGGAGCCGCTGGTGCTCAAGCCGGGTTCGCACCTGGCCATATCGCTCAAGCAGCACCATGGCGATCACCACCTTATCGGCGCGTTTAAGCTGTCCGCGACCGCCGATCCGCCCGAGCGCGCGGTGGCATTTCCCACCGAAGTCGAGGCGGCCCTGTCCCTTCCCGCGATCGAACGGACGGATGCCCAGCAGGAAGCTATCGCTATCGCCGTGATGCGCTACGTGGCACAGGCGGGCCTCGAAGCCCTGCCCGAGCAAGCGCGCGTTTACACCGCCGCCGCCGCCGTGGGCATTCCCAATGGCGACAATTCTTTCGCGCCCGCCGCTATCGAAACGCCCAAACCGGTTCACCGAATGGAGCGGGGCGATTTCGACAAGCCCGCCGAGTTGGTGGGGCCGGGCGCCCTTTCGGCCCTGGAGGCCCTCCCCGCCCGCTTTGAACTCGATAACCCGGACAACGAGGCCGCCCGTCGGGCCGCACTGGCCGACTGGATTGCCCACCCCGACAACGTGTTGACCTGGCGCAGTATTGTGAACCGGGTCTGGCACTATCACTTTGGGCGGGGCCTCTGCGATACACCGAGCGACCTGGGGCGCATGGGGGGCACGCCTACCCACACTGCGCTCATCGATTGGCTGGCCGTATGGTTTCGTGATGAAGCAGATGGTTCCCTCAAGGCCCTCCACCGCCTTATTGTCACCAGCGAAACCTACCGGCAAGCGTCGCAGCATCGTGACGACGGGGCCGCCATGGACGGGGAGAATAAATTTCTCTGGCGTCAAAACCGACACCGCCTCGATGCCGACACCTACCGGGACTACACCGTGAGCGTGGCGGGAACCCTGGACCTCACCATGGGCGGGCCGGGGGTCCAGCATTTCAGCCAGGGGCCTGGCCCCCAGCTTACACCGACCCTGGATTACGGGGCCTACGATTGGGACAGCGAAGGGGCGGGCCGCCGCAGTATCTATCGCTACGTGTGGCGGGGTATCGCCGATCCCTTTATGGAGGCCCTGGACTTTCCCGACCTGGGGCTCCTTTCGCCAAAGCGGGGCTTCTCGGCATCGTCGCTCCAGGCCCTGACGCTGTATAACAATTCCTTTGTGCTCCACCATGCCGACGTGCTGGCCCAACGGTTGGAAGAGGAGGCCGCAGGCCGGGATGGACAAATCGCCCGGGCCACCGCGTTGCTGTGGTATCGTGAACCCCGTGAGGTGGAATGGCCCGCCTTCCGGGATTTTGTGGATGAAAGCGGGTTGGCGGCCTTTTGTCGGGTGTTGCTGAACAGCAATGAGTATCTTTTTGTAGAGTAGGAAACTATTCACCACGAAGGCCACGAAGAACACGAAGAAAGAGAAGTAGAGGGAGCAATGGCTCGTTACGACGGTCCCCCATCGTAATGCATACCATTCCGCTCCTGCGGAATAGAGTTGGGCAATTGGCCTCGAGCCGCTGTGACGCACGCCCGAACCCGTCAGGACTCGTTGATACTCGATTGCGCGGCACGACCGGTATTTCAATTGTTTCAGGATAAAGGTCAGCGAAGAAGTCTAGACATGGAGAGCAAGAGTCAATGAGCGACAAACTGCAACAACCCCTCCTCGATCGGCGCAATTTTCTCATGAACGTGGGCGGCGGTTTTGCGGGCCTGGCCCTGTCGCAATTGCTTTCGCGGGAAGCCCAGGCCAAGACCCCCTTCCACCATCCGCCGCGCGTCAATCGGGTCATCCAGCTCTTCATGACGGGGGGCGCGAGCCCCATGGACCTCTTCGACTACAAGCCCGAGCTCGAGCGGCTCCACGGGCAGATGCTGGGTCCCAAGGAAAAGCCCGACGGCTTTACGGCCCCGGCCGGTGCCCTGATGAAGAGTCCCTTCGCCTTCAAGCAACACGGTGAGAGTGGTCGCTGGGTCAGTGAGATGTTTCCTGAGCAGGCCAAGCTCGTCGATGAGATGGCCTTTCTCATGGCCATGACCACCAAGACGAATGTGCACGGACCCGGCACCTACATGATGAACTCGGGCTTTCTCCTCCCGGGCTTTCCCTGTATGGGTGCGTGGATTTCTCATGCCCTGGGAAATATCGCCGACAACCTGCCCTCCTTCGTGGTATTACCTGATGCGAAGGGACTGCCCTACAACCAGAAAGGGTGTTTCTCGTCGGGCTTTCTTCCGGCCGTGCACCAGGGCACCGTGATCAATGCGTCGGCAGCCCAGCCCGTACCCGATCTTTTTCCCGGCGCCGATTTCGAATTTGCCAATCGGGAGGTAGACCCTTCGGGCCTCGCCCTGCTCGATACGATTAACCGGCTTCATGCCTCGGAACATCCCGGCGACTCGCGCCTCGATGCGCGCATCGCCAGCTATGAGCTCGCGGCGAAAATGCAGCTTTCCGCTCCCGAGGCCTTCGACGTCATGCGCGAGCCCGACTATGTGCGTCGCGCCTATGGGATGGAAGAAAAGCACACGGAAGATTTCGGGCGGCGCTGCCTGCTGGCCACCCGACTGATTGAACGGGGTGTTCGCTTTGTGCAGGTGTGGAGCGGTCCCCAGGGGGCCGTGGGGAATTGGGATAATCATGGGAGCATCATCGACGAGCTGCCGCCCATGGCCGCAAGCGTGGACAAACCCATTGCGGCCTTGCTTCGGGACTTGAAGTCCCGGGGATTGGATGAAGATACGCTCGTCATCTGGACCACGGAATTCGGCCGTACTCCTTTCGCCCAGGCGGGCACGGGACGGGACCACAATGGCGGGAGTTTTGTCTCGTGGTTGTGGGGTGCGGGGGTGCGCCCCGGTGTGGCCCATGGTCAGAGTGATGACTGGGGCTATCAGGCGGAGGCCGACAAGACCTACTGCTATGATCTTCATGCGACGGTGCTGCACCTGCTGGGCATTGACCACGAGAAACTGTCGGTGCGGAAGGACGGCATCGACCGCCGATTGACGGACGTGCACGGCCATGTCATTCGGGACATTCTGGCCTGATATAAGCATTGGCAGGACAGGGGGAATATGCTACAGTGGGGAGGTGTAGTGTGGCACACCCGGGCAATCAGTGAGATGGAGGCACCCCCATGTTCAGGCAATTAATTCCCTGTTTGCTGATGCTGTCAGGTCTTGGTGCATTGTTCTTGACAGGATGTCCCCTGCCTCCCGAGCGGGCGGTGGTCGTCGCAACGCTGCTGGCGGATTTCGAGGCGCTGGACGGGGATGATGATGGCCTTTCGTTCGAAGAGGCTCGGAGCGGTGTGGCCGCGCTCACCCCAGGGCTCTTTGCGGAGTTGGACGCCAACGGTGATGGCCGACTGAGCCGGGCGGAACTGGGCGGTGGTAGTGAAGGTGAAGGTGAAGGCGAAGGCGAAGGCGAAGGCGAAGGCGAAGGCGAAGGCGAAGGCGAAGGCGAAGGCGAAGGCGAAGGCGAAGGCGAAGGCGAGGGCGAGGGCGAGGGCGAGGGCGAGGGCGAGGGCGAAACGGTGTGGCCGGGTCCGTCTAATCTGTATTCCTGGGATGGAAGCTGGGAGCCGGGCGAAGGGGAGTTGCCGCCGGAAGGCTTCTTTGATGACATTTACTTTGATGAGCATCTGGTTGGGCTGACTGCTTCACCCCTGTTGCCTCCAGGGGGCTGGGATTTTGTCGACCCCATAACGGAGCAGGTATCAGCGTTGGCCTTCTTTACCGATTTCAGTGCGCGGGTCGCTTCGCTTGTCCTGTTGGAAGATGGGGAAGCGCGGCCCTATGGATGGCGGTTCGAGAGCGTGGTGCCCGATGCCATGGTGTTGGATTTCCGGGCGAATCCCTATGACGGGTCTTCCGGTGTGGAGGTGGTGGATGTGGGTTCGGAAGGGGTTATTCAGCTCAGCGATCTTTTCGGCACGGGAGACGGCCCGGATATGGTGCGCTATGAGCGGGGAAGCACTTCGGACTGGCGGACGGGTAGCGATGCCACCGGGGGCAGCAACGACAACGACCTGGTGATTGGGGGTAGTGAAGCCCAACTCGCGCCCGGGGAAGCGGACGTGACGACCTCTACGGTGCACACGGGGCCCGGCCGTGATTTGGTGTTGATGCGGAACATGGAACGGGCCGCCATCGATCTGGGGAATGGGGCCAACGGGCGTACCGATACGCTGGACCCGGGGGACGGCGATGATGTGGCCGTGCTGGGCGGACATTTCCTGGACTGTCGGGTCTACGGTGGACGGGGGGATGATATTTTCATCTGGCACATCGATGAGGCGAACCAGGAAACCGACTTGCTGAAGAATTCCTTCTTTGGCGGTGGTGGCTGGACACCGGCCGTGTGGGAGGATACGGGTACGGATCGTGTGGTGCTCAATGTGCCCATCGATACGGTGGTCTTCAGTAGTACCGATCTGCCCACGCCGGGTACGATTCAGGTGCGCATCCCATCGAACTATAATCCCGAGCCGGTTATCGATCCGCCCACTGAGTTTGACGTCTTTGCCCGTTATTTCGAGACGGCCGGGCTGGGTCCCGATGGACGGCACACCATGGTCTTTGATTATTTTACGGCCGATGGGTCGGTGCGGTCAGGATTTATTTTTGTAACGGCCGTCGAAGAGTTGCAGGTGGGTATTGGCGCTGATGCGCAGGTCTACCGGCTCGATGATATTGCGGGCGTGGCGGTGCTGGCGGAGGACCTGGCCCCCTTGGAAGAAGTGCCCGAGCGCGCGACCTACCATGCCATCATGGATGATTTTGTGGCGCGCTAATCAGGGACCGTCTCGCCCGGGTTCTTGGGAGCTTTGACGGGTGCCACCCTCAAGCAGAGGAGCGCAGCGGGGGAAGCTTGTGGGTGAGGGCGTGGTGGTTTGCGAAGCTGGCGTGGGTTCGACTTCACCAACGACGGGACAGCCACCGCCGTCTTCGTTTACGGGCGTGGGGTAGGGCCGTGGAACTTGCGCCGAGGTGGGAAGGGATACCCACCCAAATGGGGCGAGGCAGTCCCTGAGGGACGGTCTCGCCCCGGTTCTTGGGAGCTTTGACGGGTGCCACCCTCAAGCAGAGGAGCGCAGCGGGGGAAGCTTGTGGGTGAGGGCGTGGTGGTTTGCGACGCTGGCGTGGGTTCGACTTCACCAACGACGGGACAGCCACCGCCGTCTTCGTTTACGGGTGTGGGGTAGGGCCGTGGGGTTTGCGCCGACGTGAGAAAGGATACCCACCCAAAT
>JAXMOL010000057.1:0-47079 GCA_034669905.1 Candidatus Hydrogenedentota bacterium
CTCGGTGCGCTCACACCATACAAGCCACTCCCTGGAGTGCGTAAGCTTGCTTACGCTTTCATTCAGCAAGCTTGCTTGCGTCCCCACGCGAGCCACCAGAACCCCATCCCCATGACGACGGGAGCAAGCTCCCTCAACAAAGTGGCAGCAAGCTGCCACACTCCAAAGGCAATGCCACCGGGTGCGCTCACACCATACAGGCCACTCTTTGGAGTGCGTAAGCTTGCTTACGCTTTCATTCAGCAAGCTTGCTTGCGTCCCCACGCGAGCCACCAGAACCCCGTCCCCATGACGACGGGAGCAAGCTCCCTCGTTAAGGGTGGCAGCAAGCTGCCACACTCCAAAGGCATTGCCACCGGGCCGGTGGTGCTCCATAGAGTGTCCCTCGTGGGATAGGCATTCCTGCACGCCTACGATGCGTCTGCCTCAAATCCGTCGGCAGGGGCTGTTTCTTCGGGGAACGAGACGAGACCGCCGGCAGGCAGGATCGTAGAGACCCAGGGCCAGCCCATGGCACCTTCCTTCACAAGTGCCACGCCCTCATCGCCCCCCATAAGCATGAACAAGCCCAGCGGCGAGGTGGAATGATCGCGTGTTTTTGTCTCCCCCGCCAGGATGTACTCCACCTTGTATTGCCGAAAAACGAACGACTGGGTCTCGGTGAAACGGTCCCCCAAGGTCACGGGCACCTGCCGGGGTTCCGACGTGTCCAGAAAGCCATTCAGAAACAACAGGGATGTCCCCGTAAGCAGGCCGCCCATGAGCGACGCCCCCGCGATAAGTGCCAGCATGAGAAGCATCTGCTGGAACTTTCCGAATCCTTTTTCCGGAGGCCGCTCCAGTTCCAGAACCCCGCCGGAAACCAGCGCTGCCTCGTTACGTGCGCGCTGTTCCCGGCGCTGCTTACGTTGGTAAAGGTATCCCCCAATCAAACAGGCCAACCCGGCGAAGGCCCCCAATGCCACGACCGAAACTGTCAGGGCGTTGAACGGGAACGCGAGGGTCTCATAGCGCTCCATGGAATAGAGCGCCATCATAAGGCCCCCTACGATGAGCACCACGGTAATGGCCGTAACGACATCTGTAAAGGCACTGTTCTTCTCTTCCAGTTCCAGGTAGTTCACTTCGGGATTGAAGCCCAGGAATCCATAGATCTTGAACGGCTCGCTGGTGTTCTCTGGCAGATAGAGGGCGGTGGCATAGTCGCCCACCTTGAGAGTGGTGTGGTAGCGGGCCTTGGTGTCGGTGGCAAAGTTGTCGGACGACACGGTCTCGACGACCAATTCGCCCGTATCAGGATGGCGCAACTGCACCACGGCCACAAAGGCAAAGTGGGTTTCGGAGCCATTCATGATGACCGTGGGCTGCTTCACCAACTCGAGTACCTGCACCACAACGGGCTGCCCGTGGGTAAAATACTTTAACGGACCGCCCCCCCGGGTAAGTGACACTACCGCACCCAGATACAACAGGATGAGTACCACCCCCAGCCACCCTGCGTACCCCAGGGGCAAGACATAAGCGGACAGGTCCTGCACGAAGGGAAGGAATTGGAGTGCCATGCAGAAGACAGCCGCAGAAAGCAGCCCCCGCTGAACCTGCTTGGCTTTCTTGACGTAGGAACTGTCGTAGACGAATCCCGGAATCTGTCGGGGCGTCTCCTCGAGCAACTCCGGTTCCAGGGGATAATCCGCCGGGGGCGAAAACACCGGGATATTTTCCGGGGGTATGGGCAAGTTTTCCACGACACTTCCTCCCTGATGTGGTAAACCGACACAGCGTAGCAAGGAAACGAAAGAATTGCAAGCGCCTGTCGGCAGCCTTACCGGGGCCCCACGAAGCCCAGGTGATGTTGAATCAGGGTAATCCCCACCTGGGCGGCCATCTCTGCCCGATAGGTGCAATCCCCCAGGGAAATGGGCAACGCGTCCGCCGCCCGGGCCTCGGCCAGTTCCTCGTCGCTGAAATCCCCCTCAGGCCCCACCACATAGGTGATGGGTGCCTCCGTGACGGCCTCAGCGAGGGGCACATGGGGCCCTTCCATCTGGGCCAGCACCAGACGTTGACCTGCCACGTGGGCGAGGGCTTCCGTCAGGTTTTCCACCACGGTAAAACGGGGCAACCAGCGTCGACCACATTGTTTGCAGGCTTCGATGGCGATGCGCTCCCACTTATCGGAGAGACGGGGCTGCTTTTCGGAGTGGGCCCCGCGGAAGAACAGGAACTCGGCCACCCCTAGCACGGTGCCCTGTCGCACCATCTCATCGAGAATCTTGTCGCGGTGAAGCCACGCCTGCGCCAGGGTCAGTTCCGGCGTCGGGCGGGCGATAGCGTTCGACTCCGTAACCGCCACCACCACTTCGTTGCGGGCCAGCACGGAGATTTCCCCGTGTGCCACCGTGCCCTGGCCATCAAAGAGGACCACGGAATCCCCTCTTCGCGCGCGAACCACGCGCATCGCATGGTGAGACTCGTCGCGGGAAAGGGTGATGTCGCCGCTGTCGGGCAGGGTATGGGGATGGTAAAAACGGTGCAAGTGGGCCATGCCCCATGATACCGTAGGAGCGATTCTGGATTACAGAAAGACGTACCACGGAGTCTGCCATGATATTGCGCCCTGTCGCCCCCTTCCCCCACCTGCTCGCCATCGCCTTGCTTGCCCTCGTCGGGTGCAGTGCGCCCGTGCCCGAAATCGCCCCGTCACCGGAGAAGGTCGTGGAAACACCGCCATCAAAAGACGGCCCCTTCGTGGTGACCCAGACCCTGGCCAACCCCTATCGGCCTGGCGAAGCCAACACGGCCACGCTGACGATGGATTATCAGGGCAGCGACCCCGTGACGGCATTGGCCCTCCAGGTCAAACTACCGGTAGCCTGGCAGTTTGTGGCCCTGACCGACGGCGAGAAACCGGCCATCGTGCCCAAAGCCGAAACGAGTGACCAACTCACCTTTGTGTGGATTACCGCCCCGGCCTTTCCCGCTACCCTGACCTATACCCTTTCCATACCCGAATGGGCAGAAGGCACCTATGCCCTGGAAGCCCAGGCCATCTATCGGTGCCTGGAGGGGGAATTGCAGTCTCCAAAGCACCGTATCGAGACCACCTTTGTCCCCTGAAATCCTCTTCCGGGGGTCCCACGGGGCTTCGACACTAAAATGAATGGGGTGAATCGGTTGCACCGCGTGTGTTTCCTTTGCTAAACTAAACCTCCTCTGTCGTGAAAATAGTTTTTCGGGCAGAGACCGTCTGTATTCTCTCTCATCAGCTACCGCTGCGGTAACGCTGATGGACTACAACCCGATGGAAAGTCTCGTACTGTGAGCGAACGTACTTTTGTAATGGTGAAGCCCGATGGCGTAGGCCGTCGTCTGGTCGGTGAATGCATCCGCCGCTTTGAACAGCGCGGGCTGAAACTGGTGGGACTCAAGATTCAGATCCTGAGCGAAACCATCGCCAAGAAACATTATGAAGAACACGCCGACAAGCCCTTCTTCGGCGATCTCGTGTCCTTCATCACTTCCGGCCCCACCGTGCAAATGGTTTGGGAAGGTCCGGACGCGGTCGCTCAGGTCCGCAAGATGAATGGCGCCACCAATTGCGCCAAGGCCGATGTGGGCACCATTCGTGGTGACTTCGGTCTGAGTATGCAGAACAACCTTATCCATGCTTCGGACGCCGTCGATACGGCCGTCCGTGAAATTGGCCTCTATTTTGAGGACAGTGAATTAATTTCGTATAGCCAACCCGACGATCAGTGGCTCATTTAGAGGCCCCCTTTCGGGAATCATATTAAAAAGCAAGCAACGCTTCAGGAGGTAATGCAGTGGCTGGTGGACGTAAAGCCCGTAAGGCGAAAATCAATAAGCATAAGCGCAAGAAGAAACGTCGTAATAATCGCCACAAGACCAAGAAATAAGGTCTTGTTCCTTCTATAGCTTAAAGTCTTCAGACACCCGGCCTCGAAACATTTCGGGGCCGGGCGCAGTCCTTTATAGCAACGGATTATGGGAGTCATCCAACTCATGAGCGAAGAAGAACCAAAAATCATCATCGACGAGGGTTGGAAAGCCCAGGTCCAGCGCGAAAAGGAACTGGCGACCCAGGCGCCGGAAGAAGAAGCACCTGCTGCCGCACCCGAAGCCCCACTCCCCCCGGAGGAAGCGGAAGGTGCAGAAGAGGGCGCTTCTTTCACCGCGCTTATCGGTAGCCTCGCAACCCAGATCATGTTTGCCCTGGGTTTGGTCGCCGATCCCGATAACGGCCAGGTCATGGTCAATCTGGACGCGGCCCGCTACACCCTCGATGCCCTGACCATTCTCGATGAGAAGACCCAGGGCAATCTCACCGAAGAGGAAAGCGCCATGCTGACCCAGACCCGCGCCGAACTGGAGCAGGTTTTTGTCATGCGTGTACAGCAGTTTGAAGAGCAGGCCCTGCAGCAGGCGGGCGTGGACCTGACCAATCTCAAGGGCGAATAAGCCCTTCGTGCGCGGCATGTGTTGACTCCATCACGGGGGAATCAGTAGACTTTGGCCTGCGCAGTCGAATCCGCTCCCAACCTGTAACAGGGTGGGGCACTGTACACACCGTACAGATAGTGGGAAGGAATTGTGCTGTTCCCGACTAACCCGGCAGGTCACCCAGGCGCTTCATGACCTGTTGATGGAGAATTGAATGCTGCGAAAAAGCTTGTGCACCTTGGGAATTCTTTTGGCCTGTTCGACGGTGGCCCAGGACGGCAGCGAAGGGGAAGTGGTTACGGAGGAGGCGGTAGACGCCGTCTCTGAATCCGTCGCCCCGCCGCCGCCAGCGGACTTTCAACCCACCCCGCCCAATGAGCTGACCTTGCGTTATGGCGACGAACTCGGTGAGGGCGCGGCCATCAACATCCGCGAAGAGATCAGTATCGATCTCATCGATCTTGATCCGCTGCGCGAACGTCTGGGCGGAGCCCTTTCTGAAGAACAGTTTAACCTCACCCTCCAGGAATGTATCCTCATCGCCCTGGCCGACAACCTCGATATTCAGGTGACCGGCTTTGAACCCCTCAAGTCGGATCAGGATATCTTTACCGCCAAGGGTGAGTTTGACCCCATCCTTCAGGGCTCGGCCAACTACTCGCGCTCCAATCAGTCGCAGAGCCAACAGGTCGTGGCCTTCGGTGGTGTTTCCAGTGTGGAGTCCTTCACCACCGTCACCAACGCCACACTGGCGGGCAAGCTCCACCTGGGCACCCAATATTCCCTGGCGTGGAACATGGAAAAATCCGAGTCCACCTTCAGTAATTTCATTGAAGAGCACAGCGGCACCCTCTCCCTCCAGCTGACCCAGCCCATCCTCCGCGGCTTCGGCGCCAAATACAATAAGGTCCGCATTAATATTGCCAACAACACGCGCATCGCTTCTGAGGCTCAATTGCGGCTCACCGTCCTCAACACGGTCGCCGATGTCATCAAGGCCTATTGGGACCTGGTCGGGGCCATGGAAAACCTCAAGGTCCGCGCCGAGTCCCTGGATAACGCCGAACGCCTCTTGAAGGTCAACGAGAAGCGCCGCGAAATCGGAACGGCCGCCGACATTGAAGTGCTCCAGGCGAAGGCCGGTGTGGCCACGCGCCAGAGTGAATTCATCAGCGCCCGACAAAACATCACCGACGCCAGTAACTACCTTAAGAACCTCTTGAATCTGCGCGATGGCGACCTCTTCTCCAAGGCGCTCGTCGTCCCCATCGACCGGCCCAACCCCCGGGACCCCGACGAATTTGACCCCAGCGCCTATGAAACCCAGGTGATGGCCAGCATCGACGAAGCCCTGGAAAATCGGCCGGAAGTCTTGATTCGTCAGATCGAGATCGACAACGCCGCGCTGGAAGAATACCGCACGAAAAAGGAAATGCTCCCCCAGCTCGATCTGGTCTACAACTACACCACGGGCGGCCGTGATCATAAACTCCGCGAAACCCTCGACGGCATCTATGAGCGCCAGGATTACGCCTACACCTATGGCATCCAGGGTTCCATTCCCATTTTGAATCGGGCGGCCCGGGGCAGCCACAACCGCGCACGCCTTACGCGACGCCAGGCCGAACTGAGCCTCGAGCAGGCCCGCCAACAACTGATGTTGAGCGTGCACCTGGCGGCCTCCAAGGTCGCTTCCAACGCCATTCTCGTTCAGAGCAACAAGCAGGCCACCCGCCTCCAGATTGCCAATGTGGCCGCCGAAGAAAAACGCCTCCAGCTGGGCGTCACCACGAGCTGGCAGGTCCTCCAGATTCAACAGGATCTCACCGCCGCCCAGGTGCAGGAGCTCATCTCCAACATCGAATATGAAAAAGCGCTGGTGGAATTGCAGCTCGCCGAAGGCACCCTGCTCGACACCCTCAATATCGAACTCGACGTGCCCGAACCCGACGAGAAGCCGGTGGGCTACCTGGAGAGCCTCCGCCCCCGCTGGGAATAAGCCGCGGGCGCAACGGCGCGGAACACACGGATTTTACGGACGGGATGGACTGCCCTTTGGGGCCATCCCGTTCCGCTTGTTTTGAGTACCCCAACACATACCGCATGGAAAGTCTGTAACAATGAGCAAAACCTTTTCTATCGCGTTGCTGGAAGGCGACGGCATCGGCCCGGAACTCGCTGTGGAAGCGGTCAAAGTTCTTGAAGCCGTCGAAGCCATCAGCGACGTCAAATTCGACATCATGAAGGCCGACTTCGGTGGGGCCGCCTACTTCAAGCACGGCCAGGCCTTCCCCGAAGAAACCAAGGCCATCTGCGACAAGGCCGACGCCATCCTCAAGGGACCCATCGGGCTCAGCTTTGAAGAGTCCAAGAAAATTCCCGTGGACGAGCAGCCCGAGCGCGGCGCCCTCCTCCCCCTTCGTCGGCGCTACAACACCTTCGCCAACTTCCGCCCCGTCTACCTCCCCGCCGAGCTCGCCCACTTTTCGCCCCTCAAGGCCCACGTGGTTGAAGGCGGCATCGACCTCATGATGATCCGCGAGCTCGTCGGTGGCCTCTACTTCGGCAAAAAAGAAGTGGGCGTCAACGCCGCGGGCAAACGCTACGTCGATGAGCACCTCGAATACGACGAAGACCAGATCAACGCCATCATGCACGTGGCCTTCAAAGAAGCCATGGGCCGCAAGAAGGTCCTGCACAACGTGCACAAGAGCAACGTGCTGAAATCCAGCGTGCTCTGGAACGAAGTGCTCGAAGAAGTGGCTGTCGAATATCCCGAAGTCGAAATCAAGCACATCATCGTCGACGCCGCGGCCACGGCCCTCGTCGTCAACCCCCGCCAGTTTGACGTCATGGTCATGGAAAACATGTTTGGCGACATCCTCAGCGACCTCGGTGGCGGCATCCTCGGCTCCCTCGGTCTCATGCCCTCCGCCTGCGTCGGCCCCGACAAAGCCTACTACGAACCGTCCCACGGCTCCGCGCCCGACATCGCCGGCCAGGGCATCGCCAACCCCTACAGCATGATCGGCTCCGTGGCCCTCATGCTCGACAAGAGCTTTGGCATGAAAGACGAGGCCCGCAAGGTATGGGACGCCATGCGCAGCGTATTCGGCGCCGGCATCACCACCGCCGACCTCCGCGACCCCGAAGGCAAGCTCACCATCATGAAGACCAGCGAGTTTGGCGATAAGGTCGTGGCCTCGCTCAAGGGCTGAGACAGCACACCAATCATCAATCCACGGCACGTCCACTATCGGGCGTGCCGTTTTTATGTATCGACACCGATGCGAACAACAGGGGGATAGGCATTCCTGCCTGTCACAAAGTGAACGAAGGACAACAGGCAAACTCCATGTCACGTCCCAACACCACGCCGCCATCAAATTTGTGCCCATATCCTCCGCGATTCGGGATTTCCGAAACCACGCTCTGATACTCAACAATCTGGAATGTGGGACGACTAGGCTCTATACTTTCTTTGGGCCAGTCGGGCACTAATTTGGGGCAGCCAACACATAGAACAACTTGGGGGTAACGACCGTGGTATTCGATATCACCTCCGACCATATCGCCGGGCTCTCCGACGAGGACCTTAGGATTCTTGTAGCCTATCTCTGCGAACAAGAAGTACTGAGAAAAGGATTTTCCCCATCAGCGGTAACCTACGGTGGGAACCAAAATGCACCCGATGGAGGAATCGACGTACGCGTCGACTTGGGCGATGTCAACATTGAAGGATATCTACCACGCGCCAAGGTCGGCTTTCAGGCTAAAGCAGAAAACTTCCCGCCCGAGAAAATCAAGAAAGAGATATCTCCGAACGGGAAATTGCGCGCCTCGATTGAAGGCTTGATCTCACTTGGGGGCGCATATATTATCGCAAGCTCTCGAAGCTCAGTCTCCGACTCCTTCCTGGAAAAACGCAAGCAGGCCATGACAGACGCAATAGCGTTTGCACCTGGTGCCAATGTACTGTTCCTCGACTTCTATGACAGCCAACGCCTCGCAACTTGGACAAACCAACATCCTGGTGTCGCTCTGTGGCTGCGAGGACGTATCGGCCAACCGTTACATGGCTGGAAACCTTTCGGCGATTGGTCCAGTTCTCCCGGAGACACGGATGAGGGCTATCTGGTCAGTGAAGATACACGCCTGAACGATGTAAGAAAACCTAGTCAAGGGTCCCTAGACATAGTCGCCGGAATAGAGCGAATCAGAGGCATTCTAAAGGAGCCCAACGGGGTAGTTCGTCTCGTCGGCTTGTCAGGTGTAGGCAAAACGAGATTCGCACAGGCGCTCTTCGACGAACGGCGAGGCCAGAATTCCATCTCGCCCCACCTGGCAGTCTATACCGACATTTCAGACGAACCTGATCCGCCTCCGCTTGCACTCTTGGAGAGACTGGCAAGTTTCGGCCAGCGCTGCATCATGATCGTGGACAACTGTGGCCCGGAACTCCACGGAAAACTCGCCAAAGCGCTCAAAGACCCTAATACTCCCGTCAGCCTCCTAACGATTGAGTATGACATCAGCGACGACGAACCAGAGGGAACCGATGTCTTTTCACTGGAGCCCGCGACGGATGATTTAATCAAGGAAATCCTCAAACGCCGATACCCGGTCTTGTCCCAACCTGATATCCAAACCATTGCCGAATTCTCTGGCGGCAATTTTCGTATCGCTCTTGCATTGGCGAATACGGCGAAAACCGGAGATTCGCTGGCAAAGTTAACGGACTCGGTACTATTCGAGAGACTATTTCAACAAAAAAACCCACATGACCCATCCCTCCTTAAAACGGCCAGGGTGTGCTCATTGGTCTATTCATTTGACGGAGAAACTCTTGACGGTGAAGAGGCAGAGCTACCCATTCTCGCCGAGATTTCAGGTCAGACGGTCAGAGACTTCTATGACAACGTAGCGACATTGAAGCAGCGCAAATTGGTCCAATCACGGTCAAAATGGCGCGCCCTACTTCCCCAAGCGCTTGCGCACAAATTGGCCAAAGAGGCACTTCAAACCAGCCCTCAGGGATTTCTAATTACGCAGTTTAGAGAACGCGCGCCGAAGCGACTACTAAAGTCTTTTGCCCGAAGACTAGGGGGATTGCATGATTCCTCAGAAGCACGCTCAATTGTAGAGTGCTGGCTTGGTACCAACGGATGGTTATCCTCAATCGAGAATCTAAGCGATTTTGAACTGGCAGTTCTTCATAAGATTGCGCCTGTGATGCCTGAATCCGTACTGGAAATTATTAAGTTCGCTGAAGATCGCAATCCCAAATTACTTAGCCGTGAAGCCAAGTATCGAGAGGGAACTCTTCATCTACTTCGATCTATCTCCTACGATTCGACTCTATTCGACGACGCCATAGAAATAATTGCCAAACTTGTCCCGAATGATGCCAATGACGTCAATGCGGCAACGGGAGTTTACAAATCGCTTTTCTTCATCTATCTATCTGGCACGCTCGCACCTCCAGAGCAACGCGCCAATTTCCTCCGAACGCTGCTCCAGAATCCCACACCCAAGGATTGTAAATTATTTCTTATCGGATTGGAAGCAATGTTCGAATGTATACACTTCTCATCCACCTACAACTTCGAATTTGGAGCGAGAAAACGAGGATTCGGTTTAACTCCACGAAGCAGAGAGGAAATCAAGGGCTGGTATTGGCACGCCATTCAAGTCGCTTCTGAAGCGAGTAAACTGGCCCTATATCGAGGTGAGGTACGAAAACTGGTTGCGAATCAGTTCTGTAACCTTGTATGCGACGAACGGTTAACGAATGAGCTGGTCCTGCTGGGGGAGGAACTCATGCGAGATGGTGGATGGCCTCAGGGCTGGGTCAACGTTCGCAAAGCAGTCCGAATTCTTCGCCACACAAAACGACGCAGCGATTACAAGATACTTTCGAAACTTGCGAAGTCGCTTTTTCCACGGAGCCTATGGGAGCGTATTGTCACATACGTACTCCCAAAGCAGTGGTCCGAAGACGACATTTCGATGTTGCACATTGGCAACGAATCGTACCAAGCCTCAGAAAACGAAAAGATTCACGCAATCTGCGAGGAGATAGGTGCGGAGCTAGGTTGCAACCTAGTCTTGCTCAAGGAATTCCTACCTACGCTACTGGATTCCGACACAGCCCAGAACCGGGTCAGACCCGTTATTGAGTCCATTGGAAAGGAAAGTGTAGACCCCGCTCGCACTTGGGAAACTATGGCTGAAACGGTACTGTCCGGGCGATATGGCACACAGGCCTCTGAGCCACTCAATTGGCTCCTTTCTGGTTTGAGGGAGATTAATGTTCCACTCGTAGAATTCATACTCGACAATGCCTTGAAGGATGTGACCTACCATCCCTATTTCATAGGACTACAGGTCTGCGCTGGCCTCGGCGAGTCTGGGTACCAACGGCTGATGGAAGCAGTCGAACTGGAAACCGTGCCAACACTGACTTTCCGACATCTCCACCAAAACGGTGGATTGGGTGATAGCCTGAAGCCGAATCAGTTTCATCTTCTCTTAACGAAACTGACACAAAGAGATGGTGGGCTCTCCATCGCACTCAGAATATTGTACATGCGAATTCTACGTCGTCCTGGAGACCCAAAACGCCTGAGCAAACCAGAAAAAAATTTGGGGCGTGAGTTGCTAATACAATTCGACTTTTCTCACGAATTCCAGATTGAAGACTATCTGCTAAAAATAATCATCGATACATGCTTGTTCACACCAGAAGATGCGGACGTGTGCATGCGCCTATGTGAATCCCTCTCAAGTGCAACCAAGTCCGGAGCCACTTGGGGCCAACGCCACAAGTATGCATTGGGCAGTTTGCTCAACGCCCACCCAAGGATTGTTCTTGACATATTGTTGAACAATGACCACCTCGAGCATAGTCGACTTTGGGATGATTTTGGCGATCCCGACGCACGGACCGACTACCCACTGGATAAGGTCAGCGGCGACGAACTGACGGCTTGGGCAGATGTAGAACCCGCCACTCGATATTTGCTACTCGCAAGATTTGTCCGGGCATGGAATACAACAACGGAAAAGGCTCCGCAAAACCTACATTGGACACACACAGCAAGAGTGCTCATTCGACGGGCGCCAGAGCCGTTGACCATCTTAGAAACATTTTTTAGGCGTTTCGAACCACAATGCGTATGGCGTGATGAGCTTGCAGAGATTCTTCGCAACAGAATGGTGCTACTCGACGCGCTGCTAGATGAACCCGATGTCCAAATAGCGGCGTGGGCACAAGAAGCCAAGGCTACATTGCAGCAAAAAATTGACCAAGAGATTGAGCGGTCGCGAGTTCGGTGTCGCGAAACGAACGTGCGCTTCGAATAGTAAATGGCCGTAAGAACTTGGCAGGTGCCAACAGTGTATGCCTTGCCTCCTTTTCAAAGTAGTTCAGCAGACCCCGTGACCCATGGTTACCAAAAAACTCGATATTCGAAAAACCTCCGGCGGGCAGCCCTTGCGTACTTTCCCGCAGGAGCGGAAAGGCAGGCATTACGACGGGGGACCGTCGTAACGAGGGCAACTTCATTCCTCGCTTACTCAAAGAGGGGCGGCAAATCTCGTGCTCCATGAAGCACCCGTAGAATTTCCACGGTTTCCCCGGAAATTCGGTAGAACAACACATGGTTGCCCACAGGAAAACTTCGGACCCCATCACCCAAATCATCGTCGCGCTTTCGTCCAAGCTCGGGCGACTCGACTAAACACTCGGCACCCTGAAATAGACGGGTCAGCAATTTTACCGCGGCAGGCTCGTTATCTTTCGCAAGGTATTCATAGATGTCCGCTAGGTCATGCATCGCGGCGGGCGTGAAAAAGGGCTCTTTCATTGACCCGCCACACCCCTCCTACGGGCTTTCGCGAGCTGAATAATGTCTTCCGGGGTGCAGGTCTTGCTTTCACCCCGGTCAGCCTGTTCAATCCCCCTATCAATCGCGGCACGCAGACCGTCCCGCTCCTGGTCGTAACCCTGTTTCTCCATCAGAAGACGCAAGGCCGCACGATGGACTTCGCCACTGGATTCATAGAGGCCGGACTCGACCTGTTTTCGAACAAACTCCTCGAGCGCGTGAGGCAGTGAAATATTCATGAAAAGCTCCTCTCAACAACACGTCCAACGAATAAGGCTCCGTATGTAATAAGTCGGAAGCCTCCTCAATTATACACCAGACTGCGCCAACAGGAAGTCACGCCCTGCAACCGGTGGTTTGGCGGTCGTTCTAGCGTCGACCATCTTTCCCTGGACTCCGACACGGATAGGTTCGACGTGGGTGGTGCCCCCCGATCGTGTAACACACGTTCGGGTGCGTTGACACGCGGATTCGGGCGACGTAGTGACAGGCAGCCCTTGCACCACGTTTCCGCAGGAGCGGAAAGGCAGGCATTACGACGGGGGACCGTCGTAACGAGGACACAAGTGTTGCCACCAGGCCGGTGGCACTCCATAGAACTTCCATCGTGGGGAAAGTCACCGCACCATGGCCTACGTCGCCAGGTGTCAGCCGAGACGGCTAACCCACGATAGGCCCCCTCCCCCCTATGCTTGTCGCCCGCCGCTTTCCACTGCTACTATGAGCCAGAGGCCTCTCCGGGCTCTTTTCATCGGGAAATCCACGAAGAGGTACCTATGCGCATCCTGCTATTCTGCTCGCTCACTGTTTGTCTTGCCGCCCTGGCCCAAGAGCCACCACCGAGCCCCGATGAGGCGGACTGGAAGTTCGTCGATGTCCTGTCGGCCCCCATGACGTGGCACCCCCATTGGACCCGCGACACGGTCGCCCATGGCGAAGTGAGTCTCGCGGGGGGCGTCCAGGTGGCGGCCCAATTCCCCGACGAAGCGGGCACCCTCGAAACGGCCTATAAAGACCTGAGCAATTTCTTTGCGGCGGTCGACATCCCCACGGACGGCCCTTTTCGGATCATCACGGAGCGGGTGCCCGACGTCGGCACGGAAGCATTCACCCTCTCCGTTTCCGAGAACGAATGCCGCATCCAGGCAAGTGACACCGAGGGCATACGGCGGGCCATCTATTTTCTGGAAGACGAGCTGCTGCGCGCGGACGGCCCTTTCCTGGCCATCGGGGAGACCACCCGTTCGCCCTTCATCAAGACGCGCATTTCCCGCTGTTTCTTTGGCCCCATAAAGCGGCCGCCCATGAACCGGGATGAACTCCTCGACGGGGTGGACTACTATCCCAACGAATACCTCAACCGCCTGGCCCATGACGGGGTGAATGCCCTCTGGCTGACGGTTACGCTTAAGGACCTGCGGAAGACGTCCCTGGACATCCCCGTCAGTCCCGACCGGGAGCAGCGCCTGGAAAAACTTCGCAAGACGGTGGCGAAGTGTCGCCGCTACGGCATCGATGTGTTCCTCTTCACCCTTGAGCCCATCTACATGACGCCCGGCGATCCCCTCATACTGGCCTACCCGGAACTGGGCGGGATAACGGTGACCGGCAACTACGCCAAGACCTTCTGCCCCACCTCTGAGCTAGCCCAGACCTACCTGCGCGAATCCCTTTACAGCATTTTTTCCGAAGTCCCCGACCTGGGGGGCCTCATCAACCTCAGCTATGGCGAAGCGCCCACCACCTGCCTCAGTGAGGCCACGGGCGAAGAGGGCACGATGGACTGCCCCCGGTGTGGCGACAAAAAACCGTGGGAGACCCTCAGCGCCTCTCTGTCGGCCATGGAGCGGGGCGTCCATGAGGCCGCACCCGACGCCCAGGTGATCTCGTGGCTCTATGTCCCCCATGGCGATTCCGAGATGGTCCTCGACCTGGTCCGCCACACCCCACCCGGCGTCACGGTCCAGTTCAATTTCGAATCGGGCGGCAGCAAGGTCCAACTCGGAAAAGCACGCAGCGCGAGCGACTACTGGCTTTCCTATGTGGGCCCGAGTGACGCCTTCCGGCGCGTGGCCGGTGAGATCAACCCCGAGGCCGGTGGGATGGCCGCCAAAATTCAGGCCTGCAATTCCCACGAGGTCGCCTCCATCCCCTTCGTCCCCGTTCCGGGTCAACTCTTTGGAAAGTATGAGGCCATGCGCGGCCTGGGCGTGAACACCGTCATGCAATGCTGGTACTTCGGCAACATGCCCTCCATGATGAACCGGGCGGCAGCCAGTGCCTTGCCCTTTGCACCAGAAGGCCAGCGCGCCGACGCATTCCTGGAGCAACTGGCGCGCCGTGATTGGGCCGCGGACGATGTGCCCCAGGTGGTGGAGGCCTGGCGTCTCTTTGCCCAGGCCTATGAGCACTATCCCCTGAGCAACGCCTTCCAGTTCTACGGCCCCATGACCGACGGCCTCGTGTGGCCCCTCCACCTGAAACCGGTCCACCTCCCCCTCGGACCCACCTGGCGCACCGACTACCCCATTTCCGCCGACCGTATTGGTGAGAGTTTTTCGGGAACCCACACCTATCCCGAAGTGCTCCAGCTCTGTGGCGCCCTATCCGACACCTGGAATCGCGGGGTCGAAATGCTTGGCGCCCTCCAGCCGAAGTATGCGGACGAAGAAGATCGGCGGATGGATATCTCCGTGGCCCAGGCCCTGGGCATCCAGTTTCGCTCGGGCTACAACATCCTCCGCTTCTATGATCTCCGGGAACAACTCCTCTACGGACCCGCAGACACGCGCGCGGAAAGCCTCGATACCTTGCGCGCCATCGTGAAGGAGGAAATAAAAAATGCCCAGGACATGGCCGTGCTGTGTGAGGCGAACCCCTTCCTCGGATTCCACTCCGAAGCGGAAGACTACAAATATTTCCCCGCGAAACTGCAATGGCGCGCCGGGCTCTTGCGCACCCTCCTCAACACCGAGTTTAGCGAGGCCGCGCGCGCAGTGGCTGCAGGCGCGCCGGTCTTTCCCGTGCGCTCCGGCATGAGTGACGAAACCCTCGCCTATACGTGCCCGACCGCACCGCCCTCCTTCGCCACCGCATGGCGTAGCGATGCCTCGTGGCAATCCATAGTCGAATCCAGCGCGGAGGTGGCCCCCCTCACACCCAGCGCGCCTGCCGTATCCTGGCGGGCCGTCCACGACGCGGATGCCCTCTACGTAGACATCCAAAGTGCCGTCGGCGAAAATGCGCCCGCCCTGTCCGCCGTCGTACATGTCCAGGCGGCCCACATTTATCCCCGCCTGAGCTTTACCCTTGACGAAAGGGGTGTCCGCGAGACCCAGCTCGGCTGGCACGTCGAATCCGACCAATGGGAGGCCGAAACGACAACCGCCGACGGATTCCGCACCTTCCGCTTCCGCATTCCCTTTGAGATCTTCAACGGCGAGTACGATCCCGACACCTACCCATCGCGGCCCCTGCGTATCAACGTCCAGCTCCATTCCAATCCCCGCGGGACCCCCACGAACATTATCCAGACCTGGGCGCCCCTCTCGGACAGTCCCCCGCGCTACCGCCTGGGCTACGGTGCCGAAGACCCCGCCGAAATGGGTTGGCTACACCTCGTCCCCTGAGGGCGTCCTATTGGTTCCCATTGTCAGCAACGCGACAAGCGTGTTGACAGCTTTCACTTTTTCTTGTAAAGTACTTCTTGTGAGCGAACCATAGCGAGAGGGGAAGCTTCCGAAAATGTCGATCTTCATCAAGGAAAACCATTCGGGCGCAAGCGACGGAGATATCTGTCTGAGTCTGGCCCTTGGCGCACCCATAATCGGGGCCGTGGTAGGTGCCGGACTCAAGACAGCGGGACATGAGTTCGCTCTTGATGCCTGGATCGGACTGTGCCTGGGCCATCTTGTGTTGGCTTGCCTCCTCGGCTTTTCGGCCTTTAGCCCGGTGGGGAATGAGGATGGGGTCCGCCGTTCATACGGATCTGCCGTAGTTGGAACCTTCATCGCGGCCTCCATCCTCATCGCATGGATCTTTCTATTGCCCGCCATCGTCCACCAGGCGAACGCCTTCCACAAACGTGGATGCCACCACAATCTCAAATACCTGGGCTTGAGCCTGGCCATGTACGGCAACGAACAGGACGGTGAAGCCTATCCCCCCCTGAGTCCAAAGGCGGGTTGCCTGATGCCGGAAATGAGCGAGCTCCACCCCGAATACTTGGATGATCTCACCCTGATTCACTGCCCGGAATTCCGGGACCCGCGCTTGCCTCTCTCCCCTGAATCCGAATTTGCTGCGGTACTTAGCGATCAGAGTTACTTCTATCTGGGCTACATGATCGATGGTCCAGACACGCTCCGGGCCTTTCAAACGGCCTATGAAAAGGTCATTGCGGAAGGGGGAAGTTTCGAATCGGATCTTCCCGTGCCAGCCGGGCAAGGCACGTGGGGTGGCGATACTATCCCCCGGCTGAGTGATGACCTGTCCCTCGTCTACCCCGGCTTCGACGAAGCGAAAGAAGATCACGTTGCCGCTGCGCACAAACTGCAGCACCAAATCCCGGTGATGATTGAGCGCGTCGGGCACCACCCCATTGATGGTGCAAAACCCAGGCAACTCGGCCATGTGCTCTATCTGGATGGTTTTGTGGAGCCATTGGACTATGCAGGTGAATGGCCCATGACGAAAGAGACCCAGGATATCTTACATGCCTTGGATAAGCTGGGACCCTATGTGCCCGAAGGTGCGATCACCCTACCTCGGAAGCCACCGTATGAACAGTGGGCAGCGCTAGCCTTCGTTATCGGAACGGTGCTCTTCATACTCTGGCGTTACCTCCGCTTTTCCGCCCTGACCCTCCCCCTGTTTTACCTGCTTTTCGGTCTGACCGTTTATGGATTGGTACACACCCGAGGCTCCGTACCTCCGGGACTCCTTGTGGCGACGCCCGATGGGGAGGTCACCTATCACGTCTTGGAGCCCGCACCCGGTCCGAAGGGCATGGCACGATGAACCCATTTTCTATCCTTCGCAAAAAGCATGACCCCGCCAACGATGGCACTTGCGCGCTGCTCCTCCTCTTTGGCACCCCCATCGTCCTCTGCCTCGGGGGCCATCTGCTGGATGGCATGGACAACCCCGTGGTCCTTACAACCCTGTGGGTCGTCTACATGGTGCATGGGGTGGCCGGGCTGCTCTTTGGCTTGAAGGCACCCAGTCCCCTGGCCAGGCACGGGGCGCCGACTAGCACCAGGCGGCGGGTCCTCATGGTGACTCTTATCGTGGCGGGCCTCTTGTCCCTCGTTGAATTGTTTCTGCCCGTGACCGCCCTTTCTCGGTCAACCGCCTACGCCGAGCGAGGCCCGTCGTGCCGGAACAATTTGCGAAGCTGGGGGCTCGTCCACAAGATGTACGCCAGCGAGAGCGAAGGCAGTATGTTCCCGCCCCTGAGCCCCAATCCGGGGCAGCTGACACCTGCGTTTGACGAAGTCTATCCCAGGTATTTGACCGGTCTCAGCGTTGTCCAGTGCCCGGATATCTCCCCATCCCTTCGGAGAATCTCCTACGGCTCCGATTTTTTTGGAATCGCGGCGGACCAGAGTTATTTCTACCTGGGATACCTCATCGACGGCCCCGAGACCCTTCGCGCCTTTCATGATGCGTACCAGAAAACAGTCGCCGAAGGGGGCCAACTCTTGTCCGACATGGTTGTCACTGCGGGTCAGGGCACCTGGGGCAGCGACCGGATCCCCCGGCTTAGCGACGATGTCAACGTCTTCCGACACCATCCCGACTTCGACTCCGTGAATCCGACCCAACCGGCCCAACGGCAAAGCGAAATTCCCATCATGATCGAGCGGCCGAACATTCATAAGTCCTATCTCCGAGGGGGAGGCAACGTTCTCTTTATGGATGGCCACGTGGAATTCCGTCGCTACCCGGGCGCGTGGCCTATGACCGAAGAGGTCATGGAACTGCTCCACGCCATGGACGCGCTGGGCCCCCACATTCCCCACGGCACCTCCCACGGCGATAGAAATCTGGTAGGGGCCGCTTTGCCTTTTGTCGTCGTCCTGATGGGCGTCGGCCTGTTTAGCCTCTGGCGCTTCGGCCCCTATCCCGCCATAGCCGTACCCCTGGCCTACGTACTCGTCGGGATTGGCATCTACGTCCTGGTGACCATACTCCCTGTCGCCACCCCCGATGGGGTGGTCACCTATCACGTCGTTGGTTTCGAGAATCCAACCCACGGAGGCCATCGATGAGCCCTACGGTAAAATGGATGAACGAGACAAGCCCCCGCAATCCCCATTGCTGTCTCCTCGTCGGTATGCTTGGCTGCACCCTGGCGACGCAGGGGCTTGGGCATTTCGGATACGACGAGGTGGCGGACACCGTATGGCCCATCCTTTTCTTCGCCCACACGATGGCGGCACTGCTGTTCTTGTTGGACGGCGATGACCCATCCGTCCCGAAAAGACTTCCGGGAAGGTGGGCCGCCATCCTGGGCACGCTGGCGGCGACCTTTGTGTGTGTCCATATTCTCTCGCCGGATATCTTCGCCTTCAAGGGCCACTACCCCTCGCAGCACTGCGCCGACAATTTGAAACATTTGGGCCTCGTCTATCGGATGTATGGTGATGACCGCGATGACGGGCGCTTTCCCCCGCTCAGCGCGGAAGCGGGACACCTGATGCCGGCGACCGAAGACCTTTTTCCCCAGTATCTCACCGACCTCACCGTCATGGCGTGCGACGGGCGCCCCAGGAACGGCGAGGAAGATACTGCGCTCGCCGAAGCGCTCCGAGATCGGAGCTATTTCTATCTCGGATACGCTATCGACCGTCCTGAGGCCCTTCGGGCCTTCCAGAAGGCCTACGTGGAAATCGTGGCGGCCGGTGGCGACTTTACCGCGGATATTTCCGTACCCGAAGGACAGGGAACGAACGGTGGAGACCGCTTGCTGCGCTTACGGAAGCTCCCGGAAATGGGGCTCTCGAGGGAGGATGCACGCCGAATCCCCGTCCTCATCGAGCGTGTCGGCAATCACAATCGCGGTGGCCTCGATGACATCTTCGGCTGCAATGTGTATTACCTGGATGGCCATGTCGCACTCAGGACCTACCCGAGGGAGTGGCCCGCAACACCCGAAGCGATGCAGGCGCTCCACGCGCTTGACCAGCTGGGTCCCCATATCCCACCCACCATTCCTGCCAACGTGCCCGTCCTCCCACTGGTCGCCCTGCTGGGGTTTGTCCTCTTTCTCGTCGTAGGCCGCTCCCCTTCCCTATGGGTCGTGATGACGGTGGTCTACCTGATTGTTGGTGTCGGATTCTTTGGCTATTGTGAGCCCATGCCCGGGGAAGCCACCGTCACGTTGAAGGACGGGCGGGAGATAGTGGTTCCCATCCATACGGATGGACTCGTGCAATGGCGGACGCCACCGTGGTAGCCCTCGTGGATGGCGGACCGCAGAGACAACATGGAGAAGAGGTGTATTACGATGAACGACAATACGGAAGCCAACGACTCACTCGAAAACTTTCGCATCGTGGATGAAGACACCGAGGCCTTTCCCTATGCGGACCGCTGCGAGATTCTCGGCCTCGGCAGCACGATTGCTTTTGTCCTGGGTGCTTTCGTGTTGTTTCCCATCGGAGATTTGGCAACCACCCTGGGCTGGATCGGCCTCTTTCTGTACCACGCGTCTTTGACTTCCTACTACAGAAACAAGGTGCGGGACGATGAGGATGCCTGGGCCGACCCCGAAAATCGTGCGAAGGTGCGCCTGGGTCGTTTCTTCTGCTTGCCCGTCGCCCTCTTTGCGATGCTCTTCCTGGCGGGCAATCTCTTCTTGTTGTTACCCCAACTCGAAGTCATCAGGGTCCAACTGGCCTCGGGGTCCCTACCCGCCGCACTTCGGAGGGAGTTCATCTGGAGCGCCTTCATTTTCCTGCTCCTTGCGGGCGGGCTGTGGGCCGTCTGGCGATGCTACCGCCATCCGGTGATTCGTGTGGTGGCCTTCTACGGCTTTCTGGTGCTGGTCCTGATTTACGCCGTGCCCAGAACGCCCCTCTCCCAGCGTGTCACAAGCACCGATGGCAAGATTGAATTTCGCATTCCAGAAGGCTGGCCCGTGGCCTATCCCACCTCCGACAGCATTACCACGAGCAACGCGACCACCGGCTCCCGATTCAGCGCATCCTGGCAACCGAAGGATGACAAATACAAGACCCTGGCGCACATCGTCCGTCCGGCCCTCCGTTCCAATTGTGACGGGAACTGTCCGGAGACGACACCCAAGCTGGTGCAGATGACGCCGTCCATTGATGGCCGCCCCACGGCGCGGGTGCAATCGAGCGAAATGCAGCGGATGGCAATCTGGGGTGGGGTTCAATAGGAATATGAACGAACCTTCGTGGAGTATCCCGATGGGTTTGTCATCATGTCCATCACGGAGACGAACAGTCCCCCGGGGGCCCTTGGTGTGATGCACCGTATCGCCCGGAGCCTGCGGGTAGACGGCGCGTAGCCGGACCCACAGGGGGATAGGCATTCTTGCCTGTCATGAGGCGGGTTATGGATTGAGCAACGGCCATGTCGGTGTGACACGTACGAACGGCTCCCATTCAGCGTGAACCAAGACAGCGTTGAACGGGCCGCGCGATCACGCTTCGGAAGCGACGCAGGCGCGCCGAAGCGGGTTCGTGCGCTGGGGGGCCCGCCCCAACACCGCCAGCCACCTGTGGAGAGAGCAGGTCAGGCAGCTGGCGGGCGCTTAGAGAGCGCGTCGTTGGGGGAGCACTCAAACGACGGTGCGGCGTTCCCAGGGGCCGGTGATGGCGAGGGTGATGCCGTCGTGCTGAATGTTCACAAAGAGGGTGGTGCCGTCGGGGGAAAAGGTCGCCCCGGCGAATTCGGAGTTGCGGGCCGTGGCATTCCGCGCGAACTTATAGATCTTTCCCTCGGGCGTGATGCCCACGAGAAACTGTTCGCCCGAGCCGTCTTCGCAGACCACCAGGTCGCCCCAGGGGCTCACTGTGATGTTGTCGGCGTTGTCGAGGATGCCGGCACTCGTGGATTCGATGCTGAGCTGGAGGTAGGCGGGGGAAACCCGTTCGGCGTCGGTGCCTTCCCCTTCGCTGGGGAAGTAACGCCAGATTTGGCCTTTCTTGATGGGCCCACCGTTGGTACAGGCGAAGTAAATGGAGCCATTGCCATACCACATGCCTTCGCCGCGGGCGAATCGGGCGGCACCGGCTGCAAACCCCGTAAAACGCATGTCATCTTCCGGCGAAAGGGGATCGGCCATGTCCATCCACTCCACCGCAATGTTTTCACCGGTCTTGACGGGCACGTCTTCGTCCCAGTTACGCGTGTCGGCACTGGGCCGGTCTTTGAAGCACAGGGCCTGAAGGCGGCCGCCCTGTTTCATATCACCGGGTGTGTTGGGAATGAAGCGGTAGAAGAGGCCGTCATGGCGATCTTCGGTCAGATACACACAGCCACTCCCGGGGTCGACGGCCACGGCCTCGTGGTTGAAGCGGCCCATGTCGGTAAGGGGTATGGGATCCACCAGGCCCTCAGCGCTGGCGGGCACTTCAAAGACAAAGCCGTGATCTTTCTCGGCGATGTCGTCGGTCTTCTGCACCGTCTCTTCACAGGTCAGCCACGAGTTCCACGGCGTGGGTCCACCGGCGCAGTTACGGGTGGTACCGGCGAGACTCATGAACTGACGCGTTACTCCGCCGGTGCGGGTATCAAAGTGGACCGTTGTGGTACCGCCAAGGGCCGGAGTCTTGCCATAGCCCTGGTCGTAGAGACGTTCTGTGTTCAATTGCTCAAGGCGCTCCAACTTCCGGCCAAAGCCGCCAGAGTCGTTGGCCCCGGGGGAAAGTTCGTGATTTCGGACCAGCACCGTGATGCCGTCTTGTCCGGCGAAGGCCGCCATACCGTCGGGCGCGCCGGGCACGAGCAGGCCGTCGTCCATGCGGTCCCCCACCCAGGAAAGAACGCGGTATTCAAACCCTTCGGGCAGATCGAGGATGCGGTGGGGATCCCGCTTGAGGGGACCATAGCCTGCGGGGATCTCAGGGGCGCTGATTCCGGCGTAAGCGGTCCGTTGAAAGAGGGTTTCCAACCCATGAAAGCCGAGTGAAACGGCGGCCGCCTGCTTGATGAAGGTACGACGTGAATGGGTGCTCACGATATCCGACTCCTTATACGGCCCCAAATGCCGTGGTCTTATTCCAAGTAACGTAACGGGCGTAAGGATAATCCACGGGCATTTCGGAGCCATAAGGGCTCTGTTCGGTTTATGTGAGGGGCGCCTGGAGCGGAAAGGTCAGCAATCCGTAGTACCCCAGGGGCAGGTAGATGGCACCGTCACCCACACGGAATCGGGATGGATAGCCCGTGCTGTTCACGAGTTGCACCAGTCTCCCTTTGCCCTCATCGAATTGATAGTGGGCCACCGCACCTGCGCCGCCCAGGGCCACCAGGGCGTGGTCCCCCGTGACGCCGAGCAGGTTCCCATAGGCCGGTCCATAATCGATTCGATCCCCCAGGGTCAGCGAGCCATCGCCATTCACGGTCACCTGTTGGAAGGTGATCCCCTCCCCATAGGATTCATAATAGACCCGACCTTCCGATGCCTGGAAATTGAAGCTGTAATCCGGCATTCTCCGGCTGGCGACAGGAATCACCGTGTCGCCACCATCCCAGGAAACCGTCTTGAGGCTGGTGATCGTCTCTCCACTCGCCGCCCACTGATGGTCGACCAGGGTCAACACGTCGTTTTGGGGGGCGTAGGCGAGGAAGGCACCGGGCACATTCACGGCGGGACCGTCTTCCTCACCTTCCACATCGATGGACTGCACATAGTAGGCCGCCATGGGGTTGAAGATGCGCCGTCCGGCCTGTTCTTTACTACTGAGGTAAAGGGTATCCTCCACGGTATGGAGCGAAACAACCTGCGCGGCACCAAAGCCGATGGTCTGGCCCACCGTGGCGGTGCGGAGATCGACGGTGGCGATTCCCTGGTAGGCCACGCCATTCCCCACGACCCGGTCGAAATGCTCGGAAAAGCAGCGAAGGACCAATTGATTGCCCACCCGGTAAATGCTGTCTTCGACGGGGCTGTAGTAGTAGGGCTGGGAGGTCTTGGAGGCGACGCCATCTTCCGGAAAACCTTCGTCTCGGAAAATATCAAAGCCGTAGTAATAGGAGAAAAAGGGGTCCACCTCTACGGTGAGGCTCTCGGTCACCTCGGGTGCCGCGGGGTTGGCAATGTCTACCAGGGTGACCACATAGTGGGCCTGCCCCTCGTAGTCTACACTCACGACTACCGCCGTGTTCTCGTAAATTACCGCATCCTGATAGTACCCGCCCCGAAGGGACACTTCGCCCAGGAGCGCCTGTTCGCCATCCACCGTGCGGAGGAGCAGGGCGTCGCCTTCCCGGGGCGCGATCAATTCGACTCCCAGGTCGCTGTCCACAGGAAGAAAGTCCACGAGATTCTCCGCAAGCACCACGGAGGCCACCACCTTGGGCACATCCAGGTCCGCGGCATCGATTCGTGATACGCGCTCCGTCGTCACACCAAAGTGAAAGGCGTCATAGTCGAAGGAGCGAAGGATGGTCCCTTCCACATCCACACTCCCCCGGAGCGTGAGAGAATCGGCGGTGTAGGAAATAAACTGGAGCCGGTCAAAGCCGCCACCGTAGCCATTCCATCCCGAGAAGGGCACGATAAGCAAATCGTCCAATACGGTGAAGGCCTTTACATCGCTGTACGCGCTCGACCACGTCCAGTTTTCCCCAAAGCTGACCCGGTCCACCAGGGTGGGCGCACCATTTCCCGACACGTCAAAAATACTCACGGTGACCTGGTTGCCATTGCGATTGGTATTGTCGACGCCCAGGGCAATCAGGCGGTCCCCCTGGGTTTCGATGTGGGTCGAATAGCCCGGCACCTCCAACGCACCCAACACGACGGGGTTCGTGGGATCACTCAGGTCAAGCACGAAAAGCGGGTCTACCACCAGGAAGGTAACGACATAGGCCCGGGCACCGTCGAAGCGCGTAGCAAAGAGGGTCTCCCCGGCGGCCCCTTCGATGGCCCGCTCGGCCAGTCGGGACAGGGCCGGGTCGCGGAGGTCAAAGGTGCTCACATAGACCTGGCGCTCCTGCTGCCAATCCGAAGACACTACCCGCAACACGCCATTCCAGGCGTCCAGCTTGAAACGATCGCCCACATAACCCCGTACCGCCATCTGGCCCCGTTCCACAATGGCGCCGTCGGCATCCGTGATATCCAGGTAGGTGATTACGGTGCGGGTCGACCCCCAGTCGTTGGTCACCACAAAAACGGCTTCCGAATTGACGTGGATGAGATAGCCCGTGCCGGCCACATCCACCCGATCCACCGCCTCCAGTGACGCAGGGTTCGACACATCGATGCTGGTAACAATCATGCCGGGCTCGGTCGTCCGGGGCGTAAAATCGGCGTCATAGCTATAGCCATAGTCCACCGTGACCGCATAGAAAATCGACCCGACCAGGCGGCTGTCCACCAGGTCGCCCGTCAACGCCAGCGCGCCCTGAATGCGTGCGGTGGCGGGATCCGACACATCAACGGCGTACATGTGGGAACTCAGCGAAACGGAGAGGGAATTGCCTTCGGCCTGGACCTGCTGGCTCCCCCCCACCAGGACGTAGGCCACACCCTCCGCAAAATAGAGATCTTTCGGGATCCCCAAGGTCGGCACCTGGACCAGGAGGGTATCCGTATCGAGGTCAACAATACTCAAACCACGAAACTGATTGAGCACGTAGAGGAGATTGCCTTCCCGACGGATGACGTCGGGCTCCACAACGGTCCGCCCTCCCCCTCCCTCGCCCTCGCCAGCGTCATCTTCGGCAGTATTTTCCCCAAAGGCTTCGGGCCCATTGCCCCGTCCCCCGTCGTTGGAGATATCGGCACTGGTAAAGGTCCGCTGTTCGACCGTAATGAGGGGGCAACCCACCAGTCCGATGGGTATTGCAAGTGAAATCAGGAAAAGACACCAGGATCGCATGAAACTTGGCCTCCGAAAAGACAATTACTGCCTTGGGCAGGGATCCGCAGCGATCCCTGTATACAGAATACCATGCTTCTTGCCAGAATGTTACAGGCTGTCCCAGCGCCACCCGACCAATCCGGCTACCCTGCGGCGTGGAAATTTGACTTCCAATCCAGTCGATGACAGTATGGGAGTATAGTACGCAGCGAAAGCAGTCGGCTCCGGCTGGCTTCACCCAACTTACGAAACGGGTCGGACAGGCTGGCGCATTCGGCACCGACGGAAATCAGAGATCTCCGGGACAACCGCACGCGTCATACCCCTTTTCTTTTCCAATCCACGCAGACCGATCAGGGAACGAAACCCATGTATTTAACCACACGCCAAATGCGGGAAGCGGACCGCCGGTGTATCGAAGATATTGGTATCCCCGGGGCCGTCCTCATGCACAATGCCGGCACGGCGGTTTTCCATGAGATCAACCAGGAGTCCATCGGCGTCATTTGCGGAAAGGGCAATAACGGCGGCGATGGCTTTGTGGTGGCCCGCCTGGCCCTTCAGGCTGGCCTGCAGGTGCGCGTGGCGCTGGTGGCGGACCCCGAAGACATTACAGGCGACGCAAAGACCTACCTCAACGCGTATCAGCGTCTGGGAGGGGAGGTGGTGCACGTAGATTCATCGGAGGTGGCCCGCCCGCTTCTGGAGAGCATGGCCGACGAAGGGCTCCTAATCGACGCCCTGCTCGGCACCGGCATTCAGGGGGAGGTGCGGGGGCTGGCGCGCGAGGTCATTGAAAACTGGCCTCCCGTACACACCATTGCCGTCGATCTGCCTTCGGGCATGAACGCGGACACGGGTGAAGCCTGCGGCGTCTGTGTGAAAGCCGCAACGACGGTTACCTTCCAATACCCCAAAACCGGTTTCAAGAACCCCGCAGCCCAAATCTATCTCGGGAGACTTGTCGTGGCCGATATTGGGATACCGGCCTGCTGCGCCGACTTTCGTGGAGAATCACGCGCGTGAGTTTCAGTACCTTTCGGGCCTTCCTGGGCCTACCTTTGCCCGCACCCATTCGCGCGAACCTCTCCGCGGCTCAGGCACCCTTTCGCGAGGCCGGTGTCCGGGCGAGCTGGGTGCCGGAAGAGAACTTTCACCTCACCCTCTGTTTTCTCGGTAACATATCCCACGATGATGTCGTCGCCCTCGACGAAGCCGTGTCGGATTCCCTGGCGGAACACGACGCCCTTCAACTCGCACTCGGTGGCATCGGTGCCTTTCCCAGCGCGCGCAGACCCGCCGTTGTCTGGAATGGCGTGGAAGTCCTGCAGGGGAATCCCGCGGGCTTATATGAGACCCTCTCCGCCGTCGTCGCCGACTTCGGTATCCCGTTAGAACGGCGGGCCTTCCAACCCCACGTGACCCTCTTTCGCATGCGGCGGGGCCATGGAACGGGAGCGGTCACCCGGTGTCTTGAGCGCGCTTCCGCGCCCGCGTCAGATGCATTCTGGGTGGACAATGTGGCATTATGGCGGAGTGAACTCAGACGCGGCGGGGCCGCGTATCACGTCTTGAAGGAGTACCCCTTGAAATGTCTGCCCAGCACCTCGTCGTATCCCTGATTTTTTCCGGCCTCACCCTTTACATGATGGCCATTCTCCTCCAGTGGTTGGGACCCCGTCTGGAACTGGAGTTTCGTGGATTCTGGACCATTATCCCGAAAAGCACCGAGCCCATCATCGAATTGATGAAGCGGATATTGCCCCCCATGGGCCCCATGGATATTTCACCCCTGGCCGCTGTCGTGGCCGTCTATATTGTGCGCCTGATCATCGTGGGCTCCTGAGTCCCGGGACGTCACGAGGCCAGACCCGGAGGGGAACAGGCCATGTTGGAATCAGACTACCGCGCACTGCGACTCGCCATGGTCGAAAATCAGTTGCGCAAACACGCGACCGAAGACCCCGAACTTCTCGCCCGTATGGAAGTGGTGCCGCGCCATTGTTTTGTGCCCCACGCGCTGCGCCATATGGCCTATGCCGATCACCCGCTCTCCATTGGCGACGGGCAGACCATTTCCCAGCCCTATATGGTTGCGTACATGACGGCCCTCCTCCAACTGCAGCCCACCGACCAGGTATTGGAAATCGGCACGGGTTCGGGCTATCACACCGCCGTACTCGCAGGCTTGTGTGGCCATGTGGTGAGTATCGAACGCCATCCGCGCCTGAGCGAACAGGCCCGCGCCTGCCTGGCGCAACTACGGATTTCCAATGTCACCCTGCACTGCGGTGACGGGAGTCTGGGCTGGGCGCCCACCGCCCCGTATGACGCTATCGTGGTGGCGGCGGGGAGTCCGAAAGTACCGCCGGAACTCATCCGGCAGCTGGCCGAAGGCGGCCGACTGGTGTGCCCCGTGGGCGATCGAAAACGGCAGGAGCTTCTCTGCGTCCGGAAAAAAAGAGGCGGGTTCGCCACCACGACCCACACCGCGTGCATCTTCGTACCCCTGCTGGGAAAAGATGGCTGGTGATGAAGGCTGTGGGCGAACCCGCCTTTTTCAATCTGAGAACCGAATACTAGCCCAGGATTTCGTAGGGCTGGGCGTTGCCGTCGATGGCCGCCTTCACATACTTCCGCACGTCGGTGGCACTGATGCCACTGGCAATACATTCGGCAACGGCATCACGCAGGTGGGCCTGAACCATGGTATGGATACGGTCGGTGCAAAGACCGGGGGCCGCATCGGAAACGGTCACACCTACGCCACGGCGTGTGTGGACCAACTGCATGAGTTCCAGATCACGGTAGGCTTTGGTCACCGTATTCGGATTAATCTCAAGCATGCTCGACATGTCGCGGACCGAGGGCAGGGTGTCGCCCGGGGCCAACTTGCCGGATGCAATTGCAAATTGCACGAGGTTCTCGATTTGAACATATACGGCAATCGGGCTGTCAAGGTTTATGCTGAAACTTACATCATTCTTAGCCATAAACGTACTCCTTTTAGTGGCTAAATCCCCAACGCGGAAGGCTTCCGCCGTTGGGATACAAGGGCCGACCTCGGCCAAAGACAACGGACAACCCCCACGACGCGCCTCAAGGCAAAACGCCGCACTCACTGATAAATTGGTTCTACGCGAAATACCGGGTGTACCCCGGCACCGTAGTATGGCGCGAATGCACCGCGCGGAATTGAGCAACGTAGGAGAAACTCAACTTGCTCCACCAGTTTACTACATCACTTCGGTCGACTTCAACCCAAGCGACAGGGCATTCCCCTCATACCCCTTATTCTGCTCGCAAAAACTTAGGATTATTTCCGGCAATCACCACACAGATCTCGCCCTTGACCTTCTTATCGGCAAATTGCGCCGCCAAATCGCCCAGGTAACCCCGCTCTACCCGCTCGAATTTCTTCGTCAACTCGATACACACAGCCGCCTGCCGATCACCCAGTACCTCATAGGCATCCGCCAGTAATTTTCCGATGCGGAAGGGCGACTCATACATAATCTGTGTATGGGGCGACGCACCATCTTCCTCAATAAACCGCTTCCGTTGGCCCGACTTCCGCGGCGGAAAGCCCTTGAACGTAAACGTCGCGGTCGACAATCCCGAAGCCAGTAGGGCCGTCGTCACCGCGGTAGGGCCCGGCAACACATCGACCGCATGGCCGGCGGCCTGGCAATCGCGAATAATACGGTAACCCGGATCGCAAACTCCCGGGCATCCCCCGTCGGAGCACAACGCAACCGACACACCATCGGCCAGGAATCCCAGTATGCGGGCACCGGCCCGTTCTTCATTGTGTTCGTGATAACTGAACAAGGTCCGGGGCCGTTCGATTTCATAGCGATCAAAGATGCGGCGGGTCATCCGCGTATCTTCGCAGGCCAGGACATCTACTTCACCCAGTATCCGGAGCGCACGGTGGGTAATGTCTTCGAGATTACCTATCGGTGTCGCGATAACGTAGAGGGTACCCATAGGGTGCATTCTCCTGGTTGCGGGGCATTCAGGACGTGGCGCAAATCGCCGGCTTGAACAGGGCGATATCGGCCTCGGCCATGGTCTCGGCCAGCGCACTGTACATCGCTTCGTCTTCGTAGACCCCAACAATCGCACCACCGGAGCCCGAAAACTTGGCGTGGGCACCCACCGAACGGGCACGCTCTACCATGTCTATATTCCGTGGGTCCAAGGTATAGAGGTCACGACGCCGATTAAAATTTTTGTCGAGCAACGGGCCGATTTCTGCACCACGACCAGCCACCAGCAAATCACGGGTGTCCTGGGCATAGGAAGCAAAATCTTTCATGGCTTGGATGACTTCACGGTCACCGGCCGCCCATCGCTCCCGTATATTATTGTGAAAGGTTTCCGAACCTTCGCCCAGATCCTGCCGGTAGGCGATAAAAAGCGGCGGCAAGGCCTTCGGATCCAGCGACTCGTAACGTCCGTAGCCCTTTTCTTTCATATGCTCTTCATCGAAGTCCATGAAGACACAGCCTTCATAAACCTGAATCACCCGGTCCTGTAGGCCTGCCGCGATGCCGAGCTTCTCGGCTTCCACACTGAGAATTATATTGGGCTGGATGGACTCGGGAATCTCTACCTCGTAGTATTCCATCAGACAGCGCAGGGTCGCCGTAATTAAGGCACTCGACCCGGCGAGGCCCAGGCGACGGGGAATGGTGGAGCGATACCGGATAGAAAAATTCTTGTCTTCCAATACGATGTCGTGCTCGCGACAATATTCGATAAACCGGCAGATCGTGGCCTTCATGAGGCGGATGCCCCCATAGTAGCCGTTATTTTTCACATCTTCGTATAAATCATGGGGGGACTTATACTTGGATCGATCCTGCAGGCTGGGGACGATTTCGATTTCTCGACTTTCGTACAAACTTACTTTGGCCGCAAACTGGCGAATGACAAAACTGATGGTCTTGCCGTAGTAGCCGTCGGACGGGTTGCCGATGAGCCCGGCGCGGGCGTAGGCAGTGGCTTCACACGCCATGGGGATACTCCTTCTACGGGCATTTGGAGAGAGGCGAAGCATACGCAAAGTGACATCCACTTTGCAACCAGCAAGACAGAAAAGGGGCACAAAAAGGGGGATTTCGCGCCTAACCACTGCAGTATTCTCCCTATTCCCCCCTATCTCCATTTCACCCGCTGCCGCCCCAATCCCCCCTGCCCCACAAAAAACATTCAGCCTGGCTAAGCCCGTGCCGACAAAAGAACTTAGCGAACCGCGCCGCCCGGTAGTACGCAGGGCTGACCCCGTGATTCGCCGACACGAGTTCAAGACCATATGTTATCATTAGGGCGGTATTCTGCTGACAGTGATCGGAAGCTGGCCCGCCCGGGCAGCGATGGGTGGGAGAGCACATGCCCGTTTCCGGCCCGTGCAGTGCGGCACGGGTAATCGTCCCCCGATGGGGATGTGTCCGAAAAATCGGCCCTTTGTCAGCAGTGGGAGTGCTCTGGCCAGGATGGTAACAACCGACTGGCCGACCGTTCGTATTATCCGCACAATACAGCATGAAACCCGATGGCATTCAGAGGGGAAGGAATAACCATGTTTTCATTCATGACGAAGTACGGGGTGCGATGCGCCCTGATAATCCTGGGGCTCTTGGCCACACAACGTGCCTTGTCCATCACGGTGACGACGGACCAGTTGGATGTCGTCGATGGGACGCCCTCCGCAGACGGTGGCGACCTCAGTTCCCTCGCCAATTTCATGGCGACACCCGGTAGCAACGGGATCGGTTTTGATGAGTTACTCTATATCGCCACCAATTCCGGCATCAGTCTCTCCATCGACTTTGACCCGTCGGTTACCGTGCTCTCTCTTGCCAATGAACTCCCTGTCATCACCACGACTGTCAACATTGACGGCGGCGGCACAGTGACCATCGATTGTAACGGGGACAATTTCGGTGTGGCCGCCCTCGACATATTTGGAGGCACCGGCGGTACTATCCAGGGATTGACTATTGTCGATTCTGGCGAAGAAGGCATTCGCCTGTCGTCGACTGCGTCGGGGTACCAGATTCTCGACTGCACGATCCTCAACAGCCGGACCGAGGGCATCAAGATCGAAGGACCCACCAGTGGCGGGCACACGATCCGCCGCTGTTTTATTGGCACCGATGGCGTTTCATCGAATGATGGCAATGGCAGCCACGGCATTTATGTCAGCGCATCCTCCAACAACATTATCGGCAGCCAGACCGAAGCCGAGCGCAATATCATCTGCCAGAACAACGGTGCCGGCATTATGATCAACACCATCGGCACCGGCGACGTGGCGAGTAACAATGCTATCTATGGCAACTATATCGGCGTCGGATCAGACGGCGTGACCGCCATCCCCAACATCCGGGGGATCTATGTGAACGCGGGTTCCGGCGACCCCAATTCGATTGACAATACCGTCATCGGGCAACTGGAAGTTACCGCCCGCAATATTATCTCCGGAAACAACACGGCCAACGTCGTGCTCGAGGGCGCAACCCTGCGCAACACCGCCATCTACAACAACTATATCGGCACCAACCAAGACGGTACCGTGGCCGTGCCCGCTGATTCCGCGCGGGGCATCACCATCTCCAATGGCGTCGAAGGCACCCTGGTGGGTGGCGAAGTCGCCGCAAAACGCAACATCATCTCCGGCAACGATGCGTCGGGCATTGTTATTTCCTCCGCCAGCAACAACACCATTCAGGGCAATTACATTGGGGTGCAGCCCGACGGCGAAACGGCCCTCGGTAACGGTGGCAGCGGCATCGAAGTACGTTCTCCCAACGCCGCCTCTATGGACAACCTGATTGGCGGCAGTGTGGCCGGCGCCAACATCATCGCGAATAATGGTGCCAACGGCGTCCTCCTCCAGCGGGCCACGAGCACCGTGGTCAATACCACCATTACCTACAATTCCATTTACAGCAATTTTAACGACGGCATCGATTTCAGTTTCGGCACGGAGAACAACGGTATCGCGGCCCCCAGCATCACCGGGTTGACCACCGGTTCTATGCCCTACTCGGTCGAGGGTAATGTCCCGATGAACACCACCGGTCAGACCGATACCATCCACCTCTACGCCGACCTGAACAATCAGGGCGAGATTTTTATCGGAGAAGGTTTCGTTGGCGTGGGTGGCAGTGCATTTTCCATTCCGGTCAACCTGGCCCCTTACGACAGCCTGAGTATTACCGCGACGACCACCGATCAGGACGGCAACACGTCGCGTTTCAGTTTCATCAGCGGGGTTACTGACGTGGGGGCCATTCCTCCCACCCTCACCCTGGATGTGAACGGTAGCCAATCCGACCCGACCAACAGCCTCCCCATTACCTTTGACCTCACGGCGGACGAACCCATCAAGGTCTTGGGTGGCGGTCTTGTAGCAGGCTCGTCGGTCGTCTCCGACTCCGGCACGGCGGGCGCGACCTTTACGATTACCAACCCCAGTGGTGATGAAAAAACGTTTGTAGTACAGGCGACGGCGACCTCGGGCGATGGTACTATCATTCCGCAGGTGCTGGCCGCGACGGTAGAAGACTTGGCGGGCAACGACAGTACCGCCACCTCCTCCAACGACACGAGCGATGGCACGGTAACGCTGGACACGACAGCGCCCACCGTAACCGTCAATTCGTTGTTGACCAACGACACCTCCCCCACCCTGAGTGGCTCCGTCGATGATGGGGATACCGCGCGCACCAATGCCACAACCATCAGCGTTAACATTGATGGCAACGACTACCCTGCCACCAACAACATGAATGGGACCTGGACGCTTGCGGACAACACCATCACGCCGGCCCTTACGGAAGGGCAGTTTGAAGTTGCGGTCACGGCTACAGACACGGCAAGTAATGTCGGAACAGACGGTACATCCCTCGAAGTGACCGTAGATCTGACGCCCCCTTCGGCCTCCATGACGCCCTTCACCACCAACGACAGCACCCCAGACCTCTTTGGCTCGATTACCGAAAACGGCACCATCCTGGTAACCGTTGCCGGACAGGCCGAGGGGGGCAGTATCAGCACGGGCAGCTGGAACGTCGATGGCACGAGCCTCACTACCATCGCCGATGGCACCTACAACGTCCAGCTGGATGTGGCCGATAACGCAGGCAACACCGACTCTATCACCATCCCCAACGGACTGACGGTAGATACCACAGCGCCCGTGGTGACCATCGATGCCGTTTCCAGCAACAATCGCCGGCCCACCTTTACCGGCACAGTAACCGACAGCACCATGACGTCCATGTCGATCACTGTGGACGCCCAGACCTTCGGCGCGACAGTCGTGGGCAGCGCCTGGAGTGCCGTCCCCCCGGCGGACTTACCCGACGGCCTCTTCAATATCGTCGCCAACGCCACCGACGCCGCCGGCAACATGACGATGGAGACCCGAAGCAATGGTGCGGCGATTGATGCCACCGCCCCGACGGTAACGGTCACTTCGCTCACCACCGCCGATGCGACCCCCGCCCTTTCCGGCATGGTCGATGATGGCACCACGGACAAGACCAACGCGGTGACCATCAGTATCATGGTGGGGGGGGCGACTTATGGTGCCACCAACAATATGGACGGCACGTGGTCGCTTCCGGACAACACGATTTCACCCAACCTCCTCGATGGGGATCATGATGTGGTCGCCACGGCTACCGATGCCCTGGGGAACGTGGGTACCGATGGCTCGACCAATGAGTTGTTTGTCGACACAACCGATCCCGTCGTCACGGTCGATCCGCTGCAGACAACTAATACCACGCCAACCGTGACAGGTACGGTCGCCGATTCCTCCAGCACGACCCTGACGGTCGATGTCGATGGAAACACCTACACGGCAACCGTAACAGGGGGCACCTGGAGCGCGACCATCACCAACGCCCTGGCCGACGGGGAATTTGATGTCACCGCCACCGCCACGGACAGCCTGGGCAATGAGGGCACCGACGCCACCTCCAATGAGTTGACCATTGATACGACCGTGCCCACTGTTGCGGTGGATACCCTCTTGACGGCGGACTCCACCCCCACCGTAACCGGAACCGTTTCTGATGCCTCGACCACCACGGTTTCTGTGGAGGTATCGGGCAACACCTACGCGGCGACGGTTACAGCAGGCACCTGGAGTGCGGCCATCACCAACGCCCTCGCCGATGGCACCTTTGACGTCATCGCCACGGCGACGGACAGCGTGGGCAATGAAGCGACCGACGTAACCGACAATGAGCTACAGGTAGACACGACGGATCCGGTGGTCACGGTCGATTTCCTGACCACATCTGATGCTACACCCGTGCTCACCGGCACGATAACGGATGCATCCACCACGACGGTCGATGTCACCGTGATGGGCACCACGATCACGGCCCTGGTTGACAACACGACGTGGTCGGCTACCGTGCCATCTGCCCTCGCCGATGGCACCTATGATGTGGTCGCCCTCGCGACCGATGCCCTGGGCTTCACCGACAGTGACAGCAGCACGGGAGAACTCACTATCGACACCACGGCCCCATCGGTGACCGCCATCGCACGGGCCACGGCGTCGCCGACCAACCTGGGTACCGTTGATTTTTCCGTTACCTTCAGCGAAGCGGTGAGCGGCGTGGACGCGCTCGATTTCGACATCATCGTCGATGGCGAGTCCCAATCGAGTGGCGCGGGTTCCAAGCTCATCGATGGCCTGCCCCTCCTTTATACCGTGAACGGAGGCGGAGACCAGTACACCGTCTCCGTGGGCACCGGAACGGGTGACGGCACCATTGAACTCGAATTGCTGAACGACGGCACCATTGTTGACGGTGTTGGCAACCTTTTGAGCGCGGGCCTCCTGGGACCCGACGGCTATACCCTGGATCGGACGGCACCAACGCTTACCATTACCAGCACGGAGAGCGACCCAACGGGCGCCGGGCTCATTCCGGTTACGATTAGCTTCAGCGAAGAAATTGGCTCCTTCGACGAAACCCAAATCTCGTTGACCAACGCCGTACCCGAGATCTTCTCCGGAGATGGAACTACCTATATCGCTCAGCTGGTCCCCCTGGCAGGAGGGATCATCACGGTGAACGTGTTTGCCAATGCGGTACAGGATCTCGCCGGGAACGATAATCAGACCGGTGCGATGTTCGCAATCACCTACCAGATGCCAGGTGAAGGTGAAGGTGAAGGTGAAGGTGAAGGTGAAGGTGAAGGTGAAGGTGAAGGTGAAGGCGAGGGTGAAGGCGAGGGTGAAGGCGAAGGCGAAGGTGAAGGTGAAGGTGAAGGTGAAGGTGAAGGTGAAGGCGAAGGTGAAGGCGAAGGTGAAGGTGAAGGCGAAGGCGAGGGTGACGTGGATGACTGTTTGGCCCTGTGTCCCGAAGAGGATGTGGACGCCGACGGTGACGGACTCACCGCCTGTGAGGAAGCCTGCTACGGATTGGACGATAACAAGACCGACTCCGACGACGACGGTATGGCCGATGTATTCGAAGTGCGTTTCGGGCTTGATCCCTTGTTTAACGATGCCGACGACGACCTCGATCTCGACGGACTCACCAACCTGGATGAATTCCTGGAGAACAGTGACCCATCCAACCCCAACAGCCCGAACGAGACCTTCTTCGTGGATAACGGCGGCAGCGACATCACCGGCAACGGTAGCGCCGCGCAACCCTTCCAGACCATTGGCCATGCGATTGCCCAGGCATCGCCGCGGGTTGGCTTCCCCTCCCGAATCATGGTCCGCGATGGCACCTACGTGGAAGACATCACCCTTCGCAAGCGCGTGATCGTGGAGGGTCAGTCCCGCGATGGCGTGGTGCTTATGGGTCAGGTCGTCGGCGCCACCAACAGCATCATTCGCCGCCTCACGCTCATGCCGTCCGGCGATGAACGCTACATGATGGATATCAATGACGTAACCATGCGGGTCGTCCGCGTTTCCTTCGTTGGAACGACGGCACGGGACGTCACCGGCATTCTGGTCGATGGAGAAGCCGCCGCGAAAACAGTGATTGACCTGTGCTCCTTCCGGTCCCTCGGTGTGGGCATTGATATCGGGGGCGCGGTACCTGTCATTCGCCGCTGTTCCTTCGGGGACATCCCCGCCTCCTTTGGCGACCCGGCTGCTCCGGGTGCGGGCATTATCATCCGCGCCCTCGAAACGGAGACCACCAGCACCAAGTCTCTCGGTGATGCGACCGACCCGGAAACGGGTTGGAACGACTTCCTCATGAGCATCGAGGGAGACGCGGTCATCAACGAGCGCGATGAGTCCATCAATATGCAGTCCAACTACTGGGGTGTAGACAACCTCTCCGAAGCGGAGGCACGGGTTTCCGGCCCCGCCGTGGTCGAGCCTATCCTGGCCACCAGTTCTGCCGTGCTGGCCGCCTCCGTCTTCTGCACGGTATGGCAGGAAACCGATCAGAAGCGTATCGGCGACGCCGAGTTGACGCTGGAAGTCAGCGCCTTCAAGACCGTTACGGATAACACGGATGGCATTTATGCTTTCCCTGCCATCTCCGAGGGACAATACTCCGTCGTCGTGAATGCCCTGGGATTCCAGGAGCGGCGCATGGATATTACGGTGGCCGCCGGCGAATTGAAATCGGTGACCATCGCCATGCGTGCGGAGACCACCGGTGGCGAAGGTGAGGGAGAAGGCGAAGGCGAAGGGTGCCCCCTGAATACCAATGCCCAGAAGACCATTGCCGATCACGGCAGTGATATCTTCCTCGGCGGCATGACCCTGCTGGCCATGCTGGCCACCTCGTTGGTCTACCGCCGCAGGGAGCGTTAAGTCAAACGACGCAGACCCGCTACATCACGGGACGCAGGCTCAGGCTTGCGTCCCTTTTTTTGTATACCCGGGGCCCCCGCAGGACCTCGTGCCACGTCACAGACGCGCCGGAGGGCGATGCCGAATACAACGAGGTTTCGTGTGCGTGGAGGAATAAGAGCTCCCCGGCTACAAGACTCCATGAACGGGGATGTCCATTCTTTCCGCTGATAGAAGGACGCCCGAGTTAGATCATCCACCATGGCCCCACTCCAACATCGCTCCATGCCCACGAAACCTCGCGTAGCTCGGCATTGCGTGGCACAGAATCAACACGTCAAATGTATCCTCTCACATAACGAAGTCTGAAAATCCCCGCTGCACGCGATTCGCCGATTACACATCTACTTCGAAAGTTTGTTTGGACCGAGCCACTTGGTTTCCCGCCCGAGTGACGCGTAGACTGACTCCACTACGAATGCGAACCGCACCTCAGACGCTGACTGGAGTCCCCATGAAACCCGTTGCCCTTCGAAGCCATCTCCACTTTTGCAATCGCCTCCCCCACGCCCCCATGCTGCTCGCCGTGGCCCTCTTCTTGCCGTGTCTGCACGGGGTAGCCGATGATCGGGATTACAGCACCGAAGCCTTCGCACAGGAAATCGTACAGACCCTGCCGAAAGAAGCGCCCTACGCCTACCACCAACAACTCTCCACCGGCCCCATTCATCGGCCCCGTCGAAGCCCGGACGCGACGCCTCAACCCGGTGAAATCGCCATCGCCGCGACCGGTTGGACGCTCCATTGGAATCCCGTTCACGCGACCATGCTCAAGAACACAGTGGCCGATTTTCAGGATTACCTGAAGGTGTCGATGGATGTTGCGATATCGCCCGTGGAGCAGTCTGATTTCGCCAACCTTCCCGAGGGAAGCCCGTGCATCGTTGTGGGAACGCGGGAAGAACTCCCCGAGTATGGTTCCGAACTCACGGGCCCGAAAGACTACGCAATTTCGGTTGCACCGAACCGTATCACGGTGTGCGGCTTTGACGAGCGGGGCGCCATGTATGGCCTCTACAATCTGGAAGCCCGGATGAACCTTCGGGAAGCGCCTTTCCTGCCGGAAGACCTCCAGACTACCCGACACAGCCTCTATGATTCCCGGATGGTGCAGTCGTGGATGGGTTGGATGGAGTTTCCCGATGCCCTTCTGGCCCACCTGGCCCACGATGGCTTTGACGCGGTCTTTGCCTCGGTCTACACCAATCCCAACGGCGACCGGACGACCGCCGATAACTCCACCGACTTCTATGCCCGTCTCATGGCCCGCATCCGTCACCAGGATCCCGCCCGGGTGCGGAGTCTCATCGACCGGGCGAAAGGCTATGGCATCAAGGTCTACACGCCCATCATCTATCAATATGTGGGCACCCCGGAAAGCGAAGCAGAGCTCCGGCGCCTGGTCCGGGAGCTGCTCCAGGAATTCCCCGACATCACCGGCTACGTCTTGCTGACCGAAGGGTTCTGGTATAAGAAGTGGGGCGGTGGCCATGGTGCCAGCAAGGAATACATCGAAGATTGGGCGCGCAATTGGTGTTACGCCGTGGGCGTTGTGGCGGAGGAATGCCACAAGGTCAATCCTGATATTGAGATTCTCCCCTGGGAATACAATATTGATTTTCGCCCCCAGAACGTGGAGACGAAGAAGTACTTCATCCAGCAATTGCCCCAGGACACGACCCCTCTGTTGACCTGGGAGAATGGCAAGAGTTTCGAGATCGACGGACTCCACGGCCACCTCAAAGACTACGCCATCAACCAGGTGGGCCCTGCTGAGGTGACGGACGCCCAAATTGCCGAAGCCCACGATCGGGGCATGCGGGTCTTCTCCAACGCCCAGACCTTTTCTTGTGGGGCCCAGCTACAGACCGTGCCCTATCACCCCTTTCCCCAGCAGTGGCATGCACGCTATGAAGCCATGGAGCACTATGGTATCGACGGCACGCTCGAAAGTTGGTCGTCGGGTTATACCCCCAATTTCATGACGGAGTTCCGGGCCTGGTATTGCTGGAGCGATGCGCCCGCCCGAGACGCGCTCTTGAAGCAGATTGCCGCCCGAGACTTCGGGGCCGCGCATGCGGACCAGGTGGTAGAGGCCTGGGACCTCTTCAGCCAGGGTGTGCGCCTCGTGCCCGACACGGGCCCCTATATGGGCACGACCAATGCCATCGGGAACCCCATCTTCTTTGAGCAGCCCCCGGCGCGTACCGCCACCTTCCGCTACTCCTGGATGGATCAAAACCAGTGGATGGGCTACCTGGGAGCCGAGGTCAACCCCTACTGGCCCTTCACCGTCACCCGCCTCGTGTTCCTCCCTGATTTCTCAAACAATTCCAACCGGGCCGAGAGCTATGCCCGTGGCGTATCCGGCATCTCCCCACCAGCTGGCACCCCCATCCTGCCCACCTTCCTGAAGTACCTTCGCCTGACGACGGAGACGTGGGAAAAAGGCCTGAATCTCTATCGGGAAGCCGCGCTCAACAGCCCCCCGGAAAAGCGGGCCGGGGCCCTGAAGGAAGTGATCATCGCGGAGCAACTCCACCGCATGCTCATGAGCAATCAGGCCATTCTCACCTTTGAATCCCTCCGCCTCCAACTGATGGCCGAGACAGATTTGGAACAGGCGAACACCTTGCTGGATGACATGACGGCAATCATTCGGAGTGAGATAGCCCGCACCGAGCGTGCCCTCCTGGCCATGAACCACGACTCCCGCATCGGCTTTCAGTATGAAGTCGATTACGTGTACACGCCCTATTCCATGCAGGAGAAATTACGCGTCCTGCACGACACCCTCGACCGCCAACTACCAACATACCGCGCGCAACGCAACGGGGAATAGAAATGGGGTTTTCGTGATTGGACCCTTGAGTTGAAACGCTCTCAAGAAAGTCGGGGAGCCACACCGATGGGTGTCAGTGACCACCCGCAGAGCCGGTGGATTGAGGAAGGCCCCCAAAAGGCGCCCAATCATTAAACCCATGTACGAAGCAAAAGCAGTTAGTCCCTGCGGGACTAAAGAAGAACGTGGCCCACAACGCACCGTGTATCAATGCCAACAACTGACGCAGGGACGGCAAAGCCTTATGAATCCTCACCGGTAGCGCCGGTGGTTTAATTCAGGATAGTTAGTTATCGGCGGGCTACACATGGGGCTGGACTGCTGGTCCTGTAAGAATTGTTATCGAACGGGAGGTGCATACCTTACCAGCCTGAGGCAACGCCCCAGGACACCTACCGGAACCATTTACAATCAGGGCTGAAAGCCCGAACCATTCTTAACAGGCAGCTAACTACTCGTTCCCCCATCACTCTCCAACGTGCAGCAACGATGCTTCGAGTGCATTGCTTTCACTGCCCCAGCTCCCGACGTTGCTGGGCAATTTCCCGACGGTATCGGGCCACCGCACGTTCATGTTCCGCCAGGCTGCTGCTGAAGGTGTGGGTGTTACCATCGGCGTTGGACACGAAATAGAGATAGTCTACCTTCGCAGGGGCCAGCGCCGCCCGGATACTCGCGGCACCGGGGCTGGAGATGGGGCCCGGAGGCAGGCCCGCATACTTGTACGTGTTGTAGGGCGAGTCCACTTCTTTGTCGGCATGCAGCATGCGCTGCCCGTACTTCTCGAGCACAAACTGTAGGGTCGAGTCCATCTGGAGGGGCATCCCTTTTTCCAGGCGGTTATACATGACCGCGGCAATCAGGGGGCGTTCTTCTTCCACCCGGGCCTCTTCCTCCACCAGGGAGGCGATGGTCATGATGGCGTGCTTGTCATAGGCATCACTGCCCGGAATCTCTTCAACTAAGTCCGCATAGACCGACTCGAAATGTTCCACCTGCCGGGCCACCAGCTCGTCGGGGTCGGGCTCTTCGTCGAAGAAATAGGTGTCGGGCATGAGATAGCCTTCCAGCGTCTCTGTTTCCAGCCCGAGCCGCGCAATCAAATCGGGATTGGCCGCGGCCGTGCGAAAGGCATCCCCATCGGGACGCAGTTCAGCGATCTGGGCAATGGCCAGCCCTTCCGGAATCGTGATTTTTACCCGGTCCACCTCCAGGGGGCGGAGGGAACCGGCCTGTAGCTGATGGAGGAGTCCCGTGGCGGAGAGGCCTTCGTTCAGCTCATAGTGTCCGTGTTGGATGACGGCGTCGGAAGCGTCGAGCTGGAGGGCCAGTCGAAAGAAGCCTTCGTGTTCCAGCAGTCCGGCCTCGACCAGCAGCCTGCCGACATCCCGACCGGTGGCCCCTTTGGGCACAGAAAAGGGCACGGCCGCCCCGCCATCGGCGGTGTGGGTCACATGATCATAGAGCACGTAGCCCAGCCCGACCGCTCCGGCCACGAGCAAGATACTGGCCGCCAGGGTATACATGAAGAGCGAGACCATCCACCGCCAGAATCGAAAACGACGCCGTTCTTCTTTCTTAGCTTCGTGAATTTGTGCTTCACCCGACATGATCATACTCGTGGTTCAGATTTAAGGTTTAATGCGCCTTTGGGCCTACTCGGAGCGCTGCAGGTAGCTCTGAAGAATTTGCGCTGCTGCAATCTTATCAATCACCCCTTTACGTTTTCGACCTTTTCCGCCCGTGGCCCGAAACACCTCATCGGCCGCCAAGGTCGTATAACGCTCGTCCTCAAAGACAATGGGCACGTCAATGCGCGCTTCCAGTAAGCCTACAAAGGTCTGCACACGCTTCGCCTGGGGGCCCACATCGCCATTTTCCAGTAACGGCAGCCCCGCCACCACCAACACGGGCTTCACCTCCTCGATGATGCGGCACAGGGCCACCAGGGCCTTCTCCCGAGAGGGCTCTTTCACCACGGCATGGGGACTGACAATGGTCTGAGACAGATCGGTCACCGCCACCCCCGTCCGCACATCACCCACATCCAGGGCCAGTATCCGGCCTAATTCTTCCATTTTCTTTGCCTGTCTCTCATGGTCTATAGGAAAGGCGCCAGCCCCACGACGAGGCTGGCGCCCGGATTCTAACAATTTTTCTGGACGTTAACGGGCGAAACGCCGTCGCACCCGATGCAGGCCTGCGGCGAAGAGGAGCAGCAAGGCCGCGGTGAGCAGGGGAGATTGCATCCACAGTCCCGTCAACACCAACACCGGGATGAGCAAGACGCGCACCGCCAAGGAGGCCACGGGATGGCGGGCAATCCAATCGGCCAGCGGCGGGCTTACGTGATAGTAGCTATCTACCACCAGGGTGCCCAAGCTGTTGCTGAGCAGCCATTCATCGCGGAAGCGGCGCAGCACATCGATTTCCGGTGCCATGGGAGTACCGGAGGCGGCCGTGGCGATAAAGCACGGCCCAATAGTGCCGCTCTCCCCATTCTGAATCAGGAAGATGGCCAACAGCGAGAAGAATCCTGTCAGGTCCTCCGATTCGGGGATGACGTAGACCGTCACCGGCACATTTACAATGCGGGTCCCCGTGCTGTCCGCCACGAAGATCGTCGCCTGCCCCTCCGCCTCTGCGGTCACAACACCGCTCGGGTCCACCGTCACGATATTGGGATTATTGGAGACAAACTGAAAGGCCACCTCGTCGGGGTCTTCACTGGTTACGGTGAGTTGGGCAGTCCCGTCCACCGCTAAAATCAGGCGCCTCGGGGTTACGGTCAACGCCGCCGCTGCGGTAGTAAATTGCCCGGTCGCGCTCGTGGCGTTCTGATTCTGGTCTACGGCCCGCACCGTATAACCATAGGTCGTTCCGGGGACGAGATTGGTCAACAGGAGGGTCTGTCCGGTACCCAGGGTCGACGTCGCCTGCACCGACCCGAGGGTCGCCTGCGTAGCGGTAAGGGTCACATCGGCACCGGCAATCTCGTTGGCGCTCCATTGCAACACGGCGGTGTTGCTGGTGACCGACGTTATAACCGGGCCACTGTTGAAGACGGGATCCGTGCTGTCGATACCCACCGTGGTCGTCGCCATGAGGGGTGCCGCCGACACGGGACCATTGCCTGAGGCATCGGCCGAGTTTACCACCAGTTCATATTCGGAATCGGACACCAGGCCACGAATCGTAACGATATGCTCGGTGCGCAGCGTATTATCCTGGTATTCCTGACGACCCACGGCCGATACAAGTCCATAACGGACATAACTGTCGGCCAACTCGTCGGTGGTCCAGACCACTGTAAAGCCTTCGTCGGTTGCCCCCACCACGATCGGACCTTCAATGATGCGTGGGGCGGTGACATCGGGCGCCGCCGCCGTGGTGAAGGTCAGGGCCAGCCCCCCCGTTGCACCCGGGGTCGCCGTGGTACTGGCCGTCGTCATCGCACCGGCCATATCCCGGGAGGTGGCATTGAAGCGATAGGTCGTCCCAGCTTCCAGTCCCGTCAGCACTACCCGGTGAGCGAGCCCCTGGGTACTGTCCGCAATGGTCCGTGCCGGAATGTTGTCCGCACTGAAACGGACCGAAGCATCGGCGGCATGGTCGGTTTCCCAGGCGATCACCGCGCGGGTATCCGTGACCCCCACAACTTCGGGTGCCGCCAGAAAGCGCGGGGCTTCGTCGCGGGCTGTTGCCCGGGTCGTGGTCGTCGCCACCGTACCACGGGCCGTGCCATTGTCACGCCAGTCCACAGACCGCACTTCGATGGTGTAGGCCGTCTCAGGGCTGAGGCCCACAAGCGTAACGTGGTGATCACGGCGAAGGCCCGGCAGCGTTTGCTCGAGAGAAAGGCTGTCGTCTTCACTGAATACCACCGTAGTCGTGGCCGGCTCATCGGTGGCCCAACGCAATCCAATCTGGGTATCAGATATACGGGTAATCAACACGCCGTCCACAATTCGGGCGGGGGAACGGTCGGGTTCGGCCATGGTGCCCACGGAAAGCATGACGGTGTTCAGATTCCCGGACGTATCACGGGCCGTCACCAACAGGTCATAGTCGGTGTCCGGTGTCAGCCCTTCGAGGGTAATCGCATGGGAACGGGCCGCCTGTTCTGTGGTGCTGGTGGTATTGCCGTTCTCATCGCTGACCACCAATTCACCGGTCGTAAACTCGTCGGTGCGCCACACGAGGTGGAGCGCCGTATCAGAAACGCCGGTCACCACGGGCAGGGCGCTGAACTGGGGCGCCGTCGTGTCGGCTACAGCGGCCGTCGTGAAAGAGACCACAGGACTGCTGCCGGTCAGACTCTCGTCGTCGGCGGACACCGAGTCTACCCGCACATAGTAGGTCGTGTTTTGCGCCAGTCCCGTCAGGGTAACCTGATGCGCACCGGTCGGCGTCGCCGACGGTGCCGTCATGTTCAGGGTGCCCATCTCGGTTCCAAAGCGCACGGTGGCCGTGGAGGACACCTGGGTCTTCCACGTTACCAGGGCCGACGTCGGGGTGATGCCACCAATGGTGACACCTTCAACAACAACGGGGGCCATTGGTACCGGGTCATCCCGCGTCGCTTCGGCATCCAATTCTTCTTCGGAAAGTTCACCGTCGTCGTTGCTATCCAATTCCTGGAATTGACTCAGGGTGAGGCCCGGCAGAACCGTTGCGGCCTCTTCCCGGCTCAGGCCACCACTTTCATCGGCGTCGGCTCCGGCAAAACCAGCGACCAGCGTTTCGGCCGCCGTTTCGAGTGCCTCATCCCCCACGGCCGCCCCAGCGGAGACCTCCGCGCGGGATAACAGGCCATCGCCATCACCGTCGAGCTCCTGGAAATCCCGGAGGGTCAGCGTGGAAATACCACGCACGGCCTCTTCACGACTTACGAAACCATCCCGATTCAGGTCGGCCTCATAGAAGAATTCTTCGATCAGTTCCGCGGCCGACTCCAGATCCGCGTCCCCCGTCGTGGCGATGGTGGTCAATTCGCTCTCCGACAAGTGACCGTCCCGATTCAGATCGTGATCCTGGAAGTCTTCAAAACTCAACTCGGCGACTATCGCCACCGCTTCTTCGCGCGACAGAGCGCCATCCTCATCGCTGTCACCTGCGACGAAACCTTCGAGCAGCAACTCGGCCTGGGTCTCGAGGCGGACAGCGCGGGCCGTGGCCACCGTCGAAATCTCTGCCTCCGAAATAAAGTCGTCGTCATTGGCGTCGATGGCGGCAAACTGCTCCACCGTCAGTCCCGATACGGCCGCCTCGGCCTCCTCGGAACTGAGCAGCAAATCTTCGTTTGCATCGGCCGTGCTGAAAGCGTCCAGCAGGGACTGGGCCACGTTTGCGAGGTTGTCCTCCGAAATCGTGGCAAAGGGCAACAGTTCAGACTCCGACAGTCCGCCATCCTGGTCACTGTCCATGGCATTAAAGCGGCTTTCCAGGAATTCTGCGATCAGGGCCTGGGCCTCTTCCAGACTCAACAGCCCATCGCTATTGGTATCGGTGGCGGTAAAGTTTTCCAGGAGCGTTTCGGCATCCGCTTCGAAAACCGCGCTCGGGTCCAGCGGCGTCACTGTAATCACGAAGGCTTCCGTGTCGCTCAGCACCGGGTTTCCGTTGTCCCGAAGCCCCGCCACCACCGCATAGTCTCCGGCATCCCCCAGCTCCGGGGTGTAGGAAAGCGTGGCCGTGGGCGCATCAAAGACCGCGCCAGCCGGCAAACTATCCATAAAAAAGGTAACTTCGTCACCATCCGGGTCACTACCGGTAAGGCGAAGGGCAAGGGTGCGCTCTTCGCGGACTTCCATGTTGCCAATGGCATCCAGCACGGGCGCCCGGTTCGTATCACTAACCGTAATGGCGAACGTCTCACTGACCATGACCGTCTCATCGGCCCCGTCGACCACCGTCACCACGATATCTTCGTAGAGACCGGCGGCGTCAAAGTCGGGAATCCAATTGATCACGCCCACGCTGGCGTCGAAGGTCGCGCCAGTCGGCAGGTTTTCCACCGTAACCACCGGCGACTCATCGTCGGCGTCCGAAGCCGCCACGGCAATCAACAGGGTCGCGCCCTCGGCCACCGTACGGTTGCCAATGGGGGCAAGGACCGGCGCATCGGGCTCGGCGTTAATCGTTACGTTTACCAGGATGAGGTCGGTGCCACCGTTGCCATCGGCCACCTGGATACCGAAACTATCCGTACCGTTAAAATCGGTATTGGGTACGTAGCCGACGGTCGCCGATGTGTTGGCCCCGGTCACCGTCGCCGTGCCACTGGCGGCCCCACTGGCGACAGTCCACAGGATTTCGTCCATATCTGCGTCGGTGGCGTTCAGCGTGAGCGCAAAGGCCGTCGGCGCACCGTCTTCACTCATGGTGACAGCGACCACGTCGCCCTCGGTAATAACTGGCGGATTGGCCTGCTTGGACGCGGCCCCTGCCGTCCCCGAAAGACCGGCCACCGCCAGCAGTGCAACAAGAAGAGTATACTGAGAGATTCGTAGCCATTTTTTCACGAGTGAACAGACCTTATCTGTTGTTACGTTACCGTCAACCGATGCCTCCGAAAAGGTCACCGTGCTTTGAAGGGACAGTTTACCACGGGGAACCCTGCCGTCTCCCCCCGAAACCGACCACTGCTTCCAGGCTCCCACCCCAATCAGCCTACGCGATACGCATCTTTCTGTCAAAACCACCGGACGGCACCGTCCGATCACACACGTCCATTGCCCTACCCCACCCCACTGAAACCTAAATAAGCGAAGGTAGACCTCGATCGAATCCAACTCGTTCGGTACGACAGCGCATGCAAGCGCCTGCAAAAGGCCAACGGACGTTCGGCTTGGCCACTATTGATTAAAGAAGTCTTTGACATTTGGGAGCGCAGGCGGCCCGCCTGCCTCGGGCCGAAGGCACGTAGTTTTTACGTCTTCGACGTAATGCAGG
>JAXMOL010000058.1:0-45767 GCA_034669905.1 Candidatus Hydrogenedentota bacterium
CTTCACCTTCACCTTCGCCTTCGCCTTCGCCTTCGCCTTCGCCTTCGCCTTCACCTTCACCTTCACCTTCACCTTCACCTTCGCCTTCACCTTCACCACCAACACACACCAATTGGCCGCGAATCTCTCCACCACCAAATTCCGTGCTGTGAACATTAATATAGTGTGGGGACGCCGTCACCATGGCATATTCTTCTGGTGACAATTCTTTCATGATGGGGCTGACTGAGCCTTCCAAATCGATCACCACCGCGCCATTAACGGACGCGTCTCCCACATGAATATGAGACTGGGTCGGATTCGCGACGTTGTGCTCTACCACAACCAAAACGTTGCCACTCGGTAGCTCCGTAAAGGTTGCCGTACCCGTGGCATCGGAATCCACGGGCGGGTCGGCCACCTCTTGCGATGCGTCCAAACCGAATTCACAAAGAATATCGCCTTCACCCACCGCTGTGCGTGTCACAGCCAGGAATCCGGGAAGGAATGAAAAGTCACCGCCGGACGCACCGGCGGCCTCTGCTGTGCCTATAGTCCCGCGCAACGAGAACTCGCCGCCCGCGCTTGGCATCGTTGTTCCTGCGTTCGTGGTGCTCCATCCAAGGGCGAATTCACCGCCCGACTGAGCCGGGGCCTGTCCCGGCGAAAAAAGGACCGCCACGAACGCCAGCGTACAAAGCATGGTAGTTCGGTACATGGTACGTGCTCCTTTTTCCAGCGCTTAGTCGCAGGTTGCGTTGACGGCAGCGTTGCTCGCATTGTAGCTATAAAGGCACGATGGCTCGTTGATGGAACCCGTGGCCAATTTGTTACCCGTGTATAACACACCACTCTGATAGAACAAAATACCACCACTACCACTTGTTTCCAGCAGGAACGCGCTTCCGGTGGATCCCACCTGTACCTGACAGTTTCGGACACGGGTAGTCCCGTTTACCAGTTGCGCGATCGCCCGGTGTCCGCCCTCGATAACGCTATTCCGAACTTCAACGGACGTTTCCGAGAGCGACATACCGAATCCGGTACCGGTCGGATCGCTGACAGAAGTGCCGCCGAGCAGGTAGCTGTCCAGAATGAGCGGCTGTGGGAATGCCCCCGCCGTATTGACCGAACCCAGGGCGGCGTTCACTGCGGTACCAAAACCAGTCGCACCGGTGGCACTCAGATCGCTACACTTAATGGTCGGTTCCGAATCCGCGAGGTACACCGCAAAGTGACCCGCTCCCCCGGCACCATTTGCCAGAATCGTGGTGTTGAAAATCTCCGTCGCGCGCGTGGCCTCCGCCGTCCAGACTCCGATACCAAAGGTGGAAGATGCGCCGGTGTTCTCAATCGTGCAATCGCTGATGCGACCATTGTCCTGTAGCTCGACAGTCGCCGAGCCATTGTTCTGAACCGTGCCGCTACGGGCCGAGGTAATTACCGTCGCGTTTTGCCCCGAGCCCTTTAGATGCACGTAGGGTGCAACGAGACACAAGTCGGTCTCGGTATAGACGCCGGGTCCAACGGAGACGAGATAGCGCACAGTGCTGCTTGAATCCGTGATACTCGCCAACGCCGCCGCCACCGAGCTAAAGTCACCACCGTCGGTCGCAACGGTAATTACATTTTCCAATACCGAAGGTTCTCCTGCCGGGCCTTGCTCGCCCTGAATGCCCTGCAAGCCCATCTCGCCCTGGATGCCTTGCTCACCCTGGATCCCCTGGGGGCCTTGCTCACCCTGAATCCCTTGCTCGCCTTGTATTCCCTGGGGGCCCTGCTCGCCTTGGAGCCCTTGGGGACCTTGCTCACCCTGGATTCCCTGGGGACCTTGTTCACCCTGGGGCCCTTGGGGCCCTTCGTTACCATCCAATGCGAAGAGCGCGTACGGTGCCGCCAGAATACTCTGGCGCGGTGTCAGGAGCGTATCACCCACTTCGATTTCGAGCCAACGCCCGGTACCGTCAAAGGCACCCGCGCCAAAGCTCAACTCCACGGTAAACAACCCGCCGACGACCGCCACATCATCAATCAAGAGGTCGTCGCCGATCTGGTCACCACCTTCCGCAGCGTTGAACAGTCGGAATGTCAGATCCGCAGTTCCACTAAACGCCTCGCCCGATTGTTGTAGTTGCCCCTGATAGGCAAATGTTGAAACAGGCGGATCTCCGGCGTACACGTTCAGAGCCAGCATTGCAGTGGTAGCGCACAGGTACACAAGCGCGCGATTCAATAGGCATCTCATTGCTTTTCTCCCGTTCGTTGTCTCAAACCCAAGTCTGCATGACAGGCGACCCATCCCGAAATACTGGGTCCAGAAGATTTCTCTTATACTCCCGCTCCTCTTCTCCTCTCGTTCTCCGTGGTCGCTCAACTCGCCGAAGAGCACCCACGCCCTGCTACCACTCTGCTACGGTAACACGGCATTCCAAATCGTGCAAGACCCAGTCGAAACAGGCAAACCCTTCACGCCGCCGCAGAACACAAGCCAGGGTACTGTCAGAATTCTAACTCCCAACCACTGGACTTCAGACTGAGTCAACAGGAAGATATCTGCAGTACTATCCGAAAATTTATCCACCTGAGATGCCATTCCCAGGGCTTGCCGGCCAGCCAACTGTCCCTTCACTTCGCCCGAGTCTGGCGCCAAACTCCGACTCGATGAAACGATTATCGACCCACCCCCTACCTTTTGACGGTCTGTGTCCTGATGTCCCTCAGCTTCTTGGGCCCCATCAATTCGGGCGTGGATTCCTGTCTGGGCTTGATTCCCCTGTCCTCCCTTGGGTAGTGTGACGGTCAACTTAGCCACAGGGAAATCACGGTTGAAAAAGACGTTGGTTTACATGCTCGCACTGGCCCTGCTCCTCCCCTTAGCGGGATGCAGTACCCAGCCCCATCCCCCTTTGCGGAAGGGCCCCGCGCTTCACCTCTACGTCGACCTCCCCACCAACAGTAGCTACTGGGTGGAAGCGACGGATCGGCACGTGGGGCGCTATGCCTATCTGGGTGAAGAGCTTCGCATTGAAGGCGTGTCCCGCTTCGTGTACCAGTTTCATTCCATGGGGAGAACGCGCACCGGAGAAACACGGCTGTCCATCACACCCCGCTTCTATACCGTCGATGATTGGCTGGTCAGCCCCCACGGCGACCGCATGCGCCCCCCGGAGATAGAGACTTTACTCGAAACCATGGAGGCGGTCGTTCGGAACCACCCCTTCACCATCACCCTGGGCCCCCAGGGCGACATTATTGATTCCAAGGGACTGACCGAGTTAGAGGATGCCCTGGCAGGTATCATTGGACGTCACGACATTCGCTTTGACCATATGGATCCACCCCAACGGGAAGCCTGGCGCCGGGTCTTCATGACCCATATTGATGAGCGGCCCATTCGCCGCCATCTGGACCAGGCCTTTGCCTTTTTACCGGGCGGCCTCGTTCGACTGGGAGACCGGTGGACAGAAAAACCGGCTAACCAGCCGTGGCCCTTTATGCCCACGACAGAATCAGTCCGCCTCATCGAACGACAGCGGGATCACTATCTCCTGACGACGGAAACGAAATTCACCCCCCCACCCGAATCGGATTGGCCCACCTACACCGGCAGCCGTTCGGGAAGCATTCAGTTGGACGCCAAAACGCGGCTGGGTGTGGCGCAGCAGGAATCGCTCCATTGGAAACGGAAACGCAAGCGGACACCGTGGGAGCAATTCACTCTGATGCAGCTGGAAGGGGCCACCGCCATTCGGATTACGGAAGGCCCCCTGTCCCGGTCCCCCGAGTTGTTTGCCATTGACCGCTATCCCTTTTTGGAACCGTAATTCCCGGGGGTGAAACAGGGACTCAGTTGAAGACGACCTGCTGCTTCACCTTGCGGGTGGTGCCACAGCCCTTACAATTGCCGCAGGATTTGATCTTCTCTTCCACCAGGTCGAGGGCAATGACGGACGTAATGATGGTGTCGCCGTCTTCGAAGGCCACTTCTGCGGTGGCACAAATGGAACCCGGACCACCGGCCGCACGGCCGAGCAAGACCTCCAGGGAAGATTGCAGGGCGATGAGATGCTTCAGACCCAGAAACTCTTCAATCGGCTCGGCGGCAGGCCAGGTTTCCAAGAACTGTTCCGGGGAAATAGCCAACAGTTCCTCGACGGCCATCCCTCCCAACACGTCCATGAGCAGGCTGTCTACGCCGACACCCTGACCACAGGTCCGTTTACGGAAGCTGTAGGCCTTAAGCGCATCGGACTCGTCCAGGATTACTTCAATTACTTCCGTCACATCTTTACAGGGCATCCTGGTAGGCTTTCTCCACTTTCGCAGCAAATACGAAGTCACTTTCCGTGAGTCCGTCTATTTTGTGGGTCCACATGGTCACGCCGACCTTGCCCCAGGCAGTAAGAATGTCCGGGTGATGGTTTTCGCTTTCCGCAATGGCACCCATCGTATTGGTGAAGGCCAGGGCGCCCGCGAAATCCTTGAATTTGTATTCCCGCTCCAGATGATGTTCCCCCACCACCTGCCAGTCGCTCCCGAGTTGTTCATGAAGGAGGGTGAGGTCCTCGCCTTTTAAGGGCGCGACACCGCCTTTGCAGGGAATACATTCCTTTTCGGCCAGTAGATCACAGGCTGAACTCATGAAATCCTCCTTTGCTCGTTGGGCTGCCGTTATACGTCAAAGACTTCAGGTGGTTTTGCGTACCAGAGATTCAGATCGTCGTGGTCACCCAATACCACCTCGCCCAAGGTCAGGCTGTAGGGCTCGTCCCCGTCGCAGTGGTAGGTAATCTCGGCACCGACAATATCCCACGAGCCATCTTCCGGCCCGCTCAGGATAAGGGTATGGGGAAAACTCTGGGGGTGGGCAACGGCCTGGAGGGTTTCACCGGGTCCGGTCCCTCCTTCATAGTCGTCAAACTCCAGCGGAAACCCGTTGATGCTGTATTTGGGCACGGCACCCGGACCGCTTTCGCCCGTCTGTAACACCAGTTGAAAAGTATCAAGTCGCTTCCGATCTACATTCCCATTCCGGCGGGCAATTCCTTAAAGAAAGGATTGGTACCCGATGTGTGATCGGTTTCGTCTAATACGGCCCCCAATTCCGGGACGGCCGTTCGGAAGGCCCCCTCGATTCCAGAGCGGAGCGTAATCGTGGACGCGGCGCAACCGTGACACCCGCCCCCCATGGTGATATAGGCCGTATTCCCCACCACGCGGTTCAAGGTGATCACGCCCGAGTGGGACGCAATACCGGGGTTAATTTCTTCATCGATCACTTTCTGAAGCTGCTGCGATATGGTGGCTTCATCGGCAATGCGGGACTGATAGTCCGGGTCCAGCACGGGCATACCGCTCTTCAGGTGGGCGCGAATCTGCGTACCAATGCGCTTGGCTACCTCTTCCCAGGGACTGAATTCGGAGCCATCCCGAGAGACCGTCACCGTCATGCCATGGATGAGCACCGTCGCAATACCGCCCAGATCAAATATCGTAGCCGCCAAGGGGGAGCTACCATAGGCCGTATCCGAATCGGGGGCCCAAAAGGACATGCCATTTTCGAGAAGCGGCCGATCCACCAGAAAGGTGCAGGCGTTGGCCTGGGGCTCCATTTTGGCCTTAATCACAATCTCGTCGCTATAGCCACTGGCCTCGGACTCATCCACCACAATCGGGGCATTGACGACCCGCCGCTCTTTGGGCAAGGGCTCGTCTTCGTCCTCTTCTTCCACCTCGTCAATGACGGGTTCGGGGGCACGGGACTTGGGGGTATCCTCTTCGGATTTGAAAACCTTGGAAAACCAAGAAGGCATCGTTCTACTCCTTCTGTACTGTTCACTCTGAAAGAAACCGCAACACTAACGTAGACAATTCTAGAGACGATTTCATTCCCGGGCCGTGGGGAAAGGCCGGACTCTGGGGAGAAAGCACTTAGCGCTCGGCCTGCTTTTCTACCGTATTCTTTCCCAGAAGACGCTGCAGCAGCTCCTCTGGTGCCTCATTATACACCCCCGGAGCCATTCCATCGTCCTCCGCTTCACGGTGGATGAAACGCTCGAAGCCGTCATAACACCAGGGCTCTTCGATAATCAGGCTCGGTGCCAGATCCGCCCCCGTCGCCAGGGTGCGCTCCCAGACCACCTCACCCTCCACCGTACCGGTCACCCGCTCAAAGCAATCACTTGGCCAGGAACCCACCTCGGTGAGGTCGCTTTCGTAGTAGTAGGTACCGCCCCCTTCCAGGCCAAAAAGGTAGATGAGGTAGTCGTCTTCGTCGACGACAATCTCCACCGCCGAAACTACCTGCACACGGGTCACCGTAACTTCGTTCAAATCCAGGAGGGCCTGACACTTCGGCCGCAACGCCTGGGCTGTACGATAGGCATCCCGCGCTTCACCATACACCCGGGGCATGTTGACGACGATCAGAAACAACACAATCAAGGTCAGGATGCCCAGGCCGCCCGGCAGAATGACCAACGTGCCCTTCACCATATCGGACCACGACGTGGCCAGCAGAGCCCAAAGGATCAGGACCATTAGGGCAGCCACCGCCACGAGCAGGGCCGCGACAGCGGCATACTGGCCCAACAGACGGCCTGGACGGGGCGCCTCATCACTGAGTGCCGCGATTGCTTTCCGCTCTTCGGCAAGGAGAGGGCGGGTATATTCTTCTATCATGGGAAATCCAAATGAGGGGTCAGGGTCAGGTATTTTCCGCGCACCAGACGAAGAGGTTTTCCCATTCGGCCCGCTGCAATTCCACGAGCGAGATGGGGTCGGTGGGGTACGACTCCCCCGCCTCATCGACAAAGGCATGGGCATCGTAACCGGAGAGCGTCGCCATGGCAGGATGGTCCCCTACCTTGCGAAACCAATAGTGGGCGTTCGGAAAGTCGCCTTCACGGCGGTGCATGATACCGTGCCAATAGGAGCCCGTCGCATCGTCGATGTCCTGACTGATGGTGTGACTCGTATCCAGCTCATCCACATACAACCAGAGGGCCGCTTGCAGGGCCGGGCGGGCGGCTATCGCTTCCTCAGCGAGCACCTGCTCCACCAGGGCCTTCTGCGCTGCCGTGGCACCCGACTTGGGGCACAGCACCGCCATGGCTTCGTGGAGGGGAAGTGTGTCGAACAACGGTTGAACCGCCTCGGCAATGGGTTGGGGTAAGTTCATCATCGTACTCCCTTCATATTCAATGCCCCGCGATCAAACCCGGATTTTATCCTATCCAACCGCGCGGGACCAAACCGGAACGTTACTATTCCGACCGCTGCCACTTCGAATTCGAAAAATTCACCTGAATACGGCAAAAGAGTTGAACCACCCTGCCCGATCATGATACATTTCCACTCCCGTGGCGAAGACGTCACGCACCCTTCGGAGAGATGACCGAGTGGCTGAAGGTGGTGCCCTGCTAAGGCATTGTGCGAGCAATCGTACCGAGGGTTCGAATCCCTCTCTCTCCGCCATTTAAAAATTCAGGACCGCTGTAGCGAATTCGTTACAGCGGTTTTTTATTATCCGCCCTGGATTCGTGGCGAAGGGTCACCATGCCCCTGTCCTTCGCCCGCCCCACGCCCCCTTGTGAACGCCCCCCTCTTACTCATTACCGGCGATCGGGAACTGGAGAGGCTGGGACGCGATGAGCAATACGCGGACTTGCGGCCATGATGCAGGTGAAGGGCCATCCGGACACCAACTTAATCAAGATGGATTGACATCACCATGGCCAGATAGCGGGCCCGGCGCATTCACTGCTGCTGCGCTTTGTCTGCCCCATTCGGAAGCAGCATTGGACGCCACCCTGCGTCAGGACTTGTGCCGCAAGTACATCGCGCTGTTGTTTTTCCGCATCTCGATGTCAAAGAGGTCACTCGCACGGATAAGGTCGCTGAGCCGCTTGTACCCGTAGTTGATGGAAGAAAAGGACGTGTTATTGTTGATGTAGTGGTTCACCTGCGAAAAATTGGACCATCCTGCTTCGTCCGCCTTCTCTTCCACCGCATTCCGGAGCAGTTTTACCAGGGCCGTATCCTGACGCAGCTGGCGCCGCGACATCTTCTCCTGCTCTTCTCCTGCCGGCGTATCGGCCTGATCGGCTTCCATACGTTGCAGCAATTTCTCCGTATAGATAAAGCGGGAACAGGCGTTTACCAGCGGGGACGGCGTTTTCTCCGCGCCGAATCCGTAGACACGCAGTCCACTGGTCTTGAGGCGCATTACCAGGGGGGTGAAGTCGCTGTCGCTGGTCATGAGGGCAATGCCATCGAGATCCTGGCCATAGAGGAGATCCATGGCATCAATGATCATGGCAGCGTCGGTCGCATTTTTTCCTTTGGTGTAGGCAAATTGCTGCATAGGCTGTATGGCGCAGCGAAATAGCTCCCCCTCCCAACCACGCAACTCACTCTTTTTCCAATCGCCGTAGGCACGACGAATATTCACCACCCCGTGATTGGCCAGTTCATTTAAGACCCCGTCAATGGCCTGATAACTTACATTGTCGCAATCGATAAGCAGCGCGATATTCTGTTCTTTTTCCATACGTGCCCCTCCTCAGGTGGTGCATGGGCCATCGTACCACAAACACGGGTCTATTTCTTCTTGTCCGTCAAACCACGCACGTTGGAGGTAGAAAGCTGGACGGATTCATCCACGTATATCGCCTTCAGCGGGCCCCGCCTCCCATCTCGCACATGCAATGCCGCGTCCTCCAAACGGAGCCGCACCTCGGGGTAGAGGTGGTTACGCACAACGATCAGCGCCCGCTTTCGAATCGCCGACTCTGCGGCTATGTCTTCTTCCTCTTCAACCAAGCCCCCGATTGATTCATTCAACAGGCGCAATTGCTCCAGAAGCTTTCGGACCACCCCCTTCTTCTCCTCCGGGAGCGCGGCAATCTTGCCCCGTAGCGGTGCCAGGGCATCATTGATTCGCGCGATATTTCGCTGGGTCACTTCGATGCGGCTCCGGACGATTTGAAGTCGGCCTGCAAGACTGAAATCTTCACCGGCCGTCACTTCCGTGGGGGACATTGCCGAAGAGCCCAGTTGCCCCACATCCACGCCCTCCAGGGCCGTAATACTTCCCCCCACGATTCGGCCCCGCGGCACGCATACGCTGCCTCGCGCCAACACCCTGGATTGGACTATCTCGCGCCCCACCACCACATCTTCATCCGACTGCACATCCGCCTCGAAAATGAAGCGGGCAAGCACCCCGCCCAACGCAACGATATGGGAACCGACCGCCCCCGTTATCCCGCCGTGCACAATGAGCTTTCCACTCGTCTGAACGTGGGCCGACTCGACCACCCCCAACACCTCGATATCTCCAACCGCTTCAAGCCGGGAGCCCACAAGCACATCCCCGTGGACAATGACGGCACCCGGATGGGAGATATCCCCGGTCTTTAAGCCCACGTCACCCTCCACTTCGAAGAGATCATCCACCGCCAGAATGCCATTCACGAATCGGATGCGCCCGTCTATCTCGCTGTAGTAACTCTGGGTAGACTCATCCAGACAAACGTTATTCCCCAACCGAACTCGCCGACGCAGGGGCCTTCGCGCGCGAATGCGTGCCCCCAGAACGTCATGCCCCGACTCCCCCGGAATCGGCTCAATGACTCGGGCGAGAAGCTGGCCCTTCTTCACATTGCGTTGCCCCGCAAGCTGCCGAAAATTTACCTGGTCCGTATCTTCATCAATCACAAAATTCTTGTTAAAGAAATCCCCTCCCCACTCGATGCGCCCATCCACGGGGGGTATGGGCACCACCCCTTCCAAGACCCGGACCCCCTCCAATTGGGGACTTCGCTCGGCGTGCGATCGAATCAACCGCAAGAGCCCGAACGCAACGGGCACATGCTCTACCCCGAAGGCTTTCAGCCGTTCTACAACCGCCTCTGCGAGGTCCTGCAAATCCCACATGGCGGAATCACAGTCCAGCAAGACCGCCATTTTGTCTTTGGTCACCCGAAGACGAAAAGACCCCGGCTCGAGATCCAGCGACGCGTCCGTTTCCAACTGTCGCCCCCCCTTTTTCTCGGCGCACATATCACTCACCTTTCCTGACGCACAAACTCGGAAGCCAATTGCTCCCGCCACAACACCTCACCGCCTGCTGGAAAACATTGTAACATGCCCCGAGCATACTGTCGCCTATAATTCTCCCATTGTAAACACTTGACAGAGACACGCCAACATGTAACTAACCCGTTCCCCCAGCACAACGCAATAACAGCGCTCCTCTTCCACACCCGGACGAACCGTGTGGGCTGCCAAGGGGAAAATTGCGTCAAGACGACTCGGACGGCCGGGTGAACACGGTATACAAACGCATCCCCACCAGCCGAAACGCGGTTACAGAATACGCCGTGCTCTGGAAACCCGGGAACCCCATTACCTCAGAAACACAACTATACTTCCATGTTTCCCTGCAGAACCCTGACCACGAAAGCGCTACCGCCCGATACCCGCCTGTTGCACCAGGAACGTAGCGGACAGAAAACAACAACACGAAAGGAAGGGAGCGGGCTATGTCAGAGAAGGAGCCTCAACAGACCTACCGCATCACAATAGACGCGCCAACCAATCGGGTGTGGAAGGAGATGACGAATACGGGCAAGATACTCAATCGCTTTTTCGGCAATCGTCTGGCCACGCCCGGGCACGAACAAGGCCAGTCGCTGACCTCCCGTCCTCCCAGGTCAAACGCGATGGTACCAACCGTGGCCAACGTGGGATAGGCTTCCAGCCTGTCACATCCCTCGCCCGAGCCCTTGAGAAATCGTTGATACCCGCCTTGTGGGGGGGCGCGCGGCACGGTCGACCTTTCGGGTGCCTCCGTCTGGTAGTGCGTGTTCGGCCTGACGGTAACGCGCACACATTGTCGCGCTTTTCGCACGTCGGCTAAGCCCGCAGTACCCGCGTTTGGGCCCAGCCGTTGCCGCCCTTCCTTAGTCCAGGGTCAGCGCAAGCTCGCGAAGGTCGCAGAGCTGAACCGGATAGGGCGCTTTCGCACCATTGTGGAGGGCAAAGAATCCCTCGGGAAAGCGGTCTCCGAAATTCTGAAAGCGCACGTCGATGCCATCCGTGTCCGTAGCCCCTTCCACCGCGAAGGTCTTGACGAACGTACAGGCTTCATCGAGGCGGTACACATAGTAGCAGTTGGCTCCCTGGCAGGAGGCCAGCAGGTAGGCGTTTCCGCCGTTGCCGTACAGAAGAGCCAGCCCTTCCACATCTGCCACGAGCCCGTGGGCGCCCATGGGCTGAACGAGGGTACCCGGTGACGGGTCCTCGGGTTCGGCGCCCACCCGCCAGATGCCCACTTTCTCCTCACCAATATAAAGGAGACCCGTTTTATCATCCGCCACGCACCCTTCGCTTTCCCCGATGGGCCAGCTCCGCACTTTCTCGCCGGATATCTTGCCCGATTCATTGGCAAAGAGGCGATACTGCTCCACGGAACCTCCCCCCGCCTCGGGCACGGTAATGCCGTAGAAGTCGCCCGATTTCGGACTGCGATACAGGGCAAACCCATAATTCAGTCCCGTTGTGATGGCCCCATCGTCTACCCGTGAGAGGTGTCGGGTTTCGGGATCAACCGCATAAATGAGAATCGCCGCCCCATCCCGCTCATTAAAGGCCACGATGGAACAAGTCTTTTCCCCAAGCTGGAAACCATCGCGCAAATCGATGTTTCCCGGCTTTCCGGAGACCGGCACGGTCTGGACCAACGTACCTTCCAGGTCATAAACGAACAGCTTTCCCGCGGCTTTGTCTGACGTAATGACCGTGCTCCGTGCCGGGTCTTTGGGATGAACCCAAATACACATATCGTCTTGATCCTGGACAGCGGGATTCGTAAGGGTGAGTTTCGGGGGTACTGCCAAGGGGGCCGCCAGCACCGTGGGGCTAAGCACCAGCACAACCACAAACGATACAATTTTCAACACGCTATTCAACGTTTTTCTCCCTCAATATTGCCGAAGTAACAAGCCCGTTATAGCACAGGCGCGCCGCAGCACAAAACGCTTGCGGCGCACCCGAATGGTTAACGCAGATTAGGGTTGCCGACTAGTCATCCCAAGAGGAATAGTTAAACCCAATCGCAGCTGCCAGGGTGCTGGTTGGAATGTGTCCGTCGTTGCTGTTGTATTTCGAAAACTCCACGTGACCATCCATAAAGAGGATATTGCAGCCACCGGGAAGGAGGTTGAAGGAGTCGGCACCTTGATCTTTATAGTAACCCGCAGGCGGTGTCACCAGGGGCCCCGTACCGATGTTATCCCACATGACCGGCACCTGGCTCTGCGCCTGGGCGGAACCACCCGGGTTGTTGATGTCGGTAATAAGGAAGCGTTCGATACCCTCACGAAGACGCATGATGGTATCGCCGCCGCCATTTCCCACCACGTTGATGGAGATCCCCGTAAAGTCGCTCACGTGGGCGGCCACCTGTGCAGCGGGCCAGTCCCCCACGTCTATATCCGCATCGAGTGCGGCATAGAAGGACTCCAACGTCGTACCGAATCCATTGTCGAGCCAATCACCGATACCACCTTCCAGGTTCATCATGCCGTAGTCTTCCAGGCCCATGGCGATGGTAATCATCGTGCCGTAGACGTCAATGTTTTCGGCCATCCAGGAGTAGTACACATAGCTGGCATCTTCGAAGGCCCCGGGAGCTATCGTGCCATACGCCGGGTGGCCCGTCGGCAAGTTGCCTTCGGCCCCTTCACACCAGGCACCCTGGGGGTTGGGACCATCACAGTTCAGGTATTCATCCGGGTTTTCACTGTCCGACGGACAGAAGAGGATGTTGGCGTCGGTCATGTACTCGGGATAGATTTCCACACCGGCCGGCGTGTTCTGGGCATCCAAATCCCAATCCTGCCAGGGCACGCTGCCAGAGGGGTCGTCCCGGTATTCTTTCGCTTCCAGATTTTCCTGCAATCCGAGACGGGGCCAGATGTTGCCACGGGACTCGTTCCCATACATCTTGAATATAATACCCATCTGTTTCAGGTTATTCTGACAACTCGCCCGACGGGCCGCTTCCCGTGCCCGGGCCAGAGCCGGCAGCAGGATGGCCGCGAGAATGCCGATAATGGCGATAACTACCAAGAGCTCTATAAGGGTGAATCCACGCTTATTCATCGCACATGTTCTCCGTTTGCTGGGTTACAGCGGCGGTGCACAACACACCAATAATTCCACATTTTTACCATGATGAAATCCACGACCCACCGGCATGCAAAACGCGGCAATCGCTGTCCCATCACCACCAAGACAGCACAATGGTAGAACGGAAACATTTTTGCTTTATGAGAATTCGCTTAGAAACAATGGACATTCGATGAGTATTTCGTGAGCACGAAAAAGCTCATCAAGCTAACATTTTACACCCACTGCACTTACCACCACACCATGACTTGCTCCGTTGAGTACGGTTCGCGGTCAGCGTACGAACTACCCAAATTTCATCCGGAGCCCCCCCTTCCAGATGTCCCTCCATGGCACTTCGCCCGGTTTCATGTTTCGCCTCTGCGCCACCAACGGTCAATCGCATTTCACGGCAAACAGCGAACGTTTACTTGCAATGTCCAAGTACTTGTGACACTGTAGTAATTGGAATGCAAAACTTTTACTGATAGGTAAGGGGAGGTCATGAACGACTCACAAAAGCCGGACCACTCACATCGCTCGCTAGAAAAAATCAGCCAATTGCGATACCTGGTGCACTGCTACCTCGCGAGTAGGGTCAGTGCTTACCCGGCCGTCGCAAATGTTTCCTTTGCGATCGTGCATTTGGAGATTGGCGATGGCCGTGGTAGTATCCGTGGATGACTTTTTTGGGGGGGCGCCGAATGAAAAACAAAGACTCGACAAAAAGCAACCCCAGCGAACTTAAAGACGAAAGCACACCGGATGAGCCGACTACCTGGCAGTTTGTCCGGCGCTGCTATCGGGCAAGCTGCGGGTGTGGCTATGTAGCGGCAATCGTTGCGCCTTATCCCCTTTCGGCCTGGGAAATCGGTGAAGCCAAGACTGTCGCGGTCGGCGTGTTCTTGCTGCCTCTCTTAGTTTTCAATCCCCATATCACGTTGTACTTTTTATCCTGCGTGGCCATCTCTTCCCTCTGGGTGGTGCCCATCGCACTATGCACGCGACTGGACAAGGAAGCACGCTTGCTCGGAATTTGCACTCTCAGCGCGCTGGTATCCATTGGCCTTTTCATCTACCTCTCCGTGAGCTATCCATCCCGGCATTCCTCCGAGTCCATTCGCGCAACGTGCGGGGTGAATCTGAGTAGCACGGGCTTGGCCCTGTTGATGTATTCCCATGACGATGACAGGAGCCTGTATCCGGAGCTTTCCAACGTGCCCGGTACGCTGGCAGTCCGGGACGACAAAACCTACCAGGGAATCTATCCAGACTATCTGGACCGGTTGGACTACCTGCAGTGTCCCGCAAAAACGCGTTGGCAAGAACTATTCAAACCCCTCCCTCCGACCAGCATTGCGGACGATCGCTGCTACTTTTATCTGGGGTTCCAGATTTCTGACCAGGAAACTCTGGAGCACTTTGCAGCGGCCTATCGCGCGGTGGTCAGCCAGGGCGGCACCTTCGATGGCAATCTCGTGATGGATGGAGCCCGAGGCACCCCCGTGACTATCCAGCGACTGGGTGACCGGTCCGAGTCTCCACTGGAAAGCGTTTCAAGTATCCAGTCCGTTGGAGAGGCAGCTGCCAAAACTCCGGTCCTGATAGAACGCTACCCCAATGGGCACACTCTCGACGGCGGTAATGTGCTCTACACGAACGGGCATGTGGCATGGATCCCTTGGGGCGAAAGATGGCCCATGACGGAAGAGGCAATGGCGATCTTGCTCGCGCTGGATGGGCTGGAAGGTTCTTAGCGCGTCACGTATCGGGGTTGCCGATTCTTGTCCTCCGAGAACCCGTCCAGAAATCCTTACCCAAGGATAATTCGCCCCACCTCGACCGCGCTGTTATCCTTTGCGTCTTTGCGTGAGATTCCTATTATTTGGCACGCAAAGGCGCGAAGCCGCCAAGATTCGTAAACCCAGGCAGTACGTGGAAGGTTGGAAAAACGTGACCCACACCAACACCAGAGCTCCCCCCCATAGCCCCAAGCCCATGCAATTGGCCTTCTTACGCCGTCCAATGCTATCATAAGGGACTTTTCAGAATTCCTGAATCGAGTGCCTGAAACGTAGTATTTCTCGTCCTGGCGCGCCCCAAAAACCGGGCCCTATGGGATACCCCAAGGCCGGGACCCTCAACTCCCGTAACACACGTCAAATCAAGTAGTTATGCCACACCCAAGGTGCGGCCCACTTGCAGGAAACGCGGCATGCCCTTGCTTAGCCCCGACAAATCAATCGAGAGGCCCTTGGCCGGTACGGCATGGGGATGCGTCCCGGGCGACGCCCCCGCCCTCCCCCTCGACAGCCCCGAATTCGCCGATCTGCTCCGGGAATCTGCCACGCCCTTCAGCGTCTTTCAACAGTCCGATGGGGCCCTTGCGGCTACCCTTGCACTCCCGGATCCCTCGGCCAATGAGCATGGATTCCCCGTCGTAGCGCTCGGTCTCCCCTGTCACGCAGGCCAACTCGGTGACGCGACCTTCCGCCGCGATCATGGCGTAAAATTCGCCTACTATGGCGGGGCCATGGCCAATGGCATCGCCTCCGAGGAACTCGTGGAAGCCCTCGCCAAGGAAGGCCTCCTCGGCATCTTTGGCGCGGCAGGCCTCTCGTTGGAACGGGTAAAACAGGCCCTCGATCGGCTGCAAAAGAATCTCGGCGACACGCCCTTCGGCGTCAACCTCATTCACAGTCCCAACGAGCAGGCCCTGGAAGGGGCCGTGGCCTCGTTACTCATTGAGCGCGGGGTTCACCTCGTCGAGGCGTCGGCCTACCTCGATCTCACCCCCGCCATCGTGAAATACCGCGTCCATGGCATCCACGAAAGCAGCGACGGCAAGGTCGTGGTCCCCAATCGGGTCATCGCCAAGGTGTCCCGCGTGGAAGTGGCCGAAAAGTTCCTTTCGCCACCGCCTGCCCGCTTCCTGGAGCAGCTCGTGGCCAGCGGCGACCTCACGGAAGCGCAGGCCGAATTGGCTCTGCGTATTCCCATGGCCGATGACATTACGGCCGAAGCAGACTCCGGCGGCCATACGGACAACCGCCCCGCCATCGCCTTGCTCCCGACCCTCATTGCCCTGCGTAACCGGATGCAGGCGAAGTTCAACTATCCCACGGCACCCCGCGTTGGTCTGGCCGGTGGCATCTCGACCCCCGCCTCCGCCGCGGCCGCCTTCGCCATGGGGGCCGCCTACATCGTAACCGGTTCGGTGAACCAGGCCTGTGTGGAAAGTGGCTCGTCGGATATGGTGCGCCAGATGCTCGCCGAAGCGGGACAGGCCGACACGGCCATGGCCCCTGCTGCCGATATGTTTGAAATGGGCGTCGATGTCCAGGTGCTCAAGCGGGGCACCATGTTCAGCATGCGGGGCGCGCGCCTCTTCGAACTCTACCGCCTCCACAAGAGCATTGACGAGATTCCCGCGGACGAACGGGCCAAGTTGGAGAAGCAACTCTTCCGCGCCCCCCTGACCCAAATCTGGGAAGAGACCAAGGCCTTTTTCCAAGAGCGGGACCCCAAGCAGATTGTCCGCGCCGAGCAAGACCCCAAACACAAAATGGCATTAATTTTCCGCTCCTACCTCGGCCAGGCGTCCATCTGGGCCAACCGGGGTATCGCCGATCGCAAGATTGATTACCAGGTCTGGTGCGGTCCGGCCATGGGCGCCTTCAACGAATGGGTGCGCGGCACCTTCCTCGAAGCCCCCGAACGGCGCGAAGTCGCCCTCGTCGCCCTGAATATTCTGCACGGCGCGGCGGTAGTTACCCGAAGCACAATCCTTTCCAGCCAGGGCATCGCGGTGCCCCCGGCCTGTAGTTCGTATCTTCCCCTGGAACGTCCCCAATTGGAGGAATACATCCAGTGAGTCAATCCGACATGAATTTCACCCTTAAGACAGGATCGTCATCCCCGCGAAAGCGGGGATCCAGCGGTGCATCGCTGTCCCACCGCCGCGTTCTGGATTCCCACTTGCGTGGGAATGACGCAACACGTTTCTGTTTCTCGGTGAATGTTTTGGACAGTGAGGTACCAATCCAATGAACACTCCTGCTGATATCGCCATTGTGGGCATGGGGTGTCTCTTCCCCAAGGCCAACCACCTGGGTGCCTATTGGGCCAATATCAAACACGGCATTGACGCCATCATCGAAACGCCCGAGACCCATTGGCGTCCCGAAGACTACTATGACGCCGACCCGAAGCGTCCCGACTTCACCTATGGCAAGCGGGGCGGCTTCCTCGAACCCATCGACTTTAATCCCCTCGAATATGGCATGCCGCCCAACGCCCTGGAAGCCACCGACACGGCCCAGCTCCTCGGTATGGTGGCGGCGGACCGTGCCCTGCGGGATGCGGGCTATGGCCCTGAAGCCGACTTCGACCGTGACCGCGTCAGTGTCGTCGTGGGTGTTACCGGTGCCTTGGAATTGGTTATCCCCCTCGGCGCGCGGCTCGGCCACCCCAAGTGGCGGCAGGCCCTCGAGGATGCCGGCCTCGACCAGGCCATCATCGACGACGTGTTGGAGCGCATGGCCGAGCAGTATGTCCCCTGGCAGGAAGCCTCCTTCCCGGGCCTTCTTGGCAACGTCGTGGCAGGGCGCATCACCAAGCACCTGAATCTCGGCGGCACCAATTGTGTCGTGGACGCCGCGTGCGCCAGTTCATTAAGTGCCGTGCACCTGGCCATGCTCGAATTGCAGGCCGGCAAGAGTGACCTCGTCATCAGTGGTGGCGTGGACACCTTCAACGACATTTTCATGTTCATGTGTTTCAGCAAGACCCCGGCCCTCTCCCCCACGGGCAATGCCAAACCCTTCGACGCGAGCGGCGATGGCACCATCCTGGGCGAAGGCCTGGGCATGGTGGCCCTGAAACGGCTGAGCGATGCCGAGCGCGACGGTGACCGGGTCTATGCGGTTATCAAGGGCATTGGTTCTTCCAGCGACGGCAAGGGCGATGCGATTTATGCCCCCAGCGCCAAGGGCCAGGTAAAGGCCCTCAAGCGGGCCTACGAACAGGCCCAGATCGATCCGCTGAGTATCGAACTCGTGGAAGCCCACGGCACCGGAACCGCCAAAGGGGACGCCGTCGAAGTCAGTGCCCTGACGGAAGTCTATGGCAGCGCGAAAAACGGCCCGTGGTGTGCCATCGGTTCGGTCAAGTCCCAGATCGGCCACACCAAAGCGGCGGCGGGCTCTGCCGCCCTCATCAAGGCGACCCTCGCCCTCTACAACAAGGTCTTGCCCCCGACCATCAAAGTTACCGAACCCCTCGGTCCCTTGAAGGCGGAGGATTCCGCTTTTTATCCCAACACCAAATTGCGGCCCTGGCTCCCCCGGGAAGCCCACCCACGCCGTGCGGCCATAAGTGCTCTCGGCTTTGGGGGCAGTAATTTCCACGCGGTACTCGAAGAGCACGGCGCAGTGAAAGCCGCCCCCGACTGGTCGGGCACAGTAGAAATCCTAAGTTTTTCTGCCGATTCTCCCCAGGCCCTGGCGACGGCGCTGGCCGACTTCCCCGCTTCTGAGCGGTGGAGTACGATTCAGTTGGCCGCCGCCGAGCTGCGCGAAGGCTTCAACGGAAAGGCCCCCTGCCGCCTCGCGGTGGTGGCCGAGCAAAACGCCGATCTGGCCAAGCTTTTCGGTCAGGCCACCAGTACCCTCAAATCCAAGGCCCAGGAAAAATCCTGGAGCCTACCCACGGGCGTCTATTACGCCAGCGGCGAAACGCCGGGCAAACTGGCCTTTGTCTTTCCCGGCCAGGGCACCCAATATGTGGGCATGCTGAACGAACTTGCGTGTCAGTTTCCCGAGTTTCTCGACGTGCTGGAAAACGCCGACGCGGTCTATGATGGCGCGCCCCGTTTAAGTGATTTAATCTACCCCCAGCCCGCTTTCGATGGCGAAACAGAAGCACGCCAGCAGCAAGAACTCACCGCCACGCCCGTCGCGCCATCGGCCATCGGCGCCGTGAGCGCAGCCGCCCTGAAGGTGATTAAGGGCTTTGGGCTCCAGGCCGACGCCCTCGCAGGCCATAGTTACGGCGAAATCGTAGGCCTCTACGCCGCCGGCAAGGTAAACGAAGCAGACTTTCATCAGCTGTCCAAACTTCGCGGCGCTCTTATGGGTCAGGGCGAAGGGGACAAGGGCTCCATGATGGCTGTCCGCGCCGAAGAAGGCCCGGTCGAAGCGCTCATCGCCGAAGCCCAACTCAACGTGGTCATTGCCAACAAAAATGCTCCCGAGCAAATGGTCCTGTCTGGCGGCACGGATGCCATCGCCCATGCGAATACCGTTTTTGCCGAAAAAGGTATCCAGACGAAGATTCTCCCCGTCGCGGCCGCCTTCCACAGTGAATACGTGTCCCACGTGCGGGAGCCCTTCCTGGAAGCCCTGCAAGGCATGACGCTGGAAGCCGGCGACGTAACCCTTTATTCCAATACGACGGCCACCCCCTACCCGACTGATTTGGACGCGGTACGTCCGCTGGTGGCCGAACAACTGGCCAAGCCCGTTTCTTTTGTGGCTCAGATTCAGCAGATGTACAGCGACGGCATCCGCACTTTCCTGGAGATTGGTCCGGGTTCCCGCATGTCGGGCCTGGTGGACGCCATCCTGGGGGACCAACCGCACCACGCGGTGGCCATCGACGGCTCCAACGGCAAACGGGGCGGTATCCTTGACCTGGCCCGTGCCCTTGCTGAAGTGGCGGTACTCGGACATGACGTTACCCTCACCGCCTGGAATGCCAATGCCCCAATTGACCCCGAAGCCCTGAAACCCAAGGCCAAGTTGATGGTTCCCATTTGTGGTGCCAACCATGTCACCCCCCGGCCGCACAAGCCCAAGACCGCGCCCCGCACGGCGGTAGTGACCCACGCCAACACGAACCCCACACCGGTACCGATGCAAAAAAACACGACACCCCCTACACCCCCGACCCTTGCCCCTACGCCCTCTCCGGCACCTTCCGCGCCCACACCGGTGGTCGCGACCGGAGCTGCCCAGATTGCCCAGGAACATCTTCTCGCGCTCCAGCGTATGCAGCAGCAGACAGCTGACTTGCACCGTCAGTTCCTTGAGGGACAACAGGCGACGCTGGATACCTTCCGTGGCTTGTTGGGCCAACAGCAACAGCTCCTGGCCGGACAACCGGTGACACCGATGGCGGTGGCGCCCGTGGCCGCCCCGACGCCGGTCGCAGCACCGACGACTGCGGCACCCGCGACTCAAGGGACCCATGGGTCTTATGGGACGTATGAGTCGCATGAGACCGATGGGAAAAACTTGGCTGCGGTGGGGGAAAGTTCTCACAGCGCGTCCACCACGTCCACCACGTCCACCATGTCCACCCCGCCCACCGACACGGCCGCAAACACCACGGCCATCGAGACTGCGCTGCTTTCGACCATTGCCGAAAAGACCGGCTACCCCACCGAAATGCTCGAACTGGGCATGTCTCTCGATGCCGATCTGGGTATTGACTCCATCAAGCGGGTGGAAATCCTCTCGGCGCTGAAAGAAGCACTACCCGAAGCCCCTGAGTTCGGTCCCGATCAGTTGGGCACCTTCCATACGCTGGGTGATATCGTCGACTACATCGCGGCCAACGGCACGTTCAGTGGGACGAGTGAGACCGGTGGGACCCGTGGGACTGGCGACAGAGACGAAGCTGGCGCTGACCTGCGTGTGGTGGAAACTGCCCTTTTGACCACCATTGCCGAAAAGACCGGCTATCCCACCGAGATGCTTGAGCTGGGTATGTCCCTCGATGCCGACCTCGGCATCGACTCCATCAAACGGGTCGAAATCCTCTCCGCGCTCAAGGAAGCCCTGCCGGAAGCCCCCGAGTTTGGTCCAGACCAGTTGGGCACCTTCCATACCCTCGGCGATATCGTCGACTACATCGCGGCCAACGGAAATTTCAGTGGGGCGAGTGCTACGGCTGCGTCCAGCGGGACTGATGTTGGCAGCACCTCTGGTGCGGACCGGAGTGGCATAGAAACCGCGCTGCTTTCCACCATTGCCGAAAAGACGGGCTATCCCACCGAGATGCTCGAGCTGGGAATGTCCCTCGATGCCGACCTGGGTATTGACTCCATCAAGCGGGTCGAAATTCTTTCGGCCCTCAAGGAAGCCCTGCCGGACGCCCCCGAATTCGGGCCGGACCAGCTGGGTACCTTCCACACCCTCGGTGATATTGTGGAATATATCGCGGCGGAGGGAAGTGCTCCCGCTGCGGCCCCATCTTCCATCTCCCCCCCATCCACGGGTGCGGCAGACACGTCGGCCGTCGAAACCGTTCTTCTGGCGACCATCGCGGACAAGACGGGCTATCCGGTAGAAATGCTGGAACTCACCATGTCGCTCGACGCCGACCTGGGCATCGACTCGATTAAGCGGGTCGAAATTCTTTCGGCGGTAAAAGAGCAGTTGCCCGAAGCACCCGAGTTTGGCCCCGACCAGTTGGGTAGCTTCCATACCCTGGGCGATATCGTGGCCTACATCACGGCGAGCAACGCGCCCGCGGCACCTGTTGCGGTCGAAGCTCCTGCGCCGGTCCCCGCCGCCGCACCAGCCCCAGCGGCCACGCCGGAGAAACTTCAGGGTGATCCCCTTTCGCTCCGTGGCCTTTCGACCACGCCCTACGACCACAAGAACGCGGCGCCGCTCAGCCTATCGCCCTCCGCCCCCGTGCTGATAGTGGATGGCGGCAATCCACTCTGCGCGGATCTCGTAAAGGCGATTCAGGCCAAGGACTACGCCGCGCGGGTCGTCAAACTGGATGACGCCGTCGACGCTAACGTTCCCGCTGCACTCGCCGGATTGGTCCTGGTGGCCCCCGAAGAGGAATGCCCGCCCTTCTATCTCAGCAAGGCCTTTGCCTGGCTCCAACGCAGCCAAACGGCACTCACTTCACAGCGTAGCGCCTTTGTGGCCACCATCACCGCTCTCGATGGGCGCTTTGGCACGACGGGCGTCCCCGGCGATCCGGTTGCAGGCGGCCTGGCTGGGCTCGTCAAATCGGCCCAGCACGAGTGGCCCACCGTCTCGTGCAAAGCCATCGACTATAAACCCGAAACGAAAAAAGGCCCTGCCCTCCTGGCCGCGCTCCTCCTCCAGGAAAGCCCGGTCGAAATCGGGGTATCCAACGACGGACTGTGCACCCCGGCCCTCGCGCCTATCGATGTGAGCGCTGAGGGCACCCCACCCATCCAGCCCCGAGAAGTTGTGGTTGTCACGGGGGGCGCCCGAGGCGTCACCGCCGATGTGGCCCTCGCCATGGCAGGCGCATGGAAGCCAACCCTCGTGCTCCTGGGACGGAGTGATGCGCCCACGCCGGAAGCGGCATGGTTACAGCCCCTCGAATCGGAAGACGCCATTCGCCAGGCCCTGCTCCAACAGGCCAACGGCGCGATGAAGCCCAAGGAACTCCGTGAAGCCCTCACCGCCATCCAACGCAACCGAGCGGCCCTTCGCAACATTGAAGCCATGGAAGAAGCGGGGGCCACGGTAGAGTATTTCGCAGTGGACATCCGCGACGCCGATGCGGTGACCGAACTCCTCGACGAGGTGCGCAATGAATATGGCCCGGTGAAGGGACTTGTTCATGGCGCCGGTGTACTGGCCGACCGCCTCATCGAAGACAAGACGGCGGAACAGTTCAATGAGGTTTACGCCACGAAGGTAGAAGGGCTCCAGGCACTCCTGTCGGCCGCGCGGGAAGATGACGTGCGCTTCATGGTCTTCTTCTCTTCCTCTACGGGCCGTTTCGGGCGCAAGGGTCAAATCGACTATGCCGCGGCCAACGAAGTCTTGAACAAGACGGCCCAACGAGAAGCACACGGACGGGAAAACTGTCGTGTGCTCTCCATCAACTGGGGTCCCTGGGCCGGTGGCATGGTCACGCCCGATCTGGCCAAACTCTTTAAGTCCGAAGGGGTCGGCCTCATCGGACTGGACGACGGTGCCCAGTATGTGGTGAACGAACTCCAACAGCCCGGTGATCGGCCCGTAGAAATCGTGGTCATGGGCGGTGAGATACCGGAGATCAAGAGTCCCGTTCATGCCGCCGCGCCGGCGGTGGTGCGGTCGACCAAGTCGGCCCTGCCGCCCCTCATCGACATCGACCTGAACGTAGACGCCTTCCCCTTCCTGGCGTCCCACGTCTTAAACCACAAAGCCGTGTTGCCGGTGGCCATGATTACGGAATGGTTCGCCCACACGGCCCTCCATGCCCATCCGGGCCTTCGCTTCCACGGCATCGACGGATTGCGGGTGCTCAAGGGCGTCACGCTCGACGCCGACGAAAGCCGCACCGTCCAGCTCTGCACCGGCGAAGCTACCGAACGGGATGGCGGCCTCTGGATTCCCGTGGAGTTACGTAGCAATCCCACCGGTGACAAAGAAATTCGCCATGCCTCCGCCGAGGTCAATCTGGTGGAAACCCTGCCGTCGGAAATGCCCTGGATTCAGCCCCAGCACATCCAGGAAAAGGCCTATAACAACGGTGGCATCTATGAAGGCGGCCACCTGTTCCACGGTCCTGCTTTCCAGGGACTGGACGCCGTAGATGGCGCCTCAGACGATATCCTTGTGGCCCTCGTCGGAAAAGCACCGGCTCCGAAAAACTGGATCACATCGCCCCTGCGTAACAGTTGGTTGGCGGACCCGCTTATTCTCGACAGCAGTTTCCAGATGATGATTCTCTGGAGTTTCCAGCAATACAACAGTGGCAGCCTGCCAAGCTTCCTGGGCAGTTATCGTCAGTATGTCAACCGCTTCCCGAAAGAAGGGGCGCGCATCCTGATTCAGGTTATGGAACACAGCAAACGCAAGGCCACTGCCAACATCGAGTTTGTGGATACGCAGAAGGGCGACCTCATCGCCCGTATCGACGGCTATGAATGCACTTTGGTCGCTTCGCTGAAATCGGCCTTTCAGAAAAACACCCTGGAAACTCCGGAATTCAGTAAGAAGTAACCCCTCGATTTCAAAATGTTTTCTGTGGCTGTCCTGGCCTTAGTGAGGCGTCCCTATCCCCCTCACTGATGACAGGACAGCCACGCCCATTAACTACAGATTCGCCAGACGGAATCACCTCACACGCACCACGGATTGTGCCGGGCGCGGGTGATGGCCGTTAAAACCGTCCCTGGGCGTTGGAATTGTTTGATGAAAAAACCTGCTATCGCCATCGTGGGTATGGGCGGCATCTTTCCGGACGCCCCCACGCCCGACGCATTCTGGAAAAACATCGTCGCGGGGAAAGCATCCGCCAAGGAAGCCCCGGAAAACCGCTGGCTCCTCTCCAAAGAGGATGCCTTCGATCCTGGTGTGGGCACGCCCGACCATGTCTACTCGAAACGGGGCTGCTTCATCGATGACGACGCCTTCGCATTGAACTACCCGTCGCTCCAGATTGATCCCAAGCTTGTCGCCCAGTTGGATCCCGTTTATCAGGTCCTCCTCTATGCGGGGCAGATGGCCTTTCAGGATGCCGACGCTGCCGGCTGGGACCACAGCACCACCGGCGTGATTATCGGCAACCTCGCCCTGCCCACGGAGCAATCCTCCGCCCTGGCCCGGGAAATCTTGGGCCGTACCTTTGAAGAGCGCCTCCTCGGCGACAGCGCAAGTCTCCCCCCCGTTCATCCCCTCAACCGCTATGTGACGGGCCTCCCGGCGGCCGTGTTGGCCAAAGCCCTGGGGCTCGGCGGTGGAACCTACACGCTCGACGCGGCCTGTGCCTCTTCCCTCTATGCCGTCAAACTTGCGGTGGACGAACTCCAGTCTGGCCGCGCGGATGTCATGCTGGCCGGCGGTGTATCCCGTCCCGACCCCCTCTACACCCAGATGGGCTTTGCTCAGCTACGTGCCCTGTCGCCAACGGGTATCTGCACCCCCTTCGACGAAGCAGGGGATGGCCTCGTTGTGGGCGAGGGCTCCGGTATTTTCGTGTTGAAACGCCTCGAGGACGCCGTCGCCGATGGCAACACCATCCATGGCGTCATTCGCGGCATCGGCCTCTCCAACGATGTGGGTGGCCGTCTCCTCGCCCCCACCAACGAAGGCCAACTACGGGCCATGCGTGCGGCCTATGAAGAAGCGGGCTGGACACCCCAGTCCGTCGACTTGATTGAATGCCACGCCACGGGCACCTCGGTGGGTGATGCCGTTGAAGTGGAAAGTCTCAAACAGCTCTGGGACAGCGGCACGTGGCAAGCCCAACAGTGTACCCTCGGCTCGGTGAAATCCAACATTGGACACACCCTCACCGCAGCGGGCTCTGCCGCCATGCTGAAAGTCCTGCTCGCACTGCGCAATAAGGCCCTTCCCCCCACCGCAAGCTACGACCATTCCCCCGAGAATTGGGCGCTGGACAAGAGTCCCTTTCAGGTGCGCAAAGAAGTCGCGCCCTGGGAATCAGACGGCCCCCGCCGGGCGGGCGTCAGCGCCTTCGGTTTTGGCGGCATCAACGCCCACGTCTTGATCGAAGAATGGACGGCTCCCGAGGCGGAGCTCAAAGGCAGTTTCGAGCCGCTCGAAGGCCCCGAATGCCCCATCGCCATCGTGGGGATGGACGCCCACTTCGGTCCCTGGGACGGCTTGGACGCGGTCCGGGAACGCCTCCTTGGGGGCGGTGCAACACACGAAGCCCAATCGCCCGCCCACTGGTGGGGCGTGGAAGAGACGGCCTGGTATCGCCGTGCCGGCCTGAGCCGCAATAACATCAAGGGCTATGGCATTGGCGAGGTCGCCGAGCGCGTCGACCGCTTCAAGATTCCTCCCCGGGAGCTCGAGGAAATGCTGCCCCAGCAATTGCTCATGCTCCAGGTAGCGGTAAACGCCTGGGAGCACGCGGGCAATCGCGGAGACGGCGATGCCCACACCGGGGTCTACATCGGGTTGGGCCTCGACCTGAACACCACCAATTTTAATGTGCGCTGGTCCCTGCTCAACAAAGCCGCCCAGTGGATGAAGGCCCAAGGGGGCTCTGCTTCCCCCGAGGAAGTCGCCGACTATCTTGGCCGCCTCCGCGACGCGGCAGGTCCGGCCTTGTCGGCAAACCGCACCATGGGTGCCCTGGCCAGCGTAGTGGCCAGCCGCATCGCGCGGGAGCTTCGTTGTGGCGGCCCGAGCTTCACGATTTCGAGCGAAGAAACTTCCGGCGTTCGTGCGCTGGAAGCCGCCGTTCGCGCTCTCCAACAGGGCAGCCTGAATGAGGCCATCGTCGGTGCGGTGGATCTCGCGGGAGACGTACGCGCCGTCTTGGCAGCCCATCACCACAGCAATTACTCTCCCACCGGAGAAGGCGCCGGGTTTAACACGGGCTCCGATGGCACCCTCTACGGCGAAGGTGCCACGGCCCTCGTCTTGAAGCGCCTCGATGATGCCGAGCGGGATGGCGACACGGTCTACGCCGTCATCAAGGGACTCGGTGCTGCATCAAGCGGCGGCGTCGACACCCCGGTGGCAGACCAGGCCTGTCGCGTCGCCTTGGAGCGTGCCTTCCAGGAAGCCCACTGTGATACGGCCTCCGTTTCCTATGTGGAAACTCAGGGGAGCGGAATTGACACCGAAGACCAGTGCGAAGCCGCGGCACTGGCGGCCGCCTACGCACATACGGATACCGAGGGCGATTTACAGCACTGCTATATTGGCAGCGCGAAGAATGACATCGGTCACACCGGCGCCGCTGCGGGCCTGGCCAGCGTGCTCAAGGCCGCCCTGTGCCTACACCATGAGATCATCCCGCCACTGCGTCGGGTAAGTAGTCCCCTGGATGCCCTGACAGCAGGCGACAGCCGCCTCTGGGCACCCGACGCCCCCCAGTACTGGATTCACGATGACGCCACCGGCCCCCGCCGTGCTGCCGTAAGTGCATTGAGCTTCAACGGCAACGCCACCCACGTGGTCCTGGAATCCGCACCCCACACACCGGCGAGCGCACGGTGCCCGCAACCGCTGGGAGACCGTGCAGAGGGCCTCTTCGTCGCAAGTGCTGAAAGTGCCGTCGCCCTCATCCGCGTATTGGACACCCTGAAAACCACCATCCAACAGGACCACAACGCACCCATCGAAGCATTGGCTCGGACCTGGTGGCGAAGCCATCCTCTCAAGTCTTCGAATGGCCAGCGTCATGTTTCTCTCATTGCGCGTTCAGTTTCAGAACTCCTGGAACAGATCGCCTTTCTACGCGACTCCCTCGAGAAACACCCCGAGCAAGGTATCGGCGGCATCCACCAGCACCCCGCCGCCCTCATGGCTCGGGACCGCGTCTTCTACGCCCCCAGTCCCCTCGGCACCACGGGCAAGGTGGCCTTTGTGTTCCCCGGCTCTGGCAATCATTACGCGGGGATGGGACGGGAACTCTTCGCCCAATTCCCCGACGTGCTGCGCACCCAACAGGCCGAGAACAAGTTCCTGCGCCAACAATATCAGTCGGATGTCTTCTGGAAGAAAGAGACCGGTGATCTGAGTGACAACCACAAGGCCCTCATCTTCGGGCAGGTTTCCCTCGGTACCGGCGTAAGCGATCTTGTCCGCAGTTTCGGGGTTTCCCCCCAGGCCGTCATTGGCTATTCCCTCGGCGAAACGGCTGGCCTCTTTTCCATGCGGGCCTGGCGGGACCGGGATGCCATGCTCGACCGCATCGCGGGGTCCCGTCTCTTCACCCACGAATTAGCCGGTGACTGTGATGCCGCCCGTCGTGCCTGGTCCCTTCCCGGTAAAGACACGGTGGACTGGGTGCTCGGTGTGGTGGACCGCCCCATGAAGGTGGCCAAACAGGCCCTGAAGCGCCGCAAGAAGGTTTACCCACTCATCGCCAACACCTTCCAGGAAACGGTCATCGGCGGTAACCGCAAGGCGGTGGAAAAACTCATCGCCAAACTAGAATGTCAGTTTATCCCGCTGGAAGGCGTCACCACTGTCCACTGTGACGTGGTCAAGGAAGTGGAAGACGAATACCGCGACCTCCACCTCTTTAACACCACGCCTCCTCCGGGTGTCCAGTTTTACAGTGGGGCCTGGGGCAAGGCCTATCCCGTGAGCCGCGAGAAATCCGCCGACTCCGTGCTGGCCCAGGCCATCGACGGCGTGGATTTTCCGGCCGTCATCGAGAGCGCCTATGAGCAGGGCGTACGCTTCTTTGTGGAAATGGGACCCGGCAATTCGTGCAGCCGCATGATTAGCCGCATCCTCTCCGACAAACCCCACATGGCCCGAGCCGTCTGCTATGACGGACAGGATGCCACCTCCCTCCTACTGCGCGCCTTAGGTCATCTCATTGCCGAAGGAATTCCGGTAAACCTGGAAGCCCTCTATGGCCATCCCGACGCGGCGGACGTCGCCCCTGCTGCGGACAAGCCCATGGTCCGGGTACAGGTCGGTGGCGCGCCTTTCGAGGTGCCGAAATTGCGCAAACCCGAGCCGGTTCTGGCCGAGGCACGGCGTGACAAATCGAGAGAGAACAGGGACAGCGCTGCGCAATCCGCCGTGACCAAAGATAGACCGGTCACCGCGCGACCCACTGTCGCACCAGCACCGTCCACCAAGCCCGCGACGTCCACCTGGTCCACGGCCCCTCAGCCCACCGCCGCAAGTGCATCACCCCTGCTCGACGGAATGGCCCAGGCCGAAGCCGCCACCGCGGCAGCCCATGCCCAATACCTGGCCTTCGCCGATTCCCTTCAGGGCACCTTGGCCGAAGGGATTTCCTGGCAGATGCAATTGCTCGCCGCACCGGGTGCCACCCTGGAAATGCCCGCTGTTCCGACGACCCCGCTAGCACCATCAGCACCCGAGCGGAGCGACGTGGTCTTTACCCGCGAGCAGTGCATGGAATATGCCATCGGCTCTATCGGCAAGATGCTCGGGGCCCAGTTTGCGCCCATTGATGCCCATCCCACCCGGGTGCGCCTGCCCGATGAGCCCCTCATGCTGGTGGACCGCATCACCGTCCTCGAAGGGGAGCCCGGCTCCATGACTTCGGGCCGTGTGGTTACGGAACACGACGTGCTGCCCAATGGATGGTACCTCGATGGGGGCCATATCCCCACCTGTATCGCCGTGGAAGCCGGCCAGGCCGACCTTTTCTTGTCCGCCTATCTGGGAATCGATTTTGAGACCAAGGGCCTCGCCATGTATCGCCTGTTGGACGCGGAAGTCACCTTCCACGACCACACGCCCGTGGCCGGTCAGGTCATTCGCTATGACATCCATATCGACCACTTTTTCCGCCACGGCAATCCGTGGTTCTTTAAGTTCTACTTCGATGCCACGGTGGATGGAAAGCCCCTGCTCACCATGCGCAATGGCTGCGCCGGCTTCTTCACCGATGCCGACCTCGAAGCGGGTCAGGGCGTGGTCGATTCACGTCTCGACCTGCAGAACAATCAGGGAACCCTTCCCGATGATTGGCGCGAGCTGGTCCCCATGGCACCGGCCCAATACAACGATGCCCAGGTAAACGCCCTGCGTGCCGGTGACCTGGCGGGCTGCTTTGGCAGTGCCTTCGCCGGATTGCCCCTGCCGAATCCCGTGCGCATCCCCGATGGCAAGATGAACCTCGTTCATCGGGTCCTGGAACTCACCCCCGGCGGTGGCCGCTATGGCCTGGGTAAGATTGTCGCCGAGGCGGACATCCATCCCGACGACTGGTTTATCACTTGCCACTTTGTGGATGACAAGGTCATGCCGGGTACGCTCATGTTTGAGTGCTGCCTCCACACCCTCCGTATTTATCTCATGCGCATGGGGTGGGTGGCCGACGCCGACACGGCCTATTGGGAACCCCGCCCCGGCGTCACCGGTAAGCTCAAATGCCGCGGTCAGGTCTTGGAGACCACGAAAAAGGTCACCTACGAGGTAAACATCAAAGAGCTCGGCTATGGCCCCCAGCCCTACGCCATTGCCGATGCACGCATGTATGCCGACGGCAAGGCCATCGTGGATATTGGCAACATGGCGATCCAGTTGGAAGGCCAGACCCGAGAAGCCCTGGAAGCCCTGTGGCAAAATGTCGCACCGGACTTGGGCCAGCCCAAACCGGCCGTCTATGACTACAACAAGATTCTCGCCTATTCGCAGGGGAATCCCTCCGAAGCTTTCGGCGCGCCTTACGCCATCTTCGACGAAGGCCAGCCCCGCAAGATCGCCCGACTCCCCCGACCGCCCTATCAGTTTCTGGATCGCGTCACGGCCGTTACGGGAGAACCCTTCGTGTTGGAGGCGGGCGCTTCGGTAGAGGCCCAGTATGACATCCCCGCCGACGAATGGTACTTCGCGGCCAATCGTCAGTCCGACATGCCCTTCGCCGTCTTGCTCGAAGTGGCCCTCCAGCCCTGCGGATGGCTCGCGGCCTATTGTGGCTCGGCCCTCACCAGCGACGTCGATCTGAAGTTCCGCAATCTGGGCGGCAAAGCTGTACAGCATCTGCCCGTCACCAACACGACAGGCACCATCACGGTGCAGGTGAAGATGACGGCGGTCAGTAATTCGGGCGGCATGATCATTCAGCACTATCACATGGCGGTCCACGGAAGTGCCGGGTGTATCTACGAAGGCACCACCTACTTCGGATTCTTCTCGAAGGAAGCGTTGGCAGAGCAAGTGGGTATTCGCGAAGCGGTGCGCTACGAACCCACCGATGCGGAACGGGCCTGCACGGCACCCTTCCCCTACCCCGACGCGGCACCCTTCCCCGATCGCGAATGGGGCATGGTGGACGAGGTCCACATCTTCGACCCGGCGGGTGGCCCCCATGGTCTCGGGTTTATTCGCGGCACCATGGAAGTGACGCCCGACACGTGGTTCTTCCGGGCCCACTTCTATCAGGACCCCGTATGCCCCGGCTCCCTGGGACTGGAGTCCTTTGTGCAGTTACTCAAAATCGTAGCCCGCGAACGTTGGGGGACCGACGAGAACACGGTCTTCGAGACCCTGGCCCTCGGCGAAGAACACGAGTGGGTCTATCGCGGACAAATCATTCCCACGGATGACCGCGTCACGGTGGATGCCGTGGTGACTGCCGTGGATGATGAGAAGCGATTGATCCACGCCGACGGCTTCCTTATTGTAGACGGTCGTGTGATCTATCAGATGAAACGTTTTTCGTTGCGGGCGCGATAAGAATACTGCTTGGAAAAAAGTTGAACCACGAATGAACACAAATCTTCACGAATAAGAAAATAAATAGAAATCAAAAGCAATTGATAACAAGTGTCATGGCGAGCCGTTTCCGCATATTAGCGATTGACCTATGCAATCGAAAAAGATTCGATTCACATAGATATTAGTGCAAAATTCGTGTCCGTTCGTGGTTGGAATCTATCATGTCTCAAACAGGAGGGCACGGCATGAAAGATTCTGAAAAGCTTATACGGAAAAAGGAAGTCTATGAGATCATTGGCTGCGCCATGGAGGTGCTCAATGAAGTCGGACATGGATACCATGAGAAGCCGTATGAAAATGCGTTGGTAGTCGAATTCGCCTTGCGTGATATTCCTTTCCAACAACAGCAACAATTCGAGATCATATATAAGGGTGTCCCGGTGGGAGAATTCATTCCCGACTTGATAGCCTACGAGGACATCGTAATCGACACGAAGGTAATCGAGAAAATTACTGACCGTGAGCGGGGCCAGATACTGAACTACCTGAAAACTACGAGAGCAAAGGTCGGCCTTATCATAAACTTCAGCAGGCCGACACTCGAGTGGGAACGCCTCGTATTGTAAGCAACATTAACCAGTTTCCTAATCATTCCCATTTTTTTATTCGTGCAAATTCGTGTCCATTCGTGGTTAGAAACGCTTTAGAAACATCCTATGAAATACACCAACGTACATATCGACACCATCGGCTACGAACTCGCTCCCGTGGTCGTCACCTCGGAAGAACTCGAAGACGAACTCGAGCCCCTCTACGCCGCCCTCCACATCCCCGTCGGACAACTCGAATCCCTCACCGGCATCCAGGAGCGGCGCTGGTGGCCCAAAGACTACGCCCTCAGCGACGGAGCCATCGCGGCCGCAAAGAAAGCCTTCGCCCAGTCCCCGGTCACCCCCCAGGATGTAGGTGCCGTGGTCTATTGCGGCGTGGGCAGGGACAACTTCGAGCCCGCCACGGCCTGTCGTGTCGCATCGGCCTTTGACATTAGCGGCAATGCCGCCGTTTATGACATCAGTAACGCATGTCTGGGGGTCATGAACGGGATTCTCGACGTGGCCAACCGCATCGACCTCGGCCAGATACGGGCGGGACTGGTAGTATCCGCCGAAACGGCCCGGGATATCGTGGAAGAGACCATTTCCAAGATGCTCGACACCCCCACCATGGCCTTTTACATTGAGTCGCTCGCCACCCTTACCGGTGGCTCCGGCGCCGTGGCCGTGCTGGTAACGGACGGCTCCTTCGGCAACGATACCCAGCACCAACTCCTCGGTGGCGTCTCGCTTGCGGCGCCCGAACATTACGGCCTATGCACTTGGGGCCTTGAAAAATTCGACGGTGGCATGCGGAAACAGTTCATGTCCACCGACGCCGTCTCGGTGTTGAAATACGGCGTGGAACTCGGACTGAACACCTGGCAGGCCCTACTCGACGAGATGGGCTGGGCCGTGGCGGATGTCGACAAGGTAATTTGCCATCAGGTGGGTAATGCCAACAAGGACGCCATTTTGAAGTCCATCGGCGTGGCGCCCGAAAAAGACTTCGGCACTTTCGGGCACCTCGGTAATATGGGTACGGTGTCCCTCCCCCTCACTGCCGCCATCGCCCATGAACGGGGCTTCTTGAAGTCCGGTGATGACGTGGCTTTTCTGGGGATTGGCAGCGGGCTGAATTGTATGATGTTGGGCCTGCGCTGGTAGTAAGAGAAAAGACTGAAGAGTTAACCACGAATGAACACGAATTTTCACGAATAATACGGGCTACGTCGCTGCCCTTACATTTTTCTACCCAAATCCGTCCGTCCGATACCGTAGTTGTTCAAGTGTTTTCGCAAGAACTCGTATCTACACAAGCTTTTCCCCAATGCTGGAAAGCCTACTTCGATAACCAACACTAAGACAATATAGCCCAGCGTAAAGGTCACTGCGAAGCGGAAAGAACTTCTCAGTTCCTCCATATTGAAGCCTGAATAAATCGCGGTAAAGAGAACTAAAGCAAGCGCCATGACCAGCCACTCACGCGCTCTCGCTTTGATTAGGTTCCACATAGAACACCACTCCCTTTAACAGGATTTGAAGTACGGAGACGAAAACCCTACAACCGCAGGATATCATGGTCCCGATTTTGGAGGCAACGTCAGAAAGTCACCAAAGCAATCGGCTTTCTCGCTTCTACGGCCCCGCGTGTTAATGGGATAAAGCGCCTTCACACCCAACAAGCTCTGAAAAGAACTCAGCCAAACACGTTGCCCCGATTCCGCAGGAGCGGAATGGTATGCATTGCTACGGGGGACCGTAGCAACGAGCGAGAAAAATTTCCGTGTAATTCTGTGCCTTCCGTGGTAGCACCCCTCTTAATGACCACGGAAGGCACAGAATTACACGGAAAAAAGAGTGTCTGGCAACAGTTCAATACCCATTTCCCCGAAACGTGCAAACTAAGCGGGCGCCATCTCCATATATTTCCAACCCCTCCGTTAAAAACGCCTGTTTAATTCGTGTTTATTCGTGTCCATTCGTGGTTACACTCCTCTCTCTACCACGGCCCCGTCCCCTGAAACTCAAAGCGCAACGGCACGGTAAAACGACGGTGGGCCTCTCCCACACCCTCTAACCCGTCATCTGGCTTAAAGAGCAACAGCGCCTCCTCCGTTCCGAAAAACGTGCCGGCGGCCACTGCCGTGTTCAAGTCCAGCTCCGACTTCAAGGCTCCCAAGGGATAGACCATGGGGCGGGACCAATACACAAAACCCCAGCCATACTGGCCGAGATAGGTGCACGGCGCTGCCATCGGTGTGGGACCTCCCAGATAGTTTCCCGCGAACTGATTTTTCCGCAAGGTCGCCAGCCCGAAGCCTTCGGCCACATTGTAGCCCGCGACCCACGGGATGTCCCGGTCCAGAACCCCCAGTCCACCCGGTACGAAGCCCGGCACCTGGGCCTGCCCCAATTCATTGCGGAAGGCATTAATCTCGCGCTGCACGACGCCGTCCTTATCGGGCCAACCGTAATGGGTAAAGGTTTCCGCACTCTCCGGCTGGGTGGGGTCCGGGTTTTCCGGCGGACGTCGGGAATGACTCACCACAATCTCGCCCATCCGTATGGCATGAGAGGACCGGTCTTTCGTCATTCGCATGGTGGAGGATACGTGGACGTAGGGCACGTGGGCGTAGAAGGTATAGGTAATGGACACCTCCACGTCGTCATAGGTCTGCATGGGCCCCCAACGGTGATAGCGCAAGGCCAACGGACCGCCCTCGACATGCTGATTGGGCGGAACGGGCCAGTCGTAGTCATGGTCCCAATTCTGTCCGGGACTCCAGTTATCGACCCCAAAATGGATGGGAAGCGTTTGGTAGCCCATCTCTGTGTCACTCGTCTGAAAGGTGCTTTTCACGGTCTTAATGGCGCCAGACCTTTCATCCAGCACCATATGATAGTAGGCGTTGTCGATGCCGAGTCCAGGTGCTTGCCCGACGATTTTTAATCCACCCTCCAGATCAGCGACGGGCAATTCACCTCCTGCGTTCCCCTCCGGCTTCCCCCAATAGAGGCGATAGGTCACCTTCTCCCCGGCGGGACAGTCCGCCAGGAAAATTACGTTGATACTCGTCGCGGGATGGGGTGTCTGCCCATCGGCCATTGCAACCCCACCGGCTTGGGTTGCCCCCATCACCTGGTGGGGCGTCAGCACGCCCTGGGCGGCGTCCACCAGCCGGACCACCCGGATATGGTCGCGCCACACGGCGGACGGCGCACCGGCCATTGTCAGGGTCACCTCCACGGGCTCTTGCGTTCGGGCGAGCCCTTCCGTCTCCCGGAGCGTGTAGTCATAGTGATGGACAAACCGCGGGGCCCATTCCCCCAGCGTAACCGACACCGTCTCGGCAGACGCCGTAGTGGGACACAGCAAGAGAAACAGAAGGGATGCATACAGGCAGCAACGAAAAAAGACACGATGATTCATAGGAATACAATGACCTTTCTGTACGCCCCGCTCCCGACCTATAGGGCACATAATGGGGGCGCTCCTGGCCCACAACCTGCAAAGAAGCCATGGTATACCGGTGGACTCCCTTTTACAACACCCCAATACGGTGGGAAATCTGACGGCGAAAACCCCACGATAAAGGCGACCTGAGCAGTCAGGCTCTGCTATTCTATGGGCACTACCGGTCTATTTCGTGTTTGTCCGACCGGTGTTCGCTATCAATCTACCCCTTGACCCTGCTGGGTCGCGATTTCATAAGACACTATCGTTGTTTGAGAAAGTTTTCTGCCATGCGTCATCCCGAATTTCCCTTCAAGAACCAGCACATCAACCGCGACGGCCTTAAGTACAGCTACGTCGACGAGGGCCAGGGCGACCCCGTGGTTATGGTCCACGGCAATCCTTCGTGGTCCTTTTACTACCGCAACCTCATCACCGCCCTGAAGGACGACTATCGCTGCATTGCTCCAGACCATATTGGCTGTGGCCTTTCCGACAAGCCGGACGATGAACAGTATGAATACACCCTCGAACGCCGTGTGGATGATCTGGAAGCCCTCCTCGACCACCTCGGCCTGACGGAAAACATCACCCTCGTCCTCCACGACTGGGGCGGCATGATCGGCATGGCCTGGGCCACGCGGCACCCCGAGCGGGTCAAGCAGCTGGTCATCCTCAACACCTCGGCATTCCACCTGCCCGACACCAAGCGCCTTCCCTTGGGACTCTGGATTTGCCGCAACACCTGGCTCGGCACCCTCCTCGTTCGCGGCTGCAATGCCTTTGCGCGCGGTGCGGCGGCGGTGGGCTGTAAGCGTAACCCCATGTTCAAGGAACTCCGGGACGCCTATTGCGCCCCCTACGACTCCTGGGAAAACCGTATCGCCACCCTCCGCTTTGTGCAGGATATCCCCCTGCGCGGCGAAGACAAGGCCTACCCCATCGTCACCGAAGTCGAACTCAAGGCCAAACAATTCCAGGACCGCCCCATGCTCATCTGCTGGGGGATGAAAGACTTCGTCTTCGACAAACACTTCCTGAAGCGCTGGACCAGCGAATTCCCCCAGGCGGAAGTCCACCGTTTCCCCGACTGCGGCCACTATATCTTAGAAGACGCGTCGGACGAGGTGATTGGGCATATCAAAAATTTTCTGCGCTAGCGGGGACTGCACCGACTTAGCTACCACGCATCAGCGTCATGTCTGCCTTGGCGAACTCGAAGGCTGCGCGATAACTACACCATTGGGAAGTCGGGGCTGTCCCCCTCTTAAAGCTGACATCGACCCTAATATAGTTGTGGACTGGGTAGACGTTGTGGACGACGTGGACCACAGAGGACGGTCCACTTCGTCCACCAAGTCCACAATGTCCACTGACGGGCTATAGGCCGCACCCAAGAGGGGGACGGCCCCGACTGACTGCGTTATCTCACCAACTCACCGCCGAACGGTTAGCCCAGGCGCCACAGCGCATCGTTCAACCCAGTACGCCGGGGCAGTCCCCGTCCCCACCTCGAATATTACCCCTCCCTGTGGGGTAGAATAGGGGAATGAATTTACGGAGTGCCGGGGCAACCAACGAGGAAGCAAGCATGACTACCGAAACACCTCCCCTCACGGGAAATATCGCCGCCCATCTGCCGCGTATGGCCGCAGAGCACCCGGAGCACCTGGCCGTGTCCGTCCAGCAACCGGGCGGCAGCACGGGACGGCACGTATATTCCACCTACACCCTCGGCCAGCTTGAAGACGAAAGCAATCGCATCGCCCACGGCCTCGACCGCATCGGCATCTCCCGGGGTGTTCGCACGGTCTTGATGGTGAAGCCCAGCCTGGAATTCTTCGCCCTGACCTTCGCCCTCTTCAAAGTGGGCGCGGTGCCCGTATTTGTCGACCCCGGCATGGGCATCAAGAATCTCAAGACCTGTCTCGCCGAAGCGGAACCCCACGCCTTCATCGGCATCCCCAAGGCCCATGCGGCCCGCGCCCTCTTTGGTTGGGGCAAGCCCACGCTCAAGACCCTCGTCACCGTGGGGCGCAAGCTCCTCTGGGGTGGCTATACCCTGGACGGTATCCGCTTGAAAGAGTCCAAGGTCTTCAACCCCATGACGCCAGAGGCCGGTGAAACGGCGGCTATCCTCTTCACCAGTGGCAGCACGGGCATTCCCAAGGGCACGGTGTACACCCATGAGGTCTTTAATGCCCAGGTGGAAATCCTCCGGGAAGACTACAAAATAACCCCGGGCGAAAAAGACCTGGCCACCTTCCCCCTCTTTGCCCTCTTCGGCCCTGCACTCGGCATGGCCGCCATCATCCCTGACATGGATGCGAGCAAACCGGCGGCTTCGAATCCCCAGCACATCATCGATGCCATTCACGACAATAACGCCACCAATTTGTTTGCGTCCCCCGCCCTCATCGAGTTGGTCGGAGAACACGGCATCGCCAATGGGATTACCTTCCCCACCCTCAAGCGGGTCATCTCCGCGGGCGCACCGGCTAACAATCCTTCCCTGGAGCGCTTCGCCAAGCTACTACCGGAAGGCATCGAAATTTTCCCCTCCTATGGCGCCACCGAAGCCTTGCCTGTCTCGTACATCGGGAGCGACGAACAGCTGAATGACACGGTCGAGGCCACGGACAACGGTGCCGGTGTCTGTGTGGGGCGAACGGTCCATGGCGTGGAGGCCTCCATCATCAAAATCACCGATGACCCCATCGAGCACTGGAGCGACAAGCTCCACTGCGCGCCTGGTGAAATCGGCGAAATAACGGTAACCGGCCCGGTGGTTACCAAGGCCTATTACAATCGGCCCGACTCCACCAAACTGGCCAAGATAAAACACCCGGAACTCGGCATCATCTATCACCGCATGGGCGATGTGGGCTATTTCGACGACCAGGGCCGACTCTGGATGTGTGGCCGCAAGGCGCACCGGGTGGAAACGCCGGATGGCACCCTCTTTACCATTCCGGTGGAGCGCATCTTTAATACCCATGGCGCGGTGAAGCGCACCGCCCTCGTCGGGGTGAAGCAAAGCGGCATCACCACCCCCGTATTGTGTGTGGAAAAGAACGAGGATGCGGGCAGCCTCGACGACGAATCGCTCATCAACGAACTCAAGGCCATCGGTGGAAAACACGCCATCACCAAGCCGATTCACCATTTCTTAATCCACGGGGGATTCCCGGTGGACGTTCGCCACAACGCAAAAATCTTCCGCGAGGCCTTGGCCGAGTGGGCGCAGGAGAAGTTTTCATGACGGTATTGGTAACCGGCGGCGGTGGATTCCTTGGGGGAGCCATTATTGACCAGCTTCTTGCCCGCGGAGAATCGGTCCGCAGTATTTCCCGCTCGGCTTATCCCGCGCTGGAGGCCAAAGGCGTTACGTGTATTCAAGGGGCTCTCGCCGATGCCCAGGCGCTTTCCAATGCGGCAGAAGGCTGCGATCTGGTATTCCATGTCGCGGCCAAAGCGGGTGTTTGGGGTCGCTATGAAGACTATTTTGAGGCCAACGTCGTCGGAACCCGCAACGTAATTGAAGCCTGTAAGACCCATCAAGTCCCCCACCTCGTCCACACCAGCAGTCCCAGCGTCACCTTCGCCGGGGAAGACGAAAACGGGGTCGACGAATCCATCCCCTATGCGCCGACCTTCCTCTGTAATTACCCCAAGACCAAGGCCCAGGCCGAGCAGGAAGTGCTGGCGGCCAACGACGGCACGCTGCATACCGTCGCCCTCCGTCCCCATCTTATCTGGGGGCCGGGCGATAACCACCTCGTGCCCCGGATCGTGGCACGGGCCAAGGCGGGTAGGTTAAAGCTGGTCGGTGATGGCAGCAACCGGGTCGATGCCACCTTCGTGGACAACGCCGCCGCCGCCCACCTCGCGGCCGCCGACGAACTGCATGGTGACGGTACCTGCGCCGGCAAAGCCTACTTCATCTCCAACGATGAACCCATCGCCATGAAAGACCTCCTGAACCAGATCCTCGCGGCCGCTGATCTGCCACCCGTAACCAAATCAGTCCCACCGGGCCTCGCCTACGCAGTGGGTGCTGCTATGGAGGGGGCCTATCGCCTCTTGGGGAAAGCGGAAGAGCCCATGATGACCCGCTTTGTCGCACGACAACTCGCAACCGATCACTGGTACGATATCAGCGCCGCCCGGAATGACTTCGGGTACACCCCAACGGTAACCATGACCGATGGAATGGAGCGTCTCAAGGCGTGGTTAGGCGCCTGAAGGGTCGTACAGCCCGGCCACGTACTCGCTCTTGCGCAATGATTTGAACAACAACGTCATTTTACTGGCAGGACCGAAGGGAAAAACGTTATCCTATGCCGTCCCTCTCGCCGGATTGTGGGTATGCGCAGAGGGTATGCTGTTTCGGGAGAATGGGATTTCTACTGCGTAGACGAATCGCATCGGACGTTTTGCATGATTAGGGCATTTCGTAGGGCCCATGCTAATCTGATGCATACGACCTGCTTCAGGTCTCCTGCGAATGTATAGGGACGGTGATGAACGATTCGGACGAGAGAGGCGACGCGGTCTTGTTGGGCTGCCTGGAATCCTGCGAGCGCTTGCTGCAGGTCGCGGATTCGGTAACCCGAGAACAATACGTTGCATGCTGGAAAGCCCGCAATGGAATTGGCCCCCACCTTCGTCACTGCTACGAGCATCTTGCCGCCCTCCATCAGGGCCTCCCGGATGGCACGATACGGTATGATGCCCGGGCACGGGATGCCCACATCGAAGAAGACCCTGAGCGATTCAAGAGTGCCATGGCCCCCGTTGTCTCCTGGATTCGGACCTTGGTGGCCGCCGACCTCGATCAGTCGCTGACAATCCGCCAGATACCCCGTATCGACGCCCCGGAAAGTGTCTCTGACAGTACCCTTCGGCGCGAATTGCTATTTCTGACGAGCCACACCATCCACCACCTCGCTATTGTGGGCATGCTCGCCGAGGTGCAGGGGGTAACCCTCCCCCGCGAATTGGGGGTTGCCTATTCAACAACCACCCACGAGCACCGCCAGCGCGTCACTTCCCCCACCCCGACGGATTAGCCCATGTGTACGGTAACGGTGTATCGGGACGCCGATGAGCTGCGGGTTACCATGAACCGCGATGAAGCCCGGACGCGTGGCCCAGAGCGGGCTCCCGACGTCTACGTGACCCCCAACGGAATTCCCTGGGTCGGCCCCTTAGATAGTGACAGCGGGGGCACCTGGGTCGGCGTTAACCAAAGCGGTCTGGTTGCCTGTATCTTGAATCGCTACCAGGATGACCCCCACTATACCCCGCCGCCGAGGGTAGAAAGCCGGGGACGTCTCGTTCCCCAGGCCATGGCGTTTCAACGCGTCTCAGAGGGACTGGATAATTATCGTCAAGACACGGTGAATCTTCGCCCTTATCCCCCCTTTACGCTCGTGCTCGCTGATCGCAGCATGACCGTAGCCCTCGACTGGCGGGGTCATGGCGCCCTACTGCTACGCGAACTCGACACACCGTGGGCCCTGTTGACGTCCTCCTCCATCGAGCCCGACGCGGTGCAGGCCTGGCGCCGGGATGCCTTCGAGGACTGGTGCCGACAGGGCACACCGAATACGCACGGCCTGGCGGACTTTCATCACTATCAACCCAACGACATGGCCCACTTTGCCCCGCTTATGTCCCGCGAGTTGTCGTGTACCCGCAGCATAACGGCCATTCAGGTTTCGCCATCCTGCATGCTGCCAACGCTGCAACACGGCCTGGTAGTGGACAGCCAACTCGACTGGGCGTCCTACCAGTTGATTCACCGCCCCGAATGGGCCTCGTCGTCGACGGGCAGGACCTAGCGCCGTGCTCATCTTCCGCGAACCGATTCACAATGTGTCCCGTTTATGCTATGGCCCGACGTGCTCTTGGGGACGGAAGGAGGACGAATGGAGAGCCTCCTGACCCTCCTGAGTGAGGGCGCCCTGCAAGCGCCCTGGGTGCAGGCGGGCATCATTGTACTCTCCACCTTCATCCTGGAGGACCCTACCACCATTGGGTGTGGCCTCCTCGTGGCATCCGGGACTCTCGCGTTCCCAACGGCGTTCTTCGCCTTGTGGGCCGGTATCGCCCTCGGGGATATGGGACTCTATGCCCTGGGCCGCTTTATGGGACCCCAGTCGCTGCGCTGGGGACTGTTGAATGAGACACAAATGACGAAGGTCAAAGGCCAATTCGATAAGAACCTCCTCCTGGCGGTCGTCCTGTCCCGCTTTGTTCCGGGGATGCGCCTGCCAACCTATGTGGGGGCCGGGTTCTTTCGTGCCGCACCGGGACCCTTCCTCGCCTTCACCATCGGCGCCACCCTCCTCTGGACGTTGGTCCTCTTGAGCGCCGCTATATTTTTCGGTGAGCAAGTCATGCCTCTGCTGGGCACGTTCCGCTGGCCGGTCGCCGCTTTGCTGCTCCTGCTCATCGTGAGCGCCCAACGGCTGGCACGAAAGAAACTCGCCGATGATTCCGAGCCAGGCGACGCGCCCCCTTCACCCGTGTCCTATTTCGAATTCTGGCCACCCGTGTTGTTCTATTTTCCCGTAGGAATCTGGTACGCCTGGCTGTGCCTCCGTTACGGTAGTTTTACCCTGCCCAGCGCGGCCAATCCCGGCATTTACGCCGGAGGCCTCATCTTCGAATCAAAGAATGACATTCTGAATCAAGTCCCGGCAAGCCAACGGAATTACTTCGCCCCCCACGTGCCCTTTCGACATGGGCACACCGACGACCTCGACGCCGCCGAGAAAGCCATGAAAGACGCCGGGGTGGATTACCCCATCGTCGCCAAACCTGACAAGGGACAGCGTGGGAACGGCGTGCAGCCAGTGAACTCCAGGGAGGAATTGGCGGCCTATTTGCAGGCCTTCCCCCTTCATCACGATATGCAGTTGCAGCAGCGGGTCCCCTATGAGAACGAAGCGGGTATCCTCTACTACCGAATGCCCGACGCATCCCGTGGGCAAATCTTCTCCGTTACCCGAAAATACTTTCCAACGGTAACGGGTGACGGCCAACAGACCCTGGCCCAGCTTATTGAAGCGGACCCGCGCGCGCGGTTGCTCACCCACATCTACTTTCCCCGTCACGCCGACCGCTTGGGTGAGGTGATTCCCCAAGGGGAGGTGGTGTCGCTGGTCTTCTCTGGTTCCCATGCGGGGGGCGCCATCTTTAAGGATGGACGCAATCTATTGACTCCTGCACTGGAAGACCGTATCGACGTTATTGCCCGGGCCCTGCCAGAGTTTTACTTCGGCCGCTTCGACATCCGTTTTCGAGACGAAGGGAGCTTCAAGTCCGGGGAGCACTTCCAGATTGTCGAAATCAACGGAGCCGGGGCCGAATCCACCCATATATGGGATGGGGACGCCCGCCTGCGTGATGCCTACAAGACATTATTCCAGCAATTTACTATACTGTTTGAAATCGGTGCCCAGAACCGGCGTCGCGGCTTTTCAGCAATCGGGCCCCTGCGGCTATTAAGCGATTGTCGGGCCTATCGACGGATGGCGCGGGAATATCCAATCACCCGTTAATTCGGGGTGGATGAGGAATTGACCATGGATACCATGCTTTCGACGCATCCGCGCCTCAAGGCGGTCCCTTTTCGGCAAAAGCAGGAGCTCTACGGGAACGCGCCCGACGCCGATGTACTGCTTATTCCTGATATTCCTGCCGGAAAATACCAGGTGGGATACGCCGTATCCCCCGCGGCCATTGAACAGGTCTTACGCCTCCGCTATCTGGTCTTTAATGTGGAGTTGGGCGAGGGCCTTGCCGAAGGAGCCCTCTCCGGACTTGACCAGGATCCCTTCGACGCGCAGATGACCCACTTGGTTCTGCTCCGCGCTACGACGCAGCAGATCGTGGGCACCTATCGCATCCAATCCGCACCCCACGCGCTGGCCCATCGGGGCCTCTATTCCGCCCAGGAATATGACACCGCCCCCCTGGACCCCTACCTGAACGAGACCGTCGAATTGGGCCGCGCCTGTCTGGCGAAAGAACACCGTGCCATGGATGCCCTTCTCACCCTTTGGGCAGGCCTCGGCCATTTTATGAATCTCCACAAGCTTTACTACCTCATGGGTTGCTGCTCCATCACAACGACGGACCCTGACGACGGTTGGCGGGCCCTCAAGACCCTCCGAGAGAAGAATTATATGCACCCTGAGTTGTATCTAAGGGCTCACCCCGATTATAGTTGTGGGAGCGAAGCACGACTGGATGCGGCCGATTTGGGTCCGGCACTCAAGCTCCCCAAGCTCTTCCGCATCTATCTCTTGCTCTGCGCCCACATCATTTCAGAGCCGGCCTTGGATCAGGAGTTTGGCACCGTCGATTTCCTGACCTTTATGGACGGCAGACAGGTAAAATTGTCTCAGTTGGATTTATTGAAGTGACCGTATCGCCCCCTGATTCTGAACACCCCACCCCCTCCAAACCCCGCGCCACCTCCAGCAGGTGGCTTTCTATTCGGCGCATCGTGCGCATGCTCTGGGGCACTGCCCGCGTGGTTCCGCCCTACTACTTCGGCCAGTTTCGCTACAAGACCGAAAAAGAGCGTACCGACTTGCTCTATCAGGGCACCCAGGACTGGCTCTCCGCCATGGCCCGGGCTATCGAGATCGATGTCAAGGTGATCGGTGATCCCCCCGCCAGAGGCTCCTTCATCGCACCCAATCACACCACCTACGCCGATATCTGCGCGCTCCCAACGGCCACCAGGGTGTGGTTTGTGTCCAAAGCCGACGTACTGAAATGGCCCCTCTTCAACTGGCTCTTCAAGTTCTCCCGCAACCTCACGGTCGACCGGGACGATATCCGGTGTCTTCGAGAGACCAACCTGGCCATCGCCCAGCGTATCCAGGACGGCTATAACGTCTGTGTCTTCCTCGAAGGCACCACGTCCGGCGGAACCGACATTCTCCCCTTTCGGGGTCCCCTCCTCCAGCCCGCCCTCGACGGAGGCGTCGATGTCGTGCCCGTCTGTATCACCTGGCACGCCGACGATCCCGCCATCGACCGGGACAATGACCTCGCCTACTGGCGCGACCACCCCATGGGGCCCCATGTCTTTCGCTTTCTGGGCTTCCGGGGCATCCACTGCACCATTCAGTTTGGCGCGCCCATCAAAGCCGAAGGCGACCGCAAAGCCCTCGCGGAAAAAGTACGGGCAGCGGTCGTCGCCCTGCACGAATCGGGAACTGCACCGACGTCGTAGACTTGGGGACTGCACCGACGCCGTTCGCCCTGCACAGGGCGATAGTCGTCCTGGCGAACCCTATCCCCCCCAGTAACCACACCACGCGGAAGTCGGGGCTGTCCCCCTCCGATCACGACGTCACCGGGGACTGCACCGACACAGTTCGCCCTACCGCAGCAAAAGAGTCGTCTTGGCGAACCCTATCACCTCACAGTAACCACGCCACGCGGAAGTCGGGGCTGTCCCCCTCCGATCACGACGTCACCGGGGACAGCCCCGACTAACACGATTTCCACGCTCTCCCACGAGACCCGTTCCGCCAAAACGTAACATTACCACAACCGAGACGTAACGTCGGTGCAGTCCCCGCGATGCGTCCACGCGCTATTTCTGTGCCATCTTCCGCTGAAAGTAGGCCTGCTTTCCCAGCGGACGCCCTCTCCGCGTGTGGGCACGTATCTTTTCTGCCATGACATCATCACTCACTGCGCCACAAAGCGTCTGCTGCCATTCCTCCACCCCAAAGTGACTCCGCCAACGGGTCAAATTCAGCAATTTGTCCGCCACCCGCTCGCTGCAGTGAGCCGACGCACTAGACCACGGATATTCCCAAGCATGCTCAACCATCCCCGCGCGGACCGGGTTCACCTCCACATAAGCCAACGCGTTAAGTGTATGTTCTTCATCCATGGGGCAAGAGTAAAATCTACTCTGCCATAGGTGCCCATGGTGCTCGTGGACCCGTTTAACGTGTGCGGTGTATCTAAGGTTGGTCTCGCCCACACCCTTGGCCAGGGAGTCTTCCCGCGCAGGCACAGCGACCAAATGGACGTGGTTGGTCATAAGACAATAGGCGATGATACGAAGACCATGATCCTTGGATTTTTCCTTCAGGAGACACAAATACTCCCGCCGATCCTGCTCGTCAAAGAATACCGGCTCCTTCTTGTTGCCCCGCTGGGTGATATGATGCGCAACCCCCGGAAGCACTATCCGCGCTGTCCTTGGCATGAGCCCATGGTAGCAAGGAAAGGGGCTGGCGTAAAGGGGGACGGCACCGGGGACTGCACCGACACAGTTCACCCTACCGCAGCAAAAGAGTCGTCTTGGCGAACCCTATCACCTCACAGTAACCACGCCACGCGGAAGTCGGGGCTGTCCCCCTCCGATCCACGACGTCACTGGGGACTGCACCG
>JAXMOL010000059.1:0-45652 GCA_034669905.1 Candidatus Hydrogenedentota bacterium
AAAGAAAAAAACTGAAAAACACAACCCTGGTACAGTTCCTCCCTCCTCCGGAGGAGGGAGGAACTGTATAAACAAGAGAGACCAGAAACATCAGCCAATTGCAGAACTTGCGTTACACGACTTCGGCCCCGGTGTCTTCGGAGAGGGGATTGAGCCAGCCAGGTGGGGCGGCACGTCGGGTGAGCCAGTAGAGGCTGGGTTTCTGGTGCTTGCCGCCATCGTTGCCCCCTCCATGAAAAGCGCCCCCAACACGGCAGGTGTTGGGGGCGGGAACGTCAATGTCTGAAAGGGTTGCTCAGGCCAGTTGCTTCCGGCGGCGGAAGGCCAGACCCGCGATTCCCATTCCGAGGAGACTCAAGGTCGCCGGTTCGGGAACAGGCTGTTGCTGGTTGTCATTGGTCAGGTTAAAGGCCAACTCGTAGCCGGCACCGGAACCATCCAATATCCACGAGTCGCTCGGGTTGGTGCGAAAGAAAAGGTCTTCGCTATTACCGACACCGCTTGTCGCCCAGAACCAATTGTCGGTCGACAGGGCGGTGTCGTTGACGATGCTGAGGTAGTAGGTTGTGTTGGCAGACAGAACGACCGGTGCGATGTCGACGGAGTATTCGTAGATGTCGAAGCCCCCCAGATCGGAACCCGAGTCGACCCGTGTTGCGGCACCGACCGCGATATCCAAGAACGCAGTATCTGCGGGGTTAGTGCCAACTTGCTCGTAAATAGAGATGGTGAAGTCGTCTGCCGGAAGCGCGTTGGTAAAGGCGTAGCCCCCCCACCAATGGATGTCTGTAATCGTATTGCTACCCGCGTCCAGCGTAAAGTTCTCTACGAGAAACTGGGGGTATCCCGGATCAGAGAAGAGGCCCGATGTGAAGTCGGGTGCGCCATTGTCAAAGATTACGTCTGCCTGGGTGGTGCCCGCGAACGCAATGGCGATTCCGAGTATGAGGCCGAGAATTCTGTTCATTGTGAGCTCCTTCATTTGGTGGGATGTTTAGGGGTAGTAGGACTGGGTGTATAGAGCCAGTACCATGCCCAAGAAGGAGTTCTGAGGTTAAGTATCTTATACACAACGGTTTAGGAGAGGTTTGTCCTGTATTTCCATGGACTGCACGACAATTCAAGGGGAATTAATAGGTCATCGATGAGTAACATCTTGCGACATAGGGGCGGTTAAAATAATAAGTGGTCATTTTATATGAAATGTTATGCAAATTTGACCTGTTCTGATCTTGCTGGGATGCTTGCCAGCTAGGGCCGGACGGGCGTCTGGGGCGCCGGCAACAGGGGGGATAGCGCGTTCCCCAGCCCGTGACACACTTTTTGAAAGCCGGTCTCTGAAAAGTGGACCACGTCGGTGAAGTCGCTTTCACCCAGCTCCCACTGAGCGGCCTGGGTCGCCCAGATCATCTCCGCTTGGGGTACGCGAGACTGCAGGTCCGCTTGCAGCATGACAAAGCCATGCTCAGGGGCCTGTAAGTGCTGGCGGAAATCTTCGCGAACCGGAAGCCAGGTCAATACCAGGCGGGTGTCCTCGGGAAGCAGCGCCTGCAGGTCCTTAAGGGCAGCGGCTTGTATCGGTGACGGTCGGTCTCCCGGGGCATAACAGCGCATCATGTAGGCTTTCGTGCGTTCTGCGCTGCGCCCGACGCGGGCGCCATGGACCACGGCATTGGGCCGGGGCGTGGTGAGGTAGGCTTCATAGGCGGCTTCCGGCGTGCCTGCGAGACGGGAAAACCGATCCCACCATCCGATAATGCGTCGTCGCTCGCTCACCCAGGGGTATACCGTATCGGACCACACGAGGAGTTGGTCCCCGGCTTTCTCGACCCGCGTGCGTTCCTCGACGGTGGCCAGCGCGAGAAACAGGGGGTTGGTTTCCGCGAAGAGCGGGCCCTGATAGTATTGGAAGGGGAGTACGTCCATGACCAGTAGATCCAGGTTTTGGAGGGCATCGGGGTTGCGCCGAAGCAACGCGAGGACGCGCCAAAAGGTATTGCCTGCGCGGGAGTAGTTGGCGATCGCCTTCTCGGGTACCCCCAGTTCCGTGGCAAGGCAATCCATGGGCAGGCCACTCAATCGGGAGGTTCCCGCAATGATCACGTTGGGGGACGGATTGGCTGCGAGGCGGTGATGGGCTTCAATCCCGACATATTGGTCTTGCGAACCGAGCTCGGTCACGGTCAAGAAGGCATCGGGCTGGGTCAGCAGGCCGAGCCGTGCGACCACCAGAATTGCGAGGGCTCCCCATACCGGGGCCGTGAGCCGGGGACGTACCTCGAGCGTATCAAAACTGAAAATAGATGAACGTATCACTGGAAGGTTCCCTCGCAAAGGACAGAAGGAGCAGGGCGATGGCGTACAGCATCGTCCGCACCCACACCGGGGTTGTATGAGCCACCGGCAGTTCGTTGCCGTTCCGCCAACAGATGGCGTCGAGCAGGACGACCAGCCCACCTGTCAGCAACAGGGTTTGCGGCAGGCCCCGCAGGGCCGGACCGATGGAAAAATCCAGGGAGAAGAGGAGTCCCACAATGGCGAAAAGATAGTCCTGCGCGTCGTATATTGATTCCGCGCGGAAGAATATCCACGTCAGGCAGACCAGATGGAAAGTGGCAATGGCCTTGCCAATAAAGAGGACCCAGGCCCCCGGACCGTCGGGTACACCTTCTATCCCGATTTTTTTGCCTTGCGTCCAAATCTTGTGGAGGGCGAGAAAGCCCCCATGGAGTGCGCCCCAAATGACGAAGGTCCACGCGGCACCATGCCAGAGTCCGCCGAGCAGCATGGTCAGCAGCAGGTTGACATACTGCCTCCCCCGTCCATTTCGATTGCCACCCAGCGGTATATACAGGTAGTCACGGAGCCAGGAGGAGAGAGAGATATGCCAGCGGCGCCAGAATTCCGTGATGTTGCGGGACCAATAGGGTTGGCGGAAGTTCTCCATCAATTCGATCCCCATCAGACGGCTTACGCCCCGGGCGATATCGGTGTAGCCGGAGAAGTCGCTGTAGATCTGAAAGGCAAAGGCATAGACGCCCAGCAACAACGCGCCCGAGCTGAAACTTTCCGGGTGGGCAAAGCAGCGCTCCACATAGGGAGCCAGGCCGTCTGCCACGACCACTTTTTTTACGAAGCCCCAGAGAATAAGTTGGGCGCCGGACTGGAGCGCTTCGGCGGATACGCGGCGTGGCCGCTGTATCTGGGGGAGGAGTCGGGATGCCCGCTCGATGGGGCCGGCGACGAGTTGCGGAAAATAGGCCACATACAAGGCGAAGGCGGTAAAGTCGGACGTGGCGCGTTGCTTCTTCCGGTACACGTCAATCGTGTAGGCCAGGGTTTGAAAGGTGTAGAAGGAGATGCCGACCGGCAGGATCACCTGCAGCAAGGGTGCGTTGGGTTCCAGGCCCACCTGTGACAGCACCGCGATGGCCGAATCGACAAAGAAATCGTAGTACTTGAAGAAAAAGAGGATGCCCAAATTGACGAACAGGCTTGTCAGCAAAAGAGCGCGACGGGTCCGCTCTTTGTCTGCAGATTCCAGACGTCGCGCGACGAAAAAGTCGGTCACCGTGGAGAGGGCGAGGAGGGCGAGAAAGCGCCAATCCCAATAGCCGTAAAACACGTAACTTGCTACGACCAGAAAACGATTCTGCCACCGGTGAGACAGGCTGTAGTACAGGGGCAATACAATTGAAAAAAAGACCACAAATGCAAGCGAGTTAAACAGCATGCAGGCATACTCGGCAGCCACTCCCGATGGTCCGCTGTCGGACTTTCAGGAACCGCATGGTAGGTTACAGCCAGACTCCATGAGTGCAAAGGTGGGGTGCAGTTACCCTCCTGAGCTCCAGAACTCACATACTAACATGTTGGCGTGGTCCTGTAAATCCGATTGCCCACCTGCCACGGTGTGTAACATCCATTTCAAACGCAGGGTTCCATACGTGGAGTCGCGAACAGGGGGAAGCGGGTCCAGTTCTGCTCTTCCAGGGGCAAGTCCATGCGGGGGGAAGCCGGTAGTAGTGGGGGAAGTGACCGCCAGGTGGGCGAGACAGAAGAGGCTGGATTTCTGGTGGCCCCGCTGCGCCTGCGGCTTGTTGGAAATCGACATTCCCAGGTGCGGAAACGAAAAACAGCCCCCGACTCGTTCTCGAATCGAAGGCTGCTTGATAGATGTGTGGCGCGTGTTACGCGTTGCGCTTCCGACGACGTGTCCGAAGTGCCAGGCCGGCAAGTCCCATGCCCAGCAAGCTCATCGTAGCAGGTTCTGGCACGGGTTGATTGAGGTTGTCATTGGTCAGAGAAAAGGCGAATTCATTGCCCAACCCATTCCACGTGCCAGGCGAACCTAAATCCTCGAATGAAGATCCGCCGCCGGATACGCTAGCGGCCCATACCCAATCGGACAGGAATAAGGGGGTGTCGTTCCCGATCCCGAGGAAGTACGTCGTGTTCGCGCTAAGGGTGATGGGGGCAATATCTATCTCGTAGGAGTAGATATCAATCGCACCGCCCAACTTGTATCCGGACGTCGAACGATTCACCGCCGCCCCTACATTGAATTCGTAGAGTGCACTTCCGTCGGGTGTGCCCCCGGTGCTCTCGAAGATGGAGACCGTGAAATTGTCGTCGGGCAGGACACTACCGCCAGCATAGAGGCCGAACCAGTGGATATCGGTAATGACATTGCTTCCGGGAGCAAGAATGAAGTCATCGACCACGAGATTTGGAAACCCGGTATCGGAGAAGTTGCCGCTGGACTCGTTGGGAGTGCCGTTGTCGTAGATGATATCGGCTTGGGCGAATCCTGTAGCCAGCACGAGCGTTGCTGCGGCCAGCAGTCGATTGATCTTCATGATTAATGACTCCCTTGTTTGGTTGGGGATGATATTTTCCAGCAGGAGCCGCAAGATGCGTTCCACGTTGAGTCGCTTGGGATTAAATACCTGTCTCATAACAGGTTGTATGTAAGTTGTGGTGAGTCCAACCATGAAGATCGAGGGCTGAGTCGAAACGCACTTACTCAATTATGGCCAATTCTTGTCGGTGTTTTATCCGTGTCATCATCGTGCGAACGGTGCGGCTGGTGAAACGGAGCGTGCCGTTATCAACTATCGACTGTCAACTGCTTCGTCACTTCTCGCTCAGGAAGTCCACCATACCCTTGATGCCGCCCAGGGTCATGTCTTCCATGTGGAAGATGTCGCGAATCTGATTGAGGGTGTAGTAGCCGTAGGTATCGGCCCAGGTGTCTTTGGAGAGGGGGTTGAGCCAGCAGGTGTGGGGGAAGCGGTCGGCGAAGCGGTTGAGCCAGTAGAGACTGGGCTTCTGGTGGCTGCCGCCGTAGTTGCTGATGGCGCCACCGTGGGTGAGGAGCTCTTCGGGGGCCATGGAGGCATCTCCGAGAATCACGACGCGGGTGTCATTGCGGCGTTGGAGGAGTTGCTCGGTGGGGTAGGCGCGGAGGCGACGGTAATCGGTCCACACGTTTTCATAAATGGTGTTGTGGAAATAGTAGATCTGAAGATCTTCGAATCGCTCGTGGAGCTTGGTGAAGAGGAGCCGGGTGATTTCCACGAAAGGCGTCATGGAATAGCCGCCATTATCGATAAGAAGGAGGACGCTGATTTTGTCGCGAAGATCGTGCTCGAAGCAGAGGTCGATTTCCCCGCCGTTCCGCGCGGTGTTGCGGATGGTGTCGTCCAGGTTCAGCAGGTCGCGGGGCCCCTCGTTTTTCATGTGCTTCATGGTTTCGAGGGCCTGGCGCAGGTTTTCGGCGCGCAGTTGCTGTTTGTCCGAATACTCCACATAGCGTCGGTCACCGATGACTTTCAGGGCGCTTCTATTCTTGGACGCACCATGGACCCGGATGCCGTTTTCCGAGTTGCCACTGTGCCCGAAGGGGGAGTTGCCGCGCTGGCCGATCCACTTGCTGCCACCGCTATGGGCCTCCATCTGCTCTTTGACCGTCTCCCAGAACTTCTGCATGAGTTCTTCGGGGTCGTAGTGCCAGATGGCCTTTTTGGGAATTTTCCCGTCGGCGATTTGCTGCTGTAGCCACTCGCGGAATTGCTTGGTGTTGAAGAGGGCAAAGTCTCCCTCCGCCACGGCGGGGATGTCGATATCGTAAAAGTAGAAACAGAAGGCCCGCTCGAAGGCGTCCATGTGGTCCACTTTCCGCACAAAGACCAACCGGGAAAAGACGAAGAGGTCGTCCAGGCTTTCGACGATGCCTTTCTCGAGGCCATCGTTCAATTCCAGCAGGTCCTTGGGGCTGACGGGTACGCCATATTCCCGGAGGAGATAGACGAAGTCCATAAAGAGGACGTTGCTGAATTCGGGGGAGACCTTAAGCATGGTGGACCTTCATCTGATCGCGGCGGTTGGCGTTGAGCGTGCTCATCGACTGCCCCGATGGCGGGTGTGCCAGCGACTTCGGGTGTAAGGTGCGCACGGCATACTCCCCTCCTCGGAGGGGTCGGGGGTGGGTCGCGTCTTCGAGGTGTCGCTTACCCACCCCGAACTCCGCCACGGCGCATCGTTGACTCTCCCAGGAGGGAAATTTCGTGGTGGCTGGTGGGCAACGTGTATCGGTAGTGGACTTCAAGTTCTGCGTTCTCGTTGTGTCGGGCAGGAATGCCCAACCCCCTGTTGGTATTCTCTGCATCAGTAGCGGTTGCCGCCGGAAGACTTCCCCCCCCGATAGCGGAGGATATCCCCGGCTCGCTTGAGCAGGGCTCCCGTAAGGGGCGGCATCTCGGGGGTGGGAATCTGATTGGTCGCTTCCAATGCGCCAATCCAGTCCAGCAGTTCGCTCGTCGCCGGGGGCTTCTCAAATCCCCGCTCGCGGAGTTCATAAAAGATGTTCAGTGCCGCTTCCAGCAATTTGGGACTCGTCTCCGGGTAGTGGAGGTTGACGATCTCCCGCATGTCCTCCCGCGAGGGGAAGGCAATGTGGTGGCAATAGCACCGGCGCAAGAAGGGGTCGGAGAGTTCCCGCTTGGCGTTGGACGTAATGAAAATCGCGGGGCGGATGTCCGCCTTGATGGTGTCGTTCACTTCGCGGATGGTGAACTGGCAGTCTTCCAGGATATCCAGCAGGTTGTCCTGCACGTCCGATTCCGTTTTATCCACCTCATCGAGGAGGAGAACCACCTTCTTATTGGCACGGAAGGCCCGCCCGATGGGGCCCCAGATAACGTAATCGTAAAAGTTCTCCACATTCCGACCCGACTCACCAGGACCAAAGCGCGCGTCGTTGAGCCGGAGGACCGTGTCCTGTGTGTAGCAGGCTTCCTCGCCCTTGATGGTCGATTTACAGCGGAGGAGTTCCACTTCCATGCCCATGGCCTTGGCCACTTCCATGGCGAGCTGGGTCTTACCCGTGCCCGCTTCCCCGGTGAGGAGGAGGGGTTTTTCCATGGTCAGGGCAATGTTGACGATAGATTTGAGCTCCGGGTCGAGATAATACTGGTCCGTGCCGTCGAAGTGCTGCATGGTCATGATGGGGATTGGGTACTCCTGAATGTGGGGACTCGGCCTATACCCTATAGTGTAAGTGACGGCGCGGGGCGCTTCAACTGGGAACGTACTGGCAATACGTCACGACCACGGGACGGTATCGCAGCGATGGAGCCGTCACCTGGAGGGGTAGGCTTTGATGGAAAAAACGTTTACTTGGATTGGCGTAGATGGCTTGGGCTGCGTTCCTGTCCCGGTGGAATAGCGAGGGAGCCTGGGTGGCCGCTTTGTGGTATGCCTTGGGTAATGTGGCTTAGTTTGGGCTGGCTTCCTTGCCCCGCCGGGACAGGAACGCGCGTTGTCGTGTCTTTGCCCGCTGTGCCATCGCGTTTGTCGCACGGGGGGGATCAGAATTGTTCGGCAAATTTTGCGCGCGATACCGTCCCTTGGTCGCGACATACTGCCGGTACAGTCCCTTTCCCGCCTGGGGCGGGAGAGATGACACTCCCAAAATGCAGGGTGTCAAAGGGTTTGACACCTGGACACCGGGTCGACTACAACAAGCAGGCCCGTCGGCCATACCTTTCTGTATGAACACGAAGCGTCCACAAGTCCTACCCATAGACAAGGCCCGCTCCCCCAATGATTCGAATCTCCATCAACATCTTCATCGTCGCGGGCATACTTTGCTTCGCCGCCAATCTTTCCGCCGCCACCATCGTGGTCGACTACCCCAAGGACCATGTTCTCTACCAACGGGACGCCGACGACACGGCTGCCCTGCGCATCCGCGGAACCGTGTCGGACGTTGCGGAGACCGCGACGGTCGAGGCGCGTTTCAATGGCGGACCCTGGCAGGCCCTTTCGGAAGCAGCCGCGGACGGAAAATTCTCGGGCACGATTGTGGGCCACACCGGTCAGGGCACACTTGAGGTCCGTAGCGTGGCGGAACCCGACTCGGTCGCCGTGGTCGCGCCTGTCGCGGTGGGCGATCTTTTTCTGGTCACCGGACAGTCCAATGCGGACGGACGGGGCAGCGTGAACGTCACGCTGGCAGAGACCAACCCCTTCGTGGGTGCGAAATTCCGCGAGGGGCAGTGGTCCAAAGGCGACGACCCCTCGGACAGCGGGGGCAAACACGCTTCTCCCTGGCCCCTCGTTTTGAACGCGTTGATTCCCGAGCAGAAAATCCCCATGGGCTTCGTCCAAGGGGCGGCGGGGAGCACGGTGGTCCGTCAATGGCGGAAGGGCGAAAGCTATTTTGAGCGGGCCCTGACCATCTTGCGGGAGGCGACGGATGGGGGCATGGGCGTCAAGGCGGTCTTGTATTATCAGGGCGAAAACGACATCACCCACTACAACCAGTTTTCCGTGTTGGGGGATTATGGGCTATACAAAGAAAACCTCATGGCCATGCTTTCCGACTTCCACGAGGCACTGGGGGTACCGGTTCTTGTTGGGCAAATTACCAATCTCCTGGATGAGCGGGAGCGGAACGATGGGGTCCGTCGTGCCCAGCAGGAGAGCTGGTCCGAGAGTCCCTACGCCCTGCCCGGCGCCGTTACCTACGACATTTTTCCAACCGACGGGGTTCACTATCGCGAGGCGGACAACGTGCGCGTTTTCGCGGGTCGTTGGACCTATGCGATTCGCAGCGCCTTCTACACGACGTCGCCGCGCCCCTTGGTTCAGCTGCTCTCGGTGAAGCGGACGTCGGATAGGGAAATCCAACTCACCTACGATTGTGAATTGACCGTCTCTGACTGGCGCGGTGAGATGGCGACACGGCCCATGGGTTTTCGCGTCGTGACGGCCGAGGGTTCGCTGGGCGACAACAACATCAGCGCGGTGCGTGTGGCGGGGAAGACGGTGGTGCTGCAATTCGCGACGCCCCTTCCCGCCAAGGCGCGATTCTTCTATGGCAGCGGCAAGGATGGCCAGGACAAAGCGGTGCTTCGGGTTGGGCAGACGGGACAGCCGGTCCCCATGGTGTTTGATGTGCCTGTTGAGTGACGGGGGCGGGGCGATGATGGGACGGCATCGCAGCGATGGTATTCGTGGGCGATTCTTAGGTGTTTTCTACCGAAGGGGTTTTCGATACTATCAGGATATGGGTTTACAACATGCGTCTTGGAGGACGATTACGATGAAACCAAAGGTCTATACTGAGACCTCAGTAATAAGTTACCTCGCGGCGCGGACCAGTCGAGATGTTATATTTGCAGGGAGACAGGCCGAGACCCACGAGTGGTGGGAAAATCATCGCGGCCGATTCGAACTGTTTGTCTCTGTGATGGTTCTCGACGTGGCGGGTCGGGGTGACAGCCTTCAGAGTCGGCGTCGACTTGGAATTTCATACACATAAACAACGCGGAACAGAAGAATCTGATAGCGATTGCCGTCGAAGCGTGCGGCGTTCGATGCCCCATAATCTGTTCTCCCGAAAACCTCGGAGGTGATCAGAATGATTGTTGACCCGTACGTAGCAGAGCTCAGGAAGCATCGCCAAGCACATGCGGCGGCTTATGACAATGACCTGGAAAGAATCTTCGAAGCGTATAAGGAACTGGAACGGAAGTCGGGTCGAACGTATGTTAATTTTGAGCCGCGAAGGATTCCGGCCCGGGCGGTATCAGAAGAGGCTCCGCCCTACGAGTCGTGATATACCGCCGTTATAGTCTACGCCAGCGGCGCATCTACGACCCTTCCCGGCTGGGGCGGGAGAGATGACCGTCCCGCGCGTGGAATATGGGGGGGCGGCGTGGCACAATGGGGGACTCTTGAAAACCGCACATCGCGGTTTCGTTACGTCACAAGGAATTTCCCCATGCGCTTTCTCTGTTTGCGCGGTATGGCCGTTGTAGCCGCGCTGCTCTTGACCACCCTTTCCGCTTCCGCCGCACCCCGCATCCTTTCGGTCGAAAAAATCTGGGACCAGAGCGAACACAATGCCTTTACCGATCTTCTTCAATGGAAGGGCTATTGGTATTGCACCTTCCGCGAGTCCGAAAACCATGAGGGGAAGAACGGGCTCATTCGCATTATCCGCTCCACAGACGGGACGAAATGGGAATCCTGCGGTCTGCTCGAGGAAGACGGTATCGATCTCCGGGACCCGAAACTGAGCATCACGCCGGATGATCGCCTCATGGTGAATATGGGCGGTTCCCTGTATAACGGGATGGAGTTGTTGGGACGACAGCCCCGGGTTTCCTTTTCCTCTGATGGAACGACCTACACGGCACCCAAAAAAATCTGTGGCGACAGCGATTGGCTCTGGCGGGTCACGTGGCACGATGGCCAGGCCTGGGGTGTTTCCTACGACAATCGCATCGGCAAAGAGGACGAGTGGCACCTCCGCCTCTATGTGAGCGATGATGGCGAAAACTACAAGATTCGCACCCTCCTTGATGTGACCGGCCGTCCCAATGAAACCACGCTCCGTTTCCTGCCCGATGGCACCATGATGGCCCTCGTGCGCCGTGAAGCGGATAATAAGATGGCGTGGATTGGCACGAGCCCGGCCCCCTATGTGGATTGGACGTGGAATGAAACGGGCCTTCAGACGGGCGGTCCCAATTTCGTCCAGGCGGAAGATGGTTCCCTTTGGGCGGGCCACCGTTTTTATCCGGGCGGGGCGAAGACGGTGCTTTCAAAGATGACGGCCACCTCCTTGGAAAAGGTATTGGAATTCCCCAGTGGCGGCGACACGAGCTATCCCGGATTTGCCTGGCACGACGGCCAGCTCTGGATGTCCTACTACGCCTCCCACGAAGGGAAGACGTCGATTTACCTGGCGAAAATTGCGCTGGATTGAGGGGCGATTTAAGGAGAGGGACAGGACATTCGGAAATGAACCTACGGGGTGCCACCCGCCTACGGCGCGTTTTCAACCCTTACAGACGCGAGGCACGAGCGGCTTTACGGGTGCGGGACCTACACGGGGACCCTACACCCGTAAGCTCCTCCGCGTAAGGGTGGCACCCTTGACTTTATAGGGGGTGATGGAGATTGTAGTGAAAGTAACGCTCGGTCGTGCCGCGCGATCCCAAAAGGCGAGTATCAACGAGTCCTGACGGGTTCGTGCGCTGTCGTAGGTGACGGAACCCACCGCACGGGGGCAATCGCACGAACCCTCGTACCTCGGGATCGCGCGGCACGATTAGCGCGTCCTTTTGAAGGCGGTCGGCGCATTTTGCCGTCCGCCCTATGGTCGCTGATTTCATTTTGAAGGAAGTCGTTCATGCGAGGATGCTCGATAGGATTTAGCCCCCATTGGAAGCGATGTCTCTTGCTGTGTTCCGTGGTCGTTGTGCTCATCCATCCCGCCCCCGTCGCCGCACCTCCCGGCAGTTGGCCCGAGCCCCGGCAGAACGCCCAGCTTACGGGTTTCCAACCCATGGCCGGTACCATGACGGAAGCACCGGAGCCCGTGGCGCGCTATGATTTGGGGCGGGGGACGGCGACGCCTACGGTGACAAAAATTGATAGCGAGAATGTTGCCCTGTGCCTCGTGGCCGGAGCGCTTTTTTGTTACAACCAGGATGGCTCTACCCGCTGGTCTTCCCACCCCGCTGGCCTGAACTATGAGACCCTGGTGCGCCTCGGCGATCTGGATGGCGATGGCAAACAGGAGATTCTCCTGCAGGCCGGACGGCCCACCATGCCCTATGCTGCGGCCGTGTTGGTGGATTTGGAAACGGGTGCGCTCCGATGGCGTTACGATGTGGAGCCCATGTCCTATGGCTGGTATCTCTACGCGGGCAACTATCTTCCCGGACGGAGCGACCAGCAGATTTTCGTGGTCATGATGGGGTATCCGCCCGACCCGAAGAATGGGTACTGCACCTTGTTTGCCTTCGATGAAGCCGGTGCGCCGCAGGCCCAATGGCGCTATGATTTTCACGAGTACACCTGTTTTCCGACCTTTCATCAGACGGACCTCGATGGGGATGCTGTGGAGGAATTGGTGATTCAGACCCACAGCCGGGCCTGGTTCCTGGATGCGGTTACGGGGGCGATGAAGCATTTCGCGAAATGGGACACGAGTCCGGCCAATGTGCGCAGCTATGGGTACACCCGATTCGTGGATCTGAATAGTGACGGTCGGGAAGACTTTCTGTGCATCGCGAACTTTTCGCAACATCACGAGGTGTTGCTGAACAACAACGGTGTGATGGAAGAAGCGTGGCACCAGGGTTGGGCGGAGAGCGTGACCACGGGTAAGGTGGTGACGACCTGGCCCGAGCCCCCCTATGCCGATGTGGATGGGGATGGCGATCTCGAAATCATCCTCTCCATGTACAACAGCGAAGACGAGAATGCCTGGTTGACCCGGGTCTATGACGCGGTGGATGGCACACTGCAATACCGCTTTCCCGGTGTGATTGCCACCCGTACAGGCGATGTCGAAAACGATCAGGTCATGGAGATCCTCGCCAACCGCTCCACCGATCCCACCCAGTCGGGCACGGAAGGGGCGGTCCTGCTGGCCGTGACCGATGGGCAGCTCTCGCCACGGTGGGAAGACCCCCGGGCCACCGCGCAGAAGTCAGGGATGGAAGTGATCCTGGGGGACAAGGTCCTGCGGCAACTGCGGGCCACGGAGGATGGGCCCCACGATGTGTTGCCCGTCCCGGTCTTGCCGACGCCACCCGCCGCGCCGGGGCCTGATTTCAGTGCGCTTCCGGCCCAGGTGGGTCCGAAGATGCCCGTTTTGCTGGCAGGTGATCTCACGGCGGATGGGAAACAGGAGTTGCTGCTGTATCAGGGGGACACCGCGACGGTGCTCCAGCTTTCGGGCGACACGCTGGCCGTGCGGGGGAGCTACCGCTCTACGAGCCTGCCCACCTTGGCCGATTTTGACGGCGACGGGGCCCTCGACCTGGCGCTCACGACGATTACGCCCACGTCCCTGCCGCGGGTAACGGTGCTCACCCCCAGCCAGAACAACCGGGTCGTGTGGGAGACCCGCTTTCCCGAAGCCGGCCGCAGCGGTCTGCCCCAACCGCGCAAGGCCTACACCCGGTCCATTCATTTGACCGGAAAAACGACGCCGGACCTCTATGTCTGGGCGGGGACGCCTGTGGTGCGGAGTGTGGGGATGGACGGGCTGACGGGCAGTATTCTCTGGGAAAAAGGAGAGGTAGGTAATGAGCGCTATTGGGGGCCCAGCGTGAATTATGCCGCGGCGTGGGATTATAATGGAGACGGTACTGAGGACCTGATCTTCACCAACCCCGATTACTACTGCGTGGCCGACGGCCCCACGGGGGAATTGCTCCGTGGCCCCGACTTCCCGCCGACTATCTTTAACCAGGCGAGTCAGGGGCTCTATACCTTCCCCGCCGTGTTGGCGCGGCCCTCCGGGCTGCCCGATGTTTGTCTGGTGGGCGGCCACTACTTCCAGGGCGGCATGTCGCTGGCCGCAACGCCCTATTGGCACGCCGTTCCCGCGCCCGGTGAGAATCGGGCCGGTCACGAAGCCTTCCTGAGGGCGGAAGACGGATCCTGGTGGATGGGCTTCGGGCGGCAGAACGGCCGCTTTGCCTGGGTGGATGCCCGTGACGGGAGCCTGCGCTGGGACTTCGAGGTACAGGCCACCTGTTCCGACGTGATTTCCGGTGATGTGGACGGGGATGGCCAGAAAGAGTTCGTTTTCGGAACGAGTCATGGTGAGGTGATTGCCCTTGGTGACCGCGACGGTGCGCCCTGGGTACGCTGGCGAATCCAGACGGGCCAGTCCATGGGGAATCCGATTTTGGCCGATTTGGATGGTGATGGGGCGGTGGAACTGGCCGTGCCGCAGACGGATGGCTGGGTTTCGGTTTTCGACCTCCGCCATTAGCCGGTAAGGGGTTGGAGACCGGCGCGCCTGTTGGGCCGTGATGTAACGAAACGTTTTCCTGGAGGTACTGTAGGTTCGGAGTCGTTTATCCTGAGAGGAATTTCCGTTGCAACCCGCTATATCTGTCATACTCCCCGCCTACAACGAAGAGGCCTATCTCCCTGAGGCCATTGGTGCCATCCACCGTGCCCAGGTGAAACTGGGGCTACCCGTCGAGATTATTGTGGGCGACAATATGAGCACCGACAATACGGCGGATGTGGCCCGTTCATTGGGTGCTATCGTGGTGCCCGTGGAGAAACGCAGTATCTCTGCCGTGCGCAATACGGCCGCCCGGGCGGCCACGGGGCGTTACATCGCGTTTTGCGACTCCGATAACCGCATGTCGGAAGATATGCTGGTGGCTATCTACCGCGAGATGGAAACGGGTGCCTACATCGGTGGCGGCGTCGTTAATGCCCGCTATGATCGGGATTCCTGGGGGATCTTTTTCACCCACACCCTGTTGATCAAGACTTCCCTCCTTTTTTCGCGGGTTTCCATGTTCCTTTTCTATACGACGCCCGAGGCCTACGCGGCCATTGGTGGTTTCAACGAAGATTTCCTGGCGACGGAAGACATGGACTTTGCCCAGCGGCTTCGTCGTTATGGCAAGACCTGCGGAAAACGCTATTGCAGTATTCGGGATGCTCATGTCATTCTATCGTCACGGAAGTTTGACGAATATGGAGACTGGGCTATCTTCACCCGCCCCATTACGTTTCTCCGGGCCTGCTTGCGGGATCCCAAGGCCGTGCATGAACTCTGGTACAAACCCCGTCGCAGCGCCGATGGAGATGATAAGGCCATGTCTACAAGCCACGTAGGAGACAAGACCGGCTGATGAGCGCCTACGGTATCGTAAATACGATTTTCCGCGTTAGCACCCGTATCTTCCTGCCTGATCTGGCCCGCCAGATGGAGGCAGAGGGCACCTTTCAGCTCGACGCCAATCCGGTCGGCGCCCTGGAAGAAGCGGACTACATGCGTGTGGAAGACAATGGCGCGGAAACCACCGTATTCGTATTTGCGGGGCTCGACGTGTTGTATGCAGGCATGGCCCGCTTCGAATTTCAGAAAGTGCTGCGGGCCATTGGTGTGGAAGCCAATTTCGTCTTTCTCCGTGATTGCCAGCGATCGGGATTCTTTGTGCGTCCCGACGGCGAGCCGGGGGGTACCGCGTTTTACGAAGAAGTAATTAACCGCATCAAAGGCGAATTGGGTTCTCGACACAATATTGCGTTGGGCTCTTCCATTGGTGGTACGTCCGCCATCCACTTTGGTATTCAATGCGGCTTCGAACACATTATCACCTTCGGGGCCCCCTTTGAGTTTGATGTTTACACCCGTCCCCGCCGCGTGCTCCGTTCGATCTTTGATATCAAGAAGATTTTCACCGAGCCCATGGGCTACCTGGAGATTCTCCTCGTGACCGTGACGGCCGGTTGGGCCGTGCGGCAGATTTTGCGCCGCGCCGAGTTTGAGCAGTTCCCCGATTTCGTGGGGCTCTACCGCGACGCTTCGCCCCGTCCCGCAATCTCGGCGTTTTACGGTGCCACCGCGTGGCCCGATGTGGAGCAGGCTCAATACCTGGCGGAGTTTCCAGAAGTGCATTTGCGCCCCGTGCCCACGGGCCGGCACAACTCCCCGGCGTTTATGAAGAAACACGGGACCTTCGCCCCGAGCATTGCCGAAGAGATCTTGCGTTATATGAAAGAACCGGCCGCCCTTCAGGAACCCGTTTCGGACGCGCCCCGCTCTTCTATCGCCTGAGCGAAACGCAGCAGTTGCTGCTCCAACCAGTAGTGAGCCTGCCAGGGCCACCGTCCTGCGACAAAACCCACGTGACCTCCCCGCGTCGTCCATTGGGGATAGAGGTACTCCGACGTGTCCGCAATTTCCCGGGGTATGGTCTCTGGCGGATTAAAGGGGTCGTCCTCCGAGGTCAGCAGCAGGGTGGGCACCCGGATGTCCGCCAGGAATTGGGCGCACCCCACCTTCTTCCAGTAGTCCATGGCATCGTCAAAACCATGGAGCCGTGCGGTTACATCGGTGTCGAAGTCACGAAAACTCGTGCAGTGTTGGACCCGGTCCACGTCGATAGCTCCCGGAAACTGCCTTTCCTTTTCCAAGGCCTTGGGTACCAGGGTCTTCAAGAACCGCTTTACGTAGAGCCCGAAAAGCGCGGTTTCCAGGGTGTCGATGGCGATGTCGGGCCGGAAGGGGGGCGAGATGGCCGCGGCCGATGCCACGATAGCAGGAACCCCATCGCCTTGCTCGCCGAGCCACTTGCACAACACGTTGGCACCCAGTGATACGCCGACGAGGTGGAGTCGGGATACGCCATGGCGCTCGGGGAGTTGCGATACGACCCAGTCGAGGTCGGTGGTTTCGCCCATGTGATAGATGCGGTTGGTCTTGTTGATGGCCCCATCACAGGAGCGGAAAATCAGGGTGGCCACATTCCAACCGAGTTGGTGAAAGGCGTGGTTGAAGGCCGTGATATAGAACGAATTTATGGTGCCCTCCAGCCCGTGAAGGAGGAGGACCCAGGGTTTTTCCGAGTCGCCACGATGAAAATAGAGGCTCAGTAGATCGCCATCGGGGGTTTCCCATTGTTCCCGTTCGTAGGCAACCGGGGACTGTCGTCGAACGAGGGGTCCCCACACGGTCTGCAGGTGTTGGTTGCGCAGCCACCACGCCGGGCGAAAGGGTGTCTGGTTCAGCAGGGCCTGGACATCCTCTCGGGTGGTCGCTCCGTCCTTTTCGAATGTAGTCGGCGGCATGAAGGGGACTCCACAGAAAATCGTCGTTTGGTGCGCGGGAAGGTCCCCGGCTCTGCTAGTGCGTGAACCAAAGTTGAGGGTACTTATTTCGCCAGGTTTATTCGGCTAACCGGCCAAATAAGTCCCCGCCTGGGAGGGGTTAGGGGTGGGTTCGTGGCGTTCTTCGCGACTTGACCCACCCCCAGCTCCTCCAAGGAGGGGAGCACTATCGGATATCGGTCGAAGCTCTCGCATTAGAGATTATGACCCATCTGCTTAAATCAATCCACTTGGTGTCATGATACGGTATTGTGCCCGTCTTCGGCACCTTGATACACTCAGGCACCGTGGTTTTAAATGGAGAAGGACAATGGATTTTAAGACAGCAGACCTGTGTGATCACTTTTCAGAGACCGTGCAAATGGGCGAAGAGCCCTTTGGCGACTTTGGTGGCCGGGCCCCTTTTTGTGGGGTTATCGAAACGATTAAGGCCTTCGAGGATAACAGCCTCGTGCGCGAAGCAGTGGGCGAGCCTGGTGCGGGCAAGGTGCTCGTAGTGGATGGCGGTGGCTCCATGCGTCGGGCCATGTTGGGCGACATGCTTGCCGCGAAGGCTGTAAAGAATGGCTGGTCGGGCATCCTGATTAACGGGTGCATCCGAGACTCCGCCGACATTGGGGAAATGGATCTGGGGGTAAAGGCCCTGGGTACCCACCCCTGCAAGACCGAGAAACGCGGACTGGGCGATCGAAATGTCGTCGTTCGTTTTGCGGGCGTCACCTTTGAGCCGGGCCACTATCTCTACGCCGATGAAGACGGCTTTATCGTATCCGAGACGCCCCTCGAAATGCCGGAGGCCTGATGCTGGCCTGGACCCCCAAGTTTCCCCCGTCGGCCTTGCCCCTGGGATACTGGCGCCTGCTGAAAGCGCGGCACCAATATTTTGATCGGGTGGGGATGACGTTGGGTCCGTGGGGGCTGCCTAAGTTTACCCACCGGGCCGGCAGTCAGCAGCGCCTGGCCCTCATGCGGGACAAGCAGAAAGACCGGCGCTGTTTTATTATCGCCAACGGGCCGAGTCTTCAACAGCTCGACATGACTAAGCTGCGCCGTGAGTTGACCATGGGCTGCAACGGGATTTATTCGGCCTTTCCCGACTGGGGCTTTCATACGTCGTACTTGCTCTACGAAGACATCGAGCAACTGGAACTGCGCCGTCACGACGTGGGTAAGGTAAAGGGGCCTGTCAAGCTGGCGGCCCTCTATAACGCCTATGCCTTCAAGGCGGACCGGCAGACAATTTTTTTCAACGCACCGCGCATGCGGGGGCAGCGCTATTACTGGGAAGAACTGTATCCCCAGTTTTCCCGGGACTTCGCCAGCGTGGTCCATCTGGGCAGCACGGTGACCTACATCATGCTCCAGCTCGCCTATCACCTGGGGTGTAACCCCGTCTATATCGTGGGCTTGGACCACGATTACGGAGAACTGCCCAAGCTGTTTCCCCCGGGGAAAATCACCATCACCGAGGAGAACATCGACCAGGTGCGGGGCCTCCATTTCAGCGATACCTATTATCAGGTGGGCGACCAGATTGGTGTGCCCGATGTGGCGCGCCAGGAAGCAGCCTACACCCTGGCCCGGGAGACCTTCGAAGCCGACGGACGGCAGGTCTTCAATGCCAGTGCCCATACGGCGTTGGATGTGTTTGAGCGGTGTGATTTTGACGGGTTGTTTGACTGAGGGTGATACCCCGGTTAGGACTTCCTTGTTCTCAGTCCACGCGTGGCACGAAATTCATTGGTGCGCAGGTTCATGCTCGACGCCACCCACAAGCTGACCCCGCTTCGCTCCTCTACTTGAGGGGGGCACCCCGAGGTATATCCCCATGCTACCCCGTGAAACTTCTCCAACCAGGAGACAGTCCAACAGCAAGTCAGTCCCAAGCCAACCGAGAGGGTTCCTCTATGCGTGTCCGTGCTGTTTGTTTGCTTCCTGTTGTGCTGCTTTCCCTGCTGCCCTTCCAGGCCGTCGCCGAGGATACCTTCAAGGCCGGTTTCGCCAAGGTCGACATCACCCCCACGGCTCCCATGCCCATGTGGGGCTATGGTGCACGGCATGACGCCCTTTCCCAGGGGGTGCGCGATCCCCTCTATGCCAAAGCCGTCGTCATTGAGGCGGGAGATAAGAAACTCGCCCTCGTGGGCCTTGACCTGGGCCGTTCGCCCGAGGCCGACATGATGGACCGTATCCGCGCGGCGGTGAAGGCGGCCGCTGCCATCGACTTCGTCATGCTCTCCGGCTCCCACACCCACCATGGTCCCGTGATCGAACTTCGCGATGAAGAGGGGATGGGCAAGGGGAAGTTTGACGACGCCGTCGCCTATGTAGCGACCCTGGAGCAAAAGCTCATTGGCGTCATCAACGAAGCGGCGGCCGCCACCCAGGATGCCCGCATCGGATGGGGCTCGGCGGATGTGGACATGAACCGTAACCGCCATAAGAAATTTGAACCCAAGCCCACCGACCCCGAGCTGAGTGTCATCCGATTCGATGATCTGGATGGGGAGATCATTGCCCTCATGACCAACTATTCTGCCCACCCCACCATGTTTCCCGGGGAAGACCTGCGCTTCTCCGCCGAGTGGCCGGGCGAAATGATGACCCACGTGGAAAAGGAACTGGGCACCAACGTGGGATTCCTCCAGGGCTCGGCGGGCGACCTTTCCTGCAAGCCCACCGAAACCACCAACACCATCGATACCTTCGGCCCGGCACTCGGTGACGAAGTCATCAAGATTGCGAAGGCCATCGAGACGACCGTGCCCGAAAAGCCGTCGATCAAAGGCAAAGACCAGGACTTCCCCTACGACACCCGCATTCCCGTGGACAACGCCATCGTGAAGAAACTGCTGGCCGACGCCTTCTTTCCCGAATTTGGCGCGGCGGCTTTTTCGCCCATGAAAGGCAACAAGATCACGCCCCACCTCACCACGATTCTCATCAATGACGAACTGGCCCTCGTGGGTGGCTCGGGGGAATTCTTCTGCGACCACGCCAAGCGTCTGAAAGAACGGGCCTGGGATATGAAGGCCATCTTCGTGGGTTATTGCAACGGACACCACATGTATTTTCCCACGATTGAAGGGGCGTCGGTGGGTGGCTACGGTGCCGATGCCACCGTCAGTTGGGTGCCCCTCGGCGCGGGCGAAGAGATGATTAACGCGGCGTTGATTAACCTCTACACCATGCAGGGAAAATACAAGCTGCCGATGTAGGTGGCAAGGCGAACCTCAAGGGTGCCACCCTTACGGACGTGAGGAACGAACGGCCTTACGGGTGTGGGTGTTCCCCATGGCTTGATTATCCCAAGGGAGCTGTCAGCTGGCAACGGGCTTGCTTTGCTGAATCGCACCTATAGGCTCCCCCGCGTAAGGGTGGCACCCATGCGGGAGGGTAATTGGGTACGAGCCATTTGTGGCGGCCGAGCCCCAATCTGCTAAACTCGCCCCTGGACCCTTTTACAATTCCCAGGAGTGATTCGATGTCTCGTGTAATGTTATGCGCCTTATGTGTTGTCCTTTCCCTCACCACCCAGGCCGTCGAGCCCCCGGCGCCCTATGGGGCCGTTCCGACGGAGCGTCAGCTCGCCTGGCACGAGCTCGAATACTATGGCTTTCTTCATTTCACCATGAATACCTTCACCGGGAAAGAGTGGGGCTATGGCGATGAATCGCTCGATACCTTTAACCCTACCGAACTCGATGTGAAACAGTGGGTGCGTGTGGCCAAAGACGCGGGTATGAAGGGCCTTATCCTCACCTGCAAACACCACGATGGTTTCGTGCTCTGGCCCTCAAAGTACACGGAACACTCCATCAAGAACACGCCCTACAAAGACGGTAAGGGCGATATCGTGGGCGACCTGGCGGCGGCCTGCAAAGAAGCCGGACTCACCTTTGGGGTCTATCTTTCGCCGTGGGACCGCAATCACCCCGAGTATGGGCGCCCCGCCTATGTGGAATATTTCCGCAATCAACTCCGCGAACTCCTCACCAACTATGGCACCATCCAGGAAGTCTGGTTTGACGGCGCCAATGGCGGCGATGGCTACTACGGTGGCGCAAAGGAAGAACGACGGATCGACCGGACGACCTACTACGACTGGGAGAATACCTGGAAGATCGTGCGGGAGCTTCAGCCCGACGCTATCATGTTTTCCGACATCGGCCCCGACATTCGTTGGGTGGGCAATGAAAAAGGCTTCGCCGGCGACCCGTGCTGGGCGACCTACACGCCCCACGGCGTGAAAGAGGGCCAGGCCCCGGCGCCGGGTTTGGTGAAGTACAAAGAAGGCATCAACGGCCACGCGGACGGTGAGCAATGGCTCCCCGCCGAAGTGGACGTGAGCATCCGCCCCGGCTGGTTTTACCATGAAGAAGAAAACGACAGGGTCCGCACGCCGGATAACCTCCTTAACCTCTACTACCAATCGGTGGGCCGTGGTGCGTCCTTTCTGCTCAATCTGCCACCGGATCCTCGGGGCCTGATTCATGAAAAAGATGTGGAATCCCTCATGGGCCTGCGCGCACGACTCGATGCCATATTTGATGTAGACCTCGCGCACGGTGCCACGGTGAGTGATGCGCCTGTCCGTGGCGACGCCTCCCAGTTTTCGGCGGCGAATCTGCTGGACGGGAACAACAAAACCTACTGGGCGACCGATGACGCCGTGTTGAAGGCATCCGTGGAGCTTGCGCTGGACGGCGAAAAGGCCTTCAACCACATCCTCCTCCAGGAGTATATTCCCCTCGGTCAACGGGTCCGTGAATTCTCGGTCGACGCCTGGGTGGACGGCGCGTGGAAGCAAATTGCGAAGGGCACTTCCATCGGCTACAAGCGAATCCTGAAAACGGACACGGTCACAACCAGCAAGGTGCGGCTCAACATTGACGCCGCTGCGGCCTGTCCCGCTATCGCCAGTCTGGAGCTTTATGCAGGCGAGTGAGCCGGGGCGTATTGCACCCATAAGCTCCCCCGCGTATAGGTGGTACCCCCGAAGTGGTCTTTGTTGGCCCGTGGGAAGTACTGCGATTTCGGCAGGGCGACGTGCCCAGGGGTGTGAAGGCATTCCAGTTCCCAGCTCCGGGGCGCCTGCCAGGTAAATTCGCTCGCCATCGGTGAGGATTCGATCCGCCGGGAATTCCAACTGGGCCGCCGTTTCCCCATGGGCCCACCCGGGCACCTCCCGTTGGCGCGGAGTCCCGTTGCCCCCGTCACGTGGCCGAGATGGTTGCGGGTAAGCACGATGGCGACGAGCCGTCCGCCCAAGGCCTCAACATGTCGCAGGCGGTCAAAGAGACGCTAGTTTTCTTTCTCCGTCGCGGCATCGGGATCGACCAGCACCATTTCTTCCTCTCCCAGTAACAACGTATAGGTGTGAGTGTCCGAGTGGATGTTAGGAGACTCGAGGGGCATGCGGTGGATACCGCGACGAAATCCGAAGCAGCTAGCGACGCCATCGTTATTGGCGTTGTCTCTTAATTTGTTAGACTCCCCGTTCGACAGGACGACCATTTTCAAGAATCAGTGGATATTTCAAAGAAGGAGTCTCGGCAATGCGGAATGTGAAAAGCGTACTGGGCGCGGTGTTGTGGGGTTGGGGGGTAGCCACGATGTGCGTTCCCGCCATGGCGGGCGCACCCGAATATAGCGTCACCGTTGAAACGCCTCTTAATGCGGTGGAGGGCAAGTATTGGATGCAGGTCCGTGGCGGTGCCATTCCCCAACCCGGTGACGCGCCGCCCCTGGCTGTCGTCATTATGCAGCTCACCGACAGCGTGGGTACCCATATGTACCACGGCCTCACATCCTTCCGGACGTCTGACTTGGGCAAGACGTGGTCGGAGCCCGTGGCCCATAAAACGCTGGAACGCATTCATCACGACAATGGCCTTATTGAGGTGCCCGTCGACGCGACGCTCACCTATCACCCCAATAGTGGCAAGCTCCTCATGACGGGTGCGACCTTCTGGCTGGACCCGAAACTTAAGAAAGACGTACCCAAGGGCCCGAGCGATACGGCCTACGCAGTTTATGATCCGGAGCAGGATACGTGGACGCGCTGGGCCAAGTTGAAGATGCCCGAAGGACCTAAGTTCCGCTATGCCCGTGCGGGCTCCACCCAACCGGTTGTCGAACCGAACGGCGACATCCTCCTGCCCATCTACTTTGGTGAACACAACAACAGCATTCATTACTTCACGGTGGTACGCTGTCGCTTCGAAGGGGACACGCTGACCTATGTGGAGCATGGCGACGAACTCAAGGTCGATTTTGGACGGGGCTTCAGCGAGCCTTCTATGGTGAATTATAAGGGCCGCTACTACATGACCCTGCGGAATGACAAGCGGGGCTACGTCACCGTGTCGGATGACGGCCTCCATTTTCCCGTGCCTGCGGCGTGGGAGTTTACCGACGGCGAGCCGCTGGGCAACTACAATACCCAGCAACACTGGGTGGCCCATTCCGAAGGACTTTTCCTGGCCTATAACCGCCGTGGCCTGGACAATGATGACGTGTTTCGCCACCGCGCGCCCCTTGTCATGGCGGCGGTGGATACGGAGACCCTGAAGGTGGATCGGAAGACCGAACAGGTGCTCCTTCCCAAGGTCGGGAAATCGACATTCGGAAATTTCGGCGTGGCCCACGTTTCGGCAAACGAGACTTGGATTACGGCGGGACGTGGTGGTGCCAAAGTGGGTGAGCCGAGCGTCTATGTTGCACGCATACACTGGGCGAAACCCAATGCACGGATGATGGCCGAGTAATCGTGCTTGAGAAGGCGTCCGCCCAGGATGCCACCCTTACGGACGTGGGGCACGAACGGCCTTACGGGTGTGGGTGAGCTCCATGTCCGCACCGTTCCAAGGGTGATGTCAGTGGGCGACCGCGATACCATGCGGATTCGCACCCGTAAGCTCCCCCGCTGCGCTCCTCCGCGTAAGGGTGGCACTCCTGAAGTGGTCTTTGTAGGGTGTTGGGGAGTTTTTCAATAGCGGTATGACCGCCAGGTTGGACTTACTCTTGGATGCGTGCTGGAACCGGGCTGTTCCTATTCCAGTTCCACGCCCAGCCGCAGGAGGTGGGCCCGGGCCTGGTGTTCGGCGAGGGGCCAGCTTTCTCTGCCTACATCCCCATAGGCCGCTTCCAGCAGGGCAGGCATGGTGGTGGCACCGGCCTCCAGGGCCTCCTTTATCCGGGCTTCCCGCGCCAGGCGGTGGGTGATGAGGCTGGCCAGGGCTTCCCGCCCGGCGCGGCCGAAGAGGGGCGCGCCGTGGCCGGGGATGAGCAGGCCGAAGGGCAATTCCACGCAGCGCTCCAGGCTCGCCAGGTAGTCCGACATGTCCCCGCGCCAGTCGGGCGATATCACGATGGTGCCGGGGTTGGCCAGGAGGTCGCCCGCGAGGAGGGTGCCGGTGCGGTGTTCCAGCAGGGCGAGGTGTCCGGGGTCGTGCCCGGGGGTGTGAAGGCATTCCAGTTCCCAACCCGGGTCGCCTGCCAGGTAAATTCGCTCGCCATCGGTGAGGATTCGATCCACCGGGAATTCCAATTGGGCCGCCGTTTCCCCATGGGCCCACACGGGCACCTCCCGTCGACTGCGGAGCCACGTTGTCCCCGCAACGTGATCGACATGGCTGTGGGTAAGCACGATGGCCACGAGCCGTCCGCCCAGGGCCTCAAAATGTCGCAGGCGGTCGAAAAGACGCTGGTTTTCTTCCTCCGTGGCGGCACCGGGATCGACCACCACCATTTCTTCCTCTCCCAGCAACAGCGTATTGGTGTGGGTGGCCGGCGCGATAGTGGGGGACTCGAGGGGCATGAGGTGGATGCCGCGACGAAACTCGAAGCAGGTAGCGACGCCATCTTCATCGGCCGGCACGGCATTCAACCAGGGCACCGCGTCTTCCAGCGCCATGGTGGCGAGGTGATGGAGGACATAGGCCACGGGGGCGGAAAGGTGGCGGGTGTTGTGGTGCCATTCCTGTCGGGCCCGCGCGGGTGTGACCCAGTCTACCCCCACGATTTCTCCTTCTTCGGGAAGGGCCGTCGCTTCCATCGTGTCCTCCGCCTGGTAGAGGTAGAAGCGGGTGAAAAAGCGAATGGGGGAGAGGGGCGGCGTCACCCAGAGTCCGATGGGCCGAAAACGGCTGCCATCGATGCGATGACCGAATGCGGTGAGGATGGAACCGAAATCTCGCTCACCGGTCAGGAGGGCGCGCCGGGCGTCATCCAATGCCACGGCCTCGGGCGCGGGGCCTTCCGTGAGCAGCACCCCGGCCTCTTCGAAGCACTCGCGGACCGCCGCCACGATAAAGCGCGCGTCTTCCGTTGTGGGTGCGCCGGCCAGGGGAATGCGCGCGTCCGCCGTATCGACCCGTCCGCCGGGGAAGACATGGTGCCCGGGCATGAAGCGCATGGTATCGCTTCGTTTCACCAGCAAGACCGGATGCCCATCGCCCGGGTGGAGGACCACCACGGCGGCGGCTTCTCGGGGCGCTGAACTACGATGGGTGGTTTTTTGAGACACGGGCTACCCCTTTTACTGTGAAAGGCGTGGCGCCAGGCGACCAGTAACCGACGCCCATGAATTATACCACGGGCGTATCACGAGGGGAGTGCCGTACCGCCCGGCTACTTTCCGTTGACCACGTTTCTTCTTACGGCCTTGTCTTCACCGAACGAAACGACGTAGCCGGTCTCTTTGTGGGGGCTCCCTTCAAAGAAGTCCGTCGTAATAATCTGGGCGCCCGAAGCAAAAGCGGCTTCCCGACGGGTAGTATCGTTTTTCGCCGCCTCCTTCAGGCCTGCGTCGGCCCGGGTGCGGACGATGTAGCCGGCCTTCACCTGTTTCGGGATCTCGGGATCGGTCGGGGTGTTCATGACATAGACCGCTGCATAGTCTTCGTCCCCATAGGCCTGAAGAAATGCCGTGGCACCTTTCAGTCCGGGGTGCATGGCCGCATAGGTCTCTGCCGGCTTGCCGCCCGTATGGAGGACAAACATGACGCGGCCACGGCTTGCATCAAGGGTGGGCCAGCCCGTCGTGGTGACGGCCTCCCGCAGGGTCGCCGCTTCTCCACGCACATCGTCCGGACGAAGTAGATGGCCCGCTTCGAAGACCTCGTTGAGTTCTTTTTCTATTTGGGCGAGGGCCTCTTTGTCGAAGGGGAGCACCGTGCTATCGGTTTGATGCTTGTCGTTCCCTTTCAGTTCCAACAAGACGATCAAGGGGACGTGGTCGGGATGGGCCCGGGACCAGTCGCGCAGGAGCGTGGCACAATCGATGAGGGTTTCACAGGTGCTGTTTTCGTCGTAGCGGGGTACATGAAATACTTTGATGGCTTCCGCATCGAAATACAGGTCGATCTCAAAACTCCGTACCCCCTTGTTGAGCTGCACATCCAGGGGCGGATGATCATAGGCCCACGCGGCGGCCGCCGGATAGGCCGCGACAATACGGCTGAAAAAGGGCTCGTCGGGCTGGGCGTGATAGCTGTTGTGGGATCCGATGACCTGGATCTGATTCATGCGCAGATGGGCACCATTTTCAATGGGGTCGGCAATGGGGGCGCTGGCGAGTGCCAGGGCGACAAGATAGGGCGCAAGACGTTTCACAGACAGGTACCTCCGGTGCGGCGTTGTCTTCTTTCGTGGGCGTGCGGGCGGCAAGGACAGTCGCCGTCCTGTGAACTAGACCGGTTGTCAGCCTACCACGTTTCCAGGGATTAGTCATGGCATTCCTGTTGACAGGGGAGGAGGCTCCCGTATCGCCGGTCTCGAAAAATTTGATAGCCCACCTGTATTTCGCCACAATAACCCGCTTGACTGTAGATAGAAGTGCCCCGCAGTTGCGGGCAGGGAGAATGAACGTGCGATTAGGCCAGTTAGTAGGTAGTGTCTGTTTGGCGACGGTGGGAATGACCAGCGTCGCCACGGCACAGGCAGGCGAAGATATTGAGTTTACGATTGCGGATGGGTTTCAACTGGAGACCGTGTTGCGAGAGCCGGAAGTCCGCCAGCCGCTGAGTATTAACTTCGATGAACGGGGCCGCATGTGGGTGGCCCAATACCTGCAGTTTCCCTTTCCCCAGGGGCTCAAGGTCATCGGACACGACAACTACTGGCGCGTCCAATATGAAAATTTTCCTCCGCCCCCTCCTCCCAACCACGAAAAGGGCAAGGATAAGGTCACCGTTTATGAGGATACGGACGGCGACGGCACCTTCGACAAATACACCGACTTCGTGACGGGCTTGAGCATTACGACGTCGGCCCTCCCGGGGCGCGGTGGCGTGTGGGTCATGAACCCGCCCTATTTGCTGTTCTATCCTGATGCGAATCGGGACGATATTCCCGACGGCGACCCGGAAGTGCACCTCGCCGGTTTTGGTCTGGAAGATCTTCATGCCGTGGCCAATGGCCTCCGCTGGGGACCCGATGGCTGGCTCTATGGCTACCAGGGCTCTACGACGACGGCCACGGTGACCCGCCCGGGCCTCGATGAGGAGGGCCTGCACTTCAAAGGGCAAAACCTCTGGCGCTATCATCCGGAAAGTAAACGCTTTGAGCTTTTTGCGGAAGGCGGACACAATCACTTCGGCGTGGCCCTCGATTCGGAAGGCCGCATGTTCACCGGAAGCAACGGGGGGCTCATCGGGTTTCATCAGGTGCAGGGGGGGTATACCTGGAAGAGCTGGGCGAAGCACGGCGAGCTGACCAATCCCTATGCCTACGGATTCTTCATGGGGATGGAGGACCACAGCACCCGCGCAAAACTCTCCCAGGGGCTCGTCTCCTACAACGCGCCCCAATTCCCCGCGGAATTTCAGAACGCTATCTTTACCGCCCGTGCGCTCAAGCGCTGCATCAGCGTGGCCAACCTTCAGCCGAAGGGTTCCACCTTCTCAGCCCATGAATTCCTCCAACTTCTGGAAACGGACGATCAACACTTTCGGCCCGTGGCCATGGCGCAGGGTCCCGATGGCGCCCTTTATATTGCTGACTGGCACGACACGAATATCACGTGGAGTGTATCCGCCGAGACCGATCGCATCCTCCGGGAGACAGGCCGCATCTACCGCGTGACCCATGGGGCCAACGAACCCTATGCCCCCTTCGATTTCGGCACGGCGCCTATCGAAGAGGTGGTGGCGACCTTGGGCCATCCCAACAAGTGGTACCGCGAAACGGCCCTTCGCGTGCTTTATGACCGGAAAGACGCCAGCGCGATTCCCGCCCTGGAAAAAATACTCTGGCAGAAAGATCGCATTGATCCCCTGGCGCTCCAGGCCCTGTGGGGTATTAACGCCTCCGGTGGTTTCACCCCCGAGTTCGCGGAGAAAGCCCTGGATCATCCCAACACCCAGGTGCGCGTCTGGACCCTCCGTCTCCTGGGCAATGACCACATGACGACGCCCCTCATCGTCCGCAAGCTCGTGGCCCTGGGCACGGTCGAGTGGGAGGCCGAAGTGCGCAGGCAACTGGCGAGCACGGCAAAGCGCCTTTCGCCCGCAGAAGGCCTGCCCGTTGTGTTGGCCATGTTGCGCTCCGGCAAAGACGTGGACGACACCTTCATTCCCCTCTTGCTCTGGTGGGCCGTGGAACAACACATTCGCGAAGATGCCGCCGCCGTGGTGGAATGGGCGAAAGAAGCATCCACCCTGCGCAGCGCCATATTCGACGACGTGATCGTGTCTCGGCTGGGACAGCGCTTTACCCAGGACCGGGAAGACGAGGACTTTAATCATTGCGCGGCCATCCTGGCGTCCCTTACCGATGCGAAGCATCGCCAGTCGCTGCTGACCGGTATGGCGACCGGGCTGGGGCGCGGCACGAATGCGACGGTGCCCGCGGCACTCAATGCGACCCTGGCCGAGATGCTGGTGGCTGATCCCACCAACACCCAACTGCTGATTATTGCGGCCCGTCTCGGTAACACGGAGGTTTATGAAAAGGCCACGACCATGATTGCCGATACGGCGGTTCCCAAGGGACAGCGCATCGCCCTCATCCAATTGCTGGGCGAAGAGCGCTTTGCTCCTGCCCGCGACGTGTTGCTCCAGCTCTTCCTGGGCAGTGAAGGCGATGACATTCGGGGTGCCGCCCTGGGGGCCGTGCAGCGTTTCCCCGATGAAGCCGTGGGCGATGCCCTCCTGAAGACCCTCCCGGGTGCGGCGGGGCTCAAAGGAAAAATTGCCAGCGCCCTTGTATCCCGCACGCCCTGGGCCACCAAATTGCTCAAGGCGGTGGATGAAGGCCAGGTCCCCGCTACCGATGTGGATAGGGTATTGCTCATTAACCTGGCCGCGCTGGGTGATCCCGCGATTGATGCCCTCGTGTTGAAACACTGGGGGGCCATCCGCACCAGTCCCGATGAAAAAATGGGCCTGGTGAACGCCATTCACTCCAAGATAAAAAACGGACCGGGTTATGCCCGCGCCGGTATTAAGATCTATGAAGAGTCCTGCGGAAAGTGCCACGTACACCTGGGTATCGGCCGCCAGGTAGGGCCCGAGATGACGGGGCTCAATCGCAAGGATATGTGGGACTTTGTCACCAACGTGGTAGACCCGAGTAAATCGGTCTTGCCCGAATACACGGGGACGATTTTCACCATCCTGGGAGAAGACGATGGCCTGGGTGCTGCGGAGCAGACGATTACCGGCTTCGTATTACGCGAGTCCGATACGGAGATTACCCTCATTGATTCGGCAGGTACGGAAATGACCGTGTCGCGGGACAAGGTAAAATCCATGGAGCCCATGGCCCAATCGGTGATGCCGGAAGGGCTGGTGTCCCACATGACTGACCAGGAACTGCGCGATCTCTTCGCCTTCATCCGGGCGGATTCCATGCCTCCGGCGGAATAAGCGTGAGACCATAGAAACGATGCCACGGGCGGCCCCATTGGGTCGCCCGTTTCGTATGGGAATGGGGGGGGCGGACTGATTGAGATGCTCGCTTTGGGAACCTATCGTGCCGCGCGATCCCCCAAAAGGCGAGTATCAACGAGTTCTGACGGGGTTCGTGCGTCTGAAGTGCAAGAGGTGTTGAGCAAGTAGCACGAACCGCGAAACCCAAAACCCATCGTGATAACTCCGTTACTCGCACTGCTTTTTAGTCTTTCTCCTTCCTTGCGCACGAACTTCCCCAAACTCGCTCAGGCTCGTCTGTTGAAGATCGCGCGGCACGACCGTGAGGCGATTGGGGACATGGTTTGTACCGATTATTCGCATGAATTCTGCTGGTCGCCCCCTTCCCAAGCCCCTCCACTTGGTGTATGCTGAATCCCAAGGCAGTTTTGAGCGAACGCGTTTCTGGCACCTCGATTTCAGGAGTGTCATTTCCCCAACCGCAGGAGGAGCCACCATGGCCGGAGTAGTGGTAGACGAAGGCGTGCATGCTGATGTGCGCACGTTTCTTTCCCAGGACCGAATGATGCTGATCGACGGTAAATGGGTGCCCGCCGCGTCGGGGGCCTGTTTCGAAGTGGTGAATCCCGCTACGGGCGACGTGCTGGCCCGGGTGGCCGAGGGCGACAAGGAGGACATTGACCGGGCCGTGGCGGCGGCCAATCGGGCCTTCGAATCGGGACCCTGGTCGAAGATGACCCCTTCGGAGCGCGGGAAGTGCCTCTGGCGTCTCGCCGATTTGTTAGAAGAGCACCTGGACGAGTTCGCCCAATTGGAAACCCTCGATAACGGGAAACCCCTCGGCGTCGCCATGGTGGCCGATGTGCCATTGGCCGTCGACCACTTTCGTTATTACGCCGGGTGGGCCACCAAGCTCAATGGGGAGTCCATCGATATCTCCGTGCCCTTTGCGCCGGGTGCCGAGTTTCACACCTATACCCGCCGGGAGCCCATCGGCGTGGTGGGCCAGATTATTCCCTGGAACTTCCCCCTCCTCATGGCGGCGTGGAAGTTGGGCCCTGCCCTGGCCACGGGGTGCACGGTGGTCTTGAAACCTGCCGAGCAGACGCCCCTGACCGCCCTCCGTCTCGGTGAGTTGCTTTCGCAGGCGGGCTTTCCCGATGGGGTGGTGAATATCGTCCCCGGATTCGGGGAGACCGCCGGTGCGGCCCTTTCGGGACATCCGGAGGTGGCGAAGGTCGCGTTCACCGGGTCGACCGAAGTCGGTAAGCTCATCGTGAAAGCCGCGGCGAACGACCTGAAAAAGATTACCCTCGAACTGGGTGGCAAGTCACCGAATATCGTTTTTGCCGATTCGGACTTGTCATCGGCCGTGCCCGGTGCGGCGAGCGCCATTTTCTTTAACCACGGACAGGCCTGTTGTGCGGGATCCCGTCTCTACATCGAGCAGAAAATCTTTGACCAGGTCATCGACGGGGTTGTGGAAAATGCCAAGGGCATCAAGGTGGGCTCGGGCATGGACCCGGAATCGACCATGGGTCCCCTCGTTTCCCAGGAGCAATTTGATCGGGTCACGGGTTATATGGAGTCCGGCATGTCACAGGGCGCCGAGGCGGCCTGTGGCGGCAAACGCGTGGGGAATCGCGGTTACTTTGTGGAGCCCACGGTATTGGTGAATACCAACCCCGATATGACCGTCGTCCAGGAAGAAATATTCGGACCCGTGGTGACGGCTATGCCCTTCAGTGACATCGATGAGATCGCGGCTGTGGCCAACGATACGGTTTATGGGCTGGCCGCCGGAATCTGGACCCAGGATATCAGCAAGGCCCACAAGTTGGCCTCCCGCATCAAGGCTGGCACGGTGTGGGTAAACTGCTACAACATCTTCGACGCGGCCATGCCCTTTGGCGGCTACAAGCAAAGTGGCTGGGGTCGTGAAATGGGTGCCCAGGCGCTGGAAAATTACCTGCAGACCAAGGCGGTGTGCGTCCAGTTGTAGCACGTGATGGCGGAATCGAATCGTAATGGGTCGCGTGGCACGGTCACGCGGCCCCTATGCTTTTGGTCCATGGGCAACTCAAGGGTAAGTGATGAATCTCAGCAGCATATCGTGCCACCCGATCCCACGCGACCGTCGGTCGGGTTCGGGTGCCTAGAGCCTAAAGAAACCTTGGTCAACCTTCCGGATTTTCGATACGGAGGCGTGAAGCTATCAACAGATTCATCTGAGTCCGGAAGGGGAATAGCACATCCCGAAAAGCTGTTTTAGTAGTTTAAGCAGTTGTTATGCTCATTATCATTGAAAATCCGACCGTAACGGCTGACTTTTCAATGATAAAATGCTATCATACACCTATGATAGATCGTCCTACAGACCGTGAGAGGCTACAGCAACTCCTGGATCTCTTTCCTGCGGTCGCCATCCTCGGCCCCCGACAGTCGGGAAAAACCACCTTGGCGCGGCAGTTTTCGGAAGACCATTTCTTCGATCTGGAGGACCCCGAGGACGCCCAGGCGCTGGAACAGCCCAAGTTGGCCCTGGGTGCCCTGAAGGGACTTATCGTCATTGATGAGATTCAGCGAATTCCAGAGTTGTTTCCCCTGCTTCGCCACCTTATCGACACGCGGCCTCAACAGCGCTATTTAATTCTGGGTAGTGCATCACGGGATCTGATCCGCCAGTCTTCGGAATCGCTGGCTGGTAGAATTGCGTACCATCAACTCGCTGGGTTTCGCCTGTCTGATGTGGGCACCGCCCAGTGGCGCTCCTTATGGCTACGCGGTGCTTTGCCACCCGCCTTTACCGCCAGTTCGGATGAGAACAGTCGCATTTGGCGCAATCAATATATTACGACCTTCCTGGAACGCGATATCCCCCAACTTGGTATCACTATCCCCGCTTCGACGCTACGGCGTTTCTGGACCATGTTGTGTCACTATCACGGGCAACTGATTAACTACGCCGAGTTTTCTCGTTCTTTCGGGGAGTCCGAAAAGAACATTCGGCGCTATCTCGACATTCTCGAAGGCACCTTTATGATTCGGCTCCTTCAGCCCTGGCATTCCAACGCGGGAAAACGTCTTGTCAAGCGCCCCAAACTCTACGTGCGAGACGCGGGTCTCTTTCATGCCTTGATTTCGATTCAAACGGAGAGAGACCTCTTGGGCCACATCAAACTTGGGGCCTCGTGGGAGGGATTTGCCCTCGAATGTGCAATCCGCGCCATCGGGAAGGGCAACGAAGAGTTTTCCTTTTGGGCCACCCATTCCGGGGCCGAAGTCGATCTCGTGTGGCAGGAACATGGCAAGATTTGGGCAATCGAAGTGAAACATGCCGACGCACCACGGAAGACAAAATCAATGCAAAGTGCCTTGGATGATTTGGAGCTGGAGCACTTGTGGGTTGTTTATCCGGGTGAAAAATCCTACCCACTCGCTCCAAACATTACGACGCTGCCCATCGAACAAATCGGCGCCGCCTGGGAATACCCGTAGGCCCTCTCTACACCTTCTCCGCCTGCCCGTCCGGACATGCCTGGGCCATATCGGGCGACATGACGGGGGTCTTTCGATTCCGCATCATGCGCGAGCCCTGTCCGACGATGAGGACGAGTAGCCCCGCCCAGACAAAAATGAATCCAATTAATTTGTCGGGATTCATCGGTTCGCCAAAGGCGAAGAGTCCGATGGCAAACTGGAGGGAGGGCGTGATGTATTGGAGGAAGCCCATGGTGTTGAGGGGCAGGCGCCGTGCACCACCAGAGAACAAGAGCAGCGGCAGGGTGGTCGAGATGCCGGTGGCCAGGAGCAAAAACTGGACCAGTGGCGTTCCGGTGAAGAGGGCGAGATTCTGCCCCATGCCCAGGTAGACGAGATAGGCAGCCGCCACGGGCATGACCATGGTGGTCTCCAGGAAGAGACTGGAAACGGCATCAAGTTTCAGGCGCTTTTTCGCGACGCCGTAGAAGCCGAAGAGCAAAGGTAGTGACAGGGATATCCAGGAGAAGCCACCCAGGGTGACGAGCTGATAGCCGATACCGACGGCGGCCAGGAGCAGACAGGTCACCTGGTATCGGTTCAGGCGCTCTCGGAAAAAGACCAACCCGATAAGAATAAGCAAGATGGGATTAATGAAATAGCCCATACTCGCATCGATGGTGCGCTCCGTACTCACGGCATAGATATAGACCAGCCAATTGCCCGTAATCATGAGTGAGGCAAAGGCCAGCAAAACCACCTGTTTCCCCGAGCGCAGCGCGCCAAAGACACTGCGATGCCTTCCCTGCCACCAGAGGATGGCCAGCAACGTAACCACCGACCACACAATCCGGTGGGCCAGCACCTCCCCACTACCGATATGGCGCAGGAGATAAAAATAGAGGGGAAAGAAACCCCACAGGGCATAGGCCGAAAAGCCCATGATCAGGCCGGGGTAGGTTTTAAAAAACTGGGTCACCGTGGAATTCCTGGGTCGGGTTGCGTGTGGAGAAGGGGACCGAGCCTGCGAATCCCCCTGACACTGCGCAGAATATGCGTACTCGGACTCACCGATGGCAAGAGTATAGCATTGGCTGACATGTATAGGGGACCCGCAGGTGCATATGTGCATATGATGGAAATGCGGTGGCGGCTCCGAAACTGGCAGCGCGTGGTCAAAAAAGTGGCCGCCGATTGATGACTACCACGGAATGCACCGAATTACACGGAAAGTTTGTTTCCCAGCAGTTGTTGATAGATTAAGTTAGCCGTTCAATCCGTGTCATTCGTGGTCTGAAATACTGTGGGGCAAGTGAGTGAACAGAACCCAGCGAATCGGTCATTTCCTTATGGGAATTTTTCCCCAGCATTTGGGATAGGTCGGGCAGCCCCAGAAAGCATTGCCATTGTGTTTTCCCCGCCTGGCAACACGTTGGACCATCGGAGTGCCGCACCCTGGACAGGCCGGCGCGGGCTTCTGTGTTTTCGCGGATGGGCTCGATACAGTGGGTAAAGGTAAGGGGGGGCTATCCAGAACCGGGGCGGGTGTGGCAGAGTAGCTTGGGTCCCGCTGCACCGAACGAATCAACGATTGGAGCTCCTTCGTGCCTACGAGGTGAAGGATGGGAATTCTACGTGCAAAAGCAATCGCGTCGCTCGTGAAGCCTCCCGACGCGACCACGATCCCTTCATCGGCTTGCGATTGGGTGACGACACCGAGCAGTTCCCGGACCACCCGCACGCCGACCTTCCCGGAATTCCAATGTTTACATTGGACCAGCGTCAGCCGCTCGCCCAGCCGTAATTCGATATCGACGCCGCCGTCGGGCTTATCTCCTCCGCCTACATGGACCGAGTATCCTTTGCGGCGATAGGCTTCGCCCAGAAGGTGTTCAAATTCACGCCAAGTCAATTCGCGGATACTTTTGTGGCCGTCGAGGAGCTCGTCGTTGCGACGTCTTTGAATGTACACCGCAGCGGTAGCTAGTAGGATGAGAAAGCCAAGCACAGGACCGAAGATCAGGCCGCCCATACTCACGATGGTGGCAATAGGGGCTAATTTGGGGTCGACGGTAGCCAACCAATTGGCGACCATGGGGAGTACTATGGATACAATCAGGAACGCGGCTGGTGCCAGGACCAGTCCTGCCCAGCCCGGAAACTTCATCAAAATACGCGTCAGGGTGTTCATAAAGTCCTCTACGAAACCCTGCTCAGCCTCTTTCCTGGCCATGAGATTGCCCCTTCTGATATTTTCTAGTCCGTTCGAGAATCATTGAAAATGGTTTCCCGAACTGGTGCGCTGAATGACCCGATACTGCCTTAAACGATACAAAGAATTAGATACATCAACCACGGGTTTCGATGCAACTCTATAAAGATAGCGCCTGTCCAAAATTTCCGTGTATTTCCGCGTCTTCCGTGGTAGTCAAATTATCGCATCCGCGATCTTGGCAGGCGTGAAGTGGCACCCACAGCGCATTGGATTGCCCATTCGGAGGGAATACTCACGTATGCGCAGGGAGCGCAGGGAATGGGGGATGGCTCGAAGGGGAAAAATGGCGGAGGAGACAGGACTCGAACCTGCAAGCCCGAAGGCGGCGGTTTTCAAGACCGCTGCATTACCAATTATGCTACTCCTCCGCACGGGTAGGGGAATTATAAAGCAATCGATGGGGCGAGTCCAAGAAGTGCCCGCACCGCGGCTCTTGGTTGTCTAATTGAGACCGATGAGCTGTTATTTTCAAGGTGCTGATCTCTAGAAAAGTGAAACGTCCTTTGATTTCGGCGTCCCTGCGGAGGGCGATGGAACGAGCTTTCAGCCCTTCAGGGTTTTACTCGTTCCATCATGGGGCGTTGCCCCATGATGGTATGCTTCCGGGCCGTTGGCCCTAAAAGAGTTATCCGCAATGAAACCAAGCCTACGACTGCAGCGCCAACGTCGCGCTACTTGGTAGCCCTCTCCGCCATATACCAGCCTGCGGCAACGCCCCAGGAAATCACGGCCATTTACAACAAGGGCTGAAAGTCCGTCCCAAAACGGCTGACCAGATCGCCCTCAAGTGCAAATTGGACCCCTAATCGTCCGACGTGCTGCGGTTCGCCCGGAGCTCCGCCAGGAACTCGTCGTCGCCCAGGGTCTCCTTGTAGGAGCGCCGGGCGGCGGAGAGGCTGGTGCGAATGATGGACAGCATGTCGAGCAAGGCCCCAATGAGCACGACCCCGAGATAGATAAAGAGTATGGAGAGCCCCAGGGCCAATTGATGGGGGTCTTCCCGTGCGCGGAACAGGTGGACCGCCAGGAGGAGCACCACCGGAATGGACAGCAGCAGGTAGAAGCTCAGGGGACGTCGCCGCTGGGCATTTTTGATACCCTCCCAGAAATGCTGCTTCAGCGTCCGGATGGGACGTTGCTCGGGGTTTGGGTTGTCCACGTTTTGCTCCTTTGGGGACTAATTCGCGCAGCCGCCACCCGGCATGCGGCAACACTGGGAGGCCCCGCAGCCCACGGGCTCGGGGGCACCTGCCTGCAAAGGTCGGATATGGCTGAGTTGCTTTTCCAACTGCTCGCTCTCGCAGGCGGGACAATGGGGCGTTTCGCTTCCGCGGACCAATAATTCGGATTCTGCGCCACAAGCGGTGCAGGTATAGGCGAAAAGAGGCATGGTTAAACTCCTGAAAAAAACTTTACGTAGGGGCACACAGGCTGCTCCTGTTCTTTTTCCATTATAGCAGGTAACTGGAATTTCTTGCAGGTGTAGGCAGGCGCCCCCAATAGGCCGTGCGGCGTATTCTCCCTTTCCGTTGAAACTGCCCCCGTTTAGATGCCAGGTGGGCCAAGCGTATATAATGACACCATGGACCATTTGAAGAATCCATGGTGCCACATAACTATCGCAAATTAATGACCGGGCATAATTTTGAACTAGAATCGGGATGCGCGCAACGACGTATTTCGCCTAAGAAAGGGAGCCTTCCTTTGAAGACCGTTTGTTTGCTGGTATTACTACTCAGTGCCATTTTTCAGGCGTCTGCCGCCGAGCCCGAGTGCAAGCAAGTCGGATGGACTGTCTATATCGAAGATGGAAAGTCTCTACCGAAGCAGGTCGACCTATTGCCTGCGACAACACCGCTGGAGAACTACCGCGAGAATCTGGTTCGCATCAGTCCAGAAATGGATACCCGGTTTGATGTCCCGAATCCTGGTCGGACGCCTTCCCAAAACCGACCATATGACGAGCAGTTTCTGACGGTTACGAAACTAGGACCGTGGCACGACTACGTCGTTTTCGACGTGAGTAACGACGACGCGCGGCATCGCTCTATCATCATGAAGGACAATTTGGGAAATCACCGCATCCTGTATACCCAGACGTGGTTTAGCACGGTTGCGGAATCCCCGCAGCCCTATTTTGCCGATATAGACGGTCACCGCCTGCTCGTTTACAGAGCCCCAGTTGGCGGAACAGGCAATTTTCATATCGAGTACTACTTCCTGTTCGACGAAGATACCCGGTTGCCGGTGCCGCTGAATCTGGATGTCATCGATCAGCGCCTGGCAACCCTGTTGCCCGAAGGCAAGGCGGTCTGGAAAGGTGGTGGGTTCGACATTGAATCGCTGACATACAGCAGTCCGGTCTGGCAAGAGGGAGATGGAAACTGTTGTCCGTCCGCGGGAAGGGTCACGATGCAGCTCAACATTGAAGAGAATGAACTGGTCGTTACCGACGCTCAATACGATCCGGACGCCAACGGCCCAAGGCAGAAGTGAATCGCCGAAACTATCCCACAAATGTGCGCCACGAGGTCCCGCTTAAATCGCACTGCCCCCTTGTGCTACCATAAGGCCTCATTTTTTGGCGTCCGCCGAAGCAATCGAGAATGAGGTTTTTCCCATGAATTATGCCTGGATGTTGTCCGCACCCACTATTGTACCGCCCCTGGACCCCGGTTTTCGGCCCGCTGTGATGGCCAACCGCACCTTTGACGAGGCGGTGAAGGCCTCCGGCGAAGGCGTCCCCCTTATCCTGGGCCTGGAACGTAATGCCGGTGCGTTGTCGCGCTTTGAAACCGTGGTCTTCCCTGAAGGCCACGAGAAAGCGGAAGCCAGCTGTTTCTACATTGAACGTATCGTGAAGTTCCTGCTCTGGCAGCGGGGCGCCTGGAAAGTCCATGTGGGTGGCCCTGCCTATGTGGCCGACTATCTCAAGGCCGCCTATAGCCCCCAGGGTGACCGGGCCTTCGACTACGATTTCATGGGCAAGAGCGTTTACGAGCAGACCTTTACGGTCGTGGGGTGTGCCGCCGACGAGGTGCCCGCCGAAAACGAATCCACCCAGCCCCTGGGCCGTCACCTGGACGGCTGCCGCATTGGCTTTGACCTGGGCGCTTCCGACCGCAAGGTTTCGGCGGTTATCGATGGCGAAGCCGTGTATTCTGAAGAAGTGGTCTGGGAACCGCGCAAGCAGACGGACCCTACCTATCACTACAATGAAGTGATGACGGCCCTCAAGACGGCCGCCAGCAAAATGCCCCGGGTCGATGCCATCGGCGGCAGCTCGGCCGGTGTCTATATTAACAACCGCGCCATGATTGCCTCCCTCTTTCGCGGCATTCCCGAAGATCGCTTCGACGAAGTGCGTGACATGTTTAACCGCATTGGCGAAGAAATGGGCGTGCCCCTCGACATCGTCAATGATGGTGAAGTCACGGCCCTCGCTGGCTCCATGTCCCTCGAAGACAATGGCGTCCTCGGCATTGCCCTGGGCTCCAGCGAAGCGGGTGGCTATGTCACCCTGGACGGCAACATCACGAGCTGGCTCAACGAGCTGGCCTTTGCCCCGGTGGACTACAATCCCGAAGGCCCCGAAGACGAGTGGTCCCGCGACATTGGCGTGGGTGCCCGTTATTTCTCTCAGCAATGCGTGTTCCGCCTGGCCGCGGTGGCCGGCATCGAATTGCCCGAAGGCGTCACCGATGCCGAGAAGCTCAAATCGGTCCAGGAAAAACTGGAAGCCGGCCACGAAGGCGCCCTGAAAATATGGCAGAGCATGGGCGTGTATCTCGGTTATGCCCTGGCCCACTACGCCCGATTCTACGAGCTGAAACACGTCTTGATTCTGGGACGTTGCACGTCGGGTTCCGGCGGCGACTTGATTCTCAATGGCGCCAAAGAGGTGTTGGCGAAAGAGTTCCCCGAACTTGCCCACATCAACATCCAGTTGCCCGACGAAAAGAGCCGCCGCGTGGGGCAGTCCATTGCGGCCGCGAGTTTGCCGGCACTGGGCTAAGCGATAGTGAAATCAATACAGAGGCAACGCAAAAAGGACTTGCGGGCGTTTCGATTGGTCTTAAAGAATTTGAACCACGAATGGACACGAATTCACACGAATAGGAAAACGTCAGGGCGCATCGAGCCGTCTTGAGCTTTTGCCTATTCGATGCATGCTTCGTGCCAACGCGTACTGCTATTGAATGATGCCTCGTTGTTTCTACGGTTACAATCGAGAAAATATGTTAGATACATGCCCATTGAACGGAGCACGGAAAGACATCGATCGGCCGTAATGTAACGCAAGAACACGTGCTCTTTGTGCGCGCTACGCTATCTTGAGGCCCACAAAATTCGTGTGAATTCGTGTGAATTCGTGTTTATTCGTGGTTCACGTTTTTCGTAGCAGCCAACGGCTGCTCTAGAATCCTTTTGTGGTTGATACATTTCTTTTGTGGGTTCCGTTGCTCACCGGACCCGAAACCAAATTAAAGAGAAGAACGATGAAATTCACCATTGATGCTGCAGAATTATTTATCCCCGATGGCACGGAAGAAACCGCAGCCCTGGCGCGGACGACCCACCTCGCCATCGGCGCGCACCAGGACGACCTGGAAATCATGGCCTATGACGGCATTGTGGAATGCTATCAGCAGCCCGATAAGTGGTACACCGGTGTGGTCGTGACCAACGGCGGCGGCACGCCCCGCAGTGGTATTTATGGCGACTACAGCGACGAAGACATGATCGTCGTGCGGAACAAGGAGCAGAAGAAGGCCGCCTACGTGGGGGACTACGCTGCCCAGTTCCTCCTGGCTTTCCCCAGCAGTATGGTGAAAGACCCGGCGGACCAGGGCCCCATCAACGACCTCGCGGCCCTCATTGAAGCCACGAAGCCCGAAGTCGTCTACACCCACAATCTCGCGGACAAGCACGACACCCACATCGGTGTGACGCTCAAGACCATCGCAGCCCTCCGCAAGGTCTCCGCCGAAGCCAGGCCCAAGAAGGTCTATGGCTGCGAAGTGTGGCGGGACCTTGACTGGATGGTGGACGACGACAAGGTCGCCTTCAACGTGTCCAGCCGGGAAAATCTTCAGATGGCCCTGGTTGGGGTCTTCGATTCCCAGATCGCCGGGGGCAAGCGCTATGACCTGGCCACCATGGGCCGTCGTCGCGCTCACGCCACCTATCACCAGTCCCACGGGGTGGATGAATGCACGGGCGTTTCCTTCGCCATGGACCTGACCCCCCTCATCGAAGACGACAGCCTCGATCCCATCGCGTTTGTTCAGGGCTATCTCAATAATTTCCTGAGTGATGTGACGGAGCGGGTGAAGAAAATTCAGGGATAGATTTTAGAAAAAGTAGACCGCTATCATGCCTCGGCCACGTGCCGGGGCATTTTTTCGTCTTTTGAAAAACGTAAAGATTTTCACTTGGGAAATGTGGCCTTGAATGACTGACGTGCCGCGCGATCCCCAAAAGGCGAGTGTCAACGAGTCCTGACGGGTTCGTGCGTATGTCTTTGCGCGGCAGAGTCAACGTGCTTGGAATGCGACAAGCTCGGCTTCCCTAATCGCACGAACCCTCGTGCCTCGGGATCGCGCGGCACGAACGACATCAATGGGTGTGAGCCAACGGTCTTCCCAAAGGATTTTAATGCCTCGAAACGGGATTCCAAGCTGCTATACTGGCCGTTCAACGCCAATACACAACAGGAACCATTATCATGTACAAAACAATGCTCCTCACCGTTCTTTTCGCCGCCACCTCGCTGGCCCACGCCGCCGACCCCATCCTCTTCGGGCCCTACGTCCAGCGGGTCGAAACCGAAAAAGCCACCGTTGTGTGGATTACCAGCGACCGGAAGGTCACCCTGGAAGGGGATGGCAAGTCGCGCACGCGAGACAATTACCGCACGAATACCATTCGCTTCGACGGTCTCAAGCCCGATACGGAATATCGCTACAAACTCGAAGGTGGCGTCGAAGGAAAATTTCGCACGGCTCCCGATGGGCCCCAGGACTTCCGCTTCGTGGTCTATGGCGATACCCGCTCCAATGCCGATGTGCACAAGAGTGTGGTGGATGCCATCCGCCGCCAGAAAGATGTGAGTCTCGTGCTCAACAGTGGCGACCTGGTCAGCAAGGGCACGGTCCTCGACTACTGGAAAGAATTCTTCGAAGTAGCGGAGCCCCTCATGCGCGAGACCTATTATGTGCCGTGCCTGGGCAATCACGAGGACAACGCCAAAGAGTATTTCGACTTCTTTGACCTGCCGGGGAATGAAGAGCACTTCAGCTTTAACTGGGGCGGTGTCCATTTTGTCGCGCTCAATACGGAAGCACCCGATGTGCCCGATGGCACGGACCAGATGGCGGAAAGCAAGATCTGGAACTCCGAGATCATGTGGAAATACTTCGCCAAGCAACGGGAGTGGTTGGACAAGGACCTTTCGCTGAACTATGGCGCGGACTTTTTTGTAGTCTTTTTCCATGTGCCCTTCTACGACTCCAAACTCTCCCGGCGTGAGCCTCAAATTGAGATTCGCATGGCCTTCGCCGATATCCTGGAGAAACACAACACGGAACTCGTGGTGACGGGCCATACCCACAACTACCAGCACCACCAGAAGGGCATGAGCCACTTTGTCGTCTCCGGCGGCGGCGGTGCCAGCCTCTACGACCTCGGCGATACCCTCGGCGTAGGCACGGAAGGTGTCGAGATTATAGAGCAGGAAAAGGTGAATAATTTTCTCGTCATCGATATGGAAGGGTGGAAGCTCAATATCCAGGCCCTCCGTCCCGACGACAGTGTGATCGAAACGTTTTCCGTTGAGTCCCAGGCGGGTTTGCGACTGGTCAAGCGCCGGGTGGATTCCATTGGCGGCTTGCCCTGGGAGCAGGATGAAGACGAGGACGAGGAAGAAGTGGAAATTGAATATGAGATTGAGTTGGTGAAGTAGGGGGTGTTAGGTTTTATGCAGCGCCGACGGTGCGTGACCTTAACAGCGACAACAAGGAGCATTCCACATGATTAACACAATACGCGATACACGTTGGGTCACGGCCCTGGCCCTGGTGACACTGCTGTTCACCGCAGGCATCGCACAGGCTGCCAACACGGCGGTAGAGGCAGAGCCACGGCCCAAGAAAAAAGGCTGGATGGAGCGCCACGAAGCCATGAACGCCCGGGTGAAACAGGGTAACGTGGACCTGCTCTTCATTGGTGATTCCATTACCCACGGCTGGGAAGGCAAAGGCAAGGAAACGTGGGACAAGTTTTACAGCGAACGCAATGCCGTGAACCTGGGCATTGGGGGCGACCGCACCCAGCACGTGCTGTGGCGTTTACAAAACGGCAACATCGAAGGCATCTCGCCCAAACTCGCCGTGGTGATGATCGGTACCAACAACCACAAGGACAACTCGGCGGAGGAAATCTCCGAGGGTATTACGGCCATTCTCCGTGTGTTGCGCAACGACCTGCCCGAAACCCGGGTGCTTCTGCTGGGTATCTTCCCCCGGGCGGACAAGCCCGCTGAAATCAGCGAGAAACTCAAAAAGGCCAACAGCCTCATCGCCGATCTGGCCGCCGACCCCATGGTTCGTTATCTGGATATTGGCACCGCCTTCCTCGATGACGCGGGCAATCTGCCCAAGACGATCATGCCCGACCTGCTCCACCCCAACGAAGAGGGGTACAAGATCTGGGCCGAAGTCATCGAGCCCCACGTGAGCGAATTGATGTCCAAGTAAGTCGGCGTCAGCCGCTCCTGATTATGACGTGGCCCGCAGCCTTGTGCTGCGGGCTGCTTCCGTTTTCGGGACTCCGGTGTTCCTGCCTGGCGTAGAGCGGCCCAAGCGTTTCGCCGCTATCGGAAGAAAACGACGGCCAGAATAAGGGCAGCCACCATAAGGACCAGTCCGAGCAGGAGCCACCGCCAGGGGAGGCCCTGCGGCTTTTCCAGGGCGTCCCGGATAGCCACCCGCCGTGCGACCAATTCGACGTGTACGTCTTCGTCCGTGGGGTTCAAGAGGAGTTCCTCCACGAGCCGTTCGGCGGCGCGAAACTTCTTTTTCGCCATGAATGCGTCGATACGACGGAGGTTTTGCCCGTGCTCCAGACGGGCGACGTCGGACTCGAGCATACGCCGGACTTCCGACGGCATGAGGTGGTCATCGGCCTGCCCAAGGAGGCCCTCCAGCAAGCCCAGGGCGCCTGCCGTACGGCCATGCCGGGCATGAAGGTCGAGGGCCAGACAGCGGAGCATGATCCAGATTCCTTCCCCGGCCGGGGTGCCGTGGGCGGTCGCCATGGCATCGGTAAAGGCCCCGTAGAGTTTACCGGCCGGCCGTGTATTGCCCCGGGCAAAGTCCCCCGCCACCAGGCTCTCTGCCAGGGCGTTCGGGTGGCGTTGTAAGGCCATCATCACCTGCCCCAATTCCTGGGGAGCCCCCGAGGCAGGGGGATGGGAGAGCATGGGGCCCAGGGCATCAAAGCGTTCCGGAAGGCTCAGTTGGACCGGTGGTAAGTCTGGAAAGGCGTAGCGGAGCGATTCGGATATCTGAAGTGCGGCGCGATAGCGCCACCGTTCCCGCGCGAGAAAAACGCAAAGGCCACTCACATGCCCATGGATGGATTCTGCCCGGGCCTTTACCGCCTCGTCATTGACCGTCGGATGTTGGAGGGGCGCGCTGTATTCATCCCACAGGGCCAGGCATTCCTTGATGCCCTCCGTGGCCCTCGTATTGGCAGAATCCGCCATGACGTCACCAATATGGCCTGCCAGGCGTTTTTCGATGGCCGCCAGGTGGGCGTCGTACCAGGCATTGTAGGCGGCAACGACCCGCTCTAAGAAGGCGTAGGCTGGACCCTCCGGATTCCACCCGTTGGCGAAGAGGCGTACCATAAACTTTCGGTGCTCCTCGCGGTTGGAGATCGATTCGCAGACGGCGGCACAATGTTGTGCCTGGAGACTTTCCAGGGCCGACCAGAGGGCTGCTTCATCGACGGGCGGAAAGCCAGATAGCTCCCGGTTGCCGTTGACCAGCCAGAAGACGGCCTGGGGGTCGATTTCATTCTGGCATTCCACCATGGCCCGGACGAAGGGCACACCCGCCCGCTCCACCGAACAAAGGTGGGCTGCGAGGTTGGAACGGGCCACGCCGTCGATGCTTTCCAGCAGGGCCATCCGGGCCTTTTCCTTTGGTGGCGTTGAGAGGGCGTCCAGGATCTTGCGCACCCGCGGCGCACTGCGCCCCAGGAGCCAGGAAACTTCTGCCTCAACCCGCGCCGCCGGGTCCAACAGCATGCGCGCGGCACCCTCCGCCTCTTCTTTCGAAAGGCGTTCTTCGGCCACCACCCGTGCCGCCGCGTCCCGAATGGCGTCCGGTGGATCTTGCACCGTGACATTCAGAAGAGCAAAGGGATTCTTGAACAAATTGATCATAGGCCAGACATCACGGCGCACCGACTGCGCCCATAGCACGGATCAACCCCGATCCGCCCTGTCGTTATACCACGGGACCGGGACTGCGGGCCACTAGCGGGACGGCACCGAGGCAACGCGCCTTGTCCAATGAAGGAAACGAGAGGTCCAGGAAAGCAACCCTACCCATCGACGCACACTAGGACGTCGGGGCCGCCCCCCTCTTCCAGTGCGTCGCGCAACGGCGAGGTCTTCCGGGGCGAGACGGTCACTGCGTCTCAGGGACTGCCGCGCCTCACGTCGCGCTCCGCAGTGGTTCACGGGGGGGGCACCACGTGTTTGTGGGTAACGGGGCACGACGGAGACGGCGGTGGCTGTCCTGTCGTTTGCGAGGCTGGCGTAGGGGCAACTTCTCCA
>JAXMOL010000060.1:0-44820 GCA_034669905.1 Candidatus Hydrogenedentota bacterium
CTGCTGCCGCGAGTCCGGGTTCGCCAACCGGTGTGTGGGTGAGCGTTCAGATTTATTGCGTCGAGGCAGTCCCCGGGGACTGCACCGACATTACCCGTCTTGTTCTGAGGAGTGTTCCATGTGGTTGGCTGGGCAACTCACCCAACGCACGGGTCCTTTGACAGTCGGGGCTGTTCCCCCTCTTGTTGCAGGCTTTGGAAGAGGGGGACAGCCTCGACGTCCGAGTGAATGATGTTGTTGCGGGGTATTGGAGCTGGCCCCCTGATGCGGGCGTGCAAGCGCAGGTTTATTGCGTCGAGGCAGTCCCCGGGGACTGCACCGACATCACGTCCACCAAGTCGAACGTCGGGTGCCACCCTCAAGTAGAGGAGCGAAGCGGGGGCAGCTTGTGGGTGGATTGGAAGAGGGGGACAGCCTCGACGTCCAGGTGATCGGCACTGCTGCCGCGAGTCCGGGTTCGCCAACCGGTGTGTGGGTGAGCGTTCAGATTTATTGCGTCGAGGCAGTCCCCGCCCGCAGGGTCTCCAACACATAATCCTGCTGGGCATCCGTGAGGCCGGGGTACAGGGGCAACAGGATGATGTGGTCTTGCGCTGCTTCGGAATGGGGCAACGGAAAGCGCAGGGTATGGGCCGCCATGCAGGGTTCCCGGTGGGCATTCATGATGCCAGTCTTGGAAGCGATGCCGCCATCGAGGAGGTGCTGCATGAGTTGCCGCTGATCGATCGAATCCGCCAGCCAGACGGCATAGCTCTGCCAATTGCTCCGTGCCCAGGCGGGTTCATAGGGCGGCGTGAGACCGTCGATGGATTCCAGGGCCACGCGATAGCGCTCCGCCAGGCGCCGCCGCTCCGCCACGATGGCGTCCAGACGAATGAGCTGGACCCGGCCCATGGCCGCCTGCAAATCGGTCATGCGGTAGTTGTAGCCCAGCTCGGGGTACTGCTCGATGACCACCTTGCGGGCGCCGTGCCGCGCGGTGTCGGGAATGCTCATGCCATGTTGCCGAAGCTTTCGGAAGCGAGCATCCCAATCGCTGTTGGCCGTCGTCAACATGCCCCCATCGCCGGTGGTAATGACCTTGCGGGGGTGGAAGGAAAAGCAACAGATGTCGCCATGGGGCGCGCCGATGGCCTCCCAACCGTTGCCCACATCAATTTCGCTGCCGCTCGCGCAGGCGCCATCTTCTATGAGGGGCAACCCCGCGGCACGTGCCAGGGCGACGAGGGCCTTTAACTCACACGGCATGCCCATTTGATGGACGACGAGCAGGGCCCGAGTCTTGTCCGTGATGGCCTCGGTAACCCGGTCGGGATCCATGTTGCAGGTCTTGGGGTCGATATCGACGAGCACCGGCGTGGCGCCGCAATAGCGGATGGCATTCACGGTGGCGACATAGCTGTGGGAAACGGTGATCACTTCATCACCCGGCCCGACGCCGACGACCTGAAGGGCCAGGTGCAGTGCGGCGGTACAATTGGCCACGGCGCAGGCATGGGGTGCGCCTACCCGTTCGGCGAAGGCCTCCTCAAAGGCGACCACCTCGGGGCCCTGGGTGACCCAGCCGGATGTAATGGGGCCGCGCAGGGCCGCGTGTTCTTCCTCCCCCATCAGGGGCTTGGCGATGGGAATGAACTCATGCATCGGGGATACGTGCCTCCCGCTCGGCGTACCACCAGGCCACAAGGCGGCGGAGGCCGTCGTTCAAGTTAACCGCGGGCTCCCAACCCAGTGCTGCGCGGGTCCGACTGATATCGGCCAGGCGACGGGAAACCGGGTTGACGGCCCGTTCGGGACCATATTCAATGGGGATGTCGGCGTCCATGACGTTAAGAAGGGCCTGGGCCAACTCCTTCAGGCTGATTTCTTCGCAGCGGCCGATATTAAAGACCGTGTCGGTGGCGGTTGACTTGGCGGCCAACACGTTGGCCCGGGCGATGTCTTCCACATAGACGAAGTCCATGGTCTGGGCGCCGTCTCCGAAAATAATGGGGGGCTTTCCGGCGTCGATACGCTCGATCCAGCGAATGAGGACCTCGGTGTAGACCCCATGCATGTCCATTCGGGGGCCGTAGACGTTAAAATAGCGGAGGGCCACATAGTCAAGGCCATACATATCGTTGAAGCTGCGGAGGAGTCCTTCGTTCCAGGTCTTGAGGGCGCCATAGATGGTGCGATTGTCATAGGGGTGGTGGTTTTCCTTCGTGGGGAAGGACTCCGCCAGGCCATAGACCGACGCGGAGGAGGAGGCAATCACTTTGTTGACCTTGGCTTCCACCGCCGCTTCCAGCACGTTGAAGGTGCCGTCGCCCAGCACTTCCATGGCGAGGCGCGGTTCCTGGGCGCACTGGGTAATGCGGATGGCGGCGAGGTGAAACACGAGGTCCACACCTTCCATGGCATTTCCGACCACGTCCCGGTCGCGGACATCGCCGTCGATGACGGAGACCTTGCCCTGTGCGAGGGCCTGGGCGATGTTGGCTTCCCGCCCCCGGGTGAAATTGTCGAGCACCACCAGTTCGCGCTGCGCGAAATCCGGGTCGGCCTGCAGTTGGTCGATGATATGGGAGCCGATAAGTCCGGCTCCGCCGGTGAGGAGAATCTTGTTTGCCATAGTAATGCGTTCTTATGCCTCGTTAGTCACGGTGCGATGGATAGCCGGATGATTCCACTACGCGGGAGATCGTATCACTGGATGCTTCCACAAAGTATTTGGGCCGTTGTCGGGATTCTTCCAGGGTGCGCCAGAGGTATTCTCCGAGGACCCCGAGCATGGTCATCTGAAAACCGCCCATGAGGAGGATGACCACCATGAGGGAGGACCAGCCATCTACGGGGCCACCGATAATGATCTTGTTGAGGATGACGACAACGGCATAGAGGAGGCCCACCACACTGGCGGCCATCCCGAGGTAGGACATGAGCCGGATGGGTACGAAGGAGAACCCGGTGAAGGCGTCGGCGACGAGTTGTAGTTTTCGGCCGAGATTCCACTTGGTCTCCCCGGCCGAACGTTCGGCTTTCGTGTAGCCCAGCTTACTTTGCGAGAATCCGAGCCGGGCAATTTCGCCCATGAGATAGGGGGACGCGCTCATGCTCTGGCGCAGGGCCCCGATGACCTGGGCATCGATCAGGGCGAAGTCCGAGCCCTTGGGCGGCACCGTGATGGCCGAAAAGTGGTTCATGAGCCAATAAAACACGTCGGCGAAGAGCATTTCCGATGCCGCGACGCCGTCCCGTTCTTCCCGGACGGCCCAGACGACCTGGTGTCCTTCACGCCAACAGGCGACCATGTCGGAAATGAGTTCCGGGGGGTCCTGTAGGTCGGCCGCGAGGAATACGGCACAATCGCCTTCTACCTGCTCGAGGCCTGCGAAGATGGCGATGTGGCTGCCACTGTTGGCCGCCAGGCGGATAAATCGCCAGTCCGGGTGGGTCGCACAGGCTTCCCGCAGGAGAGTGGGGGTGTCGTCGGAAGAGTGATCGTCCACAAAGAGGACGTCGGTCCTGAATGCCGCCGTTCCTTCCAGCCACTGCTCCAGCCGTGAAACGAGGGCGGGCAGACAGGCTTCCTCGTTGAAAACGGGGATGACGAGACTCACCTGGGGACTGTCCGATGACACACCAATTTCCTCACACGCCCACGGCGCCTTCGACCCAATGGATTACGCAAATCACTGTAGCACAGGGGCGGCATCGCTGTCGCTATTTTTGGGGTGGGCCATCGTGGGTTGGGCGTCTCGCCTGGCACAGGGTCTATGCATTACCAATAGGAAACGTGCGACTGGCGCGGTAGACCCGGTTTATCACAATAGATGCGGTCACTCGCTGTACCCAATGACATGGCGTGTCAGCCGGGACGGCTAACCCACCTGTGCGCTGCTATTCGGGTTGCGCTACTTCACCAGAAACCCACGGACGGTGTCGGCAATGTATTGGATTTCTTCTTTGCTGAGTCCGGGGTAGAGGGGGAGAGAAAGCAAGCGTTTGGCCATGGCCTCGGTAACGGGGAGGGAGCCCCTGGGGTATCCGAGGGCCTTGTAGGCGGGCTGGCGGTGCAGGGGCACGGGATAGTGCATTCCGGTGCCGATACCGGCGTTGGCAAGGGCCTTGGCCAGGCCGTCCCGCTGGGCACATTGAATCACATAGAGATGCCAGGCATGGGTGGCCCAGTCGGCTGCCGTCGGTGCGGTGAGTCCGGGTATATCGGACAGCAGCGTGTGGTACTGGGCCGCGATTTGGGTCCGCTCGGCCTGCCACGTGTCGAGGTGGGCGAGTTTCACTTCCAGTGCCGAAGCCTGCAGCGTGTCGCAACGTCCGTTGTAGCCTTCCACTTCGTGGGCATACTTTTCGGCCTGGCCATGATCGCGGTACATACGGATTTTCGCGTCCAGTGCGGCATCCGAGGTCGCCACGCCGCCCGCTTCCCCGCAGGCGCCCAGGTTTTTTCCGGGGTAAAAGGAGTAGGCTGCCGCGATGCCCCGCGTGCCCGTCCGTTGGCCTCTATAGCGGGCACCGTGGGCCTGGGCCGCATCTTCCACCATCCAGAGTCCGTGGGCCCCTGCGATAGATTGGATGGGTTCGAGGTCGGCCGGGTGTCCATAGAGATGGACCGGGAGAACGCCTCGGGTATGCTCGGTGATGGCCGCCTCTAGCAAGGCAGGGTCCAGGGTGTAGGTCGTGGGGTCGATGTCTACGAAAACGGGGGTGGCCCCGCACTGGGTGATGGCTTCCGTGGTGGCGATGAAGGTATTGGCCACCGTAATCACCTCATCGCCCGGTCCCACGCCGAGGGCGAGGAGGATAAAGCGAAGGGCATCGGTGCCCGAATTCACCAGGGCAAAGTGACGGCTCCCGAAGGCCTGCGCCATGGCGGACTCACAATCGGAGACCGCGTCGCCCCCCACAAACTGACCGGTATCGACGATGGTCTCCCACCGGGCCAGCAAGTCTTGTTTCAGCGCGCGATTGGCATAGGCCACGTTTAAGAACGGAATTTTCACGGGTCATCGACTTTCTTCAAGAAACGGGCCGGATTGCCACACCAGACTTCTCCGGCGGGCACGTCATGGGTGACCACGCTGCCGGCACCGACGATGGCGTGGGCGCCTACGGTCACGCCACAGAGCAGGGTGGCCCCGGAGCCGATGGAGGCCCCGGCATGGACGGTGGTTGGTATGACGGTCCAGTTGGCTTCGGTCTGGAGGGTGCCATCGGGCGCAGTGGCCCGGGGGACTTTGTCGTTGGTGAACATGACGCCATGGCCCACGAAAACGCCATCTTCCAGGGTGACCCCTTCGCAGATAAAGCTGTGGCTGGATACCTTGCAGCGGGCGCCAATGACCGCGCCCTTCTGAATTTCCACGAAGGCCCCGATCTTGGTGTCGTCTCCGATGCGGCAGCCATAGGCATTGATATAGCAGGCGAGGCGCACGTTGTTTCCAAGCACCACATCATCGGCGATCCGGTTGTAGTCGGGGAGAGCACTCACAGGGCCATGCCTTCCCAGTCCAGAGAGATGGTTTGCCCCCCGTTGGCGAGGGAGGCATTGGTCGCTTCCAACAGGGCCATGACCGCATGGCCAGCTACGCCGTCATTCACGGGGGCCTTGTTGTTCTGGACACACTCCACGAAGTAGGCGACCTCTTTGGCCAGGGCTTCGACATGGGGTACCACGGGCGCAGTCATGGCACCGACCCGGGTTTCTGCCAGCAGTTGGTAGCGGCCTTCCGGGCTGGTGACGTCCATGCCCTTGTCGTAGATCTTGATTTTCTCTTCCAGACTGAGGTCGTCCCAGATGAGCATTTTCTTGTCGCCCCCCACCATGATGCGGCGGAGCTTGACCGGTGCGAGCCAGTTCAGGTGGAGGTGGGCCATGAAGTTATCCGCATAAAAGAGGGTCACATAGGCCATGTCTTCCAGCCCGGTACCGAAATGGTCGGCTCCATGGGCGCTTACCGCCACCGGGAGCGTGGGGAGGAGGTAGTGGAGAATCGAGAAGTCATGGGGGGCCAGATCCCACACCACATTGACATCCCGCTGGTAGATGCCAAGATTGACCCGTGCAGAGTCGTAGTAGAACAGACGCCCCAGCTCGCCCGCGTCGAGGGCCTTTTTCATGGTCTGGACCGCACCGGTAAAGAGAAAGGTGTGGTCGACCATTAAGATGCGGTCCCGATCTTTCGCCAGCGCGACGAGGGTGCGCGCTTCTTCCGCGGTCGTCGTCATGGGTTTTTCGAGGAAGACGTGCTTGCCCGCTTCCAGGGCAGTTCGGGCCAGCTCAAAGTGGGTGGAAACGGGGGTCGCGATGGCGATGACGTCCACGCGCGCGTCGGTGAGCACCGATTCCGCTTCGGCCACGTTGGCGTTGGGGTAGGTCGCTTTCGCCCGGTCGCGTTGGGCTTCGTCGGCGTCGGCGATGGCAAAGAGGGTGCAATCCGGATTGCTGTTGAAATTGCGTGCGAGGTTCGGCCCCCAATACCCGAAACCGATCAATCCCACATTCAGCATGGCTACTCAACCTCCTTGTTGGCCGCGGCCAGTATACCATGTTCACCGAGCCCATTCGCGATTGTTCGGGCGAGGAGTGCATTGCCCGCCGGGGTGAGGTGATAGTCAACGGGGGCGAGGTAGAGGGGGGTGCCCCGGTCCGCCTGACGAAAGGCCGGGACCCCATCGATAACCGGGATGCCCGCCGCTGCGACTCGGGGAAGAAGCTCGTGGTAAAAGGGCTCGTCGGGGGTTTCCGCGTAGGTCTGCACAAAGGTGGGGAACCATACCCACACCAGTTGGATATCTCGGGCGTCGCACCAGGCTTTCATTTCCGACAGGACTGTAAGATAGACATGGGCCCGCTCCTGCAGGGCAGCGTCGAGGGCGGGGAGATGGAGTTTCAGCGCCTGCAGGTCGGCCCGCGCCTGCGGAAGGAGGGCACCATAGTCGGTGGCCCCGGGGATTACATAGCGCTCCGGGCCGAGCGAAGGTGCGCCCGGCACGTTGCGTCCCCGATAGCCCGTGAAGCGCGCGGCGAAATAGCGATCCAGAATCCATTCGCCCGTGGCGCTCCGTGCTGCCCACAATGCTGCGCGGTTGGCGAAGACCAGCGGCTCGGGATGGTACTGGAGGAGTTGCTCAACCGAGCGATTGCCCATCTCGTAAATGTCGTTGCCGACAAAGGTCAATACCACGACATCGGGGTTGAGCTCGGCGCAGAACCGGCGCAGTATCCAGAATTCCCGGCCGATGGTGGAACCGCCCCGTGCCGCATTGACGACCTCCACCAGTCTGCCCGCTGAGGACAGCATGTCCTGCAGCTGCGCCGGGTAGGTGTGGGGATTATCCACCAGATAGCCATCCGTGATGCTGTCCCCCAACGCGATGATTCGGGTCGTTCCGGGGGGCTTGTCGGGGGTGATTTCGGGGCCCCGAAAGCCCAGGTGATTGGTTTCAATCACGTAGGGGAAGGCCATCAGCTCCATTACAATACGGCTGTCGGGGTGGTAGAGGCTGGTGTGGTTGAGGGGGGTGGCGTCAAAGAGGCCGTGGGGACGGTCGGTAAACGCGCGCACCATTCCCTCAACCGCGAGCAAGAGCAGCCCGCAGACGGTCACACAATAGAGCCCGTAGGCCATTAGAAATCGGAGTCGTTGTCGCATAAAAAATCCCGGGCCATAGTGACAGGCCCGGGTGGGGGGTATCAATGGGGAGGGGAGGGGACACTAAACCCGCATGTCGGGAAAGTAATGGACCTCAATCAGCAGGCACATGGTGTGCCACAGGGCGATATGGGCTTCCTGGATGACTTTGGTGGAGGTGACGGGGGCCTTGATGGCGATATCGGCGAACTCGGCCATCTTGCCGCCCTTGGGGCCCGTCATGGAAACGGCCGTGGCGCCATAGGCTTTGGCCGTCGACATGGCCATAAGGCAGTTATCCGCATTGCCGGAGGTGGAGAGGGCCAGCAGCACGTCACCGGGCTTGACCAAGGCGTTGAGCTCCTGGGCAAAGGCAATGTCACGGATGGCGTTGTCATTTTCCACCGCGGTTTTCAGGGCGCCGTTGAAGCCTAAGGCGTGGGAGGAAAGGCCCGCTTCCAGATTTTCCGCGAGTTCCTCGCCGAAGGGCAGGCCTTTGAACTTCCCTTTCAGGTCGTCGCTGAGGGGGCGGAGGCGTTCAAAACTCTTGTTCAACTCGCCCACGATGTGGAGCGCATCGGCGTTGGAGCCCCCGTTTCCGCAAGTGAAGAGGGTGCCGCCGCCTTCGTAACACCGGACCAGGGCGTCGTGGAGGGCGAGCAAGGTCTCCTGGCAGGGGGCCAGATCAGCACGGCGCGCCAGCAGGTCGTCGAGCACAGATTGCTCCAATGGGGAGAGTGAGGACATGTCGTCGAATCCTTTTGGTGGTTATTTTTGGGGGGGCGTGGACGTATTTGGGCCGATTTCAGCCCGGAAAGGCCACAAGTTGGCCAGAATCGGGCCCCTTCCTGCAAGAAATTTATCGGGCCTATTATACCGTGCCGCAAGGGGTTAAGGCATCTTTCGTGGATTCGTGAATGTAAAACCGTAAAAACAGTTTGACAAAAAAGCGTAAGCACGGTATAGTTTGGTTGTCAGCGCGAGACGTAGACCCCTAAGGGACCCGAAGGGCCCTCGGAAACTACGGAACGTGATGATTGGGACCCGCCTCGGTGCACCGGGCCGGTCCCCAGACCGGAAAGTTGAACGCATGTAATTGCCTGATGACGGATGGAGCAGTGCTTCACCGTTAATCGACAGACCGTCACTCTGGCCAGGAGCGTATACGCACGGAAGCACATCCCCCTTTAGTGTGCTTCCCGACGGGAGGTCGAACGGGCATGTCAATACATATTGGTTGGTCAAGGAACGAAACAAAAAACTCACCGGAGATACACCATGAAAAACAAAGGTTTTACCCTCATCGAACTGTTGGTTGTGATTGCGATTATCGGCATTCTTGCAGCGATTCTGCTTCCGGCCCTGGCGCGGGCCCGTGAAGCGGCCCGTCGCACGAGCTGCCAGAACAACCTCAAGCAGCTTGGCTTGACGTTCAAAATGTATGCGAATGAATCAGAAGGTGGAACCTTCCCCCCCATGAAGGTTTACAACTGCGAAGATACGATTTTCGCAGTCAACGGCGTCTTTGATGGCGAGCTGGTATACCCTGACTACCTCAACGACTGGCAGACCATGGTATGCCCCAGTAATTCCGCCGCCGGTTCCGCCATGGAGCTTTGGGACGAAGGCAACACCAACAGCCCCCTTTGGGCCGACGTCGCCGGATACAGCAATGACGGTGTCCTTGAGCCCTGCGAAATCACCGCCGGACCGTATTACTACTACGGCTACGCGCTGAACGACGAAATGTTCGACGTTCAGGCGGACTTCGATAACTTCAAGCTCGCCACCGAAGGACTTCGTGACCTCATCGAAACGGTTGACCCCGAAGCGGTCAAGGAAGACTGGTTCTTCGAAGACAACGGTGGTAACCCTGTTCCCGTCAATGGCTTCGATACGGCCTACCGTCTCCGCGAAGGCATCGAGCGCTTCTTCATCACCGATATCAACAGCCCCGGAGGCAGTGCCCAGGCACAGTCCACCCTCGTGGTCATGTATGACGGCGTGGCTGAGAATGCCGCCGACTTCAACCACATTCCCGGCGGCTCCAACGTCCTCTACATGGACGGCCACGTATCCTTCGTGAAGTATGGTGCCGGTGAAGGCAGCCCCTTCCCCATGAACCAAGCCGGTATCGCCCTCTACGACGCCGGTCAATAATCCAATTCGCCTGGTGTACATAGCTGGCTGAGCTGTTCTCAGCCACCCACGGGGCCCCGTCCGAAAGGATGGGGCCCCGATTGGTTTATGCGGGGGCACCGCGACTTGACAGTCCGACAAGGCCGTGGTACTATTGCGAATACATTGTCATTAAGATGGAAGACCCTATGAAATTCGGTGCACACAGCCAGAAGCTCTTGCTGGTACTGGGACTGCTTCTCGCGGTATCCCTGCTGGGGGCTTCCGTGCACCATCACGAAGGGGATGAGCACTGTTGGTATTGCACCACGGCTGCGGCTGCCTTACTTCCCCTTGTCGCCCTGGCCCTACAGGGCCCCCAACTGAGTGGCCGCGTCCGGGCTGGCGACGAAACCATGCTTCCCTGGCATGTCGGGCGGCACATCCAGAGTCGGGGCCCTCCAGTAGACGGCTGATCGCCGAAGTGACGTGTGCCATTCCGTTATTGAGACGGGGTTCCCGCGGTGCCATTCGTAACCATGCTGGTTCATTGCACCACGCCCCGTGGCATCGCGACGCCCGTGAACGGCGCTGACAGCCGTCAGCGTCTGAGCGCGCCGGGCAGCTGCACTTCGGTCTCCCCAATTTCCTGTTCAGCTACCCGAATTATGTCTATCTGGAGATTTTGTGCCATGCGTCGCACTGGTTTTACCCTCATTGAACTGCTTGTAGTTATTGCCATTATCGGAATTCTGGCGGCTATCTTACTGCCCGCCCTGGCTCGGGCCCGGGAAGCGGCCCGCCGGGCCAGTTGCCAAAACAACCTGAAACAACTCGGTATCGTTTATAAGATGTATGCCAACGAATCCCCGGGAGAGCGCTATCCCAAGATGAAAGTGCTCAACTGCGACAACGAAATTCAGCCGTGGAACGCGGTTTTTGAGCCTGATCAGATCTATCCGGAATACCTCTCTGACTTGAATACCCTGATTTGCCCGAGTAACGCCGGTGGTGCCACGGCCCTGGAACATTGGGATCAGGGTCAAACGCCCAGCCCAATCTGGGAAGAAGTGCCCGGGTTCAGCAACAACGGTATCGTGGAGACCTGCGAAATAAACGTCGAGCCCTATTACTACTATGGCTACGCCCTGTCGGACACCATGTTCATCGATGCCGTGGACTTCACCAACTTCGAAGCGGCGGTTGAAGCCCTGGGGGACGTGGTGAGCGGGGGGGATATTGATGCCGTGGACGAAGACTGGCCCATGGAAGATGATATGGGGAATGCCACGCCGGTGGGTGGTTATGACACCGTACTCCGTTTGCGCGAGGGCATTGAGCGCTTCTTCATTACCGACATCAACAATTCCGCGGGAAGCGCCCAGGCCCAGTCCACCATCGCGGTAATGCATGACGCCGTTTCCGAAGAAGCGACCCACTATAACCACATTCCCGGTGGTTCCAACGTGTTGTACATGGATGGTCACGTGAGCTTCGTTCGCTATACGGGCGAATTTGATACAGAATTCCCGATTAACCACGCAGGCTTTGCCCTCCACGAAGCGGGCGAAGGGGGCCATGCCCACCCCTGATACGTGTCGTTAACCCATTCCGCCTCCACCCTGCTCTAACGAGTGGGTGGAGGCGTTTTTTTGTTGGTGGCCGTGTTGGACCGAGGTTCACCGGGACCTGCTCACGCCGTTGCCACGTGACCGGGCCATTCGCCTGGGGCCAGGTTATCCGTCCAGACCGGGCATTCCCTGCTCGGAACGGCGTACCCGTTCTGAGGGCCTCCGGGACGCAGGTGGGTGCTTGAGGCCTCGGCCTGGCATGGTCCAACACCTTCGTAAGGGCGGGACGGATGGGGTGCCGACGGCCTGTCGGCAGGGGTATCAAAATCATTTAAAATAATATTCGAAACATTTTGCTCGATATGTGATACACTACCCGCTACTAACTTCAGATGCGTACCTCCACCTGTGCCACTGAACATCACCCATCATGCATCGACATGAGTACAAAGGATAAGAATATGCCATTTGGTACCGTTAAGTTTTTCAATGAAGCAAAAGGTTTTGGTTTTATCACCCCCGACGACGGTGGCGACGACCTTTTCATCCACATCTCCAACGTCAACCCTTCCGAAGGTATCCTGTCCGAAGGACAGAAGGTTTCCTTCGAGATCGGTCAGGGACGTAAAGGTCCTGAAGCCAACGAAGTGCGTTCGGCCTAGTCCGTTCCCCCTTCATTGGGTTAAGACAGTTTAATCCGTGTATCGTGTGGACAATCTGAATTCGTTTTCGTCGTCATCTGGCTGCTTCGGCACCGATGACGTTCGCAGTTTGTTTGCATCGTCAAAGACGAGTACTGCAGCATATCCTTAAATGACGGAATGTCGAAGCGGCTTGGTGGAGGCCAATTGGTGTTTTGAAATGGACTATATGGTGCGGGGTTGCGAAAAAAGTGTAGGTAGTATTGAGCACTTGAACACGTCATGCGCTCGACGATTCTCCTTCAGCCCCGGCTGACGCGTACACCGATTATTTTTTAATGGTCAGGTGGTAGATCTAATCTACCATCTGGCCATTTTTTTGTGGGTGTGGGGATTAGAGGGAAAGGGAGGTGGCTCCCTTGCCAAGATTGGTGGTCGGTGGCATACTGAAGGTGCCGGATACGTCCAGGATTCGGTCAGGAGGCGTCCGGGGCATGGGGCCTGTCGCCATCGGTGAGGCGTTAGCGATGGATGAAACAACCGCTCGCTCCCTTCGTCAGCGGCTGAACCGGGTTGAGTTTCTGGTGGTGATGGCCCTCCTCGTTGCATTGGGGCTAATTGCCATCGGTGAGTTTAACCGCACCCTGGGCGCTTCAACGTTACGGGTCTGCCAATCAAATCTGAAGGAAATCGGACAGGCACTCGCCATGTATGCCGACGAATCTCGCGGCGAATTATATCCACACGTCAAGGGACTGGACTGCCGTGGCACGGTTCAGCCTTGGAGCGGGGCCCTCGATTTGTCAGAAGTTTATCCGGACTATATGGCGGACATGGACTTACTCGTGTGCCCGGCCTACCCCCTTGGAAAAACGGCCGTGGAAATCTGGGATGCGGGAAAGACTACCAATCCCCGGTGGGAGGCGGTGAAGGGTTTCAGCAACAACGGCGAGGTGGAGCCCTGCGAAGTCTTGGCCAAGCCCTACTATTACTATGGTTGGGCCTTTTCCGAGAAATTATTTCAGGCGGCAGTCCACTATTGGCCGCGTGAGCCAGAAGATCATCGATCCCCCTTTGTGAAGGACCAGGGAATACCCGTCATAACGCCCTACGATTCGTCCACCCACACGAATCGTTTTCGACAGGCCATCCTTGCGCAGACGGCAAGGATGCGTTCCGGAGAGATTGCCCCCTCATCGGACATGTGGGAAATGACCTACGCGACCGGAACGGATATTGTGTTACCGCGGGGTTCCGAGATCCCCATATTGCGAGAGGGGGTGGAGCGCTATTATATAGACGAAATCGGTAATCCCGCAGCAAGTTCTATGGAGCGGGCGCGAATCGTGGTGCTTCACGAAGAGCTATTCGAGTCGTCAGAACAGGTCTACCATTCCAAAGGCCGCCTGAACGTGTTGTACATGGACGGGCACGTGGCATCTCTCCGACCGGGAGACCGATGGAACGCACCCTTTCCGCTCAATGAGGCGGGCTACCTGCTCCACGACGCGGTCGAAGGTACGCTGGAAGGGCCGTAGTTGGGTGCGGGGCTGTTCTTCAATACTTGGCGTGAATACCGCTCCGATACCCGGACTGCGCGGTGGCTTCTGGCGGGACGTCCGGCATTGATTGGCTTGAACAACCTAAACACCTTCCTCCGATTCCCCTTCGCCCAAAACAAATTGGTGGACCCTTTGGAGTGCGTAAGCTTGCTTACGCTCTTTCAGAGTGAGCTTGCTCACGTCATAGGCTGTTGTGCACGGCCACTCAAGGGCCTCCAGGGCCGGGGAGCAAGCTCCCAAGGGAAAAGCGGCAGCAAGCTGCCGCACTCCAGGGAGTTGTCTTTACTATCAGGCCTTCCCCGGAATTGGGTCACAAAGTAAACAAAAACGGCCCCGTCATGGAAGGCATGACCAGGGCCGCAATCACTTTCGATAGGATGGGAGTAAGTCTAACCCCGTTTGTCCAATCCCTGCGCGATGGCGAGGAGAAAGTCCCGGTTGTCCGCCGTGACATAGCGCATTTCGCCGCCCATGCGGTTGAAGCTCTTGTTGTAGCGGAGGTAGTAATCCGGGTTGTCCATGGGGGGCTCGCCCTGGGTCCAGTCCCAGTGGGATTCCTGGAGGTCGACGATGACCATGTAGTGTTTGTCGATGTGGGTGCCCTGTTGGATGGCCAGATTCTGAGACATGGACAAGGATTTTTCGAAGACCATGGGGGACATGACGGCCGAGCCGATGCTCATGTAGACGCCGCCGTCGAGGTTGGCCACATTCTTGGCGAAGGAAAGAAAGTCGCGCTCGGCGGTGCGGCCGATGCTCGCGCCCTGGTTCATGGGATGGACGTAGATGATGTCGTGCCCAATCATGGGATGGCTCGTAAAGGGGACGCCCAGGCGATAGGCCGCGCCCTGCAATCCGAATTGCTTGAAGGGGTGCTTCACTTCCATGAAGCCGGGCTCGAGTTTGAAACGCTTCACCACATTGAGCAGGTCACAGGCGGCCGCAGCGGCTTCGCCGTAATCCTGGTCGGCGGCCAGCTGAATCTTCTTTGTCAAGTCGTCAGCGGACGGGATAGTGAGCCCTTCGTTTTCGACCAGGGCCCCGACCGATTCGCCGTAGCCCAGGCCTTCATAGGCGCCCACGACAATGGCGAGGTTCAGGTAAAAGCCCGTTTCCTGCCAGGTGCCGAATTCGCCCCGGTCTACGTTGGTGCGGACGTCTTCACTGCTGTGTCCCTGGTAGGCAAATTCCCAATCGTGGATGATGCCCGCCCCATTGGTGGCCAGGTGGGTGACCCAGCCGTCTTCGATGAGCTTGATGAAGACGGGGGCCAGGCCATTCTTGATGGCGTGGGCGCCGAAGGTGAGCATGCGCGATTTGCCCGCTTCCCGTGCGGCGACGAGGCGCTCGATGGTCTCGTCAATGACCTTTTGGGACTTGTCGTCAAAGGCGGTCGGGGGCGTATCGGGGGTGACGTGGTCCTTTTCAATGTAGACCTTGTCTTTCCGCTCGCTCAAAGGCTTGATGTGCAGCGCGTGTCTGTCAAACTGGGGATAGGGCATGGGATGTCCCTTTCTGTGTGTTAACTCGTGATGGTCACAAGGACCAAAAGGACGAAAACGACCGAAACGACAGGCACGAATCCTATGGTTTCGCAGAAGCCATACGACCCATGAGACCCATACGTCCCATCGCAGGTCATTGACCGTATTACGGCCCCCAGGATATTACTCGCCAGCCTTCCCGAGGGTCTTCTGGGCCAAATCGAGTTTGTCGGTCAAAATGTAATCGACGCCCGCGTCATGGAGTAATTGTATCAAGGGCGCATCATTGGCACCGAACCAGTTTACGGTGACGCCATTGGCTTTCAGCTTTTTTACTTCAGCGGCCAGGTTCTCGTGGCCATCGCGCTGGTGGAGCTGGATGAACTCACAGCCATGTTTAATGGTGTCGTCGATGTAGGCGGCCCGGTTTCCGGCCTGACGGGTCATGTTGCACGACTTAATGTCGGGCACCACGGCCCGGGCGGCCGCCACGTTTTCGAGGGTGGTGGCGAGGAAACACTGCTCCAGTCGGCCCATTTCGGCAATCAGTTGGGCGGACTTGACCGCCACCTCCGCATCATTCTTGAGGTGGACGTTGCAAAGCACGTTTTCCGGAATGGCTTCCAGGGTTTCGCGCAAGGTGGGGATTCGGGTGTCTTTGAACTTGGGGTCAAACCAACTGCCCGCGTCGAGGGCCTTGAGTTCTGCCAGGGTGAAGTCCGTCACCTTGCCTTTGCCATTGGTGGTCCGGTCGATGGTGGCGTCGTGCATGATGACCAAGTGGCCATCCTTGCTGAGGTTGACGTCGAATTCGATCTGGGGGGCCCCCTTTTTGACCGCCGATTCAAAGGCCGGGATCGTGTTTTCCGGCGCGGCTGAAACGTCTCCCCGGTGGGCGCAGAGCTGGGCGCTGGCTGCCAAGGGCAAGAGGAGGGTGAAGGTGAGGAGGCTTATTTGTTTCAGCATGGTCGGGCGCGCTCTCTTTGTGCCGCAGATGCGGCGTTGAAAGGACCGAAACGACTTAAACGACGACAAGGACAGCTCAAAATGAAAACACGGGCTTGGATTGAGAAATTTCGCGGTAACTGCGGGACTTTGGAAGCCCCTTGGGCAAACATCGCTCGCCCACGCCCTCGTTGTCCTTTAAGTCCTGTTCGTCCTTTAGGTCCTTGGTCCTTTGTTTACAACAATCCTTTTACTATCACGGGCACCTGGTCCAGGGCTTCCGGCAGTTTTTCCGGGTTCTTGCCGCCGGCCTGGGCCATGTCGGGTTTTCCGCCACCGCCGCCACCCACGATGGGGGCGACTTGCTTGACGATGTCGCCCGCCTTAATCTGCTTGATCAAGTCATTGGTGACGCAAACATTGAGGGCCACTTTGCCGTCACTCGGGCTACCGAGGACAATAACGCCTGAGCCCAGCTTGTCCCGCATTTTCTCGATGAGGGTCTTCAGGCCTTTGCCGTCCTGACCGTCTACGCTGGCCGCGATGACCTTAATGCCGTTCACCTCCTGGGCCTGCTCCATCAGGTCATTGATGTTGCTCGCCGCCGCCGCCGCCTTCCACTTCTCCACTTCCTTGGCGAGTTTGCGATTCTCTTCCAAGAGGGTCTTTACCCGGTCTTCGACGGAGTCGAGGCTCGTCTTCAGCAATTGGGCCGTATTGTTGAGCTGGCGTCCCTGCATGAGAATGGTGTCCACACTCGGCTCGCCGCAGATGGCTTCAATACGCCGCACGCCGGAAGCGATGGAGGCTTCGGTCACGATCTTGAAGTAGCCAATGACGCCCGTCCGGGGCACGTGGGTACCGCCACAAAGTTCCATAGAGAAATCGCCGACGCGCACGACCCGGACAATATCGCCATACTTCTCGCCAAAGAGCGCCATGGCCCCGGCGGCCCGGGCTTCTTCCTGGGACTTGTTTTCAATCACCACGGGCTCATCGCGGCGGATGTAGTCATTGACCAGCCGCTCAATCTTTTCGAGTGAATCGGTGTCAATACCTTCGAAGTGGGTGAAGTCGAAACGCAGTCGATCGGGGGATACCAGCGAGCCGGCCTGGTGCACGTGCTCTCCGACAATATTCTGGAGCGCAGCCTGGAGAAGGTGGGTCGCGGTGTGGTGGTTTTCAATCTGTCGGCGATTCAATTCGTTGGCCGAGGCCTCTACCTTGTCGCCCACTTTCAGCGCACCGCTCCGTACGGTGACCGCGTGGCAAAAGAGGGTGCCGAAGACCTTCTTCACATCGGTCACCGCGCCGTTGCCCTCTACACCGTCGAGCACGCCCGTGTCGCCCACCTGGCCGCCGGACTCCGCATAGAAGGGTGTCTGGTCCAGAATGACTTCGCCTTCCTGGCCCTCGGTCAGGGTGTCGACCGTAGCACCATCGCGGATGATGGCCTTGATGGTCGCCTTGCATTCCGTGGTGTCATAGCCTTTGAAATCGGTGTCGCCGCAGGCTTCGTGGACCTGGCTGTAGACGGGCGCGATAGCCTCTTGCCCACTGCCCACGAATCCACCCCGTTCCTTCTGCTCCTTCATCGCATCGTCGAAACCGGCCTGGTCGTAGGGGTAGCCCCGTTCTTCCAGGATGTCGATGGAGATGTCGGCAGGAAAGCCATAGGTGTCGGACAAGGTAAAGACATTCTGACCGGCGTCGTAGCCGTTCATCGTCTTATCCGTGTCCACGGGAAACATCTTGTCGAGCTGGATCATACCCCGGTTCAGGGTCTTACCGAAGGACTCTTCTTCCGCCCGAATCGTTTTTTCGATCTGGAGGCGTTTTTCCACGAGTTCCGGGTACTGATGGCCCATGAGCTTAATGACGGTGGGGGCAATCTTGTAGAGGAAGGGTTGGTCCAGGCCCAGATCCCGCCCGAAGCGTGCGGCACGCCGAAGGAGACGTCGCAGTACGTAGCCCCGTCCGCCGTTACCTGGCAAGATGCCGTCAGCGATCATGAAGCTCAAAGACCGGGCGTGGTCGGCGATAACGCGGTAGGGCACGGGGTTGTCGTTGTAGGCCACTTCGGTCAGCGCTTCGGTGGCTTCGATGATGGGGAAGATGCCATCCGTGTCGAAGACCGTTTCCTTGTTTTGCAGCAGGGCGGCGAGACGCTCCAGGCCCATGCCCGTATCGATGCCCCGGTTTTTCAGGGGCGGACGGCTGCCATCGGGCTGCTGGTCGAACTGGGGAAACACGAGGTTCCAGAACTCGAGAAAGCGCTCGTGGGGGTCGTTTTCCGGGTCGGCGTTGGGGTCGATATGTTCGCCCTTGTCATAGAGCAATTCGGAGCAGGGACCACAGGCACCCGTATCTCCGGCCGGGCCCCAGAAATTGTCCGCGTCGCCGAGGCGATAGAGGCGTTTCTCGGGAATGCCGATTTCGTTGTGCCAGATATCATAGGCTTCGTCGTCATCTTTGTAGACCGTGGCGACGATGGCTTCGGGATCCAGTTTCAGGACCTGTGTGGAGAATTCCCAGGCCCACTGGATGGCTTCCCGCTTGAAATAGTCACCGAAAGAGAAATTGCCGAGCATCTCGAAGAAGGTGAGGTGCCGCGAGGTCTTGCCCACTTCGTCCAGGTCATTGGCCTTGCCGCCGGCGCGCAGACATTTTTGCGAGGTAGTGGCGGTGCGGTAGGGCACGGGCACTTCACCGGTGTAGTAGGGCTTGAACTGGACCATGCCCGCACTCGTGAAGAGTAGGGTGGGATCATTGCTGGGTACCACAGTGTCACTACGCTCGACCACGTGGCCGCGCTCTTTAAAGAATTCGAGGTATTTTGCGCGGATTTCGTCGCTTTTCACGGTATTTCTCCATTTTTAGCAGGGGCTGGGGAAGCCTCTACTCTAGCAAATGGAGGGGTCAGCGTGCATCTTTTCGATGGGTGCGTGCTCGGTGGTGTCCTTCCGTCGCAGGGGCTGCGCTGGCATGATGGAGCCATCGCAAGGGCAGCAGGGGCGCGGTTCTTGGAGCGGCCGCAAATTCCTGGTGTTGGACGGGCGGTGTGCCAATGGCATTTCCGTCCACGGTGGCGTATTGCAGGGGAAGGAAGGCGAGCAATACCGGACCGATATCCCGGGCGTAGATGGTGGAAGCGATGTGGAGGGTCTCCTCCTCGGTCTCCACGACGACCCGGGGCGAGATACAGTCATTCTGCGGCCCCACGCCGAAACTGCGCAGGGTATAGGGGATGGGCGTATTGGGCAGGAGGGCCGTCAAGGAGCCCGCCACGTCTTCGAAGGGGGCATTGGCTGCGTCATCCAGCACGCCCGAGGCAATGGCCGCCGAGTCGGCGCCGGCCTGGGTCCAGATTTCGAGCTCCCAGGCGAGGGGGTCTTCGTGTATCACGCGGTAGACACCAAAGAATTCTGCGAAATCAGCGAGCACCGTCTCCGCCGCATCGAGATGGCGGTCAATGGTGCCCGTGTCTTTGGCCGCTTCCACGAGCACCTCGTAGTCTTCGGCCAAGGTGTTCAGCGACGGGACGATGGGGTCGGCGGCCGTGAGGTACTGGTCCAGGGTATTGATCGAAATCGATGCCAGGACAAGCCCAACGGTTTCGCCGTTATCCGCCGCATAAGCGTTATTAAAGGCCGTGGCGTCGGTGACGAATTGATGCCAGCCCGTGAGGTCAATGGGGAAGAGAGGCGAGGCCTCGAAGACAAGGCGGGTATGTTCCAATTCCGTGACGATGCGTTGGGCTGCGTCGATCCAATCCTGCACGTAGGCGCTGTCCGTCTCATAAGCGTCCAAGTAGCTGCGGAGCATCTGCAGGTAGGCCTCGGGGTCGCTGGCACCCATCAGCAAGGTGTCCTGAACCAATACGATTAGATCGCGTTCAAAGTAGGCCACGGCGCGCAGCTCGTCTTCGGAGTGTTGCTCCAGGGTCTCGGCGAGCGTGACCAGCTCACCCGCGACGCGGCTGATCACCCTGACCAACTGGCTTAGCTTTGGGTCGTCATTCTGGTAATCTTGAAAGGCGACGGACCAGTTGGAATAGAACGCCAGGTCCGGTTCCAAATTGGATGCTACCTCAGAGAATGCGATGCTTCGGTTGTACTGGATTTCCAGATGGGTTTGGTAAAAGGTGTGAAAGCCCTCCAGACTGGCGGCTAAATCAGCGAGGAACCGGACCGACGCATTGGCAAAGGGGGTACTGTGGTCGTATTCGTCGAAGGTGGCACCGAAGGAATTAGCGAGGGCGAAGAGCTTTGCCGGGCTGACGAAAAAGCCCTCGTAGAGATAGCCCAGTAGTTCCTCCCGGTTCAACATACTGGTGTTTTGAGCCGCCTGGAGCAGCTCGGTGAGGTCCATGGATGCGGTCTCGATAAGGCCTGACTCGCTGGCGTAGGTCAAGGTGCCGGGCAATTCCAGTAACCGCGCGAGGGAGAGCATGGTGTCCGTTTCTGGCAGAAGGGCCAGGTTGCCGCGGTCAGTTTCCACGTACCACATGCCTTCCACGAAGACCCAATAGGTGCTCAGCTTCATTTCACCTCCGCCCATGGTGGGCAGGGCGACACCCTTGACAGTCCGTGCGGCCAGCGTGATGTCCTCGATGACCACGTCGACCTGCCAGATTTCGAAGTTGTTTTCGGTGAACTGGTCGGCCACGGTCAGCGTAAGGCCCGAGGTGCTGATGGATTCCTGCTTGAAGGCCTTCGGCAGGGCCTTGGTGATGACCGCAGGCAGGGAATTGAAGGCATAGGTCCAGCTATTGCCCACGGCCATGGGGAAATAGGCGGTGTTTACGGGGGTGAAGGCGGAAACGGCGTTGACCGGTATGGTGATGAATTGATTGCCGGCCCGGATGCGTACGATACCTACGCCCACGACGGAAGGATCGAGGAGGCTGCGGTCTACGGTGACATTGATTTGACCCGCGCCGGTGCCTTCCGTAGCGTCAATCTGGAGCCACGGCTGGTTGGTGCTGGCAATCCATTCCACGTCGGTGCCTTCGGCGCCAATGTCGATGCGCTGTTGGGCGTCGGTCGCCGTGAATTCCAGGGGGGCGGCTTCCACGATGAGGGAACCCGTCTCTTCCACCACCGGGGGCGTTGTGGGGCAGCCCGCGATGAGGAGTGCGAGTGTGGTGGAAAGGATGGTTCGGATCGTGTCGCGGGTGCGCCCTGTCATGACATGGGTCTCCTGAGAAAATTTACAGACAGTGCCCCACTATGCGCCCTGTCAACCGATAGATTGGGTCGTTTGCACCCCGTGTGCCGCGCCCCTTTCCCTAAACCATACCCCAATTCCGCGCGCGTATTACAGTATCACGCCTCCGCGCCTTGCTCCATTCCATGGTAGACTAAATAGGCGAAGATTCATCTCGGACATTTTCCAAGTCGTTTGGTTGCCATCTTAAAGAATTGGGGCTTGGGAGCGCAGGCGGCTCGCCTGCATTACGTCGAAGACGTAAAAACTACGTGCCTTCGGCCCGAGGCAGGCGGGCCGCCTGCGCTCCCAAATGTCAAAGACTTCTTTAATCAATAGTGGCCAAGCCGAACGTCCGCTGGCCTTTTGCAGGCGCTTGCATGCGCTGTCGTAACGAACGGGTTGGATTTGCTCGAGGTCTACCTTCGCTTATTTAGGCCACGACGGTGGAGAATTCGGGGGCGAGACAGTCCCTGAGTAGGGACAGCCGCGCCCGTTCACGCGCATTTCGCCGAACCGGCGACATCAGCCGTCCATCGGTATTGCCACCACGGCGGAATCCGCAGGGGCGAGACCGTCCCTGAGGCGCTGTTCCCTCTATGAACCGACGGCGCTCCGCCGACAAAAACTATGCGAGGCGCCCTTCAAACAACTGAAGCGCGTCTTCCACTTCCTGTAGGATCGGGTGCTCCCAATCCTTTCGCAGTGCTTCGCCCATGGCGCGGTAGTACCACAGCGTGCCGTCCCGTCGTCCCCGAAACTGCTGCCAGAACCCGGCATCGTCGTGGGGGGTGTAGGTGCGGAGCATAGAGCGCAGGTTGTGGAGCTTGTCTGCGGCCAGGATGAGACGGGCCCCTTTCGGACTGTCCGGTATGCGGGCGATGTGGGCCGCTTTGCGTTCTTCCCAGCGGGGCTTGGGCTCGGTCCAGGCATCGCTGCAGGCCCAGACCAGATCGGCCACCAGTGTCCCGAATTTGTCTCGAATACGCTCCAGCACGGGCTTTCCGCCTTGGTCTTCCACGGCGTCGTGGAGCAAGGCCGCGATGAATTGGTCTTCATCTCCCCCGTGCTCGCCCACCAGTGCGGCGACGGCCATGAGATGGGTAACATAAGGCGCACCGCTGCACTTACGGCGCTGGTTTTCATGGAGTTCGAAGGCCAAGAGCATGGCGTCTCGGCTTCGATGAGAGTATGACATCGGTAAATCCTTTTCACATTCTTCGAGAGTGACTTGTGCCCTTGGCTTCCCAGTCTACCAAAGGAACGAGGGTCGATTTCTCTTGATCACGTGATGTGCCGCGTGGAAATGAGAGGGGGCACAAGTTTCCACGAGTGAATTCGGGCTCATATAGGTAAAGTGTAACGTTACGCACGGCGACCAAAGTGGGATAGGCTTCCAGCCTGTCACGTCGTGCGCTCAAGCAATCCAATGGTGCGGGACTTCAGAACTCGTCCCGTGGAACAGAGTAGCGACGTTTCACATCCGCGCGCTATGCGGAATTTCGCGGTCACCTTACCCAATTCGCCTACGGCGAACCTTCGGCCCACTTTGGCACGCCTTCGGCCACCTGGACGTGTTTCTGGCAGGGAAGTGGCCTGATTTCGAACAAGGACGATTCGAAGCAAGTTTTGAGTCGATTGAGTTTTCGCCAACGATCCCTTTTTTGCAACACGCGTCGCTACTGGTCAAACTTAAGGCCTGCTGAGAACGACAAAGGAAAAAGTGCGATGAAAATAAATATGACTCTCCCCCACCCTGGTGAAACAATCAAACATGATTCTCCGGACGAGTTGGGATTAAACATAACGGATGCGGCCAAGGGGTTGGGAGTGACCCGAAACACCCTTTCGTGGGTCATCAATGGGCACGCGGGGATTTCGGCGGACATGGCCATACGGCTGGAAAAAGCCGGTTGCTCCAATGCGGACACATGGTTGCGCCTCCAAGCGGCCTACGACCTGGCCCAAGCGCGGAAGCACCAGGACGAAATACATGTGGAACGATTTGAGATGGCGTGAGATAGCAGTGCCTATCGCTCCACTCCTGCGGGACGAACTTTTGGGTACGGGCTAACTGCGAGCTTCATTTCCACGACATTAGATTTCCGCCGGCGGCGGATTGCCGCAGTAGCGACAAGGTATGGGTAACGACAGAGGGTCGTCGTCACAAGCCAAAAGGGAGGCGTGTTATGAATAAAAAATTGATGTTTGGGATAGTGTTTTTGGCACTGGTGTTGATTGGTTGTGACACTATACACCCAAGCGGGCGACTTTCTCCCATGATGGCGTTGACAGATCCAGTCCGAACAGATTCTCGGCTAGAGCGCATTCAAAATGAAGAAATTCCCTCAGAGAATTTGCCAGCTACCGACAGAGGTTGGCTTTTAGGAAAGCAATTTGACGCGTATGTCGTGGGAGACATCTCTGTGCAGTCGCTGGGCGCGCAGTGGGCCAAAAATGTACTGGGCATCCGCATTCTGGTCAGAAACTCAGGCACGATACCGTGGGATATTCCACTTGATAATGTGACGTTCGTACCGAAGGACCTAGGCAAAGCCCGGCACAAGGTTGGCAGAGCGTACAAACCGACCATTGTTTTTGAATACTTCGGCACGGAACACGCCTCCGTGTTCGTAGTCCCTGAATACGTCGACCCGGAAGTTTCGTTTCTTCGTTCCGCCAAGAGTCGTTGGTCCAGAGTCCACAATGCCGTCGAGAATACGCTGCAAGCGTACTACACCGAATCCCAGAGCCAATTCTTAACAGGAGATATTTCTTCGGTGACTATATCCCCGGATAGTACCGCATTCCTTTACCTCGTCTTCCCTGTCGGATTTATCGAATCTGGCGAACTAAATTTCCCAGTGGATGAAGACCGTGCCGTACAATTTCAGCTTTCGGAATCGGAGTTTTAGACGGAGAGAAATCCCATCGTGGCACCACCTTATTTCGCCACGCGCTTCTTCAGGTAGGCGATAAACTCCTCCGGGTGGTCTGTCTGGATGCCGTCCGTCCCCCACGCCAGGGCGTCGTCCCAACAGCTGGGGTCGCTTTCGTCGACGATGACCACCGCACCAGCCTCGTGACAGGCGGTAACGAAGGTGCGGCTGAAGTGACGCCAGACGGAGGCCACCACCTTGGGCTCGTAGTCCGCTATGAGCTTGGCCAGATTCTCCTCGGGTCCCGGGTCGGGCATGGAGATGCCGCCGTGTTGCTTGACGTAGGCATGTTCGTGGGGGTCGCAGTACCAGATGACGTCCTTCACCATGTCGTATTGCTTAATCATCTGAAAAAGCTCCGCTACATCGGCTTCCTTGAGATCGAGGTAGATGCCAATCTTCCCTTTGCAAAGTTGCAGGATTTCCTCAACGGTGGGGATGCGCTCGTCCTTCCATTTCGGGTCGACCCGGCTGCCGATGTCTAAGGCCTTCAACTCGGCCAGGGTGAAATCGGAAACCTTCCCTTTGGCATCGTCGGTGTAGGCATCCACCGTGCTGTTGTGGACGCTGACGATGACGCCATCTTTGCTGGTGCGTGTATCGATTTCGACAAAGTCGGCGCCGAGATCGATGGCCCGTTGATAGGCCGCCAGGGTGTTCTCCGGACGGTCTTCGTGGGCACCTCGGTGGCAAACCACGTAAATGCCGCCGTTACGAGGCGGGGCAAGTACGTCGGATTTGAGGGGCTGCTCCGCGAGGGCAGGAAGGCAAAGTGCGATGGTCAACAGGGCGCGCGTGATCATGAGAATTCCTCGGGGGCTTGAAAAGAAGACGGTTGGGTGCCACGATCTCATGTGCTTTCACGGACAAACCCTGCCGGGCCTGGCCGTGGCACCCGACGTCGTTTTTTGTTCCAACAACCGGTGTAGAATAGTTCTAATTCTTCCTTTTTCCCGCTCGCAATGTCAATGAACGCCGACTAATTAACTTGATCTGATTTGCCCAGTGAGCCATTATACTAGACGGTTTTCCGTAAACACGGACAGGCTCGATTTCCCCTGTCTGGAGAGAGGTTCCCGTGAAGTACATCGTCTTATCCATCACGTTCATCGCATTTTGTGTTTCCCTTGCCCCGGCTGCAGAAGACGGTGAGGTCGTGGACTATCTGAAAGACGTCCACCCTATCCTGGCCGAGCATTGTTATTCCTGCCATGCCGGGGACAAGCGCAAGGGCGGACTCCATCTGGGTGCCCGCGAAGGGCTGCTGAAAGGCAGTGAGAGTGGCCCGGTGGTGGTGTCGGGCAAGGCGAATGAGAGTCTGCTGATGGAGGTGATTACCACCTCGGATGAAGACCTGCTCATGCCCCCCAAGGGACGTCGCCTGAATGAGGCCGAGGTGGCCACCCTGCGCGCCTGGATTGACGCCGGTATGCCCTGGGATGAGAGTATGCCGAAGGAGTCGACCTACCAGGCTCCGTTACAGCTTCAGGCCGCGACGCCCCAGCGTGATGCACCCCACCTCGTGGATGCCTTCCTGGCGGATTATCTGGAAGCCAGGGGCCTCGAACCGGGTGAGCCGGTCTCCGACAACCTTTTTGCACGCCGCGCCTATCTTGATATTACGGGGTTGGTGCCCACGCCGGAATCCCTCACCGCCTTCGCCAGCGACAAGACGCCGGGCAAGCGGGCGCGCCTGATTCAAACCCTGCTCGCCGATGACCGGGGCTATGCCGAACACTGGATGAGCTTCTGGAACGATTTGCTCCGAAATGACTTTCAGGGTACAGGGTATATAGACGGCGGCCGGAAACAGATAACCGATTGGCTTTATGCGTCGCTCTATGAAAACCGACCCTACGATGACTTTGTGCGTTCGCTCATTGCCCCGCCCACCGAGGCGTCGGAAGGCTTCATTAAGGGGATCGTCTGGCGTGGCGACAATGCCATCGTGCAGCAATCCGCCATGCAGGCGGCTCGGAATGTAGGCCAGGTCTTCTTGGGGATAAACCTTAAGTGTGCCTCCTGTCACGATAGTTTTGTGGATGACTGGAGTTTAGAGCAGACCTTTGCGCTGGCGAATTGCTTCAGCGATGAGCCCATGGAATTGGTTCGTTGTGAGACGCCCCTGGGCGTAGAGGCGGGCTATGGTTTTCTTTGGCCGGAGTTGGGCGATGTGGATGGGAGTCTTCCCAAAGCGGAGCGGACCGCCAGGATTGCCGCGCTCGTGACCGCGGAAGGCAATGGCCCCTTTGCGCGAACCATCGTGAATCGGGTCTGGGCCCTGCTCTTAGGGCGTGGCATCGTCGAGCCGTTGGACTCTATCGATCAGGAGCCGTGGCACCCGGAATTACTTGATGCACTGGCCCTGGGTTTTGTGGAGAGTGGCTATGATCTGCGGAAGTTGATTGAGACCATTGCCACCTCCCAGGCCTATCAGTGGCGCGCCATTCCCGCGAGCGAGCTGGCGGACAAGGACTACGTGTTCCGTGGTCCGACAGTGCGCCATCTCTCGGCCGAACAGTTTTACGATGCCCTTGCCAGTATGACGGGGGTGTGGCAGGCCAATCCGAAATTCATCATGCCGGAAGACAAGACGCCGGAAGAATTGGCCCGACAGGAAGCCCTGGCCAAGGCGGCGGCGGGTGGCAAAAATGAAGAAGCGAAGCCGGGCGACAATACCGTGGAAGGGCGCAAGACGCCTGTCCGGGCGTGGCGCGTGCCAGCCGATTCCCTCTCCAAGGCCCTGGGCCGCACGGCGCGGGAACAGGTGACCACCCGCCGGGAGACGGTGGGTACGACGTTGCAGGCCCTCGAGTTCAGCAACGGCACAACCCTGTTTCAACAGATTCAGCTCAGTGCCGAAGCGCTGGAGCAAGGTTGGGACGGTACGGCGGAGGGACTCATTATCCGCCTCTACGAACACGGGCTACAGCGGTCGCCCAGCGTGGAAGAGTTGCAGCTGGCCTATCGCATTGTGGGCCCGGATGTCCGCCGCGAGGGGCTGGAAGACCTGTTGTGGGCCCTGACCATGCATCCTGAGTTTCAATTGATCTACTAATCAGCGTGGCCGATGCGCCACGGAAGTTCCTCGACAGGAGGTAAATACCATGTCCTTACGACGTCGTGATTTTTTGAAAACGGCCAGTGCCGCCACCCTTTCCGCCTTGGCCGCCGGTGCTCCCCGCCTGGCGGGTGCCAACACGCCCCAATTTGATATTGCCCCCACGGCAGACCGCGTGATCGTGCTCTGGATGGCCGGCGGTATGGCCCACACGGATACCTTTGACCCCAAGCGTTACACGCCCTTCGAAGTGGGTATCGACCCGAGTACGGTGCTGAGTACCTTTCCGGCCGTGGAGACGGTTGTCGATGGGGTAAAGTTTTCTGAAGGCCTGGAAAAGATCGGTCAGGTCATGGATCGGGGCACGATCTGCAACACCTATACGGCCGGTGACTTGGGTTTCATCCTTCACTCTCGCCACCAATATCACTGGCACACGGGCTATGCCCCCCCCCTTACCGTCGCGGCGCCCCACATCGGTGCCTGGGTGGCGAAAACCCTCGGCCCCATCAATCCCGACCTGCCAGCCTTTATCGACATCGGGCAGAAGTTCACCGTGGGGGAAGCGGAAGAACTCAAGGCATTTCATACGGCGGGATTCCTGGGTAGTGAATTCGGCCCCTTTATGATCGCCGACCCGGCCGACGCCGTTTCGAGCGTGCGCCCTCCCGGCGGCATGGACATGGGGCGTTTCCAGGACCGAAATAAGCTCTTCAAGGAACTGGTGAAAGCGAGCCCCATCGGTGAGTACGGCAGTGGCTACCAGCAGGAATCGCTGTTGCGGTCCATGGACAATGCCCACCGCCTCCTTACTTCCCCGGCCGCAAAGGCTTTCGATTTGTCCGACGAGCCGCAGGCGGTCTACGACGCTTACAACACGGGAAAGTTCGGGCTGGGTTGTCTGCTGGCCCGGCGTTTGTGTGAAGCGGGTACCCGTTTCATTGAAGTGACGACGGAATATGAACCCTTCAAGCGTTGGGATACCCATGAAAATGGTCACACGCGCATGAAGGAGTTGAAGACCATGATCGATGCGCCCATCGCCCGCTTGATTCTCGATTTGGAAGAGCGGGGCCTGCTGGACAACACGCTGGTCATTCTGGCCAGTGAGTTCAGCCGTGACATGGTGATGGAGGGGAAACCCGGCAAGTTGGTGAAAGACCAGGTCGCTGTGCCCCAGGAGCTGACCGAACTGAAGCACTACGGCATGCACCGCCATTTCACCGATGCAGGTAGCCTCCTACTCTTCGGTGGCGGCATCAAGAAGGGTGTGAAGTACGGCGAGACCGCCGACGAGCGGCCCTGCAAGACCGTCGACAAACCCATCCACATCGAAGGCTTGCACGCCAGCATGTACCACGCCTTGGGCATCCCGGCGGACCACGGGTACAGCGTCGAGGGCCGTCCTTTCTATGTGACCAAAGATGGGCTGGGCAAGCCGGTGATGGAATTGTTTGGCTGATGGAGAACCCGGTCGACGTGGTGGCCGCGAGAAGAACCTTAACCCGACCGGCGGTCGCGTGGGATCGGGTGGCACAATAGAACGCTGCGATTCATTTCTGCCCTTAGGTTTTCCATGAGCTCAAAAAAAAAGCCCCTCCGAAGAGGGGCGCGCACGGGCTGACTTAACTGTTATGTTTCTTGGCCGCGGCCAGGAACTCTTCGTTGGACAGGCGTACTTTAAAGTCAGGTTGGGAGAATACCCACGTGATTTTGCCCGATTTGTCGGTGAGAAAAACGGCGGGAACGGGAAGTTGGCCGGTGTCGTGGCCCGTACTCTCAACGAGATGCTTCTTGTACCGCTTGGCCGTCTGCGGATCGAGCTGAAACGCCAGTCCCATGGCCTTGGCCGCGTCGAGCTTGGGATCGGAGTAGATATCGATACTGAGCTCGGCCTTTTCCTTGGCTTCGGCAATGTACTCCGGCTTGTCAGGGGTGACGGCGACAAGATTGATCCCCATCCCTTCCAGTTCACCCGCGATTTCTTTCAGTCCGGCGAGGTGCTTCATGCAGTAGGGGCACCAGTGACCCCGATAGAATACGAGGGCGGTGGGTTTCCCCGCCAGCGCCTTGGAGAGTTTGACCGTTTCACCCGATTCCGTCGTAACTTTGGTATCAGGCAGGGGGCTGCCCACGGCGAGGGGCTTCGCGGCTTCGGCCGACGGAGCGACCCCTTTGTTCTTACTCCTCGATCCCGCGGCAAAAGCAGGTGAGGTTATGGTTGCGAGACCGAGACCAATCCCGGCCTGTAGAAAATTGCGTCTGCGCATTGGTGCTATCTCCTCTGTTCAAGCGAGTTTCTCGCGTGGGGGTACGTGCTCCTCGCCCCCGTGACTGGGGGCGTCGTTCAGCGACGTACTCTCATGTATTCCAGCAAGGGAACCTTTCAGGTCAGGCCTCGCCGGAAAAGGAAAGCCTGAATAAGCGAAGGTAGACCTCGATCAAATCCAACCCGTTCGTTACGACAGCGTACGCAAGCTCCTGCAATAGGCCAACGGACGTTCGGTTTGGCCGCTATTGACTAAAGAAGTCTTAGACATTTGGGAGCGCAGGCGGCCCAGCTGCCACGGGCCGAAGGCACGTAGTTCTTACGTCTTCGACGTAACACAGGCGAGCCGCCTGCGCTCCCAGGCCCCAAATCTCTAAGATGGCAACCGAATGACTTGGAGAATGTTCGAGATGAATCTTCGCCTATCTATCGTAGCAGTGGGTCACGGAGGAGCCGGAGCCCATTGAAGATAACGAGCAATGACGCCCCCATATCGGCCGCAATGGCCATCCAGAGCGTAGCAAATCCCAACAAGGCCAGGACGACGAAGGCGAGCTTGAGACCGAGGGCAAAAAAGATGTTCTGCTTGATCACGGCCAGGGTTCGACGGGAGTGATTCACGAGCCAGGCAACACGGGTGAGGTCATCGGACATGAGTGCGATGTCGGCCGTCTCAATGGCCACATCGGTGCCCATGACGCCCATGGCAATGCCGAGTTGGGCCTCGGCCATGGCGGGGGCATCGTTAACACCATCACCGATCATAGCCACGTGGCCATGCTGCTTGACCAGTGCAGCAACGGCAGCTACCTTGTCTTCTGGCAGCAACTCGGCCTGAAACTGGTCGACCCCGCAGCAATTTGCGATGGCCTTGGCGGTTCCCTCGTTGTCGCCCGTGAGCATGACCACTTCGCTGATACCCGCTGCGTGCATGGCGGACACCGCTTCCGCCGCGTTTTCCCGGACCGCGTCCCCCACGCTGATGAGGCCACAGACATGGTCGTCATTCCCGATGGCGATGACGGAATGTCCTGCGTCTTCCATGGCCTGGGCGAGATCGTGAATGTCTGGCCGCGATGCACCCTTCTCATGAAGAAGCTTGTGGCTGCCAATCCAGAAGTTTCTTCCGTCCAGTTGACCTTCGGCCCCTTTCCCCTTCAAGATCCGGAAGCCCGTGGCCGGAGTCGCTTCGATGCCCTCCTGCCTGGCCCGCGCGAGGACCGCCCGTGCGAGGGGGTGTTCGCTGCCCATCTCCAGGGCGGCGGCCCGCTCCAGCAATTCCGGCACCGTGTGGCCGTTCAGGGGTTCAATGCGTTGGACTTCCGGTTTGCCCTCCGTCAGGGTGCCCGTTTTGTCCATGGCGATGGCTTTCAGATGGGCAGGCGCTTCGAGAAAGACGCCGCCCTTCACCAGGATACCGGCCCGTGCCGCCGTGCTGAGGCCCGCCACGATACTGACGGGGGTAGAGATGACCAGGGCACAGGGACAGGCGATGACCAGGATAACCAGGGCCTGGTAGACCCAATCGAGCCAGGCACCACCGAAAAAGAGGGGCGGCACGAGGGCAATGAGGAGGGCCAGCACCATCATCGCCGGGGTGTAGTAGCGTGCGAAGCGTTCCACCCATTGCTCGGACTGGGCACGGCGCTGTTGGGCGCTTTCCACCATCTGGATGATGCGGGCGACCGTGCTGTCGTCGGCCGTGGAGGTTGCCTTGAATTCGAAGGCACCGTCTTCATTAATGGTTCCGGCAAAGACCGAGTCCCCCGGTGCGATAGCGACGGGAATGGACTCGCCGGTAATCGGGGCCTGATTGACCGCGCTCTCCCCCTTGCTTACCGTGCCGTCCAGGGGAATTTTCTCGCCAGGCCGCACGAGTACGGTGACCCCGGGGGGCACGTCCCCCACCGGCTTCTCTTCAATATCGCCGTCGTGGGGACAGATGTATCGGGCAACGCTCGGGGTCAGATCCATGAGGGAGCTGATAGCATTGCGGGCCCGGCCGACGCTCCAGGACTCCAGCAGCAGGGCAATGGCAAAGAGACAGGAAACGGCCGCCGCTTCGAACCATTCGCCGATGATACCCGCGCCAATGACGGCGGTAATCATGAGAAGGTTCATATCGGGACGAAGGGCGCGGGCGGCATAGAGGGCCTTGGGGAAAATAAACCATCCGCCACTTAGAATCGCCAGCAGGTAGGCGATTCGTGAGAAGAGTGGATAGCCTACGGCCTCCTCTCCACCGGTGAAAGCGGCCTCCAGTCCGGCGCTGCCCACATGCCAGCCGAATCCCAGGAGGATAGCGGCGGCGCTGAGTGCGGCGCAGACGCTTCGTCCATGGGCTTCCCAGAAGGAGACGCCCTCGGCCTGGCGGGCCACATGGTCCGCCCAGGGAATGGCCTGGAGCCCCGTCTTGTTGATGGCTCCGATAATGGATTCCGACTGGTCGGTGCCGTCCGTGACGGTTAGTTTTCCATTCATGAGGTCAAAGGCCAACGCTTCTTCGTCGACCAGGGTGCGGAGTGCTCCTTTAATGAGCGCCACTTCTTCCGCACAGTCCAGCCCCCTGATTTTGAGTGTCAATGCGTTCACAGCAGATTCCTTTCGGTCATAGAATCATTATGACGTGACAGGTCCCCCGGTTGCAAGGAGGGTGCTGAAAAGCCTTGTAAATAAAGGGCGATATGAGTTTGGGACCCCATTATCGATAGGGGCTGCAGGTTGGGGCGAGCGACCCGAAAGAAAGGGGCCTGGGTTGGTAAATCGTTGATGCGACATTTGCCAAGGCAGAGAATTCTGGTATATACTCCAAAGCATGAGTATGGGTTCTTTCATAACGCGGCTCTTCTTTGCCCTGTGGTTATGCGTGGGTGCGCAGCTTCACGTGGCCGTCGATCATGCGGCGGCGCTCGGGCACGCGTCCCACCATCTCTTCGAGACCCATCAGCAGGCAGCGCCGTCGGTGGCATTTGTCAGCCACGATGACACCCTGTGCTGCTACCATACGCCCGCCCATCAACATCATGATGATGGTGCCCCCCACGCCCATTTTGGAGAGGCCCTGCTGGTTCCCTCTACCCAGCGCCCCTTGCAGGCCCTGCACGTCGCTATTCTTCCGATTCGCCTCATGGAGGCACTCCAGGAATCGGCTCCCGTCCGTCCGGAAATTCAGGCCGAGACGGCCCCCACTACCCCCTACCTCCGCCTCGCGACCCTCCGTGGTCCGCCGGTAGCCTGACGCGTAATTTTATAGCGTAACGGCAACCTGTTGTGGACCTCTCGGGTCCGCGAGAACGCATTGCCAGATACCCCCATCACGGGCGGCAACTGCGTGTAGAGGAATTACCCCATGAAACGATTGTTTTCGGGGATCGTGTGTACCGGCGTTTTTCTGACGGCTTTTTCCGGCTGTCAGACTGTAGCACCACGTCCCCTTGGGCTGAAAAGCCATTTAGAAGCCCTGGATTCCCGGGTGCTTGAAACCGAGCCGGTCCTGGCCTTTGCCCAGGCCCTGGCAAGCGGTGAAGGTGGTGCCGATCGGCCACCGGAGTTTAATCCCAAGGACGGCATTTCACTGGCCGAGGCGGAGGCCATCGCCCTCTGGTACAACCCGACGCTTCGGATGGCGCGGTTGGAAGTGGAACGTGCGGCAGCGCAGGCCGCCGTGGCCGGTCGATGGGATGACCCCTCGTTGGAGCTGTCCCGAGGGCGGGAACGGGAACGCGTCTATGACGCGGAGAGCGAGCGGAGCGTGATTGAGCGCACGTGGATCAGTGCTGCTTCGCTGAGTATTACCATTCCACTTTCGGGTCGATTGGCCGCCGCACGACGGGCCCGCTCTGCCGAGGTGGCGGAAGCCATGGAGCAGGTGGCCGAGGCAGAACTGAATCTGCTGACCCGCCTTCGTTCCGACTGGCTGCAGTGGTCGGCATCCCTGACGCGTCTTCAATTGTTGGAAGCACACCTGACCATTTTATCCGATGTGTCTGCTATCGCCCACGCCCTGTCGGCCGCCGGTGAACTCGAACCGGGTAGTGCCAGGATGTTTGCCATCGAGATGGCGCAGCAAGAGGCACAACATGCGGAACTGACGATGTTGGACGCTGCCCACCGGACTGGCTTACTGGAGACCATGGGGCTTGTGCCTGATGCGCCGGTCACGTTGGAGGCGGCCCTTCCTGACGTACAGTCCGTGGGGCGGGAAGAGCTGGAGGACGATAGTCTCCTGCTGAGTCACCCGGCAGTCACCCGCCTGGTCGCGGCCTATGAAGCGTCTGAGGCACGCCTTCGGGTCGAAATCAGGAAGCAGTTTCCCGATATTACCCTGACGCCCGGATATAGCGACGAGGGCGCGCTGACCTCTGCCATGTTGGGCATAGGCGTTCCCCTTCCGGTATGGAACGCCAATCGGGCTGGTATTGCGGACGCCCTGGCGGACCGGGAAATAGCCCGTGCCCGGGCGGAGGCAAAGGTGCTGGCCCTCAAGAGTGCACTGGCCCAGGCCGATGCCCGGCGACAGGGGGCTCAAAAACGTCGGGAGCAATTGGCTACCGAGGCGGCCCCCCTGGTGGACAAACAGATGGAAGAGGCCCGGGCCCTTCTGGAAATAGGCGAAGCGGATGCCGTTATGCTGTTCCAGGCGCTGACCCAGGCCAATGGGATCAAGCAGTCGTTATTGGACGCCACCGTGGAAGAAGGATTGGCCCAGGTGGCCCTCCAGTCCATCGTGGCCCCGTTCCGTTTTGTCCCGGAAATCGGGGAGGAGGCGCCATGAGCCCCACCCGTTCTCCCAAGCAGTCCCTGCGGTTTTCTGCGTGGTGGCCGATCACGCGAGTATCTCGACTTTTCCGCCCCTCGGGGCGCGGAGCCTTTTTGATGACGTATTCCTTCCCAAGTATTGCTTCGACTTTCCAACCGGGGGTCCTGTTGGCGATAGTAACGGCCCTCCTTCTCCCTGGATGTATTCAAGATCCAGCGGCGGTGGATAGCACGATTGAGACCAGTGACTCCCCCATCGTTTCCCAGTCGGAAACCGTTGTTGGCGGGGTGGCCATCCCCCATAACGTGCGGCAAAACCTCGGTATTACCTTCGCCCAGGTGGAACGTCGCCGGGTGGAAAATACCCTGCGTGTTCCCGGGGTCTTTGAACTGCTTCCGGGGGCACGGCACGAGTATCGTGCCCTGTTGGCGGGCCATGTAACCCTGGCCGTATCCCAATTCGACACGGTGGAAAAAGGGGACCTGCTCTTTTCGCTTGATTCCCCTGACTGGCGGCGGGTGCAGCACGAGGCCGTGGAGGCCGAAGGTGAAATCACGATTGCTAAAGCGGCCCTTCGCGTGGCACAAACGCGGCTCGCGGAAGCCCGGACTTCGGCGGAAATCGCCAACCAACGGGTAGAAAATCTGGCGACGGTAAAGGTCCGAAAGGCCCCCCTGGAGGCGGAAGCGGCTGCCCTCAACGGGAGCATCGTCCGACTGCAGGCCGAAATTGATGCGGCCAGTGCTGCGTTGCTCGAGACGGAGGAGCATTACCGTTCCCGTCTGAACACCCTCTCCTCAATCGCATCCGTACCGGTAGATGCGCTGCTGGCGCCGGATGATGAGGGGGTTCCTGCCTGGCGGCACATCCTGGCGCTTGAGGTCCGCGCCAAAGCCGCGGGCCGGGTGGAAAATGTGATGGTCAACCAGGGGGCCTGGCTTGAAACGGGTTCCCTCGCGCTGACCGTGTTGGATCCCGAAGCGATTCGCTTCGTGGGTGAGGCCCCCCAGTCTGAGCTTTCACAACTGCGGGATGGCATGGTATGCCAGATCGTGCCGCCAGAAGGGGGCGGCTCCGACCTTCAAGATGGTATCCAGGGGGCCATGCAAATCGGATTGACGGCCCATGAGGATGACCGGACCATTCCGCTTTACATCACGCCGGAAAGCACGGCCAGTTGGGTTCGTGCGGGCGTCTCGGCCTATCTGGATATCCCCCGTGAAAGCGCGGAGGCAGAGCTGGCAATTCCCCGTGCCTCCCTCGTGCAGGAGGGGCTGGACACCGTGTTTTTCCGCCGCGATCCCCGGGATCCCGACCGGGTCTTGTCCGTCAAGGCAGACCTGGGGCCGACCGATGGCCGTTGGGTGGTCGTGCGCAGTGGGGTGAAAGAAGGGGACGACGTGGTGCTTGACGGTGCCTATGCCCTGAAGCTTGCCGGTGGTGCCAACAAGGCGCCCGAGGGCTACCACTATCACGCTGACGGTCAGCTCCACAAGAACCATTAGAAAGGGCGCAATCATGTTAAAACGACTTATCGCCTTTTCGCTGGACAATGCCGCGCTCGTGCTCGTGTTAGCGGCATTGACCCTGGGCATCTCGGCCTACCGGATGGTGCATATGCCGGTGGATGTATTTCCCGAATTGAATGCCCCTACCGTGGTGTTGCTCTCCGAAGCCGGGGGCCTCGCCGCCGACGAAGTGGAACAGTATGTCACCTTTCCCCTGGAAAGCGCCGTGAACGGCTTGCCCGGGGTGCGCCGTGTGCGCAGTGGCAGCGCCATGGGACTTTCCCTGGTCTGGGTGGAGTTTGATTGGGGTATGGATATCTACCGGGCGCGTCAAGTCGTGAGCGAAGGGCTCGCGGGCGTGCTGGAAATGTTGCCGGAGCAGGTGCACACCGAAATCGCACCCATTACGGGAATCACCGGTGAAATCATGATGTTGAGCCTGAGCTCTCCGGACGGCTCGGCGTCGCCCCTGGACCTCCGGGGCTTTGCAGAGTTTGAGCTGCGTCAGCGTCTTCTGAGCGTGTCGGGGGTGTCACAGGTCGTCGCCATTGGCGGTGAGCTTCCGGAATACCAGGTTCACGTCCGTCAGGATGCCATGCGCCTTTATAGCGTCGGTATCGATGAGGTGGCAGAAGCCGCGGCGGCGGCTCATAGCACGGCCAGTGCGGGATACTTGGCCAACATCGGCGGCATTGAACTTCCCTTGCGTCAGACGGCGCGGGTGAAGGAGGCCTCGGATATCCGGAACACTATCGTGAAGTATGTACACGGTGTCCCGGTGACCATTGGCCAGGTGGCCGATGTGGAGTTGGGTGCCGCACCGAAACGGGGCACAGGCAGTGCGGCCGGCGATCCTGCCGTGGTGGTGGCCATTAAGAAGGCGCCCTTTACCAATACCCTTCAGATCACCGATGAGATAGATGCGGTCCTCAATGATGTGGAGGCCTCCCTCCCACCGGGTATGGTGCTGGACCGCAACGTGATGCGCCAGGCGGATTTCATCCATCTTTCCCTCAACAATCTGATTGTTGTGCTGCGGGATGCGGCGTTCTTTGTGGCCATCGTGCTAATCATGTTCCTGATGAACGTACGTACGACGGTCATCACCCTCACGGCCATTCCTCTTTCCATGGCGGTGGCGATGCTCTTCCTCGACGCCTTGGGGCTCACCATCAATGTGATGACCCTGGGGGGCCTGGCCATTGCCATCGGGGAGCTGGTGGATGACGCCATCATCGACGTGGAAAACGTCTATCGTCGTCTGGGTGAGAACAGTCAGCTCCCCGAGGAGAAACGCCGGCCCCGGACGCGGGTAATCTATGAGGCGAGCAATGAAATTCGCTCGTCGGTTGTTTTCGCCACCGTCATTATCGTCGTGGTCTTCGTGCCCCTGCTCTTCTTGCAGGGCATTGAAGGGCGCTTCTTCCGTCCCATGGGCTACGCCTATATTGTGTCGATTCTGGCGTCTCTGGTGGTGGCCCTGACGGTGGTGCCTGCCCTGTGCAAGGTGCTGCTGGGCGGTAAGACGAAACACCATGATGGCGATGGGGTGCTGGTGCGCTATCTGAAGAAAGTGTATCTCCCCCTCCTCCGCACGGCGATCCGGTTGCGCCATGGGGTGCTGGCCGCGGCGCTGGTGTTGACCGGGTTGAGCCTTTGGCTGGCCTCTACCTATGGGAGCGATTTCCTGCCGGAGTTTAATGAAGGCACCTTTACGGTTTTCACCGATGCGCCTCCGGGGACGTCGTTGGAAGAAAGTGACCTGATGGTGAAAGGACTCGACCGCTCGCTGGCGGCAATCGAGGGCGTCAATGCGGTGGTGCGCCGTACCGGTCGGGCCGAGCGGGATGAGCACGCCCACGGGGTCAACCGCAGTGAAATCCAGGTGACGGTCAAGCCGGGCTACGAGAAGGCGGCTATTCAGGAGAAGATCTATGAGGTCCTGAAAAACGTGCCGGCCCTGGTCACCGAGGTGGGTTCCCCCATCGGTCACCAGCTTTCTCATGTCATGTCGGGGACCCAGGCGGCCATTGCCATCAACGTGTTTGGTGAAGATCTGGATAAGCTACGTGATATCGCGAAGCGGGTGGATGCTGAGCTGAAGACCTTGCCCGGCACGCGGGATGTGCTCGCGAACCGGGAGGCCATGGTGGAGTCTTTGCCCATTCAATACCGGAGCGAAGACCTCAAGCGTTGGGGTCTCACTCCGGCTTCCGCAGCCTACCAGGTGGAAGCCGCGCTCAACGGGGTGGTGGTCGCTGAGGTGAACCAGGGGCTTCGCCGCTATGACCTGATCGTGCGGCTTCACCCCGACGAGCGTCAAGACGTGGAGGACATTGGTAATCTCCTCCTCATCGGTGAAGGGGGTGCCCTCGTGAAGCTGACGGAGGTAGCCCATGTGCGGCCCGAGTTGATGCCCCTGGGCATCCAGCGGGAAAATGGCCGGCGCAAAGCGGTTATCTCATTGAACGTGGCTGAAGGCTACAACATTGGCGATCTGGTGGCCCAGGTGAAAGAGAAAGTAGACCCGATTGTTCGAGAATACGGTTACAGCGCGAGCTATGGAGGGCAGTTTGAAGCGCAGCAATCGGCCAGTCGGGCGATCTATCTTATGGGTGCCTTTGTCAGTGTGGTGATTCTGGTGTTGCTCTCCAGTGCCTTTAATTCCACCCGCGCGGCCTTTCTCGTGATGCTGAATCTCCCCCTGGCCCTGATTGGTGGAATCGTGGCCATTTTTCTCACGGAAAGCACCAGTCTTGTGGCGAACCTGTTTGCCCTGGTCGGCATGGGCGCCTATGAGGCACCGGTGATTTCCATCGCCAGTATGGTCGGGTTCGTTACCCTCTTCGGGATTGCCGTGCGAAACGGCATCCTGCTGGTGAATCACTATACCCACCTCATGCTCGTTGAGGGTAAGTCCTTCGAGGATGCGGTGGTACAGGGGTCCCTGGAACGTCTTGTGCCGATCCTGATGACGGCGCTGACGGCGGTCTTGGGACTTATTCCGATTGCATTGGCCAAAGGCGAACCCGGCAGTGAACTGCTGGCGCCCCTGGCTATCGTGGTGCTGGGAGGACTTGTGACGTCCACCCTGCTTAATCTGGTCGTAGTCCCGGCGGGCTACTACCTGCTCTTTCGCAATAATCCGATTGCCGCAAAAAGGGCATCGGAAAAGGCAGCAGCATAACCCCAAAGGAGGTAATTATGGTTTACTATGGTGTAATACTCGCATTGTTCGTGTCGTTGGCAAGTGGATTGGCCGGATGTTCGGCCACGGAGTCGTCACCGGAGGCCCCGACGCCAAAGGAAGAGATGGCCAGTGCGCCGGCTGAATCGGCGGCACCTGTAGCGACCGAGGCAGCGCCGGTCGACCCCTATTCGGAAAATGGTGATGAGACCAACCTCGCGCCCATTACGCTGGAGCCCTTCACGGTCAAAGCGTTGCACATTGGTGAATTGTCGGTCGGACATTTTAACTTGTATGTCGAAGGTGGCGAACCGGCCGTGGTTCGGGCCTGGGTGGGCGACGAAAAAGCATCGGATGTGATGGTTACCAAAGCAGAATTTGAGGTGGACCATCACTGCGCCCACATTGAAGTGCCTTCGCCCTTGCCGGAAGATGCGCGGCTTTGGGTCGAATTGGAGACGGCGGACGGAAAGCGCATGAAGGGGAGCGCCGACGTCCAGTAGTGCATAGCGTATGGGGTGTGGGCAATTGGGCCCACACCCCACTTGGCATACATGGAGAGACGTGTTATGAAAAACGTGTTGATGGTGTGGGTTGCAACAATTGCCCTTTTTACCGGGTGCGGTGGTGGCTCGGAAGTCGCGGAGAACTCGGATCCGGTTGAAAGCGTGGAGGCGTCGAGTGAAACGGTGGTGGACACGATTCCCATGACAGACCTGGCTCCCCTGACCATCGGGGTTTACCAGGTTCAACCCATGTATGAAGAAGAACTAAAGGATGGCCATTTTAATCTCCGCATCACGGGCGGTGAAGTGGCTGCGGTCCCTGAATGGGTCGGGCCGGAAGATGCGTCCGGCGTGGTGGTTGTGAAAACGGAAATCGAAAACGATTATCACCACGGGCATATCGAGATGCCGGACCCTATCCCCGCCGATGCGCGGCTTTGGATCGAGATTGAGGCGCCCGACGGCAGCCTGCACAAAGGCAGTGTGCCCCTGGCCTCCTAGTCACGGAGACAAGATTTGCCGACACGGCGACAATCCCCTGCGCAGCAATGGAAAGTTCTTCGCACTACCTGATAAGGTAGCAACCATTACCCGGTTTGGTACTTGGAGAGAAGGATTACCATGTCTCGAATAGCTATTCGATTGTTCTTTGCGGGGTGGATTGTCGCCGCTTGTTGTGTGGCTTCCACCGAGTCTACCGTGCTCATCGCCGATTTTGAAGGGGATGATTATGGTGAGTGGGAAGTCACGGGAAGGGCCTTTGGCGCCGGTCCTGCGCGGGGTACCCTTCCGGGCCAGAACCCGGTAAGCGGTTTTGAAGGACAGGGGCTGGTCAACAGCTTCTACGAGGGCGATGATAGTGAAGGTCGGCTGCGCTCACCCCTTTTTACGATTAACCGGCCTTATCTCAATGTACTCATTGGTGGCGGCGCTCATGCGGGAAAGACCTGTTTTAATCTCCTGATCAACGAGGTTGTTCGCCTCAGTTTCGTCGGTAGGGAATCGGAGCAGCTGGAATGGCGGTCCATCGACCTCTCTCACCTGCAGGGGGCGACCGCACGCATCGAAATTGTGGACCAGCAGCAAGGGGGCTGGGGGCACATTAACGTCGACCACATTGAATTAAGCGATGTGTCGCGCGCAGCAACGGTGTCCCTGCGTGATCCCGATGCGCCTGCCCGCCGCGTAACTATTGACCGGCCCTACCTCCATCTTCCGGTGAAGACAGGCACGCCCAAACAACGCATGCGCCTGGTCGTGGGCAATACCCTGCTCGATGAATTTGATATTGAGTTGGCGTTGGTGAATCCCGATTTTTATACCTTCGTGGACCTTTCCGCCTATAGGGGGCAGGAACTCGCTATCGAGGCGGACATTCCCGGCGATGAGTTGTTTGTGCTGGACGGGCTCGAACTACACGATACGCCCCCGGGTGCCGAAGGAGCCTATCAGGAGCGCTATCGGCCCCAGTTCCACTTTTCCGCACGGCGCGGTTGGCTGAATGATCCGAATGGACTCGTGTATTTCCAGGGTGAATACCATCTCTTCTTCCAGCACAATCCCTATGGCTGGAATTGGGGTAACATGCATTGGGGACACGCGGTAAGTCGCGATCTGGTCCATTGGGAAGAGCTACCTGTTGCACTCACCCCGAGGGCCTACGGCGACTGGGCCTTTTCCGGCAGCGCGGTCATCGATTGGAAAAATACGTCGGGCTTTCAAAGTGGTCCCGAGCCCCCCTTGGTGATTGCCTTCACCTCCACTGGGCGGGGCGAGTGCATTGCCTACAGCCGCGACCGGGGGCGGACCTTTAGCGAGTTCTCTGGTAATCCGGTCGTTAAACATGACGGTCGGGACCCGAAGCTTATCTGGCATGGGCCCAGTAATCAGTGGGTGATGGCGGTTTATGAGATTCTGAATGAAGGCACGCCGGAGAAACAGCAGACCATTGGATTCTATACGTCGCCTGACCTTAAGGTGTGGACCCATCAGAGCAATCTGGAGGGCTTTTATGAGTGTCCCGAGCTTTTTGAGTTGCCGGTGGATGGCAACCACGAGGAGACACGCTGGGTAGTGTATGGGGCCGACAATGCCTACATGGTAGGGGCTTTCGATGGGAGCACCTTTACGCCCGAGGGTCCGAAACAACCGGGTGTCCACGGGGGGGCCTTCTACGCGGCCCAGACTTACAGCGATATTGCCGCCTCCGATGGACGGCGTATCGAAATCGGATGGCTCCGTTCGGGGCACGCCGAGATGCCCTTCAATCAGATGATGGCCTTCCCCACTTCCCTCTCCCTGCGCCGTACTCCGGAGGGCATACGTTTATACAAAGAGCCGGTGTGGGAGATTACGGCCTTGCACGAGGAAAGTCGGGCCTGGCAGGAGGTGAGTCTGACGGCAGGCGGCAATCTCCTGGAGGATTTTTCGGGGGAATTGATTCACCTTGAGATGGATATTGCGCCGCAGGATGCCGATAGGATTACCCTCGATCTCCGCGGGGTCACCGTGGTCTATCATCCCACAACGGAAACGCTCCAGATGGGCGAAATCTCAGTGCCCCTTCCCCTCGAAGAGGGTGCCATACACCTGGAGGTATTGGTGGACCGCTTGTCCGTCGAGCTTTATGGCAACTATGGTGCGGTCTACGTGCCCCTGGCGATTGCCCCCGACCTGGAGAATCGCCGCCTCTCCCTGCACGTGGATTCCGGTACGGCGATGCTCAAGGGCATGGTCGCCCACCGTCTCAAGTCTGCATGGAAGTGAACGCCCAGGTGAATGAGAACGGCGGTCTCTCGGACGTTTCGACAAAGCGTACCCTGCTGTGGTGTCTGCTCGCGGCATTGGTCTTTTATGGTGTCTTCTGGAGCGCCTACCGCAGTATCGATGACGAACTCTACCGTAACCGCGACGATGGCATCATCACGGTGAGCCATGCCCGCAACTGGGTCGACTATGGCACCATCAGCGTCAACCCCTCGGGAGAGCGGGTGGAAGGCTTCTCCTCTCCCCTGCAGTTCTTGCTCTTCTCAGGGGCCTACAAAATAACGGGAATGCATTACGACCTCTATTTCCGTTTGGTCACGTCCGCTGCCGCCCTCGTAATGGGCTGCCTGATTTTCTGGCTCTGTCTGCCCTATCGAATCGGCGGGCTATTGCTGGGCAGTGTGGCGGCCATCGCATTGACGCGGGATTTCAGCTTTATCGAGTGGCACGCGTCGGGTATGGAAAACGCCCTCACCCACGCCAGTTTTCTCCTGGCCGTCGTGTTGCTCGTGCGCATGTATGTACGTCAGCGCATGGTCCTCATTTACGCGCCGTTGATCTTTGCCGCTTCCATCGCACGCATTGAAAGTATCTACCATATCGGTCCGTTGTTGGTGCTCTTTGCATTTTGCTGGTTGTGGCAATTTGGCCAATGGCGGGGCTTCGCCTTCATAGGACTGGTGCTGATGCTTTGGACGGTGTTTTTTGCCGTGCGCAGCCACTACTTCGGGGCCTTGTTTCCCAATACGGCGGCAGCCCAGGGTATCTCCATCGCTGATCGCCTCCGGTTTCTCCTGGTCGGCAATGAGAACTTCCTGGCCCGTTCGTGGGAACTCACCCGTACCCTTTTTCTTTGGCATCATGGGTTTCTCCTGCTCCCCATAGCGGCTTGCCTGCCTTTCCTGCACTATTCGCGGAAGACGGTCTTGTCGCTTTTCTTGTTGCTGAGTCTCGCGACGACGGGATTGCTAAGTCCCTATCTCTTTGGCGCCGCCCGGCTCGATGTAACCCAACTGAGCACCCAGGTGGCCCTCGCCCTGGTGGCCCTCGCGGTACTGGTAGCCCTGCACACCCGACGTCCCCGATACCGCTATGTCACCGTGCCGGTATTGCTGGTATCACTCTCGGCGCTGCTCTACATGGGACACACCCGATGGGATCACAAACCCTACTACCTCTGGTTTTCGGAGAAGGTGTTTGAACAGTATCGGGAAAAGCTCGTCGCCCTCCGTGAAAAACACGATATCCCCCGCCCCACGGTGGCCAACCCGGATCTCGGGCTCATGAGCTGGCACAAGGACGTCAATATCGTGGATCTGGGCTACCTCGGAAATCCGGGCTTGACGGCCCTCGATGCTATCCCCAGCGGGACCAAGCGCGAGGTGGCGAATTACTTTTTCGATATCGCGGCTCCTGATTTAATTGAGATGCACGGCGTCTGGTCGGAGCGGCATGCCCATCTCTTCAAAGACCGCCGCTTCCACGAACGTTATGCCGCCGTGGAGTCGGAGGTGGATGGGTTCCTGCAGAAGCGCTTTAACCGTTCGGCCAATTTCCGGGCGGAATATGGGGCCTATGTGCGCACCGGCTACTGGGTCCGCCGCGACATGATGGCCGACAGCGGTTCACGGGAGCGGACCCTGGTGGATGCCTTACGTGCCGGACCCACGTTGTCCCGGCTGGAAGAGGAACTGGCGCGCTGCAAGGCGGAAGGGTTAACGCCCGAGGAGTGTGCTTATGTCGTTCGCAGCGCCTATCGCTTTATTCCGGAATTCGTTGCGCAGGGAAGCTACGAAGCGTTGGTGACGCTCTTTCAACGGGGGGCTGCCGTCCTGGGGTACACGACGGCACTGCTGGAAGGGCGAACGGACGGCAATTGGTCGAAGGCGTTGGTGGACTATGTCGTGGCCTATACCCCGGAGCGGATCGGCCGACAGATGGAAGTAGATTATCACGCCACTTTTGCTTCACCGAAAACCTCCCGGATGGCGGAGTCGGAGCTTATAGCGCCGGGATTGCGTCTGGAGAATGTCGCATTCTCGCGGGAGGCGGACGGTTGGGCCAGGCTGCAACTCTATTTCACGGTGAAGGCCCCTATCGAGCAAGACTGGAAAATCTACATTCACGGAGTCGTTGAGCCGGGGAAAGAGAACCTACTGCCGGCGTCGGAACAAGGTCGGGAATTCCTGAACTGGGATGTGGGCTTTTCTGATCCGCCCTCCAGCGAATGGCACCGCTACTCACGGGTGGTAATTACCCAATACGTCCCCCACGCCGACGCCGTCAATGCCATCCGGGTGGGACTCTATCTGCCTGGAAAGGGTGCGTTGGGAAATGGTGTGGAAGTTTCCCTCTCGTCGGCGGAGGAATCGTAAGCACAGCCGCCCCCCACGCTCCTGGAGGTCGCATTCGCCCCGGTGGCGAATACCTTCCCTTTGCCAATGACAGGACAGCCACGCCCAGCCACACTTTCTACCCCTACACAACGACGCCTGCCGTCCAAAGTTTTTCAGGAGTACAGCGTTATCCCTCAGGGCGAGGCAGTCCCTGAGTGGTTCCTATGAAGCGTAGGGACTGCCGCGCCCCTTGACGTCGTTCGCCGCTATCGCCTTGGTGGCCAGCACATTCCCATCGCTCACGGAGGAGCACGAAGACGGCGGTG
>JAXMOL010000061.1:0-44018 GCA_034669905.1 Candidatus Hydrogenedentota bacterium
GGACTGCACCGACACTACCCGCGCAAATATTACCATGGCACTGCGTGGCCAACCCGCTTCCGTTGACAAACGACAGGGCAATCGGAAGTCGGGGCTGTCCCCCTCCCCAAGTTTACTCGCCCGCACCGCTCACCTTCCCCGTCACCTGCTTTCCAGTAAACACGCCATAGGCACCTTGGCCCCAGGTCAATTCACCGAGCGCACCGACGGCAATACCATCCAGCTTCGCCGTACCGAGTTCCGTCCCATCCTGAGTAATACGGAGGCCGTCGTCTTTGATGGCGAAGTGCAGCTCCGTCGGCCCATCGGTCCATTTCACGGGCACACTGAGGTGTCCGGGCACCCGAACGTGGGTGATGGTGCCGTACTCTTTCCAGGCTTCCTCGCCCACATAGCCAAACTTGGGCTCCCATTCACACTGCCATTTGGCGGAGGTGGAGATAAAGAGGGAATCGTTGTGGGGTACCATGCTGGTGACGCGCTGGCCCCATTGGTTCGCCACACCGCCCAGGGCCGCCGTTTCCGTTTCGTAGGGATGGACCGTGGCCGTGGTGGGTTCGGGATGGGAGAAGACCCGTTGCGCGAGGTCCCACGTGCCTTGGTCGGGCTGATAACGCCAGACCTCGCCCCAGGGCCACACGCCCACGTAAAGTTCACCGCCATAGATCACGATGGTCTGGGCTTCCCGTGCGGAGCCACTGACGCCGTCCATCACGGGCGGCCATCCCGGAAGCTGTTTTACCGTCTCGCCATCAAAGGAAAAAAGTTCGCCCGAGGGGTATTGTCCGAGAAGGAGCTGGTCGTAGTAGGTGAAGCCCGCATAGACCTGGTAACTGGTCTTCATGCTGCCATCTACGAGGGTGCGCCATTGGCCATCGCGGAGGGCATAGACCCCGCCGATATTGGAACAGGAGATGACCTGATTACCGAGTTGTCCGAAGGCATAGGGAAACTCACCGACGACGGGCACCGTCTCTACGACAGCCTTGCTCACATCAACGGCGCCGTCACCGGGTTTCCAGGGGCATGCGAGTAACTTGGAATAGCCTTCCTCATCGGTCGTGTAATCGCGGTAGCCCGTGTCGCCGGGACGATAGATGTGATAGAAGACAAGATAGCCGTGGGCATAGTAAAAACCGGTGTAATTGCCCTGTGCCGGTGCCTCGAGGACGGTCTCACCGTCCAACACCACCTTGCTGCCTTCGAAGGACAAGAGGTGTTTGCCCACCCGCGTGTCTACTCGGCTCCGCGTGGGGCTGGGCTTCCAGGCGACGTCACCCTCATTCCACATCCGCACATCGGGACTGGCGGAATAGACCTGCCCATCGAAGTTAAAGAGATAGGTGCCGGCAAGATCGTTGGGCCGTGACGTTCGGGTCACCTCCAGCGGACGGGTGCCCTCGGTGGGCCGCACAAAGAAATGGACGGTGTGGCGGTCATGTCGGTAATAGGTGTTATAGGCTCCAGAGAATCCGGCCCCCACCACGTACTTGCCGTCCGTCGTCTTTGCCTCAAAGAGGGAACCAAAGTTCTGCCCCACATCTTCGCCCCGCTCCAAGTTCACGACGATTTCACTATCCGCCACCGCCCCCATGGCAACGAACAAGGCCATCATCAATACCATCACAATACGCATGTTTGGGTCCTTTCTACGCGACTCCTGAAGTTACCAAGAATAGCCTATCGCCGGCTCCGATTCCTACTGGAACGGGCTGGCCCCATGGGCGAGGCGTAGTGATGCACGGGCGGACCACGAAGACCTTGAAGCGAGGCAACAGTGCGTGACATGCTCTTTGAATTACTACAAGGAGTCTTTGGCATGTTCATCAGAAGTCGAATCGGTATGGCATTCTTGCTGCTCACGGGTTTTCTCGCCGCTGCAGGGGGACAGATTGGCGCGGAAACGGCACACCTGGATAGTCCGGCAGACTGGCCCGAGTTTCGCGGGCCGACGGGCAACGGTCTGGTCGACACCTCGGAACGGGGCGCTTTGCCCATCCTGTGGAGTGAGACCGAGCATATAACGTGGAAAACCGAAATCCCCCACGTCGGCTGGTCAACGCCCGTCGTGGCGGGCAATGACATTTGGCTGACCACGGCCACTGAAGAAGGCTCTGACTTCTATGCGCTTTGTGTCGACGCGACAACAGGGGCAATCCGGATTAATGAAAGAGTTTTTCATAGTGACAATCCCGAGCCGCTTGGCAACAATGTGAACTGTTATGCGTCGCCGTCACCCGCCGTGGAGGCTGGAAAGGTCTACGTGCATTTTGGGAGCTACGGCACCGCGTGTCTTGATTCGGCGTCTGGAGAAACGCTCTGGGCACGAGAAGATCTCCGTTGTCGGCACTACCGTGGTCCTGGATCGTCGGTAATCCTCTTCGAAAACCTGCTCATACTCACCTTCGATGGCGTCGATGTCCAGTATGTGGTTGCCCTGGACAAAAACACCGGCGACACCGTTTGGAAGACGGACCGCACAACCGAGTGGCACGATCTCGATGAGCAGGGCCTGCCAAAACGGGAAGGGGATTTTCGCAAGGCCTACAGTACGCCCCTGGTCTTCGAGGTGGATGGTAAGCCCGAGATGATAAGTGTCGGTTCCTCCACCGCCTTTGCCTACGATCCCCGCACCGGCAAGGAGCTCTGGAAGGTCCGAATCCCGGGTTATACGCCCTCAGCCCGGCCGGTAGTTGGCAACGAACTGGTCTATTTCTTGTCTGGGCGCGGCGAACCCGAGCTCACGGCCTATCGACCGGGTAGCGCGGGAGATGTAACTGAATCGGGGCTGGCCTGGAAATTCGCCGGGAGAGACGTCCCCCTGGAATCCTCGCCCATACTGGTAGACGACCTTCTCTACATGGTCAGTAGTGCGGGTACCGCCCTTTGTCTCGATGGGAAAACGGGGACGCCGATTTGGCGTGAGCGCATTGGGGGCAACTACGTCGCGTCGCCCATCTATGCGAACGGAAACCTGTACTTTTGCAGCGTGCAAGGTAAGACGACGGTGCTGAAGGCAGGGCGCACCGTTGAGGTGGTGGCATCCAACAAACTCGAAGCGGGCTTCATGGCGTCGCCTGCGGTCGCGGACGATGCCCTGATACTGCGGACAAAAACACACCTCTATCGCATAGAAAACTGACCGCAATCCTTGAAGAATCGTGCAAATTGGATATCCAAGCGTCCAGACGCGGATGTCTGCTGGACGCCGCACGGTAAAGACGATTCGTGGATCACGATTGGAGTATACTTTCCAATCGTGACCGTTTTTTGTACTGCAACGTGAATAGAGAAATTTGTTGAACCAGAAAGATACCCATCAAGACGACCTTCCCGCCCGGGAAACGCCGTCGTCGCTCGATCCATCGACCTGGGTTGACCTCCATGGCGACGTACTCTATCGATACGCGCTGGCCCGTGTGCGACGGCCTGACGTCGCGGAGGACCTCGTTCAGGAAACGTTTTTATCTGCCTTAAAGTCCAAAGATAGATTTCAGGGGCGCTCCACGGAGCGTACCTGGCTTACGGGAATATTGCGGCACAAGGTACTTGACCATTATCGATCACGCAGCCGGGGCATACCTGAAGCCGACACCATAAGTCACGAAGACTGGCTCGGCGAACTGTTTGACGATAAAGGAAACTGGATCAAGCGGCCCGATCCGCAGGTGATTCAGCCGGAGTCTCTCTTGGAGCGGGAGGAATTCTGGGCCGTCTTCCAAGGCTGTATCGAGCAAATGTCGGAACGGGCGAGGAATGCCTTTGTGCTTCGTGTCGTCGAAAGTGAAGATGTGGAGACGATTTGTAAGACCTTGGAAATTTCCGCGACCAACCTGTATGTGATCTTATTCCGGGCACGGACACAAATGCGGCATTGCCTGACGCTCAAATGGTTTCGGGCACACGATATAGATCCCCCATCCCCAAAAGGTTAGCCTGTGTTGAGAACAATGATGATAAACTGCAAGCGCGCTGCGGAGTTGTCCTGTGCCAAATTGGACCGCCCCCTGACTATTGGGGAAACGATGCAGTTGCGTTTCCATATCTTCATGTGCCGGGCCTGCAAGGGCTTTCAACTACAAAATGAAGCACTGCTACGTCTGTTTGAACAGCGCTTTCAAGAGCCGCGTGATGGCGCAGACAGCCACCTTCCGGAACTGCCGGAGGACGCCTGTGAACGGCTGAAGCAGTTGCTGCGTGACGCATCGTCCGAATCCGGTTCGCCCGAGTAGCATGCCCGCCTCTTTGTAAGAATTCCCGTTTCGATACGACTCACTCTCCAGATACACCATCGCGGGGGCATTGTACCCCGCGCACGGTATGTCGCGCAAGCGGAAGGTAAATGGTGCCATTCGGCTACACTGTGGCCTCCTTTCTGCTCGTGGCTGAAGAGCACCTTACCGTCCCCTCAATCAAACGGAGAACCCCCATGGAAACAATCGATCGTAAAGGTATGACGACATTCTCACAATTGCAAACCCGGGTCGCACAGTCGCTGTTATTGCTCCGCCTGGGTGTTTTTCTGGTCATGCTCATGTGGACATTGGATAAACTAATTAATCCAGCGCATTCCGCGAAGGTGTTTGAGGGGTTCTATGCGATTGGTGGCGTGGGCCATGGCCTCTTGATGGCACTCGGCATACTGGAACTGGTTTTGCTCTTGCTGTTTCTGGGGGGAATCTGGCGCCGTTTCAGTTACGGCTCGGTACTGCTATTGCATGCCATCTCAACGGTTGCCTCATTTGGAAAGTATCTCGACCCCTTTAACAACCTGTTGTTTTTTGCTGCCTGGCCCATGTTGGCGGCCTGCATAACCCTATATTGGTTACGCGACTGGGATACGTTGGGCGTGCTTGGTCGGCGAGGCCCCACCGAAACGGACCGCGCAGCGCAATAACGATAGCCTCTGCGGTCTACACACAACCGACAGGAGTCATTGGGCTTAGATGCGCTCAGTCCCATCGCCGCTCAGCCGTAGCAATCGTATGATTTTCGAATTCCTGTAAGAACTTCCCAATCCGAACGACTCACCTTTGAGACGCCCCACTACAACGGCAGGGCGAGGAATTGCCGTCTTGGACGGCATGACGTGAAGGAGCTTGGAAATGCGTTCCGATACCAGGAAGAAATATGTCGCCCTGCTTGTCATCCTTCTATCGGGCCTGGCCCTGTATGTCAACTGGGAGCAGATTGCGCCGCTGTTTTCGTTTAGAGGGGCTGAAGGGGATAGCGCAAGCCCGGGTGACCGCGGCAAGGCCGCCGCGCTGGGTCTGTTTAATACGTCACACCTGACCGTACCCGTCGGGGAGATACATAGTGGTGGGCCCGGTAAAGACGGCATCCCATCTCTCAGCCACCCCGAAACCGTGGGCGTTGCTGAGATGGCGTTGCTCGCTCCGGAAGACCGCGTGGTCGGGGTGGAATTCGATGGGCAATCTCGGGCCTATCCCATTCGCCTGCTGAACTGGCACGAACTCATTAATGACCAGGTAGGCGATACGCCGGTGGCCATTGTCTATTGTCCCCTCTGCGACTCGGTATCCGCGTTGGACCGGCGCATCGACAATCGAACGCTGGACTTCGGGATAAGCGGTCTGCTTCACAACTCAAACGTGTTGTTCTACGACCGCAGCGACAACGCGCTCTGGTCCCAGGTCAGCCTGGAGGCCATTAGCGGTCCACTCGCCGGACGATCCCTCCGTCATCTGCCCTTCTCCCTCACGACCTTCGCGGCGTGGCGCGAGACCCATCCAGACAGCACGGTAGCGACCTTCGAAACGGATCACCCCCGCGACTATGAACGAAACCCCTATGCCCGCTATTTCGAGAGCGATGAACTCATGTTCCCCGTGAAGGGGACCGACCAGTCGCCGTTTCGAAACAAGGAACCGGTAGTGGGCGTTCGCAACGGGAACGAAGCACGGGCCTATCCGGTTTCCACCATCTCCGACACCGCCTCTGGGCAGGTTGAAGATACCCTTGGGGGTGAAAAGGTCATTCTGGAAGCCCGGAAAACCGGCACGCACGTTCAAGTCATTTCAGTTCCCGAAGGCGCGCAGGTGGTGCACACCTTCTGGTTCGCCTGGAAGGCATTCCACCCGGATACGACGATATACACACCCGAGTCAAATTAATAAAGGAAACCCCAATGCCCCTGCAATCGACCACGCTGGACGATGTCAAAGAATATTACGGCACGATACTGCAAAGCTCCGCCGACCTGAAAACCAACGCCTGCTGCAGCATTGATAGCGGCCTGTCGCCGCGGATCAAGAAAATCATGGGAGAAATCAACGACGAGGTCCTCAGCCGCTTCTATGGCTGTGGTTCCCCCCTGCCGCCTCTGCTGGAGGGGCTTACCGTCCTGGATTTGGGATGCGGCAGCGGGCGGGACGCCTTTGTCGCCTCCCGGCTTGTTGGTCCCTTGGGAACCGTCATCGGCGTAGATATGACCGAGGAGCAACTCGATGTGGCCCGGCGAAATGTGCCATCGCAAATGGAACGCTTCGAATATACACGGTCCAACGTCGAATTCCTGCATGGGTATATGGAAGACCTGGCATCCCTGGGGATCAAGGACAATTCGATAGACGTGGTCATTTCCAACTGTGTTCTCAATCTCTCTCCGGAAAAAGAGGCCGTGTTCTCGGAAATCATCCGCGTCTTAAAGCCGGGCGGAGAGTTGTACTTTTCGGACGTCTTCTCCGGGTGCCGGGTGCCGGAGGAATTGCAGCGCGATCCCATACTGCATGGCGAATGTCTGTCGGGAGCGCTCTACCGGGAAGACTTCCGCCGGATGCTGCGCCGGACGGGCTGCCTCGACTACCGGGAATGCGCCAGTCGCCGGATCACCATCGACTCACCGGAAATCGAAGCAAGGATCGGGATGATCGACTTCTACTCGGTCACGGTACGGGCCTTTAAGCTTCCCGAACTCGAGGACCTCTGCGAAGACTACGGTCAAATCGCCACGTACCGGGGCGGAATTCCCGACTGTCCACACCACTTTGATCTGGACGATCACCATCGTTTCCTTAAAGATAAGCCGATGCTGGTATGTGGCAACACGGCCGCCATGCTCGAAGAGACCCGCTATGGGGCCTACTTCGACGTCCAGGGAGACCGCTCCCGCCATTTCGGCCCGTTTGACTGCACGCCAGACGGGAACACGTCTGTGGAGCACGGCGGCACGTGCTGCTGATCACGTGGAGCGTTGGTGGTGCCCTCTAACTCATTGGAGAAGGACCAGAAAATGTTTGATGGAAGTCGTCGTAGAGCGGGCTTAGCCACGGTACTTTTAATCCTTGCGGTACTCTCCGGGTGCGGGCAGCCTTCATCCGAAACGCCTGGCCAGGGGACCGGCGAAGCAGGCAAGCTGATACTGACTGGATCCAGCACCGTCGCGCCGCTGGCGCAAGAAATTGGACAGCGCTTTGAGGTGGCCCATCCCGGCGTTCGCGTGGACGTTCAAACCGGCGGGTCGTCCCGTGGAATCGCCGACGCACGCGCGGGAACCGCCACCATCGGCCTGGTCTCGCGACCGTTGAAAGCCGATGAAACGGATTTGACGGCCCACACGATCGCCTTCGACGGTATAGGTGTGATCCTCCACGCCACCAACCCGATTGATTCGCTCAGTGACGAACAGGTGCGCTCGATCTATCGCGGTGAAACCTCACGATGGAGCGGGGTCGGTGGCAACGATGCTGCCATCACCGTAGTCAACAAGGCAGAGGGCCGTTCGACGCTGGAATTGTTCCTGGCCCACTACGGACTCCGGAGCGACGAAATCCAAGCGTCCGTGGTCATCGGGGATAATGAACAGGGAATCAAGGCCGTATCCACCAATCCCGACGCGATTGGGTATGTAAGTGTCGGCGCTGGGGAATTCGCCGCCCTGGATGGGGTCCCGATCAAGTTGCTGCCACTCGGGGACGTAACGCCTTCCACGGAAAATATCAAGCGTGGCGTGTATCCGCTGTCCCGCCCGTTGAACCTGGTCACGAAAGGCGCGCCGGATGACATGGCCCGCCAGTTTATCGACTTCGCCCAGTCCACTTCGGTGAACGACCTGATCACCGGACTTTACTATGTTCCGCTTACGTAGGCCCGAGCGTTTGAAAAACAGCGCGCCCGGTTGGAAGGATTTTCTGCTGGCCGGAGGGCTGCGGCTCGGTGCCGTGGCGAGTGGCTCCATTGTGCTGCTGGTAGGTGCCCTCTTGTTTCGAGAATCGCTGCCGGCATTGGGCTCCGTAGGTTCCGACTTTTTATCGGATCGTAGCTGGCATCCCGCGCCCCTTTCGAAAGACGGGACGTTCGGACTGTTGCCCATGGCCGCCGGTACGCTCGCGGTTACCATGGGGGCCATCGCCCTGGCGGCACCGTTCGGTGTCATGTCCGCCGTCGTATGCCACGACTACGTTCCCCCGTGGCTGGGAATCCTGTACAAGCGCATGATCGAACTTATGGCGGGCGTTCCATCGGTGGTTTACGGACTCTGGGGAATGACGGTGCTGGCTCCTATGATTCTGGCGTGGCGCGCACCCGGGGTGAGTCTGCTGGCGGGCATTATCGTTCTGGCGTTGATGGTGCTCCCTACGGTGGCGCTACTTTCCGAATCTGCCCTGGCGGGCGTTCCTGAAGAATACGCACGGGGTGCCCGGGCGCTGGGGATGACGCGTGCTCGTATTCTCTGGGGCGTCTCCATGCCAGCGGCGCGCTCGGGAATCGTTACGGGCGTCATTCTGGCCATTGGTCGGGCCCTTGGTGAGACCATGGCAGTGCTGATGGTCACCGGCAACGTCGTACAGTTCCCGTCCAGTCTGCTCGATCCGATTCGCGCACTTACGTCCAATATTGCGCTGGAAATGGCCTATGCCATGGGCGATCACCGGTCCGCGCTCTTCGTATGCGGACTTGTCCTCACGGCGATGGTTGCGCTACTGGTCGTTGCGGCGGAAGTATTGAGTAAGGGGAATACCCATGCGTAAGACGGGCCGGCCCTCCCCCACCCTCCACGCACCGTCGACACGCGACTGGCTGGAGTCCCTGACCTGGTTGGTCGTCTGGGGCACCGTAGTTGTCGTTGGGGGCACCTTTCTCTGGATCGTATCGGATGTCGTCTGGCGCGGGATGCCGGGCATCGGCTGGGATTTCCTGATAGCGGCCGTGCAGCGCTCGGGGCGGGAAGGCGGAATCGGCCCAATCCTGGTTTCAACTGGACTTGTGTTGGCCGTCTGTCTCGCGGTCGCCGTGCCGCTTGGGCTTCCGGCGGCGATCCTGCTCTCCGAATACTCGGCGGAAGCCAACCCCCTCGCCGCCTGGGTGCGGCGCGCCCTCGATGTATTGGCCGGCGTGCCCTCCATCGTTTTCGGCCTATTCGGCAATGCGTTCTTCTGCATCTATCTCGGCATGGGATTTTCCATTCTCTCGGGCGGACTGACGCTGGCCTGCATGGTCTTGCCAATCTTTATCCGAAGCGCTGCGGAGGGCTTTCGATCGGTGCCGGACCACTACCGCCTGGCGGGTCTGGCACTCGGAATGTCCCGCGCGCGGCTCTTGTTCCAAATCCAGTTGCCCGCTGCCCTGCCGGGCCTCGCCGTCGGCCTGATACTGGGTACGGGTCGTGCGCTCGCCGAGACCGCCGCGTTGATTTTTACCAGTGGCTACGTCACACGAATGCCTTCGTCATTGGGGGATTCTGGCCGCACGCTCTCGGTACATATTTACGACCTGGCAATGAATGTGCCCGGTGGTGGGACCAATGCCTACGCCACCGCACTCGTGCTGGTTGTGCTACTGGTGATTATCAATACGATCACCTACTGGATCGCGGAGCATGGACTACGCAAGAGGATTCTATCGGTATGAGTGAAATTACCCCGTTTCGGAAGAGAAACACGCCCGCACTAAGGTCCCTTCAAGGCTCCTGTGTTCGCAACGCGCCTGCCCGTGTCTGCCACCGGAATTGTGCCCCGGAGGCCCCCCAGACCACGAAACCGAATAAAATGATGGTCGAGTGCCTGAGCGTCCAATACGGAAGCGCTATCGCACTCTGCGATGTTTCGCTGCCGCTCCCGGAGCGTGAAATTACAGCGCTCATTGGGCCGTCGGGCAGCGGTAAGACCAGTTTTCTGGGTGCGCTGAACCGCATGGTGGAACTGGCCCCGCGCTGCCGTGTTACGGGCCGCGTAGTGCTCGACGGCGAGGACGTATACTCAGCGTCGGCGAATCTAACGCGACTCCGCCGCCGTGTAGGGATGATATTTCAAAAGCCCAACCCCTTTCCCCTCAGTATTCGGAAAAACATAACCCTGGCCCTTTCGGAGCAAGGGGTACGGCTCAAAGCCGACCAGGAATGTGTCGTGGAAAAGGTGCTTCGCGGCGTCGGCCTGTGGGACGAAGTGAAAGACCGGCTTGGCAAGTCGGCGTTGGATTTGAGCGGTGGCCAGCAGCAGCGACTCTGCATTGCCCGGGCGCTGGCGCTCCAACCCGAAGTATTGCTCCTGGACGAGCCATGCAGCGCCCTCGACCCAATTTCCAGCGAAACGATTGAAGACCTCATTGTCGGTCTGCGGGAACGACTCACGATTGTTATCGTCACCCACAACCTGGGGCAGGCGTGTCGCATAGCCGATACCGTGGCCCTCTTCTGGCAGCAGGACGGCACGGGCCGGTTGGTGGAACACGGCATCTGTTCGCAGATTTTCGAGGATCCCTGCGAAGATCTGACCGCCAGTTATGTACGCGGCCGCAAAGGGTAACGTCGGGCTGACGACGGGGTCCAATCGTGGCCGGGAGCCCAATCGATGGGTGCGAAGCATGGTGAGCGTGGGGCACGTTCGACATGAATCTTTGTGAGTGACGTGCCCCCCCCACTTCTTCTCAATAACTTTTACGATTCGGTGTAAGAAAGTGACTCCCAGCGACGACTCATAGGCGTAATCAATCGAAACGTCTGAGAGGAGTCACTATGCAAGCTGCGCTGGCCGAAAGAACCATCGATGAAGAGCAATCCTTCCTGTGCCGCGTACAGGAGGCCACGGGTGAGGCGCTCAACGGCGCTTCCCTGAATACGGTCCAGGTAAATATCGGGCTGAAGTGTAACCTGGCCTGCCGGCACTGCCATGTGGAATCCTCGCCCAAGCGCGAAGAGGCCATGTCCTGGAGCACCATGCAGGCGGTCCTCGGAGCCGCACGGCGCGCGGGCAGCCATACCCTGGACATCACGGGAGGGGCACCGGAAATGCATCCCCACTTTCGGGAATTCGTGGATGGGGCCATTCGCCAGGGACTCCATGTCATTGTGCGAACGAATCTGACCATCCACTTGCAGCCCGAATACGCTGGTATGACGGACTTCCTCGCGGAGCGCTCCGTCCATCTCGTGGCGTCATTGCCCTGCTACCTGCCCAATAACGTGGACAAACAACGGGGCCGGCATGTTTACCGAGACAGCATCGCCGTCATTCAACAACTCAACGCATTGGGGTATGGCTCGCTTCACGGCAAGCAGCTGGATCTCGTGTATAACCCCGGGGGGCCCAGCTTGCCGCCCGAACAGGAAGCCCTCGAATCCGCCTACCGAAAAGCGCTTCATTCCGAGTTTGGTATCCGATTCAACAAGCTTTACACCATCACCAACATGCCGATTGGCCGATTCATTCAGGATCTGGCCCGGGCAGGCGATGCAGCGCCCTATCAGGCGCTCCTACGGAACGCATTTAACCCCGACACCATCGACGGTTTGATGTGTCGGCATCAGCTACACGTCGGCTGGGACGGCAGTCTGTACGACTGCGATTTTAATTTTGCCCTCGGACTTCCCGCCCATGGCGGCGGCAACGTAGTCGATTTCAATCCGGAGCTATTCCGCACACGGCGCGTGGCCACCGGTGCGCACTGCTTCGCCTGTACCGCCGGTTGCGGCTCGTCTTGCAGTGGCGCGATCACCTGACGACCACGTCCTTAACAATATTCTCTAATTAACCAGGAGGACTTTTGCCTAATGAATCTAAACACGGACCGATCAGACAAAAAGGGTGTGGCGGGCCCTGCGACCGACGCCCCATTGGAGCGCGCCCCAGCCGCGACGCTTGTAAAGCGCCTGTCCCAGGCGGTCATTGTACTTGGAATTCTGGCGTTGCTCCGCCTCCTCCCGGCCGCACAGGCCGTCGAGTCGTTGATAGCCTGGGTGGAGCAACTCGGGCCCCTCGCCCCCTTCGCATTCATCGGCGCGTATTTCGTGGTCACGGTGTTCATGTTGCCCGCCTCACTGCTCTCGCTGGCCGCCGGTGCTCTTTTCGGGTTGTTCACGGGAACACTTGTTGTAGCGGCGGGAGCCACGCTGGGAATGGCGGCCACCTTTCTCATTGGCCGCTACCTGGCCCGTCCGGCGGTCGAGCGGCGCTTTAAGCACAATCCCCGCTTCACGGCAATAGACCGCGCCGTGGGCATGGGCGGTTGGAAGATCGTGGCGCTGTTGCGACTCTCCCCCGCTGTACCCTTCAATTTACAGAACTATCTCTACGGGCTGACCGCCATTCGTTTCTGGCCCTGCATACTCGCCAGTGCAGTATCGATTCTCCCCGGCACCTTCATGTATGTCTATTTTGGCTACGCAAGTCGCGCCAGCCTCGATGCTATCGGCGGCTCGGGTGCCGCCCGGGGTCCGGGCCAGTGGGCACTGTTGATTGTCGGCCTGGCCGCCACCGTCGCAGTTACGATCTACGTTACGAAACTGGCCCGCGACGCGATCAAGGAGCAGGCCGATTTGGAATCCCCTGCGCCGCCGACAGAAACCGAGGACCAGGTAGCACCCACCCAAAATCCATGGCGTGGTGCGCTGACAAGCGCCTTCCTGGCAACCGCAATCCTGGCGGCAGCAGGAGTGCTGCAGTTTAGGCCCCCATGGCTCATATCGCTCTTCGGGCCGCCGGCCGTAACCCTGAATGAGGCCTATGCAGCCAACGCGGACAGCGCGCACTTCGATCATTCGGCTTTTGACGTCCTGCTCAAGAAACATGTAAATGGCAACGGCGGGGTTGACTACCGTGCTTTGAAAAACGATGCCGATGCTCTCCATGCCTATGTCGCCTCTCTGGCCACGGCCCCCTTCAACGAAATGGGGCGCGATGAGAAACTGGCTTTCCTGATAAACGCTTACAACGCGTTTACGCTTAACCTGATTGTGGAGTGGCTGGACAAAGACATTGATTCCATTCGCGGTATTCCCGCCGACAAGCGCTGGGACGACGTCCGTTGGGAAGTGGCGGGAAACACGTGGAGCTTGAGTCAGCTCGAGCACGAGCAGATCCGCCCGAAGTTTCAGGAGCCCAATATCCACTTTGCCCTGGTCTGCGCCGCCGTGGGCTGCCCCCCTCTCCGCGCGGAGGCCTATACCGCCGCGCACCTTGAAGAGCAACTGGCCGACCAGGCCCGAGTAGTGCACAGAAACGGCTCGCGTTGGTTTCAGCTCGCCCCCGTCAATGACACGCTCCAACTGACGTCGCTCTACGAATGGTATGGCGGCGACTTTGAACAGATCGAAAAAAGTATTTTGGACTACGCGGCGCGCTATGCACCTGAACTCGCCGAATTGCTTCATTCCGGGAAGCGCCCCACTATCAAATGGCTCGACTATGATTGGTCCTTGAACAACCAGGAGAACTTGAATTGAGCGAAACGATTTCTACAGAAGCAACGATTGAACCTCACCTCGAAGCGGCGCTCCAACCGCTGGACGAACACAATCTCACCTTACAGGGCCACACGAAACCGACGGACTGGAAAAACCCCGTCCCCGCCGGGCGCTATAACCTTGTCGTCATCGGGGCCGGCCCCGCAGGTCTGGTGGCCGCAGCGGGTGCCGCGGGTCTTGGAGCCAAAGTAGCCCTCGTCGAGCGCTCCCTGATGGGCGGCGACTGCCTGAATGTGGGGTGCGTGCCCAGCAAAGCACTGATCCGTTGCGCCCAGGCCGCGGCAGATGTACGTGATGCCGCACAATTTGGCGTCAACGTAGGTGGAGATGTCCAGGTCGATTTTGGCGCAGTGATGGAGCGCATGCGTCGACTGCGGGCCGACTTGAGCCATCACGATTCCGTCGCCCGTTTCACCGAACTGGGTATCGATGTATTCCAAGGCGATGCCCGTTTTGACGGCAAACATTCGGTCGCCGTGGGCGATGCGCGACTGAGTTTTTCGAAAGCGCTGATCGCCACGGGCGCCCGCGCCATCGCGCCGCCCATTCCGGGCCTGGAAGAAGCGGGATATCTGACCAATGAGACAGTCTTCTCGCTCACGGAACGGCCGTCGCGTCTTGCCGTCGTCGGTGCCGGACCTATCGGGTGCGAGCTGGCCCAGGCCTTCGCCCGGCTCGGCTCCGTTGTCACGCTGGTGGAATCGGGTTCTCGGATCCTTCCGCGCGAGGAGACTGAAGCCGCGGAAATCGTTCACCGTGCCCTCGTCCGCGATGGCGTCATGATCGTCTGCGGCGGAAAAGCCGCGTCCGTCCGAAAGGAGGGCGAGGAGAAGGTGCTCGAACTGCATTGCCACGGAGAAGACCACGAGGTTCGTGTAGATGCCATTGTGATCGGCGTAGGGCGGGCGCCCAACGTGGAAACACTCAATCTCGAGGAAGCGGGCGTCGAATACGACGAAAAAAAAGGCATTCGCGTAGATGATTTCCTGCGCACCAGCAATACGAACATTTATGCCGCGGGCGATGTTTCATCGGTGTACAAATTCACCCACTCCGCCGATGCTCTCGCACGTATTGTGCTACGTAACGCGCTGTTTTTCGGGCGTGACAAGGCTAGCGCACTTGTCATTCCGTGGAGCACCTACACCGATCCCGAAGTGGCGCATGTTGGAATGACCGACGAAGACGCCACGCAGCGTGGAATCGAAACCCATACGATTTCCGTTCCACTGAACGCCGTGGACCGCGCGGTCCTCGACGGGGAAGATGAAGGATACATTCGCATCCTTTTGAAGGCGGGTTCGGACCAGATGTTGGGCGCGACCCTGGTGGCCCGACACGCAGGAGACATGATTTCCGAAATAACCGCGGTCATGGTCGCCGGAAAAGGCCTGTCGTCCCTGGCCAAGACCATTCACCCCTATCCCACGCGGGCGGAAGTGATCAAGCGAGCCGCAGACGCCTACAACCGCCAAAAATTGACGCCGCGCGTCAAGAACCTATTTGAAAAGCTACTTTCGTGGCGGAGATAGCCTACCCCCTGGCTGTATATGAATCGAACAATCGAATGGAGCACGAAATGACTGAAAGCAAATATAACGTAAAAAGCGAAAACGTCGAAGTACCGTTTGCGCGAAAGCAGTCGGGGACACTGCGGGAGAGACTCCTCATCGGCACGCTGGTCGCCGCTGCCGGCTTGTGGGGCTTCGGTCAGTATCAACAACGAAGCCTTCAAGCCTCGGCCGCACCACTCGTGGAGCAGGCCCTGAAAGAAAACATCACACCCGATGTGGAGGCCGCATCAAATCTCACGGTAGCGCGGAAGACGCCATTATTCGGAACGCCGGTGGCCAAGGTGGAAGTGTTTATCCGAAAGGCCGGTGGCGGTGCCGATGACACTATTGGCGGAATTGAGTACGAGTATGCCTTTGAGAATGGGGAATGGCAGTTGAAAAATAGTGGCGGTTGCACAAGTGAGGCGTGCATCGTCCGTGGGAAGGATGCGTTTTCGAAACAATGAGCTACAACCACCTGAACAAATTGTGGCGTGCATCATCCCTGCTTCAGGAGTATCTCCTGGGTCGCCTGATCTTCTGGAAATTGCGCCGCCAGTTTCAGCCCATATTTGCCGAGGTCGATCCGCTGGCGACCTACCTGGAGTTCGATCTCTTTCCCGACCTGCGGCAAAATAAGGTAGTCCAAATTTCCGTCGCCTGTGATTCGACGTCCGGTGAACTTCACTTTCAGGGTGCAGGACAGCGGTGTGAGCGGATACCCTACAAGGCCCCCCACCTCGTGGAGGAGTTCACGCGCCGAGGTATCCACCAGATCGAGCTTGACACCGTGCTGGAGTCGGGGCAGATTGGCGAGGCCATCTCGCTCCTACTCCGGGCACGACTCGCCCTCGAATTCGCCGAGCCCAGTGATGTTGCATATACCGGCTGGGCACCCGAGAAAATTGCTGCCACACTTCTTGGCCCGAAGGGGTACAAAAAGTTCTGCGCCATCCTCCGCGTTGACCGCAGTCAACGCAGCCTCTCGGTGGAATACTCCTACTGTCCCCTCTTCTTCAGTCGCCTCGTACAACGGTATACCGCCTCGGCTGGCCGATTTTCGGACCATCGCGCCTTTTTTCGGCTGGCGCCACGGGCCGCACTCTTCACACTGCTCCTTTTCGCAGCACCGGCCATATTCCTGCTCGTCGGTCCGAGTTTTTCCGTTGCCGCCACCCTGCTCGTCGGGATTCTCGGCGCAACGCTGGTTTGGCTGGGTATTCACACCATCGGAGCCATCCAATACGACAAGGAACATTACGAGAAAGCTCGTGAATCATATCTGGAGGAGACGCGGCATCTGGCGCGTTTTCCCGAAGTAAATCCCGACCCCGTCTTGGAGATCACCATGGGCGGCGAGTTTCGCTACGTCAATCTTGCCGCACTGCAATTGCTCGCTACAATGGGTGGGGTGCCTGCGGAAAGAGACGCACTGCTCCCGGAGGACCGGGTCCAACGAACACAGCGCGCAATGCAGTCACCTGACCGACGCGATACCTTCGAACACACCGTTGGCAATCGGATCTTTCAATACACCGCGACGGCTTTTCCTGACGAAAAAACGGTAATTGTCTCGGGAAGAGACGTAACCAACTTGAGACACGCAGAATCGGAACTGCGCTCCCTCAATTTCGATCTGGAAAGAAAGGTCAGCGAGCGCACGCTCGAACTCGCGCTGACCCAGGATGTCACTATCATGTGCCTGGCGGGACTGGCCGAGACGCGCGATCCAGAGACGGGACGTCACCTCGACCGCACGCGACACTATGTACGTGTCCTAGCGGAGAAGCTCCGTGTCCACCCACGCTTTGAAAAGTTGCTGTCCGACGCTTCGGTGCAAACGGCATTCAAATCCGCGCCGCTTCACGATATCGGAAAAGTTGGAGTCTCCGATGCCGTGTTACTGAAACCCGGAGAGCTTACCGATGAAGAGTTTGACGAAATTAAAACCCATTGTAAACTCGGCGGCGATGCGCTCCGAATCGCGGAAGAGCGCATGGGATTTAACACGTTCCTGACCATGGCCAAAGAGATCGCTTACTACCATCATGAACGGTGGGATGGTCGGGGCTATCCATTTGGTAAAAGTGGCGAGGATATTCCGTGGGCGGCACGCCTGATGTCTGTGGCCGATGTATACGACGCTCTCACCTCGAGGCGGCCCTACAAAGAACCATGGTCCCATAGCGACGCGCGGGCTGAGATTCTCAAGCATCGTGGCTCGCAATTTGACCCTGATGTGGTGGACGCATTCATCGCTACGGAGGATGAATTTGTACGACTATCCAAGGAGTACGCCGAGCCCCGGCAACCCGACGCGGAAAGCGCTTGACGGCCAGCATGAAGATTCCTGTCTTAGACCAGACGCAGGACCGCGGATGGCCAAATTATTCTCCAGGTTTCGAAACGCAGCATTTAAACAAGACCAATCTTAGTCCGCCTAGGGGTTATCTAAGGTGCCGCCAGCTCATTTTACCGGGAACCAAAAAAAGGCGTAATCGCCACAAATCCTGTGCCGCATTGATATGCAAACCCGCACCCTATGAATACATACCTGCTTTACTAACCAATATCACTATGTTACCAACACAAGGAGTTACCCATGAATAAATCTACTTACATCACGTTTGCGGCGACGCTTTCCATGGCTGTGGTGTCCACGGTCGCCTACGCCGCCGGAAGTGGCACCAAGAGCGCGAACCCTGAAATGGGGGAAATTGGCGACCCGGCACCCGCACTCAAAATCTCCAGCTGGGTGAAGGGCGAGCCCGTCAATCTCGCGGAGGGAAAAGGGAAGCGGGCGTACCTGGTTGAGTTTTGGGCAACGTGGTGTCCGCAGTGTGAAAAGGTGATTCCCCATCTATCGGAAATCCAAGCGAACTATGGGGACAGTGGCCTCTCGGTAGTAGCCGTCTCGATGGAAGAAAAAGAGGTGGTGGAAGACTTCGTAACGTCGAAGGGGGTGGCGATTGGCTATACCGTCGCGCTTGACAAGGACCAGCAGACCGTTATGGCCTATATGACGAAGTTCGGGCTGAATGGCATCCCGGCCTCATTTCTGGTCGACAAGCAAGGCAAGATTACGTGGGTAGGTCATCCCGCCGATCCGGAACTTCAGACGCAGCTCGCTAAACTCTTCCCCCAGGCGGAGAAAAGCGAAGCGCGCGGCAGCGCCACGAAACCTGCGCACGGGAAGAAGAGAACGGCATCTGGGGGCTCCAGCTCGAAATAGTGCCACCGCAAATTACGCAATGCGCGGAGCTCCACTCGGGCTCCGCGCATTCTCGTGGCTCCGTCTTCATTCTATTCGTTCACGCTATGGGAAGACGTTCACCCCGCGCATAGCGCGCAACGTCCATGATGTCGAGCACCAGGGAAAGGGTATTAGAAAGCACAACCAACCCGAGCCACCAACGATAGGGCGTCTCACCCTCACCCGTCGCCAACAGAAATACGAAGTATAGGCTGAGCGGAGTCCACGCTACGATATGCCCCAATCCGAGCAGGCGAACGAATCCCCGCCTTGCGTGTATGGCGGCCATGACTCCGAAGGCAAGCGCCATTGCCATGATGGCCGCCCCCCCTGCTGGTCGGTCAACGTACCAGAAAGCACCACCCAGATTAACCACGCTGAGATGGAACACCCAGAGGTTCCAGGGGAAGGGCATTCTTATGATCGCCTTCATCAACTTCAGTATGTTGCGCACTTGCTGTTCCCCTTTGAAAAAGTAGGGACCTCCGATTGCATACACCATGCAATTCCAACGCCAGGTAACGTTGAGTGACGAGAGATCGAATGGACGGCTCACGCTCACTCCAAGCTCTGCACCTGGCCCCGTTCAATTCGGAGCGAGACGTATCCCATGTCATCCCGCTTTTCCTTCCTGCTCACGCGTCGAAACCTTTATTTAAACTTTGGTGTAAGAATCGGGCAGCTACGACGACTCACCAATGTAAGAAGCCTTGGTCAAGATGTGTAATCGCTGGAATCGCAGGGGCTTTGACGCCCCTACACATCCAAAATTGAAGCTGTAATATTTTGATGGATTCCGCGACTAATCTGGTGTTGGCTGGATTTCACGGGTTACCACAACTAGAAAGCCTCGCAAACGTTGTCGCGCTGAAAGGCTGGGTATATCGCAATGGAATCCACCATCAGTCCGTAGTTCGCCAAACCACAGGTCTGGCGAAAATATTGAAGTCCTAATCAATTAAAAGGAGAATGCACATGGTTGAAAAGAAAGTTTCCCGCCGCAGTTTTTCGTCTCTGACCCTTGCCGCCGCCGCCGGTATTGTGGGTGGCTCCCGCATGGCCTCCGCCGCCGACAGGGGCTCTGGCACCAAGAAAAAAAAGGCGGACGCGGATTTTCCCGTGGATCCTGCGCTGTTGCTCCAAGACCCGAATGTATGTCGCGGGCTGAACAGCTGCAAGGACCACGGTAAGGGCGACCACGCCTGTGCGGGCCAAGGTGCCTGCGCCACGGCCAAGGCCCATGCCTGTAATGGGATGAACGAGTGCAAAGGCCAAGGCGGTTGTGGCGGCTATCCCGGACAGAACAACTGCAAAGAGCACGGGCATTGCGCTGTTCCCCTCAGTAAGGACTCCTGGGAACTCGCCCGCAAACAATATGAACACCTCATGACGAGCCTCGACAAGAAATTCAGTCCTGCGCCTTCTGTCTAACCTCTTCTCTATGTATCCGGACTCCCCTGGCGGGTCGGCTCTTCCCTTTCCCGCCCCCGCCAGGGGGAATTCCCCAGGCAACTAAGGAAATGAACCATGCCAGAAACTGCCCGACTTGGATTGCCCAATCTTGGCCTCGGCCTCGGACTTCGATCGGTTCACTTCAGCCACATACTGGAGCACTGGCCGGAGGTGGACTGGTTTGAGGTGATCAGCGAAAACTTTATGGATTCTCAGGGGCGGCCACGCCGCATCGTGGAGCAAATCGCTGAGCGATATCCCGTGGTCATGCATGGCGTTTCCCTATCCATCGGCTCGACCGATCCCCTGAATTTCGACTACCTTCGGAAACTGAAATCACTCGCGGAAAGCATTGCTCCCAAGTGGGTTTCCGACCATATCTGCTGGACCGGCGTCGCCGCGAAAAACACCCATGACCTCCTCCCTATCCCGTTCACCGAAGAGACACTGCAACATGTAATCGAGCGCGTTCATGTGGTCCAGGATTACATGGAGCGCCCCCTGGTCCTGGAGAACCCCAGTTCCTACGTCGAATTTCAGGGCTCCACCATGGGCGAAGCGGAATTCATCTCTCGGCTGGCGGATGAGACGGGCTGCGGATTGCTCCTCGACGTCAATAATGTTTACGTGTCCAGCTTCAACCACGACTTGGACCCCGCAGAATTTATTCGCGCTGTTCCCCACGACCGCATCGTCCAATTTCACCTGGCCGGCCACACCAACTACACAACGCACCTTATTGACACCCACGACGGGCACGTCATCGACCCGGTCTGGGAGCTCTACCACCTCGCCCACCAACTCACCGGCGGTGTCTCCACACTGCTGGAATGGGACGCGAGCATCCCGCCCTTTCCCGAACTGCACGAGGAAGTATTGAAGGCCAAGCATTTTATGAAGAAGCACCTGCCTGCGGCCCGATCAACGGAAAGCACGTCAATGGCTGCCGACATGGGCGAAGAAAGTTCTCCCCACCCGCTTCACTACGTCTCCGCTGAAGTCGAATGAGCACCCCATGAAGCATAACCTCCCGAACCCCGCTGCAGTCCAATCGTGGCCTGATCTATCCGTCGTACAGCGATGGTTTCAGTCCGTCGTAACCCACCCCGACGGCGTCGAAGCCGGAGTCGAGTCACCCGAAGCGTCCGAACTCGTGCCCCTGACCCGGGGTGAACTGGAAGTCATGATCACCCGCTCGAAACGGGTTTCCGCACGAGACCGTATCGCCATCTATGCAAACGCCTACTACGCCCGTCTACTCGAATGCATTGGCGAATCCTATCCCGTACTCAAGCAGACCCTCGGCGAAGAGGCATTCAATGGACTCGCCTTCGGCTACCTGCAGCACTACCCGTCACGCTCGTATACGTTGGGGCACCTTGGCGACCGCTTTGCCGACTACCTTAACGAAACCCGGCCTGACAAAACGGACGACGGGGGCGCTGACGGAGAAAGGGCGCCCGCCTGGCCCGATTTCCTCATCGATCTGGCCAAACTGGAGTGGACCATTGCCCTGGTATACGATGGGCCAGGCATCGAAGAGACGCCAACGCTGAGCGCGGAGCAAATAGGTTCCATAACAGCCGATACCTGGCCCCAGATCGGGCTGCGAACAGTCCCTTGCCTCCACCTGCTCAAGCTGAACTTCCCACTGAATATCTACTACACTGAAGTCAGGAAAGCCACCGACGGCGCGATACCTCCCTTACCCGCCGCCAAAGAATCCTACATTGCGGTCACCCGTCGTGACTACATCGTCCGTCGCCACGACCTCAGCCCCCTTCAATATCTTCTGCTACAAGCACTACAAAACGGCGCGACACTGGACGATGCCATTGCGAACGCCGCCGCGAACAATGAACTGTCCGAGGAAGCCCTTGTCGTAGCATTGACCCAATCATTCAGCGATTGGACCCGGATGAAATTCTTCGAGACGGTCGTTTATCCCGAGTTTATGGGGTAGCGGAAACAGAGTCCGCGTCCTGAAGGACGTCCACGTGTATGAGATTCACTAACCAAACACGTCGACCCTACCGATCGTTCATCCATCCCGTCTCAGCCGTTACCGCCACATCCCACTGCGGCTTCCAGTCTTCTTTACGGAGGAAGGCCGTATCTTCGTGGGTGGAATAAATCGTGACACGGTCGCTGGCGCGGTATTCCCCGGCGCGCAAGATGCCCTCGCAGTGAGGACCGACCCCCTCGATGTCTTCGGGGACGGTCAAAACCATCTCTACGCGGTCCGTGTTTGCAATGGCGAACCGTTGATCCGAGACAAAGCCGAAATAGATTTCCGTGGGCGACTCTGCGGACGTGCACGAAATCTCCTCCCAACCTTCCGTAATGTTCCCATTTTCGAAGACGGTAATCCGTTCGCGTTGATCGTCCCGCACGATGTCGAGGGTCAGCGTTCCCGCAAGAAAGGCGGCGCGCTCCTGGAAAACCCAGTGGTAGGTTGTTTGTGCAATCGGCAGTTTGAAGTAGATGGTCCGGGGAGCGGGCTGAGCGAGCCGTTGTTCGGCTTCCAATTCCTCCGCGTTCTGGGATGGCGGAGATTCATAAGACGCCGAAAAAAACACCTGAAACAGGATACCCACCACGATTGCCGCCCAAAGTACCCTGTTGGCCATGCTTGTGTTCCCCTCACCCGATCGGGCAGATGTATGGAGGCTTCGCCCCCATTACCCACTAAGCCCAGCCCCTTGACTGCCGAAAAATTAAAAATGGTGGAGGCGGCGGGAATCGAACCCGCGTCCGAAAGTGTGTCCACGAAGGCGTCTACGTGCATAGCCCGTCTTTTGAGATTCGCCGCCTCAGGTCGCGTCAGGCGCGCTACCAAAGGTCGCTAGTTGGAGACCTACTCTGCCGCTCGTTCCAACAACGGCACGGCGCGAGACCCACTGTGGTGCGTCTTATCCCCCTAGCAGGTGGTCAGAGGTAAGACGAGGTCGCTAAATTAAGCGGCCATTGCGAATTCGTGTTGATCGTTCGCAGTTAATTGGGTTCCGGTTTTTTACGAGGCCACCGGAGTCCTCGGCACGCAACCAACGTTTCTTTCACCCCCGTCGAGACCATGTCGCCCCCACGAAGTTTGGGATAACGTTGCGCACGACGTGTTTCAACATCACGCCGGGCATTACTTATTATGCCACAGATCACACCGTGGGGTCCATCGGTATTTCGACGCCACGGGGCCTGTGTCTATCAATACACCCGGGTATGCACATTTATTCGGAGAAAGTGGGACGAGTGGGACCGGTGGGACGAGTGGGACCGGTGGGACCTGTAGGACGAGCGGAGCAAGGGCCAAATTGGAAATAGCGCGCCCACTGTCAACTGTCAACTGTCAACTGTCAACTGTCAACTGCTTCCGCGTTTCCGTCTGGCACAGGAAGAAGGCCCACCCGAGGCCTGCACCGAAGCCTGCCCCATAGGCCACGGCCCAGCTGGCGTGGGCAAGGGCACTGCGGGTTGAAGACGCGACGGGGAGCCCTTCGAGGGCACCTATCCAGCCATCGAGGACGCCGCCCACGAAGTAGCCGAGGGCGTTCAGGATAAACAGGGCCGCGATGACCTTGAGCGCTTCTCGACGGGCATCAAAGGCCCAGGCCATCATCCCCCCCATCAGCACGGTGCCGGACAGCAAGCCCACAACACTGCCGCCGTGGCCCTTCCACAGCATCCAACCCACCGTCCAGGCGATGGAATAGGCGGCGAATGCGGGGGTAAAGAGCTTGTAGAAACGGGAGAGGGAGCCAGGTCCGATGATGAGGCGGTGCATCAACAGACCGGACGCCGCGATGAAGACCACGGCACACACAGCGTAGAGTCCGGCCTCGCCCACATGACGGTAGAACCAGCCTCCCGCCAGGACCCAGGGTGCGAAGCCCAAGAGGCTGACCAAGGTAAAGCCCAACACGCCGCGAAGCAACGAGCCAGAACGCGACGGCACCGCTGCCGGGCGTCCGCTGGCCTGAATCCGTTCGGCCACCTGTCGGGGGTCCAATTGAAACCAGCTCATCGGGTGAAAGCTCCTTCTGCCAACGGGTAGGGGCCCCCGTCATTGCAGGAAAGGTGGCACCCTATACCCGACCCTCCGAATGGTACGTTAGACAGGTGCCACGCTGCAATGGACACCGTAAATCTGAAATGGGAGGCCGGAATGGGGTAGCATGGCGGTCGTACTGTTTACCCAGGAGAACCCCTCATGAGATTTGCACTCCTCTTCTTGAGCGCCGCCGTGTTGACCATGGCATCCCCACAGGCCGCCGAATCAGACCATGGCTGGAAGCCCCTCTTTGATGGGAAAAGCTTCGCCGGTTGGGAGGGCGACCTCACCAAGTTCCGCATCGAAGAGGGGGCCATCGTCGCGGGCAACATGACGGACACCCTGAAGCACAACTATTTCCTCTGCACAACCGAGCGCTATGACCATTTCGAGTTGCGGCTCCAGGTGAAGCTCGTGGGCGAAAACGCCAACGCGGGCATCCAGTTGCGCACGGAGCGCATCCCCAACGACACGGAAGTCATCGGCTACCAGGCGGACATGGGCCAGCAGTATTGGGGCTGCCTCTATGACGAATCACGCCGGCGTAAAATCCTGCAGCAGCCCGACCCCGAACTCATCAAGAAAACGCTGAAACCCGGCGAGTGGAATGACTACCGCATCCGTTGTGATGGGAAGCGTATCCAGCTCTGGCTCAATGGCGTGCAGACCGTGGATTACACGGAAGAAGACGCAGGCATCGCCGAGACGGGCGTGATTGCCTTGCAGATTCACAGTGGTCCTCCGGCGGAAGCGAGCTATAGAGCCATTCAAATCCGGAAGTTAACGGTACCTTCGGCAGAGTAAGCGCCAATTCAAAACACGGACAAATCCTTGCGGACCTGTACGTCGCACCCGACGCCCCCCTGGCGGCTGGCCGGGTACCGCCCTAAGCTACCGCAACGTGGAACAGGAAAACGCCCATGAAATCACAACGCTGGACCGACGCTGAAATTCCCGATCAGACCGGGCGCATCGCCCTTGTCACGGGTGCCAACTCGGGCATCGGCTATGAGGCCGCCCGGGTGCTCGCCGAAAAGGGGGCGACGGTCGTCCTCGCGTGTCGCAGCCAGGCACGGGGCGAAGACGCGGTGGCCCGCATCGAGGCGCTGAACCCCACGGGGGAAGTCCGTTTTGAGGCGCTCGATCTCGCCTCCCTGAAATCCGTGGCCGACTTCGCCGACCGCATGAAAACGGCGTTCCCCGCCATCGACCTGCTCATCAACAATGCGGGCGTCATGATACCGCCCTTTTCCCGGACCGAGGAAGGCTTTGAGCTCCAGTTCGGCGTGAACCACCTCGGGCACTTCGCCCTCACGGCGCAACTCCTCCCCCACCTCAAGGCCGAAGACGGTAGCCGGGTGGTGGTCCTGAGCAGCGTGGCCAGCCGTATGGGGCCCATCGACTATGAGGACCCCAATTATGAGCGTAAGCCCTATAAAGCATGGCCCGCCTATTGCCAGAGTAAACTGGCCAACCTGGTCTTCGCCGAACACCTGGAAGAAAAGCTGAACGCCGCAGGCAGTCCCGTCCACTGTGTGGCCGCCCATCCCGGCTGGACCAATACGGACCTGCAGCGCAGCTGGTTGGCCGCACGAATCTTCGGAAAGATCTGCGCCATGGCACCGCCCCAAGGCGCCCTGCCCACCCTCTATGCCGCCACCGCACCCGATGCCCGGGGTGGCTGTTTCTATGGGCCCGATGGACTCTTCGAAGCCCGTGGCTATCCGGTAGGCGTGAAGAAACAGAACCGCACCAATCGCGCGGCCTTCACGGCGGAGAACAAAGAACGGCTCTGGACCCTTTCGGAGGAAATGACGGGAATGAAGTTTGAAGTTTGAAGAGAGAAGTTTGAAGTTTGAAGTTTGAAGAGAGAAGAGAGAAGAGAGAAGAGAGAAGAGAGAAGAGAGGAGTTTGAAATCATCTTCAGCCCTCAGCTTTCACCCTTCACCCTTCACCCTTCACCCTTCACCCTTCACCCTTCACCCCTCACCCTTCACCCTTCAAACTTCACCCTTCACCCTTCACCCTTCACCCTTCACCCTTCACCCTTCACCCTTCAAACTTCAAACTTCAAACTTCAAACTTCCCATATGCTACACTGGCCCCTTTACTTGTCCTCCAAGCGGTCAACCCTTAAGGAAATTGGTATATGCTGCTTCGTATTATGCTCACAACGCTGCTCGTTGCCCTCGCGATTCCATCCGCCCACGGCGAGGAGCCTAAGCCATTCACCTTCGGTACCATTGCCGACTGCCAATACTGTGATGCCGACACGGGCGGTGTTCGCTTCTATCGCAACTCCCCGGCAAAGCTGGAAGCGGCGGTGAAGCATCTCAACACCCTCGACCTGGAGTTCACGGTCCATCTTGGGGATTTCATCGACAAGGATTGGGAAAGCTTCGATGTGGTCGGGCCTATCTATCAGAGCCTGAAGATGCCTGCCTACCACGTCCTCGGCAACCACGACTTCTCCGTGGCGGATGACAAGAAGGCCGATGTCCACCGTAAGCTCGGCATGCCCGCACGGTACTATGACTTCATGGTCCATGGCTGGCGCTTCGTGGCGCTGGACGGCAACGACGTGAGCTTCCATGGCTACCCCAAGGATAGCCCTGAATACGCGGCCGCCGAAAAGTACTATGTCGACAACAAGATTGAGTCGCCCAAGTGGAATGGCGCTATCGGCGAAGAGCAGCTCACTTGGCTGCGGGGCGTTTTGGACGACGCGACCCAGCGGGGCGAATCCGTGGTGCTCATGGCCCACTTCCCCGTCTTCCCGGAAAATGTCCACAACCTCTGGAATGCCAAGGATATCCTCGCCCTTGCCGATGAGTATTCCTGCATCAAGGCCTATATCAACGGCCACAACCACAAGGGCAACTACGGCGAACGCAACGGCGTCCACTACGTGACCTTCAAGGGCATGGTGGACACCGAAGACAACGCCTACTCCACCGTGACCGTCACCCCCACGGAGCTACAGATTACCGGCTTTGGTCGCCAGGAAGACCAAACCCTGACCATTCGCAAGGATGCCCTGCTGAGCCCTGCGCCCGACCTTATCAGCCTCGTTCCGCCCCTGTGGTCGGATGTCCACAAGAGCACGCCGGGAAGCGACGTGAAACTGCCCATTGCCGATACGCCGTTCATGGAGCATGTGTCCTCCCTCGTTCCACCGGAGGAATCACCTCAAAGCCGCAAGTTGGCAGTCTTCGCGCAGGATCCCTCCAAATGGGTTTCCACGCCTGCTATCGAGCACGCTGGTGAAACGTGGATTGGAACGGAAGACGGACTCTATCACGGGAGCGAGCCTCCCTACGAGCGGCATGTCAGTTATGGCGTGGATGGCCCGCTTTCAAATCAGATTGCGGACATGGCCGTAGACTCACGCGACACACTATGGATAGCAACGCCAGCGGGTCTGAGTTCCAGAGACAGCGAAGGTAACTGGACCGCTATTCGAGGACGACAGGGGCTACCCTGGGAGGAGCTCACTTCTATCGCGATCGACGCCCAGGACAGAATATGGGTTGGAAGCACTCGGGGTCTGATACAGTATCGGCCCTATTCGGAGGGACGTCAGTGGTACTATCGCGCTGGGCGACGATACCTTCCCCTCGACTACGTAAACGGAGTCAGGATCGCGCCCGATGGTACAACGGTACAGGCGCTTGCAGCCGCATGGACCGCTATAAGAGAAGAACCCCGCACCCTCCACGGCAAAGCAGAACACATGCTCGCCGAACTCCTCGAACGCAAGATGCGCCTCGGCATGCCCTCTCCCCCGCGCTACGACGATGCCTACACGCAGACCAATCCCGTATGGGGCCCCCAGCCCAGCGATGGTCTCTGGACCTCCTATCACATTGCCTCCATGGCCATGGCCTACGCCCTCACGGGCGAAGAACGCTACAAGGCCGCGGCGAAGGAGAGCATGGAGGCTATGTATCTCCTGCAGAACGTGACGGGCGTCACCGGCCTCGTGGCGCGCACCGTGGTCACGGCGGACGACCCCTACGTAGAGAAGGCCAAACAACAGGACAACTGGCACGAGACGGCCGACGGGAAATACTGGTGGCGCGATGATGTTTCCAGCGACCAGATCGACGGCCACTACTTCGCCTTCTACATGTACTACGAGCACATCGCGAAAAACGACCCCGCCGAGAAGGCGCGCCTCGTGAAGCAGCTTCGCCAGGTGACCGACTATATCGTGGACAACAACTACCAGATTCTCGACTGGGACGGTGAGCGGACCATGTGGGGGTGGTGGGACCCGGTCTCCCTGAACGATGAGCACATCCACTATCTCGAAAGTGGCATCTACTCGCTGATGATGTTGTCATTTCTGAAGACGACGCACTACATCACGGAAGACCAGAAATACGAAGACCTTTACGTCGACCTCATCCAGAACCACCACTACCTCGACAACCTGCTCTTGACGAAGAAGCTTTGGCCCGACGAAATGAACCATTCGGACGATCAGCTCGCGGCCATTTGCTTCTACCCCTTCCTCCAACTGGCGGAAGACCCCACGGTCCGGAATGCCTTGCACCGTGCGCTACGCCGCTATGCCCTCATTGAGCGCGACGAACGGAACAGCCTCATCGCCATGGTCTATGCCAGTGTCGACCCGGAAGACGCCGATGTGGAAGGGGCGGTGCAGACCCTGCGGGAAATGCCCCAGGACCGGCGCAATTGGAAGCAGGACAACAGCCACCGCGCCGATGTCATGTTTGACCCGCGGCCGAGCGTGCGGGGCAATGACATTCTGCTGCAACTGCTGCCCGCCGACGAACGTCTCTTCGAGCGGTGGAATCAGGACCCCTATCGCGCGGATAACGGGGGTGATGGGAAGAGCGATGGCGCGGGCGTGGACTACATGCTGGCCTACTGGCTGGGTCGCTATCACGGGGTGATTGCCGCGCCATAGGGTGGAATGTGCGACTCCTAACGGATTCTGTTCTCTTAATTCCCGCTCTTCGCGAAAATTTGAAACCAGCGGGTATTATCGGGGAACTGGATCAAGATATGGAGCGGGCCCTCAGCCCTTTAATTCTTATACGGCACCGTTTCATGGGCCGTTGGCCCATGCTGGTATGTTTACGGGCCTTTGGCCCTCCGGAACATCGGCGAGTGTCTCAAGGGCAGCCGTATAAGCGCCAACGGCGCGGTCACATACCAGCCCAGGCTGAAGGCCTGGGTTAGCGTGATAATCTTTTCTCCATAGGGCTGACAGCCCGTGACATGTTTTCGCGGTACTTGAGAAAGCGAGCGGCCGTGTAACTTGAAGGTCGTCCCAAGCAAAAAAGCTATGGGTCTGATGGGGCCTATGAGTCATATACGGCCCATAGGCCCTATAAGACCCATAGCGTTCTTACAATTGCGTTGCGTCGCCAAGCTATTCGGCGACAAGCCAATGGCCACACCCCCGCCGCCTGCTATCAGTCCTTGAGGTATTCCGCCCAGCCTTTGGCCTCGAGGCGTTGGGCCTTGCCGAGCACTTCTTCATTCATCTCAGCGCGCATGACATCCAGGCGCTCACGAACGGCCTTGTCCTTAATACCCAGCATGGCGGCGGCCAGCAGGCCCGCGTTCTTCGCGCCGTTGATGGCGACGGTGGCCACGGGAATGCCCCCCGGCATCTGGACAATGGACAGCAGGCTGTCGAGTCCCTGCAGATTGGAAGAGCGCACGGGCACACCAATGACGGGCACGGAGGTCATAGCAGCGACCATCCCCGGAAGGTGGGCGGCGCCACCGGCACCGGCAATGATGACTTCAATACCCCGGAGAGCGGCCGACTCGGCGTAGTCCACCAAACGGGCCGGCGTCCGGTGGGCAGAGACGATCGTCAGCTCATAAGGAATATCGAGGGCATCCAGGGCTTCGGCGGCGGCCTTCATGACCGGCAAGTCCGAATCACTTCCCATAATAATACCGACTTCCGGTGCACTCATAGTTTGTCCGCTCCATGAAAGGTGACCAGGTCACGCAGTTTCTCTGCTTTTTCGAGGGCCGCGTCCATGGAATCATCGACCACGGTAATGTGGCCCATCTTCCGGAAGGGGCGGCACTCGTTCTTACCGTAGATGTGGACCGTGGCACCGGGCGTGGCCAGGGCATCGCGCATGCCTTCGATCTGGGCGGCCCCGGTGGAGCCCGGCTCACCGATGAGGTTGATCATGGTGGCGGGTGCCCAGAGCTTGGTAGAGCCCAGCGGCAGGCCCAGGATAGCCCGGATGTGCTGCTCAAACTGGCAGGTCACGCAGGCATCGAGGGTGTAGTGGCCGGAGTTGTGGGGCCGGGGCGCGACTTCGTTGATAAGCAACTCCCCTGCCTTATTCAGGAACATCTCCACCCCGAAAATACCCACCCCGTCAAAGGCCGTCACAACGTCGGCCGCCAAGGCACGGGCCTGGTCGGCGAGGTCATCGCTGATGCGGGCGGGCACCAGCAGGAGGTCCAGCAGATTCGCCCGGGCGTCAAATTCCATCTCGGTGACCGGGTAGGTGGCAATTTCGCCGCTCGCATTACGGGCCACCATCACCGCCAGCTCCATATCGATATCGACCAGCTTCTCGAATATTGAGGGACAATGGAGAATGCTGTCCACGTCGTCCTTCGAGCGAATAACCGAAACGCCCTTGCCGTCGTAGCCGCCCTTACGCGCCTTCTGCACGAGGGGAAAGCCGAAGGCTTCGGCATCGGCCATGGTCGGTTCGTCCACCGCTACGAAAGGCGAAGTGGGAATGTCATGGGCGACCAGGTGCTCTTTCTGGAGCAGCTTATCCTGGATGACGGCCAACAGCGCGGGCCGGGGAAATATTACGTTCCCCTCTGCCTCCAGGGTCGCCAGAATTTCCGCGTCGATATGCTCAATGTCGTAGGTGGTGACATCGCAGGCCTCGACCACTTCGCGGATTTTCTCCGCATCGTCGAAACGCCCCACGGTCTGATAGGTGGCTACCATACCCGCAGGCGATTGCGGATAGGGGTCCAGCACGTGGACTTCACAGCCCAGTTGCTTGGCCTTTTTGGTCATCATGCGGCCCAATTGGCCACCACCGATAATACCTACACGGGCCAATGGCCCCGCAGGCATGAGACGGGCATCGCCCGAGGTATTTGAGGTAGAAGACGTCATAAATCCACTCGTAAGAATCAGAAAAGAAGGGCACCTTGTGCCAAGAGGAAAGGGTAATTCTAGCGATGGAAGGGCATTTATTCAAGCCAAAGCCCCCAGAAAATCTCGAATCGGCCCAGGATAGGGTGGCGTGTTCGCCCACGGGGAGCCACACACACCGATTCATCCCCTTGACCTCCATGTACCTTCTTTGTTGTACTAGGGTTACGTGCCAATGTTTCATTGGGCTGGCCCCCCAGGATATTGCCGAGGTATTATGAACCCTGTCTTCTACCCATTCTTCCCCTATGCGACCGGCCTCTTACTGCTCGTCGCGACCGTGGGCACTGCGACCGCCGAGCCCATGCCCGATCGCGTGGAGTTCAACCGCCATATCCGGCCTATCCTCTCCAACAACTGCTTTTTCTGTCACGGCCCCGATTCGAAGACCCAGGAAGCCGACCTCCGGCTCGACCAGCGGATACACGCCATCGCGGAGCACGACGGCACGGCGGCTATCGTGCCCGGAAATCCCGACGCGAGCGCCCTTATCCAACGCATTCTCTCGGAAGATCCCAACACGCAAATGCCCCCGCCCGAATCCAATCGCAGCCTGACGGCCCATGAAAAGGCGTTGCTGCAAGCCTGGGTGGCGCAGGGGGTGGAATACCAGGCCCATTGGGCCTATCTCCCGCCGCAACACACCGCGCCCACCTCGAGCGACGCCGAATGGGTAGCCAACCCCGTTGATGCCTATGTGCTCGACAACCTGAACCGCCAGGGCCTGACGCCCGCAGATCCTGCGGACCGGGTCACGTTAATCCGGCGGCTCAGCTTCGACCTGATTGGCCTCCCACCGACCCCGGCGGAAGTGGCCGATTTCCTGGGCGATACCCGTGAGAATGCCTATGAGCAACTCGTCGACCGCCTCCTGGCCTCGCCCCATTTTGGCGAACGGCTGGCCATCTATTGGCTGGACCTGGTGCGTTACGCCGACACGGTGGGTTACCACGGGGATCAGGTGCGGGGGGTGGCGCCCTACCGCGACTACGTTATCGCCGCCTTCAACGACAACATGCCCTTCGACCAATTCACGCGCGAGCAGTTGGCCGGCGACCTGCTGGAATCCCCCACGCAGGAGCAACGTATCGCCACGGCCTACAACCGCCTGAACATGGTCACCCGGGAGGGCGGTGCCCAGGACAAGGACTATCTCATCCGCTATGCGGCGGACCGGACGCGCACGACGGCGTCGGTCTGGCTGGGCTCTTCCCTTGGTTGCGCCCAGTGTCATGATCATAAGTTTGACCCGTTCACCTTGAAAGACTTTTACCGTTTCAGCGCCTTCTTCGCCGACATCAACGAGAAGGGCGTCCAAAGTGAAGGTGGAAATGAGGGCCCCTTCCCGCCCTACCTCCGCTTCCCGACGGAAGAGCAAGCCCAGCAGTTCGCGGCCATCGAAGTCGACAAAGCGCGCATTAACACCCAGCTCGCCGCATTGGCCAATGGCACCCCCGCCCCTTCCAGCGAAGGCGAGTCGAGCCCCCCTGATCCCGACGCACTGAAGAAAGAACTCCGAAAGCTGACCCAGGCCCAGTTCCGCCTGGACCAGGAAACCTACCACGTGGTCGTGACAGAAACCATGGCGCCCCAAGTGACCCGCGTCCTCCCCCGGGGCAACTGGATGGATGAGTCGGGCGAGATTGTGGGCCCTGCGGTTCCAGAATTCCTCGGTGGATTGTGGATGAACGGCGACCGGCCCACCCGCCTCGATCTGGCGGCCTGGATTACCGACCCTAAGAACCCGCTCACGGCCCGCACCTTTGTAAACCGCCTCTGGAAACTCTATTTCGGCACGGGCATATCCAAGGTGCTGGACGACCTGGGCTCTCAGGGCGAATGGCCGACCCACCCTGAGCTGCTCGACCACCTCGCGCTGGAATTCGTGGAGAGTGGCTGGGACATCAAGCATATGGTGAAGCACCTCGTAATGAGCAACACCTATCGCCAGTCTTCCATGGCTTCCCCCACGCTGAAAGAGCGGGACCCCTACAACCGCTGTCTCGCCCGTCAGTCCCGCTTTCGTCTGGAAGCCGAACTCGTGCGCGATAACGCCCTCCGGGTAAGTGGTCTGCTCTCCACCGCCATGGGGGGCCCGAGCGCCAAGCCCTACCAGCCCGCAGGGTACTATCGGGAATTGAACTTCCCCACCCGGGAGTACGAACCGGACACGGGAGAAAACCTCTACCGGCGGGGTGTCTACACCCACTGGCAACGGACCTTCCTCCATCCCAGCCTCATCGCCTTTGATGCGCCTACACGGGAAGAGTGCACGGCAGAGCGGCCCATCTCGAATTCCCCCTTGCAGGCACTCGTCTTGCTGAACGACCCGAGTTTCGTGGAAGCCGCACGGGTCTTTGCCCAGCGGATCTTGGAGGAGGGCGGAACAACCGATGACGAACGCATCGACTTCGCCTATCGGGAGGCCCTCTCCCGGGCACCCCTGACGTCGGAACGGGAGATCATGCAGTCGCTGGTGGATAGTAATCGGGCCCGCTTCGCAGACTCCCCGGAAGATGCCGCCGCCTTTGTGGATGTCGGAGAATCCCCCGTTCCCGAATCGGTCGACACGGTGCAACTGGCCGCCTGGAGCGCCGTGACCCGTGCCCTGTTTAACACCCACGAAATGATTTATCGCTACTGATGCGGGTGGCCAGACGACCCGCCTGCGTTGCCATACGTTTTGAGGAACGAAGCCCATGGACCCTATCAATAAGTACCTGCTCCAACAGACCCGCCGCCAATTTCTGGGTAACAGCGCCCGGGGTATTGGCTCCATGGCCCTGGCCTCCTTGTTGGGGACGGGTCAGGCCAACGCCGCAGCACCGGACACCTGGAAGGGCATCACCAACCCGACCCACGGCCTGCCCAAGGCGAAGCGGGTGATCTATCTCTATATGGCGGGCGGCCCTTCCCACTTGGAGACCTTCGACTATAAACCGGAATTGGCACGCCTCGACGGCAAACCGATGCCCACGTCCTTCACCCAGGGGGAGCAACTGGCCCAGCTCCAGGGGCAGGCCCTCACCTGTATGGGCTCTCAGTTTGAGTTTGGACGGCACGGTCAGTCGGGACAGGAGATCTCCTCCGTACTCCCCCACACCGCCTCCATCGCCGATGATATCTGCATCATCCGCTCTATGCGCACCGACCAGATCAACCATGACCCGGCCCACACCTTGATGAACACGGGCACCGCCATCTCGGGTCGGCCCAGCATGGGGTCCTGGTTGCTCTATGGCCTGGGCAGTGAGTGCGAAAACCTGCCCGGCTTTGTGGTTCTCACCTCCAAAGGTGGACGCAATCCCCAGCCCCTGGCCTCACGGCAGTGGCACAGCGGTTTCCTCCCCAGTAAATTCCAAGGGGTGCCCTTTCAATCGGTTGGCGACCCGGTCCACTATGTGAGTAGTCCCCCCGGAATCGACCCGGCCCAGCAGCGCAAACTGGTAGATGCTGTGCAAGCCCTGAACGGGATTCACAACGAGACCGTCGAAGAAGCCGAAATCGCCACCCGCATCAGCCAATATGAAATGGCCTTTCGGATGCAGACGAGCGTGCCCGATCTGGTTGACATTTCGGACGAGCCGAAACACATCCTCGATATGTATGGCACGGAAGGGGCCGACGGCTCCTTCGCCTTCAACTGCCTGCTGGCCCGCCGCATGGCCGAACGGGGCACCCGATTCATCCAGCTCTATCACCGCGGCTGGGACCACCACAACGACTTGAAAAATTTTATGGAGACCTGTTCCAGCCACGTGGACCAAGCCACGGCGGCTTTGGTCACGGACCTGAAACAACGGGGCATGCTCGAGGATACCCTCATTGTCTGGGGCGGCGAGTTTGGACGCACGCCCATGATTCAAGGCAACAAAGGCGGACCCGGCCGGGACCACCACGTCAATGGCTTCTCCATCTGGATGGCCGGTGGCGGTATCAAGCCCGGCATGACCTATGGCGCGACAGACGACCTCGGCTATAACGCGGTGGAGAACGTGGTTTCCGTGCACGACTTCCACGCGACCATGCTCCATCAACTGGGCATCGACCACAAGAAGTTAACCTTCCGCTTTCAGGGACGGGATTTCCGTCTGACCGATGTGCACGGGAATGTGGTGAAGGATATTTTGGTATAGCGACAAATAAAAACTACAACCGCGCTCCAACAAGGAGGACTCCGTATTTTCCACAGATGCCAAAGTGGGTTAGGCATCTTGCCTGACACGGCGCGCGCCCATGCGCTCAAGGTGACTGTCGGCCTGTGAAAAACACCCACGATCTAGACTTAAATTGTCTCCGCTACCGAGGAGATCTGAGGTTCACATCGTTGTATCGAGCGCACGCTATGTCAGCCTGGAAGGCTAACCCACTTTGGCGCACGTCATTACCGTCGATGCAGCTCAGATCTGACGCGTATCGATTGAGACCTAATCCTCGAATCGAATTGGACTTGGGCTCGATAGGGAGAGTTGCTATGTCAACACGAATCACCTTTATCTTCACACTGATCCTCCCGCTCTTCGCCTCCGCCGCCACGTTGAACATTGCGGTCACGCCCACCGACCGCACCACCCCGCTCCCCTGCCGCGTCCACCTCGAAAACAGCGCGGGCGAGGCCATACTCCCCGAGGGTTACCCCGCCTTCAAGACCCACTTCACCTGCGAAGGCAACGCCACTCTCACCCTTCCGCCGGGCTCCTACACCTACGCCCTCGAAAAGGGCCCCGAATTCACGCGGGCTACGGGCACAGTGAAAATCGGTGACAACGCCCCGGAAACCATCGCCGCATCGTTGCAGCGCATCGCCCACATGGCCGCCGAAGGATGGTGGTCCGGCGATCTCCATGTCCATCGTCCGCCGGAGGACATGGAAGTGCTCATGCGGGCAGAGGACCTTCACATCGCGCCCGTCATCACGTGGTGGAACAAGAAAAATCGGTGGCAAGGAAAGCCCCGTGCTATCGACCACTATTGTGACCGCATTCCAGTTCGACGCCGCCTTGCAACACGGTGAACACGTCCGTCTCCTCGCACCACACCGCAGTATCACCGTTCGACTCGGCCACGATAAACCATGGCATTTCATCGGTATCCGATTCGGCGACCACTTCCAACTCTTCACCGGGGAGTAGCGTATAATCGTTACCCCACGGCTCAACCGCTACCAATCGGGAACGCTTGCTACGCGAATCATTTGCGATGACAATTCTCGTCTTGGACATGCCGAACTCCTTGCCTATCTTATGAACGGACACCCAGAACTGAACGAACCGTACGGGCGACTGACGTTATGCTAAATCCCCGCCTGTATGCGCACCCCATACATGCCAACCCCATCACACAAAAAAAAGAAAGCCGCACGGATCCACTTCTAGCATGAACATCGATCCTCGCTTTTGAGACGTTACTTCATATTCAATCCCTGCGTCCCCTCGCGTCTCGCCGCTTTCCCTACGCAATAATATCGTGTACCACATTCCCGTGGACATCGGTCAACCGGAAATCGCGGCCCGCGTATTTGTAGGTCAGGGCCTCGTGGTCGAAGCCGAGCAAGTGCAATATCGTGGCGTGCAAATCGTGCACATGGACCGGCTTCTCCACGGCCTGATAGCCAAACTCGTCCGTAGCGCCATGTATGTGGCCGCCCTTGACCCCACCGCCCGCCATCCACACGGTGAAACCCGCGCTGTTATGGTCGCGCCCTTTGGGCTTGTTCCCTTTGAGGTCGGGGTTTTGCATGTCTACCGTGGGGGTCCGGCCGAATTCACCGGCGCACAGCACCAACGTATCTTCCAGCATGCCCCGTTGCTTCAGGTCGGTCAACAACGCCGCGATGCCCTGGTCGCATTGACCCGCGAGACGCTTGTGGGAGTCGACAATGTCGTCGTGGCTGTCCCATGGCTGCCCGGGACCGTGCCACAGCTGCACAAAGCGCACGCCGCGCTCCAAGAGACGACGGGTAATAAGACATTGACGGGCCTGCACACTGCTGCCGTAGAGTTCCCGGATATACTCCGGCTCCTTGCTGATATCGAAAGCATCGGTGGCGTCCAGCTGCATCCGATAGGCCAGCTCAAAGGACTGGATGCGCGCCTCCATGTCGGCGTCTCGCTGGTGGGCCGCCTGGTGCATGGCATTGAGTTCACTCAAGAGATCAAGCTGTCGCCGCTGTCCCTTGGAGGTCACGTAGTGGTTCTGGATGTTCTCAATGAGCTTTTCGACTTCCGTGTGCTGAGAATCGATGTAGCTGCCCTGATAGTTGCCGGGCAGGAATCCGGATTGCCAGTTTTGCGCCTCGGCAATGGGGTAGCCCCCGGGGCACATGGTGATGAAGCCGGGCAGATTCTGATTCTCCGTGCCAAGCCCGTAAGTGACCCAAGACCCCACACTGGGACGGGGCAGTCGGGCGCTACCGCAATTCATGAGCAGGAGCGATGCGCCGTGTACGGGGGTATCGGTATACATGGAGCGCACGATACACATGTCATCCACGCACTGGGCCGTCTTGGGAAACAGATTGCTGACAGGGATGCCGCTTTCGCCGTGGCGCGAGAATTCGAACTCTGAGGCCAGGGCTACACCGGGAGGGGCTCCGGTTCCCAACTCGTCGATGGGCAGTTCCTTCCCGGCATTTTTCGTGAGCGAAGGTTTGGGGTCGAAAGTATCCACGTGCGACATGCCGCCGTTGAAGAAAATGTGAATGACCCGCTTGGCCTTACCGGGAAAGTGGGACTGAAGAGGGGCCATGGGGCCCGGTGCAGCGATGGCTGCGGGGGAGCCTGCGGTCAGGGCGAGACCGAGTGCGCCGAAACCCATGCCCGAACGCTGAAGAAAGTCCCTACGATTCAGAATGAAATCGTTAACCGTGCGTTCATGACTCATAGCTCTCTCCAGATTTTCATGCGACGCGACTATAGACCCTGAGTTTTGATTTCTTTAACCACGAATGGACACGAATTAACACGAATTTGAACGACTCAGCAACACGCAGAATCAGGAGATATCGTCCGACGGCTACCAATTCCTCTCAGGTCTGAATTAGAAACTAACTTTCATACTCACCGACCCTACACCTTCGCAAGTCTCACTGCAATTTCTTCATTCGTGTTTATTCGTGTCCATTCGTGGTTAAACTCTTTCTAACACCTCACCGTCACAGCACCAAACGTTCCCATTCCAAAGCAGGCTTCCGAAAATTTATGATAACACCAACCTTGGCACCCGTAACTTTCAAATAATTCAAAATCTGACCACGTTCCCGGTCCGTAATCCGCTCTATCACCTTGGCATCGATGACCACATCGCCATAAGCAACCAGGTCGGGAATGTAGGTGCCAACGGAAACGCCTTTGTAGTTAATTGCAAACTCGGGTTGCTGCGAAAACGGGATACCCCGTAGGCCAAACTCCACCGCCACTGCATTCTCATAAGGTTTTTCATGAAACCCATGTCCAATTTCATTGACCACCTCCATCGCGCAGCCGACTATCTCATAGACCTCTTTGCCACGTATTATTCCTCCCCTGCCCATTCTGCGGAACGCCCTCCCTGTTTCGTCTAATAAAACTTCCATGATTCCTGGATGAAAACTTGTTTAACCACGAATGGACACGAACTAACACGAATTCGAATGACTCTCCGACAGTCGGAACCAGTTCAAGTACTTCTACCCAGATCATATTTTTTTCAAAAGGCCGAAAATAACAAGCAACCGAAATCTCGCCAATCTGACGCCTTCGCAAGTCTCGCTGTTCTTCCTTTTATTCGTGTTTATTCGTGTCCATTCGTGGTTAAAATCTTTCTACAATCCTGACTTCCCTGCTCATTTCACCTCATTTGAACTTCCCAGCTTCACCGGGCTGCGTTTGCCACGAACGATTCGCCTACATGAGATGACTTGACGCACGCTTGTTCCTTCACAGCACCAAACGCTCCCATTCCAAGGCAGGCTTCTGAAAGTTTATGATAACACCAACCTTGGCACCGGTGACTTTAAGATAATTTAAAATTTGTCCACGCTCCCGGTCGGTGATCTGCTCTATTACCTTGGCGTCGATGACGACATCCTCATAGGCAACCAGGTCGGGGATGTAGGTGCCAACGGAAACGCCTTTGTAGTTAATTGCAAACTCGGGTTGCTGCGAAAACGGGATACCCCGTAGGCCAAACTCCACCGCCAATGCATTCTCATATGGTTTTTCATGAAACCCATGTCCAATTTCATTGACCACCTCCATCGCGCAGCCGACTATCTCATAGACCTCTTTGCCACGTATTATCCCTCCCCTGCCCATTCTGCGGAACGCCCTCCCTGTTTCGTCTAACAGAACTTCCATGAGTCCTGGATTAAAACTTGTTTAACCACGAATGGACACGAATTAACACGAATTCGAATGACTCTCCGACAGCCGGAACCAGTTCAAGTACTTCTACCCAGATCATATTTTTTTCAAAAGGCCGAAAATAACAAGCAACCGAAATCTCGCCAATCTGACGCCTTCGCAAGTCTCGCTGTTCTTCCTTTTATTCGTGTTTATTCGTGTCCATTCGTGGTTAAAAACTCTTCATACTCAAACCGTCGTCAATCCACAAACATAAACTCATTGCTCATCAACAAGACCTGGGCATACTGTTCCCAGGGTTTCAGTGGCTCCGGCGGCGCAGGGGGCGGCCCTTGGAAGTCGAAACGGGTTATCCAATCCTGGGTTTCAAACTGTGCGGCGTTCTCTCCCGACAGGTAGAGCCGGGGATGCCAGCGGAAGGCGTCCTCTTCGTCATCGTCGCGGCAACTCACCACCAGGTCCACCGTATCCCCCACGCGTACCTCCACGTCATCCATGACGGTGGCAATGACGCCATCTTGCACATCGCCCTGCCAGAGTATGCCGCCACGGCTGGAGATGATGTAGGCGCGAATGCCGTCGCCGGCCGATGAGTGGTGGAACAACTCCCCGACACAGGAAAGCAGGGAATCCGCTTCGGCGGTCCAGCGGCGCACTACGGCATGTTGTGGTCCACCCGGGTGACCGCCGAGACGGTTCAACATGGCCATGCCCAGGGTATCGCCAGGCATTTCCTCGGACTCCTGGAAGGCTTCACCGGTCCAATGGGGAAACTCGGTGAATCCCTCAACCCGGCCAGTGGCCTCGTTGACCACGCCATAGCCGTAGCGCCACGTGGTATCCCGGGGTGCCTGGGCCTGCTGAGGCGCGATGTCCTGTCCCTGCACGAAGAGGGCACCCAGAGCGACTTCTTTCTCGGAAGGCGCACGCTTTAACACGGCGTTGTAGAGTGCCCGTACGCGCTCGGGGCCTTCCGGGGTGGCCTGCACGTCGTCGCGGGCGGCCGTGAGGCGGGCCTGCTCCACCACGAAGGGGCTGTTCATCAGATAAAGGGCCTGTTGTGGCACGGTCGTTTCAAAGCGCATGGGCGTGTGTTCGTTGGGCGTGGCGAAGTCGAAAATGCGAAACATGGAAGGCAGCGCGTGGCGATCCACTTCGGCGTAGACGGTCCGCCGATTGGTAAAGGGCACTTCGGTGATGTTGGTCGGGTAGCCCCCCACGCTGAGATCTATGTTGTCGGCCGCCGCAAGCAGACTGTCGCGCATGGCTTCAAAACCCAATCGCCGACGGTTCTGCCGCCAGAACAACTTATTCTCCGGGTCAATCGCCGCGCAGTCCGCACGAATATCGCTGGCCTGTTGATAGCTATCCGAGGCCATGATGCGCCGAATGAGGGACTTGGTCGACCAACCCGCTTCCATAAAATGCCAGGCCAGATAGTCCAGCAATTCCGGATGGCTGGGTGCCGCGCCCTGGGTGCCAAAGTCACTGGGCGTTCCCACCAGAGGCTGGTCAAAGAGCTGTCCCCACACCCGGTTCACAAAGACACGGGCGGTGAGGGGATTGTCCCGGCTGGCGATGGCCTCGGCCAAGTCGCTGCGACCACTCCCGTCACGGAAGGGTTCCCGCTCCTCGGACGTCAAAACTGCGAGGAATTGCCGGGGCACGGCCTCCCCCTTGCTCGTGGCGTCGCCCCGTTTGAACACATAGGGGTCGAAGGGGGTGGCCGCATCGGCCAACGCCATGGCACGGTTGGGACGTCCCGGGTGGCTGTTCTTAAAGAGTTCAATGGCCTGTTGCCGCTGGTAGATGCGATTACGGTCGGCGGTGGTGCTCATGGCATTCACCTGGCTGCGCGGCACGTTGACGGGCGATTCTGCCCCATAGAGCACCTGCCGCAAGGCTTCCTGCCGTTCGTCTTTCAAGGCCCGAGGCAAGGCCTCTTCCGACGCATAGGCGGCCTGCTGCAAGCGGGCAGACAACAGGTCTTGCCAGGTCCCGTCGACGTCCGCGAAGAGCGCCCCATAGGCGGTACTCAGCGCCGCCAGGGTCGAGGGCGGGTTATCTTCCAGATAACGGGTGAGGGCACCATTGGCCCCCGCCGCCTTGTGGGATTCGCGCAGGCCTTCAAACTGACGGGGAAAGTCTTCCAGGGTCTGTGCGGCGCGCCAGATGCCGAAAACGGGCTCCTTTTCGCGCCCTTCTGCTTTCAGGTAGTCGCGCCATCGAATCAGCAGCGCCGGGCGCAATCCCTGCTCCTTCGCATAGGCATTCAGCCCTGTATTGTCCGGCTCATCCCAATGAGCCGCCACCCCGCTGAGATAGGCGCCGACGGAGGCCCGTGCGTGACGGAGGAGCTCCACATGGAGGGCATCCAGCAAATCCTCCCGCGCGGCCTCCACCTTGGCGAGGCCTTCGCTGTAGTCTTTATAGGCCGGTGCCGACGTGTCAGGCTCTTCGATAAGGGGTAACTCGGCAGGCTCTACCGAACTGCGGAAGACGCCATAAAGGGAGTAGTAGTCCGCCGTGGGGATGGGGTCAAACTTGTGGTCGTGACAACGGGCACAGTTGACAGTAAGCCCCTGAAGGCCCCGGGTCACCACATCGATGCGGTCATCGATACGATCATGTATGTTGGCCCCGAAGGATTTCCCCAGCGTCAGGAATCCCAGCGCGGCGAGCGGCCGTTTGTCGCCCCCCAAGTCCAGCTTGTCGGCCGCCAGCTGATGGCGGATAAACTGGTCGTAGGGCAGATCTTCATTGAAGGCGCGGATCACGTAATCGCGATAGGTATGGGAAAAAGGAAAGAGACGATCGGCCCGAAAGCTCGACCCTTTCGTATCGCTGTAGCGGGCTACATCGAGCCAATGCCGCCCCCAACGCTCCCCGAAATGAGGCGATTGAAGCAGGCCCTCCACCACGGCGGCGAAGGCATCCTCCGCCGGGTCGGCTTCGAATGCCGCGATGGCCTCGGCGCTTGGCGGCAGTCCCAGAAGATCGTAATAGGCACGGCGAATCAAATCACGCCGTGGGGCCGGAGCAGCGGGACTTAGCCCCGTCCCGGAAAGCCGGTCCTGAATATAGGCGTCGATAGGCGATGAGACCTCCGCCCCATCAGGGGGTGTCGGGGGCGTCACCGGCTTGAAGGCCCAATGGCTGGTCTGCAATTCCTTTATGTAGTCCGCCATGGGTATATTGCGGTTACCTTCGGGAAGGGCCTTGGGCCAGGGTGCCCCCTGGGCAACCCACGCGCGAATCGCCTCGCGCTCCTGCACCGTGAAAGAGACCTCGGGGTGACCCGTGGTGTCGCGCTGCTGGAGGAGGGCCATGAGCGAATCGGAAGGACTGTCGGGCAAGGCGTCCAGGCGCAGGCCACCGGCGCTCATAGTTTGATCGTGACAGGCGTAACAGTGCTGTGCCAGAAGGGGGCGAATCTTGGTCTCAAAAAACGTAACGTCGCCCGCTGCCGCACGGTTGGTCTCCGAAACGACTCCCATCGCCAGCAGGAAAGCACCGGCCCAAAACCATGTCTTGATGCCCGTCAAAACGTAATGCTTCTGCCCCTGCCTGGCGTTCTGGATTGCTCTCTCCGTTGCCATGGTTCTACGATACTGTAAGCCTACCGCAAAATCAACCTGTGATTGCAGGGGAATTACATCTTAATTGTACGTTCTCCACAAAGGAATGCTTGGTCGTGCCGCGCGATCCCCAAAAGGCGAGTTTAAACGAGTCCTGACGGGTTCGTGCGCTTGGAGCATGCGCCAAGTACCCAATCGAGCGTTCTGCAATCAAGACCAGAGTCAGTGACCACCTGCAGAGCAGGTCGCTTGAGGAAGCCCCCTAAAAGGGGCCGAATCATCAAACTCATGTACGAAGCCTAAGAAGTTAGTCCCGTAGGGACGAAATATCGTAACCCAGCGGTGAAGCGAGGTACGAGCGGAACCCTGGGTTGTCCGCGCCACAATGTATTAAACTCCGAAGGAGTGGCATAGGAAAATAAGTGCAAATTTCCAACACTTCTATGCCACCCCTTCGGGGTTAAACATCTCTTGCATTCGAGCGATCCCAGGGTTCGCTTCGCTCACGCCCGGGCCACGATATGTCGTCCCTACGGGACTAAAAAAGAACATGGCACACCGCACCGTGTATGAATGCCAACAGCTAACGCAGGAACGGCAAAGCCTTATGAATTCTCACCGGCAGAGCCGGTGGTTTAGCTTGGGATAATTAGTTGGGCGCTTTGAGACAAGGAAATTCATCATTCCGCCTTATCAGTTACGGATAGTGATAATTCGAGCCCTCGACTCGAAAATTCTCTTGACGTATCTTAGACGCGCCCGCTCCAAGCGCACGAACAGAAGTGGACCCCGAAAACTGGACAGTGCGTTAAGTGTATCTCCTGACGTATTCTTTGAAGCAAGGAGATAGAACTATGCGACGTAAACGACGTAATCATGCCCCCGCATTTAAGGCAAAGGTAGC
>JAXMOL010000062.1:0-42638 GCA_034669905.1 Candidatus Hydrogenedentota bacterium
GGCCTGTTTCACCATCTGTACCCGCAGGGCCCATCGGACCTTCGGGACCGGGATCGCCTTGGGGACCAGCCGGACCGGTCTCGCCCGCAGGACCTACCGGACCAACGGGACCTTCAGGACCCGGATCACCCTGGGGACCGGCAGGACCGGTTTCACCCGCTGGGCCTGTTTCACCATCTGTACCCGCAGGGCCCATCGGACCTTCGGGACCGGGATCGCCTTGGGGACCCGCAGGACCCGTCTCGCCCGCTGGGCCTACGGGACCAACAGGGCCTTCCGGACCAGGCTCACCTTCAAAAAAAACCTCGACCTCCATTGCGCGGCCGGTCGAGGCGTTTTCTTTACTGTCAATAACGACTTTCACATCGTCGGTCAGACTGGGCAAGACCGCCAACCCATTATTGGGGGCCGTCCCATCCAACCACGCCTGCACGATAGCCGTGATATCCACCAGAATCGTCGTTTTCGTGTCCTGGGGCGTCACAGCGACGGTGTCAAAGGCCGGCGCAATCGTGGGATTCGGCGCACCGAACAGGGTGTCTTCAGACCAAGCATCTTCCATCACGTGGAAGTCAAGACTACCCGCATCCAACACCGTGTTGAGCCATACCCGCAGGGTCGCCCGCTCCACCGTCGCGCCCGCCGGCACGGTCGACAAATCGAATTTGACGAAGGTCCAGCGCTCCGAACTCCCAGGCGTGCTGTTGACGGAAAGGTATTCGACTCCCCCGCCTGAAACAAACGGCTTGTTAAAATCGATGTGCGTGTCGTCCGTGGCGTGCAAGGTATCGGCTACCGCCCCAAAAGGACACAGCGCGACGCCAGTCAGCATCGCGAGTGAAAACGTCAGCGTACGTTTGGTAAACATTGCCCAATATCTCCATTAGCGGGTTGGTGTACAGGTGCAAAAATCGCGTGCGATATAGTTGGTGTTATCGATTGCTGTGACGTCGCCGGACGGCGAGGAGGGAACCCCCGAGTAGCATCAACATCATAGACGTCGGCTCTGGAATCGGTGCCGAAGCACCCTCGACGGAATAATCCGTCACCCCCACAAGGTGCAAGTCATAATGACCGGTGCGCGGATCGACGCCCACGGCCCCATTGAAATAGTCGTTCGTGCCCCATCCAAATACGTCGCGCGTATAATTCGGTTGGGCGTCCTGATTGAACCCCGCAGAAAGGTTCGTCGGCGAAGGGAAGTTCCCGGTTTGTACCAGGGTTAAAATATAATCCCCGGCCCCAAGAAATGTGTTCAAATAGGCATCGTACTCGCCATAGCTGTGGGATACCCCATTGGACAGGGCACTGCCACCGAAAGAACTGTCATCATTGAAGAGGCCAAGCCAATTCCCCGCGGCATCCCACAGAAAAAAGGCCGTATCGAAGCCCATGCCATTGCCCACGGCCTGGTGAGACGACGTAAAAATCGTGACCAGCCGGTCCGAATCCAGGCTGAAATTCACCGTCAAGACATCGTTGTCCTGGATGAAATCCCCACTCAAATCCACATCAATACTGACGGCCCCGGCAGGAGTAATCACCCCCATGAAAAGGCATACTACGGCAGCAGAAAGCCACCCGCGCGTGTTCTTCATACGTCCCACAATCTCCACTCGGTCGAAGGAGGCGCTTGACTCCGTGCCCGTTCACCCGCAGGTGCCCGACGCAGCCCGACACAAAACTCCCCAATACGCCAATGATAGTACAAACTATAAAATTTCACAAGAGGGTTTGCCAGATTCGCGCCAAGCCAGACACATCGGGCGTAACGTATAGATTCCGTGTGCTTTAGCGCACATCACCAGACACCGCCACACCCGGTATTTTCTGGAAAAGCAGTCCTTTGTTGGTCAGCCCTGACTAGATTCTACCCCCCGTCATCAACCTTTTTCGTCACTTCATGGGGCGCACGCTTGACCGCTCCCTGCGCCACCGCCCAGGCCTTAAAGGCCGCCGGTGCCTTCACAATGCGGTAGATATTCAAATCGGTTACGGCTGAAATCTCTTCCCACCCGACCACCTGATGAACGATCGCATTGCTGAGGTCCACCTCCTCTAACGTCCTGAAACCAAGATGACTCTGAGTCAGATCGGCCCCCAGAAAAACCAGCTTCTCACCTTGCGCCCCGTCAAATCGTGCGCCCTCAAGGCGGGCCCCGTCAAAACGACAATCCCGCAACGTGGCCCCCCGAAAATCGGCACCCGACAACGTGGCTCCCTGAAAATCGCAGCCAATGAGGGTCATTCCAGCAAAATTAACCTGCTCCAGTGACAGGCCTGCAAAGTCCCCATCCTGCAAGACGGGCTGCGGCTCGGCACCTTCGGAGCGCCACGCATTCCATTCGGCGACACCCTGTCGCAAACGCGCTTCCGGTGTTGGCGGAGGCGCGGACTCAGGCGTCGCTTCCGGTTGGGGCGCGGGTGCCTCCAGTGGGGTAGACGGGGGCGGAGGGGCCACAACAGCAACATCCGGGGATGCCGGTGCCTCAGGTTTGGGCGCCGGCGCCGGCGCGCACCCGCCAATCACCAACAACACGATCACCAAAATGTTCCGATGCCACGAACCCAGCTTCATGTTCCAATCCATGCTCCCATCCGGCGAGGCCCGGCGACGGCGGTTCAAGCCACCTTACGAAGCCCCGACGTGTTCTTCTTCAATTCCGTCCCATTGGGCCTCTTCCTCGGCCAGGATCCCCACCGCGCGACTCAGCGATCCCATGATAGCGAACAGGAGTCCCGTCACCGCGATCAACGCTCCCAGGACTATCAACAACACCCCCGGCATCAGGCCAACGCCCCCCCAACAAAACAGGATCCCCAGAAAACAAAGGAGTACCCCCACCCCGAGCCCGATGCGAAAGCGGTCCACCGAAATCCAGGCAAAGCGTTCGGCCCGGGCACCAAACCAGAGACGGCCCGCGTCCCGCACGCCTTCATAAAAGCGCGAAAAGCCGTACTTCGACTTTCCAAAACGGCGGGGATGATGCTCCACGGGAATCTCACCCACACGATAGCCTCCCTGGGCGGCCATCACGGGAAGCAAGCGGTGGAAATCCGCATACAAGGTCAGCGAACGGGCTACCTCGCCCCGCATGGCCTTGAAACCCGTGTTCACATCGTGGATATCGATGCCAAACAGGCGGGTGATCAGTCCGTTATAGACTTTGGAGGGCAAGGTCTTGTGGAGGGGATCGTGGCGCTTTTCTTTCCAGCCACACACGAGATCCAGCCCCTCATCCAACGCCGCCAGCAAACGGGGCAGCTCCTTGGGATCATCCTGGAGATCGGCATCCATCGTCACGACCACGTCGGCATCAATCCGGGAAAACGCCACATGAAGGGCCCGGGTCTTGCCGCTGTTCTCGGCAAACTTGACCACATCAATCCGGTCGTTGGACTGGCGCAACGATAGGAGGGTCCGATAGGAGGTGTCCGTGCTGCCATCGTCCACGAACAAGATGCGGTAATCCTGCTCAGAAAGTTGGGCGACAATGCCTTCGGTAAGGGTTTCCAGCGTATGCTGCTCATTACAAACGGGTATAACTACAACTATTTTCATACGCGGATAGGGTCCGATTTTCCCAAAGGTAGTGCACGTCGTGCGCCCGAGTTGCTCCGTCTGAATCCCGTTCATCGCCACGCCCGCGGCCCCTGTCGGCGTGTGCCCACCCGTCCGTTATCGAATATCGGCGTCCAACCACTTGATGACCGCCATCACGCCACGGGCCTGCTTCAACATGGTCGCTTTCAGACCCTGTTCCCGCAATTTCGCCTTGGCATCATGACGATCTTTGGCTATCACCACGCCACCGACGAAAGACTTTTCTTCATCACCTTCCGCCCGAATGGCATGATATTCAAACGTGGGCATGCGATTCCCTCCAGACAAAGTACGATCGCATTGTACCATCTTTGCCAAGGCATGCCAATCTTCTCTAAACGCACCCATTTACGCCCACATCGTCATTGGATTTCGCATAAATAACGATAAGGCCCGAAGCATTGATTGCCACCTTTGAGTCCTAACTGATGCCCCATTACTTTCGTGATACATTCTATTCTGTGTCTCCGCCGCGCGGCGACGGGAAGGCCATATCCCTCGTGAGCCTGTCGCCCGAATGAAGGTCGACCGTCACCTCTACGGGAGCTTCATAGTATGGCCCTGGATACCAAAGGGTAAGACGGCCCGCAGGCAGGTTGGAAATGGCATAGTTCCAGTTTTCGTCCAGCGCGATCGCCAGGGAGAGGATTTGGCCTTCCGACTCCAGCTCGCCCATAACCAAGCCACCCAAAGGTAGCCCGCTCTCATCCAGCACATGACCCGAAACGGTCGCGTCGCCTTCCGTGAATTCAATATCGACCTGGGCCCCGGTCTCTGGCTGGATATCCACGGTGAGCGTCTGGCTCCAGCGTTCCCGTCGATTCTCGTCCTTATATATCGAGGCGCGAAGGTTTACTTCCCCTGGAAGGAGTTCTTCCATCCGGTAGCGCCCCTGGCCATCTACAACCGTCGATTCAGAAACGGTGTCCGATGTCATGGGATCGAGCGAAATCATGGCCCGTAGTGGGTTCGGTGCCTGTCCGTTGAGCAGCACCGTTCCGGAAAGCGTAGCGCCTTTGACCAGCGTAATATCCAAGGGCGTCGAGCCCGCGCCGGGTTGGGGCAGCCGCACAACACCGATGGCGTATTCCGGATGGACGACGGAGAGACTGATTACCTGTTCCGGAATGCCCTCCAGAGAAAACACCCCGTCCTGTCCGGTGACCGAGGCAGGCTGACTGTCGGTGGCGCGAGAGCGGTTATCGATGTTGCCATGGAATAGTTGCGCCCCATGTATGGGCACGCCCGCCCCATCATGGACGATACCCCGGGCAGACTGACCGGGGGAAAGGCGTATGACCACATCGTGAATCGTCTGCCCTGGAGTAATTGCATCCACCGTAACGAACCCCGGTGCCAACCCATCGGCCAATGCGATGATGGTGGATGTGCCGGCCTCCACCTTCGTCAGGTCGAAGCGGCCATCCTCCGTGCGGAAGGGGAGCGTCTGCCCCGCGAGTTGGCGGACGGCATCGGTATACAAGGCACGGTATTCAGACTGCCGTGTCGCCAATTCAAACACCTCAATCGCTTTGCCCGTATCCGCACGAACAACCCGGCCCGTGATACGGCCCAAACCCGCCAGCACAACCTCCAGGTCGTCCCGTCCGCTTATCACGTCTTCCAGGTTGGTGGGGCTAAAGTCTTCGTGGCTTATGTGGAGACGGTACGAACCTTCCTCCAGGCGTTCCAGCCGAAATCGCCCGTCCCTTCCTGTACTCCATTGCCCCACGGTGGGACCGAAAAGGGCGACCATGGCGCCTTTGACGGGCCGTCCCTGACTATCCACCACCCGGCCTACCAGAGCAGATTCCCCGGGATTACTTTCCAGCCGCAGCCCGTCCAACAATTCACCGGCGGCCAACGCGATTTCCAGGCCACCTTCGCCCTCTCTCCACATGTCGACACCCGGGAGCACAACTTCCATCGTATAGCCCCCCTCCGCCAATCGGTCTATCCGGAATGCCCCCTGTCCGTTCGTCGTGGCCGAGCCACCCAGATTCCTAACCGACGCCGGCGGATTTGCGCGAACGCTTGCCTTCGCGATTCCACGTCCATCCTTGCCAACGACCACGCCTGCGATGGCGGCCGAACGGGATTTGTCCAAGACGAGCGTCACCCCTTGCGGTGTTCCCGGTGAAAGGGTCAGGGGTCCCGCCACCGCACTCTGTCGCCGCGCGGTTCGCGCAACCAGATAGAACTCCTTCATCGCAGGCAGCCCCCGCATCTCAAAACGGCCGTCGGGGCCGTCCGCATCCACCTCGACCGCGCCCGACGCGGGCAGGAAATTGGTCCAAACGCGGGCACCTGGTACGGGAGCACCATGCTCATCGACGACGACGCCCGAGACGACCGAGGCGTGGTGGTGAATCAAGTCGACGCCATTGACCTGTTCCTGGGACGCGATAACCACGGATTGACGCGTCTGATTCTGCTGTTCGAGCTGGAGCAGGTGTTCCCCCTCGGGCAGGCCGGTGAACTGATACCGCCCTTCGGTATCGGTCGTTTTTGTGGACCACACGGGGCGTGGTGCCGACGTCCGGTTCACGAGGATGGTTACATTCACCCCGTCCACCCCCACCTTCGTGGCGGGATCGAGCACGTGTCCCGAGATTCCACCGCCCCGCATTACCACGAAGTCCGGCGCAATCGTTTCTCCATCCCGCGGCACCTCCACGGATACCCGATTCGGACCGCCAGTCGGGTTCACAAAGTTCTCTTCAAAAAACGTGGCGAGGGCCAACCGGTAGGTGCCGGGTGCCACATGATTGGCCTCAAAGAAACCATCTGCGCCGGTGCTCAAGTTTCTCGTGGTCCAGGGAGAGAAGGACGTCCCCCGCAACCCCGTAGACGCGGTCAGTTGCACCTGCACATTGGCCAGGCGCTCCCCGGTATCTGCGTCGAGCACCGGCCCGCGCACCGTGGCGCCAGCCTCCAACACAATCGCGACTTCTTCCTGCTCCGTCGTAATCATGGGCGTGCGCCGGGGCGCGAATTCCTCCGCCACGACGACCAGCTCCCACGGGGCTACCGAAAGTCCCCGCAGCGAGAATTGACCCCGCGCGTCGGTCATGACTTGCAGGCCAATGGCCTGAAAAACTCGATCCCTTTCATCCGTATCCGTTCGGACGGGATATACGCGGGCATTCGCCACCGGGCGGCCTTGTGGGTCCGTCACCGTCCCCAAGAGCCTGCGCGCGGGCTCGAGCTGCAGGGATATCTCTTCGGTGCTGTCATTAACAAAATGATGCGTGTCGATCACCGCCGCAAGGTCCTCGGAGAAGGCCATGAGCACATAGCTTGCCGCGATTTTCTCTTCCGGCGCGGGCAGCGAGTCAAAACGGAAGGAACCATCGGGACCGGTATGCTGAACGCGCCGGGCCTCGGACTCGCTTGGATACCGCCAGAAATGATTCTTTATACCGTCTATCACGACCCGTGCATCTGAGACAGGCGCGCCGTCGGGCCCTGTTACCATTCCGACTAGTGCACCGCTACCCGGATGGCGGGGCTTGGAAATTCGTCCAGACCTATCTTCAGCCATAGACTCCAAATACTCGGGAGTGTCCTCCTCGTCCGTCGGCACCGCCGCCGCCGTCTCGCCTGGCGTCGCTTCGCCCCTTTCCACGACGGACATCGCCAGCACCGATTCACCCAAAGGTGACTGGGGAGCCTGGGACGTTGTCATCATGACGGCGGCCATCAATCCACCCGTCACGACCATGGCTCCGCCCGCGACTTTGACGGAAAGCCCCCCAATCGTCGTCGCCCCCGTTGCCTGCGCCGCCGCCACCGCTTTTGCGTCCCAGGCGACGGGAGCGGTGGCGATGGCCCCCATAACCCGCTTGCGCACATCCCGCGGATTGCTGTCATCCGCCGCCATGCCGAGAGAATTCAGGACTTCCACCGCGAGGGTCTGGCGGGCACGCTGCAATCGTTTCGCGCAGGCGGCGGTGGAGATGTCGTAGAGGGCCGCCAGCTCCCGGGTGCGCTTCCCTTCGAAGTAGTGCAAGACCAGCAATTCACGTTGGGCCTCGTCCAACTGCTCCAGATGACGCCACAAGATGCGCCGGGCCTCCCGCGCTTCCACGTCGGGCGCCTGGGGAAGGGGCTCGTCTGCCGATTGGGCATAGGCATCCTGGACGCCCCGCCGCTTCAGGAAGTCGCGGGCGCTGTTGCGCACGATGCTGACTATCCAGGCGCTGAAGCGCTGGGGCTCCTTCAGCCCGTCCAGTGAGCGAAATGCCTTCAGAAAGGCGTCCTGGACGAGATCCTCCGCATCCGCCGGATTGCCCACGTGGGACAAAGCCACATGATAGACGAGGGACTGGTAGCGGGTTACCAGCGCATCGAAAGATTCACGGTGCCCCGCGAGCACCTTTCGCACGGCCCGCGCATCTGATCGTCGTTTCAGGTCAAGCATAGTCCAACTCCTGTACAACCGTTAGTGTGTCTTGAAATGTTTCTGATCTCAAGACGGACGACGACAGAAAAGTGGACATCGTGGCAGGCAGGGCATCACCACCTTGATTTCACCCTTTCCACCTCCGGCGCACGCTACGCGCACTTCACTTTTCAAACTTCACTTTTCAAACTTCACTTTTCAAACTTCACCCTTCAAACTTCACCCTTCAAACTTCACCCTTCAAACTTCACCCTTCAATCCCAGCTCAGGGTCGTGCCGCTCTGGTATTCCGTAACCCGGGTCTCAAAGAAGTTTTTCTCCTTGGCCAGGTCCACCGTCTCGCTCATCCAGGGGAAGGGGTTCGTCGATCCGTATTGGGTCGGCAGCCCGATGCGCTCCAGGCGGCGGTCAGCGATGTGCTCCACATAGCTCCGGAAGGATTCCCGGTTGAGCCCCAGGATGCCGTTGGGAAGGCAGTCATTGGCGTAGTCAATTTCCAGTTCCACCGCTTCCTTCACCCGCGTGATGATCATGGCCTGAAAGTCGGCCGTCCACACGTCGGGGTTTTCCGCCTTGATGCCGTTAATGAGATCGATGCCAAAATTCAGATGGATGGATTCATCGCGGAGGATGTACTGAAACTGCTCGCCAATACCCGTCATGATGTTACGGCGGTGAAAGCTCAGCACCATGACAAACCCGGTATAAAAGAAGATGCCTTCCATGATGAGATAGTAGCCGATGAGATTCTTCAGGAAGGTCTGCACTCCCTCTGGCGTGCGGGTGTCAAAGTCGCCGGAAAGTATCTCCGCCGTCAGCTCCATCTCGAGCCGATCCTTCGCGGCAATGGCCGGCACCTCGTGGTACATGTTGAAGACTTCGCCCTCATCAAGCCCCAGACTCTCCACGATGTAGAGGAAGGTATGGGAGTGAACCGCCTCCTCAAAAGCCTGGCGCAGGAGATACTGGCGGCACTCGGCGTTGGTTACGTGGCGGAAAATCGCCAGCACCAGGTTGTTGCCCACCAGACTCTCCGCCGTGGCGAAAAAGCCGAGATTCCGCATAATGACACGCCGTTCGTCCTCCGTCAGCACGTCGGATCGCCACTGCTCGATGTCCTTGTGCATGGCCACTTCCGTGGGCATCCAATGATTGGCACAGCCATTAAGATAATGCTCCCACGCCCAGTGATACTTCAGGGGCATGAGTTGATTCACATCCACCTCCTCGCAATTCACGAGGCGCTTGTCTTTGGCCGCAAAGCGGGTTGGGGCAGTGGACAGTTGGGCGTTGGCAGTGGACAGTGGATAGATATCAGTTGATAGTTTATCGGTGCTCATGAAGATGTCTTTCTAGGGATTGGGGTAAATTTCTGTCGGATTCCAAGTTGATAGTGGGCAAGCGCTATTCGCTGTCCACTTTCAACTACCCACGGTCAACTTCACTGACACGCTTCGCAGTCGGGGTCATTGATGTCACAGGCCACCACACCGCGCGAAACGGCAATGTCATCCGACGCGCTCTTGTGCTTCATCCACCGTGGCTGTATGCCAAACTTGTTCACGTCCACCGTGGACTTCTCCACCTGGGTGGCCGCCAGGGTGCGCAGGTAGTAGGTCGTCTTCAGTCCGGCCTGCCACGCGGCGAAGTACATGTCATTCAGCTTCTTGCCACTCGGTGCTTCCATGTAGAGGTTCAACGACTGTCCCATGTCGAGCCACTTCTGCCGACGGGCCGCACACGTAATCAGCCAGTGGGAATCGATCTCAAAGGCGGTCTTGAAGCGACGCCGTATGGGCTCCGGAATACGTTCGATTTCTCCCAGGCACCCATCGTAGTATTTCAAGGCCTCCAACATGTCCCGGTCCCAGAGCCCCTCCTCCTTCAACACCTTCACGAGGGCATGATTCACCTGGGTAAATTCACCCGACAAATTACTCTTCACATAGAGGTGCTTGTAGGTGGGCTCGATGGATTGGCTGACGCCCACAATCGCACTGATGGTGGCCGTGGGCGCGATGGCGAGACAGTTGCTGTTGCGCATACCGTGTCGGGCGATGGCTTCCCTTACCGGTTGCCAATCCCGCGACGCCCCCTGGTCCACGACGATGCCTTCGCCCCGCTCTTTTTCCAACAGGGCGATGGTGTCGAGAGGCAAGAGTCCCCGGTCCCATTTGGACCCTTCGTAACTGCTGTATTTCCCCCGCTCCTCCGCCAGGGCCGTGGAAGCCAGGATCGCGTGGTAGGCAATGAGCTCCATGCTCGTATCGGCGAAAGCGACCGCCGCCTCACTCTCATAGCTGATGCCACAGGCGATCAGGGCATCCTGAAAGCCCATCATACCCAGACCTACCGGGCGGTGCCGCCCGTTGGCCGTCTGTGCTTCTGGCGTCGGATAGTAATTGATGTCGATCACATTGTCGAGCATCCGCATGGCCGTGCTCACCGTATCGGCCACGAGGGCTTCGTCGATCACACCATCACGAATGTGGGCCTTGAGATTGATAGAGCCCAGGTTACAGACCGCCGTCTCCTCCCGCGAAGTGTTCAAGAGGATTTCCGTGCACAGGTTGCTGCTGTGAATGGTGCCCCGGTGATCCTGGCTCGACCGGATGTTGGACGGGTCTTTCCAGGTAATCCACGGGTGGCCCGTTTCAAAAAGACGGGTCAGCATTTTGCGCCAGAGATCGACGGCGGGCAGACGACGAAAGAGCTTCAGTTCCCCCGCGTCGGCTTTCCGCTCATAGTGTTCATAGCGCGTGACGAAGGCCTTGCCGTAAAGATCGTGCAGGTCGGGCGTATCACTCGGATTGAAGAGGGTCCACTGTCCCCCTTCCTGTACCCGCCGCATAAAGAGATCGGGAATCCAGTTGGCCGTGTGCATGTCATGGGTACGGCGACGGTCATCCCCCGTGTTCTTCCGGAGGTCGAGAAACTCTTCCACGTCCAGGTGCCAGGTTTCGAGGTAGGAGCAAACCGCGCCCTTGCGCTTGCCCCCCTGATTCACCGCCACCGCCGTATCGTTCACCACCTTGAGGAAGGGCACAATACCCTGGCTCTTCCCGTTTGTCCCCTGAATGTGCGCATTCGTCGCCCGCACATTGGTCCAGTCGTTTCCGAGACCACCCGCCCACTTGGAAAGCCGGGCGTTGTCCCCCACACACTTGAAAATATGCTCCAGCTCATCGCACACCGTCGTCAAATAGCACGAGCTGAGTTGGGGGTGGAGGGTCGCCGAATTAAATAACGTGGGCGTGGCCGAACAAAAGCGATGGGTCGAGAGCACGTTGTAAAATTCAATCGCCCGCTGCTCCCGCCCTTCCGGCTCTCCGCTCGCCAGGCCCATGGCGACCCGCATCCAGAAATACTGGGGCGTCTCAATGCGGCGGCCATCCACATGCAGCAGATAGCGGTCATACAGCGTCTGGAGCCCCAGGTACTGGAAGGCCTCATCGCGCTCCGGTTTCAGGGCAGCGATGATCGCGCTCAAATCAAAACTACGCAAACTCGGGGAAAGATTCGCCCCGTTGATACCATCAATAAGGTAGTGCTCGAAATGCTCGCGGTATTTCCCGTCGAACTGCCCTTCCGACACCACCGCACCAAAGGCCTCCTGATAGATCACGTCGAGCAGCAGACGACACGTTACCACATCATAGGCCGGGTCCCGCTCGATGTGGCTGCGCACGGCGAGCACCATGGCCCGCGCGAGTTCCTGCTCGGTAATCCCATCGAATACCGAACGCATCACCTCATGGTGCAGCTCCTCGATGAGGCAGACCTGCTCCAGACCCCGACAGGCCACGGCGAGGCGGGCGCGGACGCTTTCGCCTTCCAGGGGGACGCGGTGTCCATTGGCCAACACGAGATGAAGACGGGGCTTTTCGACGGCAGGCGTCGAAGGCTCCCGGAGCGCGCGGACTTTGCTGTGCTCGGCGCGGTAGACGATGTAACGACGGGCCACCGTATAGTGACCTTGCCGCATCAACAGCACCTCCACCAAATCCTGGATGCTCTCCACATCCACGCCATCGACGCGTCCGGCGGCCCCAGCCAGCTCCGCGACCACCTCATCGGTCACCACCGAAATCGACGCCTGAATCCCGTCGTCCAGCGGCCCGTCCGCCTGCAACTTCCGGTCCGCCCGAAACGCATTTTCTATCGCCCGCGTGATGCGGTCCAATTCAAAGGGAACGCTACGACCATCCCGTTTGGTTACTACCCACTGTTCGTGTGTCTTCGTCATCCGTCACCAACCTTCTGACCCGGAGGGCCTTCGCAACCCGCGATTTCGCCGACGGAGTCCCAGTGAGGAAGGTCTGCCCACCAGACACACCGGTAGCCGGCGGGCTGGAGGGGAGTGAGGAAGAAGAGAAAGCCACCACGGCCGATCGGGGGCGCGCCTCGCCATGATCGATCAAGCAGTGTGTGCTCGTTCTTCGACCGTCCCTTTCCCACGAAGGACGCAGTCGCGACGCATTTCCCAGGGGAAACACACCGACCATTGGCAGGTCTTCGGACTCATGAACAGGGCCACCGAAGTGACCAGCCTACTCCCCATCGCTTCCCAATCGCTACAGGCGATCAGTGCTTCATGACAGGTTTCGTTTTCAATTACCGCTGCGGGGCAGTCCCGGATTTACACCGGGTTCCCTCTTGCCGCATCTGCTTGTGGCAGCTGCACCAATGATAGCCGTATCTTATCCAAGTGGCCCGGCGGTGTCAATGAAAAACCGCAAGATGGGGTATAACTGTGCAAAAAACCACCACATGACGGAAGAAAGCAGCAAACTCTTGGTTCATCCGATTAGAGCGTACATTTGTAGAAACCCGCCTGGACGTGTGTGCCTATTGCACCGTCGATGCGAAACCGACGTCCACCAAGCTGGATGGACCCCAGTTTACATTTTTTTCATGGATGATATAGGAGCGGTCATAGGCTTTCAGTTGGCGCGAGCTGCCCCGAAGGGGCACGACAGCTTTCAGCCCTGGGCAACGCCCAGGGAAAGAGGCCCCGCGTTCAACTTTTCGCCCTGAAAGGGCACGGCAGTTGTGTCTACCAAGGGCCAACTGTGTTGCCCTTTCAGGGCGATAGGATGAGAAGAGACTCTTGTTGTCCCAGGGCGTTGCCCTGGGCTTTTGAACTGCAGGGGCCTTTCAGGCCAAAAACAATGAACTCCTGTTCGTAAGGCCTTGACTCCGGTGGCGTGAACATTCAAGACGAACGTATTCTCAAGCCTGATGAACCATACTTTTCGCGTGTGAGGAGCGGTCTCGTGCCACGCGATCCGGCCCAGCCATGTCGAAGATTCGACGGAGGAGAATTTCGTGTGCATGGAGCACGGATGGCGGGGGCAGGAGTGCGAGACGGCCATCGGGCGGCCCGCTATCTCGGCAAAATGGATTCGTCGCTTCAAGGCGGTGTTCTAAGAGAACATTCCTTTCGCCCACAATCGCACGAACCCTCATATCTCGGGAGCGCGGCACGCCTACTTCCAAAGCTTGATGCTCTCTATGCCACTAACCCCCAAAAAAATCGCGCACCATCGAATCAACGATGGCGCGCGATAACATCTTGTAACCTTGGCGCGTCCCCTACCCGTTCAACAGGGTATAGACCTCCTTCGAAGTCTTGCAGGCCACCAGGCCATCAAAAAGGGCCTTGTCCCGCAGGGAGAGCATCACCTGGGCCAGCAGGCTCAAGTACTCTTTATCCGAACCAGCGGGCGTGGCAAACAACACCAATACGTGGACCGGCTTGTTGTCGAGGGTGTCAAAGGGAAGCCCATGGGGCGCAATGCCCACCCCCAGCGTGGCCTCCGTGATCTCGGGTATCCGCACATGGGGTATGGCGATGCCATCCCCAATGCCCGTGCTCATGATAGCTTCCCGCTCGTACACGGCGGCCCGGAAGGCTTCCACGTCCGTGACCACCGGGTTCGTCCCGACGGCCGCGATCAGGGCTTCGAGAGCATCATGCTTCGTGGCACCTTTGGGAACAACACAGATTTGGTCTTCTGATATTTCAAGGCCGAATGCACTCATATTCGCGATTAGTTGGCGGGCTGCTTCAACCACGCACACTATCTCCCACGTTCTTGGGTCCACGCGCTGGGACACCTGCGTCCCTTCGATACATCCGAGCCCCCGAACCGAAGTCCGAGATCACGACGCGCGTCTGTCACATCAAAAAGTAAAGGGCTTCAATTTGTCACGCATCCGGCCCAGCGCCTCATCGAGCCGCTCATCGGAAACGGTCAGGGAGAAGCGCACAAAGCCTTCTCCATTGACCCCATAGCCCGCACCGGGAGCCAGCACGACCGCACATTCTTCCAACATGTAGTCGCAGAATTCGGCCGACGTATAGCCCTTGGGTGCCGGCACCCAGAGGTAAAAGGCACCCTTGGGCGGATCGTAGGTCCAACCCAATGCACGGAGCGTATCAATAATCTTATTACGACGGCGGCCGTAGGTTTCCAACATGCCTTCAATGTGGCCGTCACAGTTGTCCAGGGCTTCAATACCCGCATACTGCACCGCATTGAAAATGCCCGAGTCCGTGTTGGCCTTGGAGGTCGCGATGGCCTTGATGATGTCCTGATTACCACAGGCCATACCAATGCGCCAGCCCGTCATGTTGTAGGGCTTGGACAGGGAGTTAAACTCTACCCCCACTTCTTTGGCGCCCGGCGCATTGAGGAAACTCAAGCGCTCCACGCCAAACACGACTTCACTGTAGGGGTTGTCGTAACACACCACGATGTCGTTGCTCTTGGCGAATTCCACCAGCTCGTTGAGGAATTTCGGCGTGGCCACGGCACCCGTGGGATTGTTGGGGTAGTTCAAAAAGAAGGCCACGGCTTTCTTGGCCACATCCGTGGGGATATCTTCGAAGCGCGGCAGAAAGTCATCTTCCGAGCGCATAGGCACGGCCACGGGCTCACCACCGGCAAACCAGATCGCCGGCTTGTAGCCGGGATAGCCCGGGTCGGTGACCAACACCGAATCGCCGGGATTGATAACGGCCATGCCGAAGTGATGACAACCTTCTTTGGAGCCAATCAGCGCCACGATTTCTTTGGCCGCATCCAGGTCCACGTCATAGCGACGCTTATACCAGCGGGCAACCGACTCACGAAACGCCAGCATACCCCACTCTTCGTCCGTCGGATACGGGTGGTTGGCCGGATCCTGCGCCGCCTTGGAAAGGGCATCAATGACCGACTGGGGCGTGGGCTCGACCGGATCACCAATGGCCAGGCTGATGACGTCGATGCCTCGGGCCTTGGCCTCGTTGATCTTATTCCGCAGGGTCATGAAAAGGTACGGGGGAATTTTCTTCAGCCGATCAGCGGTCTGCATAGGGTGCACTTCCTTCGTATATATTGCTGGACTTCAGGATAGGATGAGTAAGTGGGCCACCCTGTGGGGCATCGGATACATTCTTGGGCGAATAAACGTCACAAACACGCCTGTATTCCCAAGTTGTGCCCGTGGCACCCAGACACGGCGGCGTAGAGAAGGGCTAATCTTACACCCCTTCACCGGTCGTTTCAAGCCTGCGAAAAACTCAAAGTGTCAATACGGCGAAAAAACAAACCACGCCCTACGACGTGAAATACTGACGTACCGCGTCCACAAAGGCCTCCGCATACCACTGGCGCCACTCCGGATCGGAAAGGCGCTGACGGTCCACCGGATTCTTCAGATTCGCCGTTTCCACCAGCACTTTCGTGGGAACCAACGTGTTACGCAACACCGCCGGCACGTAGCGTTTCGTCCGGGTCCGCTGGATAACATTCCGAATGGGGTCACTCGTGCGGTGCACCGCGATCTGGGGGTTGTGGCTTCGCAGCGAGGCGAGCAGGGTCGTCGCAAAACTGCGGGACAGGGCCTCGTCCCGGCGTAATTCTGCCCGGGTAAAGCGCACAGATCGGTGCTCCCGCGCTTCCTTAAAATTGTTGTAAATGCTGGAGCCGGGAGGATCTTCGGCTTCCTCCCGATAGGCCGCGCCGGGAATGTAGACCATGGAGCCGCGCAGCTTTTCGTAGAGCGCATCACAGTGGATAGAGGCAAAGAGCACCTGCTCGGGCTTGGTTCCCCGGGCCAGCTCTTTGCGATAGTAATCATTGGCCAGGTACCAGCGGAGATTGGCGGACACCCGCGTATTGGTGGGCGCGTAGTTGGGCGTCGTCAGGACCACTTCGTCTTCGTCATGGCGAAAGCGGCGGTCATCGGTGGGCGAATAGCCCTGGCTCTTGTCCCGCACGGTCACATAAACCCGGGCCTGCGTGGTGGACTCGAGCAAATTCTTGATCCGCACCACAATGTCATAGTTCAACTCGTCTTCAAACAGGTTGCCGTGATGGGTACCCTGGTCGGCGCCCCCATGGCCGGCATCCAGGATGATCGCAATGCCCTCCAGGCCACGCCCCGTGGTCGGCGCGGGCCGAACCGTCTCTGCCACCGCGGCATGACTGGCCTCAAAGGCCTGACGCCGTTCGCTTTCCTTGGGAAGGTATCGATCGGCCAGCATATCCTGGGGAATGCGAATTTCCTGCCCCACGTGGATACGACGGGGATTGGAAATCCCGCTCCGCTTGAGGATTTCCGCCGCCGCCTCATTCACCACACTCACTTCCCGAAATTCCGTAAAGCGAATGACCACCGACGTGTAAAGGGCCTCCCCCTTTTTCAGGTCATAGGCCGCATACTCACCCTTGGAATCCCGGCCATAGCGCAGGTCGCCTTCCACGAAATCATCTTCAAAAACGCCCCCATCTTCTTCCTCATCGCTCTCAACAGGTACCAGAATGGGGGGCGGACGCAGGCGGGTCATCCGCGCCTCGTGATCGGGGGTAATCCGCTGAAACTCAGGCAGCAACAGCGATTTGGGAAAAAAGAGGAGCTGACCCTTTTCCAACTGGCCGTCCCGGGCGTTCCGGTTCTCCATGAGGACTTCTACGGTCTTATAGTTGGTACCCTTCCCCGTAAGCCACTCCGCGAGATTCCACCAGGTCTCGACGCCCAGCGAACCATCATAGGTCACCACGTGCCACCAGCCCTCTGGATTGGAGAAATCCTCGGGAAACATGGTTTCCATGACCTTGCGCTGGATTGCCGGCTTCAAGTCCTGGTACATCAGGGGAACCGTGCTTACCCCGGAATAGCGGCTGGCCGCCTTGGGGTCGGCCAGGTAGCTGCGGAGAAAGTCTTCTTGCTTCTTGCCCCGGGGGGTCCGGCATTCCAGGTAGAGCGTCCGACCGCCTTTCAGCGCAATGGTAACACCCGTCTCCATGGGCTTTCGCACCACGGAAGCGGCCTCGGCGGGTCCGGCAAGGAGGCCCAGGAATACCCAAAGAATCCCCAGAACATACAGGGTCAAACGGCCCATGTGGTTAGAACCTCGATAATTTGCCGTCATACCCGGGACCAGACCTCCTGAACACTACATGTAGACTTTGCCGCGAACCAACTCAAGATATCGTATCACGACCCCGAGAGAGAGCACAAGATGATGTAGCCTGCGGCCAAGAGCCCCAATTCAGGAGTGTTTCTTCTCCAGCACCTCCGGATCGGGAATGTGGAACCGGATCATTTTCTTGAATAAGGGGGTGAGCTTGACCGACTGTAGCGTCTCCAAACGGGCGTGGACACTGGGGCCCTTGTGTTGCTCCAACAGGCCAAAGTCATGGAGTGGGTTCAGAATCCGGGTCGTAAGGGCAAAGTCGTCGTGCGTCGGATGGCCTGCTTCCTGGAATCCCTCCCGTACGGGGCTTAGATAGACCCGCTCACACAGCGCATCAATGGCAATGGCTTCCGCTGCCAACTCATGGATCACGAAAAAAATGAAAGGAACCGTCGATTGGACTTCCGGATACTCGGGGAGCGGGTCCAGATAGGCAAGGTTTAATTCCGTATACAACTGCAGAAAAAGGTCTACCTGCAGGTCCCCGAGCGTGGCCTGCTCCAGGCAGCGCTGGCCCTTTTTCGTCAAGGTCAGCTGGCCTTTCTGGAGCTTGATATAATTGGCAAACTCAAGCAAGACGCGTAAGACATTCAGCTGCAGGTGGTCTTCCTCGTTGGGGGCCTTGTGGAACTCCTCAAAGCGTGCCCGGTCGAACCGCGGCCATTCTGTCCGGCGGATCAGCGCCAGGACCGCCTTCCGATTCATATTCTTCCGGGCCGTGAGCCGAATCGCCCCTTCCTCCGACACATACTGGAGAAAGCGCAGGCCATTCTGCGCCATGGCGCTGTCTTTCAGGTCGTCCGACGTCAACGCCGCCGACAAGGAAATCACCGCATCGGGGCCGCTCCACGCGGTGTTGAGCAGTTCATAGACCTGGACCGGAGCCAGGCCGCAGAAGTCGTCGACGGGCTGGCTGTTGTGCGCTTCCATGAAGGCTTCGACCGCCGCGAAAGCCTCTTCAGGCGTCTCGAAATCGCCCGCCTTAATAAACTCGCGTACCTGGTCCAGCACTTCGTTGGGGAAATCCGCCAACACCGATTCCTCGTCTGTATCCTCGGTCTCCTCCCCATTCGCCATGCCGTTCCGTTCCGTCATGCCCTCAATGGCCGCGATCATTTCCCCGTCCTCTCCGATGGTCATCACCTCCGCCAGCGCTTGTAAGAGCTGAACCAGATCGGTCTCTGGCAGGGAGACCTCCAGACAGCCACTCAAGTGCACGGCAAAGCGCAGGCGCGCGGCAATACCAGGGGGCAGGTCGAGGCGCTCCAGAAAGAGTGCGCGTTCGGCAGAACTCAACAGCAGGCTATGCACTTCATCGGACACCACAGACTCCAGAATAAATGGCAAGGAAATTGTTTGAGGGGAATATGACTTGGCTCGGGATACTCGGGTATGTTAATACGAATCACGTACGCAGATAAAGTCCCCGCCCCCGCCTGCCGGGCATCCAACGAAGGAAAGACCATGACACGCCGTACCCTAGCCCTATTCCTCGTCACGCTCAGCGGCTTTGCTGCCCATGCGAACACCCTGGCCAGTGGCCGGGTTTATCTCGACGAAAACCAAAACCAACAGTGGGATGCCACCGAAGAGGGTTTGGCCGACGTCGCCGTCTCCAACGGCCGTGAGGTCGTCCGCACCGACGCCGAAGGAAAGTGGTCCCTCCCCATCGATGATCATGGCAGTGTTTTCGTCGTCAAGCCCGCCCATTACCAACTCCCGGTCAACGATGCCCAGATCCCCCGGCACTATTACCTGCACAGCACCCAGGGTTCTCCCGAACTGCCCGTGCCTGGCATTGCACCCACGGGCCCACTGCCGAAGAGCATCGACTTTGCCCTCACGCCCCACCCGGAAGACCAGCCCTTCAGTGGCCTCTTTTTTGGCGACACCCAGGCACGGGGACTGCGCGAAGTGAATTTCGTAACCCATGATGTGGTGGAAGAGTGCCTCGACACGGAGGCCATCTTCGGCGTCTCCCTCGGGGACATCGTGGCCGATGACCCGGCGCTCTTCTCAGAAATCAGCGAGAGCATCGCCCAGATCGGCATCCCCTGGTACAACGTCTTCGGCAACCACGACAACAACCGGGGCGCCACGGAAAACAAGTACACCGACGACACCTTCGAACGCTTCTTCGGCCCCAGCACCTACGCCTTCGAATATGGCGAAGTCGTCTTCATCCCCCTCAACAATATCTACTTCCCCCCGGAAAAGAAGGGCTATACCGCCGCCTTCACCGACGACCAGCTGGCCTTCGTCAAAAACTATCTCGCCGGGGTGCCCAAAGAAAAACTGGTCGTCCTCATGATGCACGTCCCCATCGTCCGGTGTAAGCAGCGGGACGAAATGCTGGCGCTCCTGGCCGACCGCCCCCACACCCTCACCATCGCCGCCCATGTGCACGAGCAGATTCACCTCTTTATGGATGAGACCCACGGTTGGAAAGGCCCCGAGCCCCACCACCTCTTTATCAACGCCACGGTCTCCGGCAGTTGGTGGTGTGGCGCCCAGGACGAGCGGGGCATCCCCCACGCCACCATGAACGATGGCGCGCCCAACGGCTACTCGAAAATCACCTTCGACGGCAACCAGTACGCCATTGAATTCAAGGCCGCCAGTCGCCCCGCCGACTATCAGATGAATATCTACCTCGCCGATGATGTGCCGGAAGACACCCTCGCCGACACGGAAGTGCTCGTCAACGTATTCGCAGGCTCCGCGCGCAGCACAGTGGAAATGCAGGTGGGCAAAAAAGGCCCCTGGCTCGCCATGGAACAAACCATCACCATCGACCCCGAATGCCTCCGCATGCACGAGCAAAGCCCCTTCCTCGATGCCACCGTGGAAGGCGTCAAGCTGGACACCCTCTTCGGCTGGAAGATGGACTACCCCAGCAAGTCCTACCATATGTGGAAAGCCAAGCTGCCAAGGGACATTGAAACCGGCACCCACACCCTCACCGTCCGCACCACCGACATGTTCGGCCAGACCTACACCGGCAAACGCATCTTCCGGGTGCGCGCCGAATAAAAGGGGACTCCTTGGAGTGCGGCAGCTTGTTGCTGCTTCTCCCCAAAGAGCCTGCCCCCCCACTGCGCGATCGAACATTCCAGTTCATGCGACGGCGCGGTGAGACGTCGTTCGGTGCGGTGTCGTTGTGGGAAGCCTTCCTGATGCCGATGGGAATGGTGTATTGCGCCTGGCGCGGGCCTGGAGGTAGGGCCGTAGTCGTCGCTCCCATCCCGCGCACGAACCGGGAATACCGGATCGCGCGGCACGATTATTGGATTCAGTTCGTTCTGGCGGAGTGATTCTCTGTGGGTACCCACCCACGGCCCATGAACCAACAAAAAAAAACGCCCCCGCAGTCCCAGGTGGGATTGCGGGGGCGCAAACGAATCGCTTGTAGCTACGCTACCCGGAAAGCCTTAGGCCTTCTTGCGACGGGCGCGGGCGGCGAGACCACCCAGACCCATGAGAAGCAGGCTGACGGTCGCAGGTTCCGGAATCGGAGCAGAAGCCGAGAAGACTTCAGGACCCGCACCCTTGTTCAGCGTAACCGTCAGGTTTTCGATTTCGTAGTTACCCACGAAGTTGCTCTGCGTATCACCGAAAATGAGGTTGAAGCCATAGCCGCCACGGGGAGCGCCGGTACCCACACCGACCGTAGGGCCAACCGGACCCGCAAAGATCTTAACGTTGTCCGAAATGTCCGCCAACGTGGCGTTGGAGCCATTGAGGGTCAAGTACTGGCTGGAACGTCCACCCGTACCCGCATCAAAGAGCCAGTCGAATCCGCCACCCGGGCCGAATTCGAAAATCTTCCACTGGTCACGGGTAGCGAAATCGGTACCGCGGTAGTCGTTCTCGGAGGAGATTACGGCGTAGTTCGTGCCGTCCGTAACCCAGATATTGAGGTAGCTAACCACGCCCGCTTTACCAGAAACCTTGTCCCAATCGACGGACGCGATATCGTTCAGCTCACAGCCATCAAATTCATTCGTACCATAACCGACCTTCTGACCTGAGCGGGGGGTCATGGCAAGGAACCCGTCACCGGCCGCATTCTCGATGATGGACAGGTCGCTGTCCCATGGGGCCGTGATCGAGCCATCATTGTTGCGGATGTTGAAGGCGTGGAAATCCACCGTGGCGGCCTGGGCCACACTGCCTGCGAGGAGCGCGAGCCCCAAAATCATACTTTTCTTCATTACGTAGTCCCTTTCTGCTGCTTCTTCCATTGACCTAACACCTTGGGAACACGTGGGATAGCCACCTGTCCGGTCTGGGCTGCCTACTGCCGGTAAGACGTACCGGTAGATACACGGATTGCGTCAGACCTATTAAGTCCAAAAAATGAATGAAGAAGAACGTAACCGCCGCACTGGTCATTTCGAATCGGAAAATCCCGATCCGAAGCCTGCGCCGACCTACCCAAACAGGTACGAAACAGGCACTACTTTGTAATAACCAATACCCCAATTCTTCGTCACACAAGCGAAGTATAACAAAAAAATGTCAATTCGGCAATAGTTTGACACTTTCTCGTTACAATTCGCTTGGAGTACAGCAATGGTGTCCTGTGGGAGAAGAGGAGTACGGCAGGAAAAGGGCGCGCAGAAGGCACTTTCCCTGGGGAGGTATGGAAGGAAGGAAGGGAAGAAATAATGGCGGAGAGGGGGGGATTCGAACCCCCGGTACGGGGGAACCGCACAACGGCTTTCGAGGCCGCCGCCTTCAACCACTCGGCCACCTCTCCGCGCTGGGAACACAAAGTGTAGCAAATACCAGATAGAGGTTGCCACCTGATTGACCACAAAGGTGCAGAAAAGCCGCTCAAGGACTCCGGAGAGCATTCCTTGAGCGGCGGGTAGCATTCACCCTTGAATAGGGGCGCAAACGGGCTTACTGGTGGGGATTACTCAGGTGATAGAAGAAGCCGTCTTCCGCTCCAATCAGGAGGTCACCCACACCGTTTTGGTCCCAATCCACGATGGCGGGACAGGTCGTGTGGCCCGCAAGCAGGTGGGGATCCACCAAGCCTTCGTTTTTGAACTGGTATTCACCAGGCTTTTCGGCGATATTCCGCATGAAATCAATGTTCTTACTGTTAATCAGGATATCCAGCTTGCCATCCTGGTCCCAGTCGAAAAGAACGAACTTGCGGCGGCCGCTTCCGCCACCATCCCGTGTGTTCAGCCGAAGCGCGTCGCCCTTTTCATCCTTGAAGATGCGCTGGGGCGGATTGAGCACCAAGGCATCGCCCTCCTTACTCCGCTCGAAAAAGGCCAGGTAGCCCTCCTGATCGAGCATGATGAGATCATTGAGCCCGTCGCCATTGAGATCCTGCACGACGGGGCTGGTGCGCCACTGGGTCACCAGCTCTTTCCCTTTGGGATTCCACCAGAACCAGGCCGGTTTCGGTGTTTCACCTTTCCAGGCCACTTCGATGGGCTGGGCAGCCGAAAGCTGGGGCTTGCCCGCTTCACCCACATTCTTGTACCACTGCACCTTGCCCCAGATGGAGTTGATAATCACGTCGGCCAGCCCATCATGGTCCCAGTCGGCCACGTTGAGCACGGTGTAACCCCATTTCGCTTCTGCAGGCCCCTGGATCGAGCCATTGGGACCTGCCAGGATACGGAGGGGCGCTCCATCGACCTGAAGATAGACGGGCTTCGCCCAGACGGGCTCCGCACCGCCACCCAGGTTTTCCACGAAACTAATGTAGCCCGCCGTGTCTCCGGCCACGATATCTTCGTCGCCATCGCCATCCCAGTCAAAGCCGACCGGTGTCGTAAGGGCACCCACCTTCACCGTGTCCGCTTCCTGCTGGAGATACCGGGGCGGCGTAAACCGGGGCACCCCTTCATTGAATGCACCCGTACCCAGCATCAAGACCACCCGACCATCTTCTTTCCCCACGAAAATATCGGGATTGCCATCGTCGTTCCAGTCGAATACCACGACCTGAAGCATCTGGAGGTCCAGGTGCAAGGTCTCTCCGTCCTGCTGCAAGAACCGTCCTGCCGCATATTTCGGCGCGGTGCGGCTGCCCACATTCTCAAAGTAGGAAATGCGATCGAGAAATTCGCCGGCGATGATGTCGAGGTCACCATCCTTATCCATGTCCACAAAGTTGGGCGAAGGGCACCCGTAGACATTCAACGGGCCATCCCCTGCCTGCACCTGCATGGCTTCGGCGTAGACGGGCGCGTCGTTAGTGCCCGTGTTTCGCATGACGTAGATATAACCATGGATCTGGTCGTTGGTCCACTCGCCCTGGTCGTTGAACGCATCATCCCAGCCGTAATCGGTCCAGTCACTGGCACCGACCACCAGATCGCGCACGCCATCGCCGTCGTAGTCGACAAACTTCCACTGCTTCGCCCGCGTCGCCTTGAAGGTCGGTTCATACGGTATGGCCACAGGCGCGTCGAAAAAGCTCTCCGTAAACTTCGGGAAGTATTTCCCGGGTTCGGTAATAAACCACTCCGCCCCGTCGTAGGAAATCATCGCATTGTGTTTTACGCCGGAAAGACGCACGGCGGGCTTGAACACCGGCCAGTCCACCTTCCCCGACACGTTTTCAAAGAAATAGATGCCGTTATAGGGCTTGTCCGCCGTCGCACAGAGCAGGTCATTGTCCCCATCACCATCATAATCCACCGGCATGGGAGAAGCCCAAAGCCCTACCCCCAGGTCCACCGTAAGTCCCGGATTGTTGTAGGGAAGCCGAATCATCTTCGAATCTTCAGACAGGGGCAGGGCTACGGCCGTGGCACTGAGGAGCCCCGTCAACGCCCAAGCAGAAATAGAATGCATAAAAGGGTACCTTTCGTCGCGCAGTATGGGTGCCTAACGCTCCCGACCCCACAGGGCCCGCGCATGGTTGCTTTCAGGTTGGCATGCGTACGATTCGCTATTCTACGGAAGCCCGGGCCCGGATTCCATGCCGTAGCCGGGAAGGCCGAACCGCCGCGCTGTTTCCATGGCGTTCATTGACATGGACACCACTTGGGGGCTAGTATGAATACACGTTCATATTATGAATGCACCCTCAACCACCCCAACGCACGGACCCGATGGCGTCCGGGCAGGTGTTTCTAAGCGATATGACCCAACGACGCCGCAACCACGATATCCTCGATGCCGCCGAGCAACTCTTCTATGCCAAAGGCTTTGCCCAAACCACCATGGATGCGGTGGCCCGGGAAGCAGGCGTCTCGGTAGGCACCCTGTACAACACCTTTCAGGGCAAAGAAGATCTCTATGCCCAGGTGGCCGAACGGATCGGGGAAACCGTTATGGATCGACTGACGACCTATGTAAAAGGCTCCACCCCGGAAGAGGCGGTGCTTGATGTCATCCGCCTGCGCCTCTACAACCACAACCGCGATCGGCTCTTTTTTCAGCCCTTCTGTTTCCCGAGTTATTTAGGAATCGAACCCCAGCCCAATCAATTGGGGCCCCGGGTCAACAAGCTCCATCGTCGCTACCAGGACTTTGTCGAGCACCTCTTCGACCGGGTCCAGGGGCGCAACCACCGCCGGGACGACACCTCAGTCAAGATGGTCGTCTATCTCGACGGACTGATTGCTGCCTTTGTGGGCTATTGGTCGGGCAGTGTACAGGCCGATTCGCTGGCCAAGGCCGCGCGGGAAATGCGCGACATGCTGTTTCGCTCCCTCGCGGGGGGCACAGTTCCGGTAGAAGACGGAGACGGGCTGCGCCTTGCGGAAGAGCGGGCCACCTGTGTCAACCAATACGACTTTGACCGGCTCAAGGAACTCATATCCGTCGTACGCGTATTTGGCCGAAAAGAATGGCAGGACAATGCGGACACCCTGGACAAGGTGCTGACGGAAGCGCGGGTAACATCCCCCCGGGAAGTACCCGGCGATGTGGTCACCATGAACGCCCGGGTCCGACTGCGGGAAATCCACGAGGGCGAAGAACAGATTGTCGTGCTGGTCTTCCCGCGGGATCTCCACGCCCATGAATCCAATGTATGCATCCTCGATCCCCTGGGGCTGGGCCTCTATGGGCGCCGTCTGGGGGATTGCTTTGAAGTCTGCGGAAAACGCGGCACCGCGACCTACCAGGTAGAAGAGTTGCTCTACCAGCCCGAACGTGCGGGCGACTACCATATCTAATGGTGTGAATTAGAAATGTGGACCTATGAGTTCGCTTGAACCTGCGGAGAACTTCGGTAATAAATTCCCCTCCCGGGAGGGTCGCAGATGCGCCGTGGCGGATTAGGGGTGGGTTGGGTTTCTTTTCATGACGTGACCCACCCCCGGCCCCTCCAAGGAGGGGAGTAATCCTCAGTAACTCAGGTAATTCAGGCTGCTGTAATAATGGCCCATCTGTTTAATCAAACCACTAACACAATGGCGTGTGCCGAAACGGCACCACAAGAGGTATTCACCATGGCAAAACAAATCTGGACTACCACCAAAGACAAGGAGCGGCTCCTGGCCTGCCTGGAGCTCATGGAACTCGATTCCGGCCACCGCGAACGGCCCCACATCCAGGAACTTTCCGTCGAACTGGAACGGGCGGAGGTCGTGGAAGACCCATCCCAAACACCCAACGACCTCATCACCATGCGCTCCCAGGTGGAACTGAAGAACCTGTCGACGGGCCGGCCCCTGCGCTGCACCCTGGTCTACCCGGAAGAAGGCAATCCCGAAGAAGCGCGCATTTCGGTCCTCGCACCGTTGGGGACCGCCATGTTGGGCCACCGGGTGGGCGACACCTTTGAAGTGCGTCTACCCAAAGGACCCACTACCTTTGAAGTGGCCAGCCTCCCCTATCAACCCGAGATGGCCGGAGACTTCCACTTGTAATCAGGATGGGGGCCGGGGGTATGCTTGCGGGGTTCTGTACATCAAACCCAGTCTCAACGGAGTCCTGTTTTGAAGTCTTCTCCCATCCCCCTGGCCCCCATCTTCCTTGTGCTTTTCGCTGTCTTCCTCGCGCCCGCCGCACCGGCGACGGATACCCTCTACGCCCAGGCCCACCGCGGCGGCCTGCGGGAAGTGCCCGAAAACACCCTGGCCGCCTTCTACGAAGCCTGGCGTCTCGGCACCCTCCCGGAAATCGATATCCGCACCACAGCGGACGGCACCATCATCTGCCTCCACGATGCCACCCTGAAGCGAACCACCAACGCGACCGACCAGGCCGAGGTGCCGGTTTCGCAGTTGCCCCTCAAGGACGTGCAACGTTATGACGCGGGGAGCTGGTTCGACCCGGCATTCGCCCATGAGCGCATTCCCACGCTGAAACAGGTCTTTCAGGTCTTACAACGACATCGCGACTACCAGATTTACCTCGACCTGAAAGCCGTGGACCTGGCCCAACTGACAGCCCTCATCGAAACCTACCAGGTGGCGGACCAGATCATTTTCTCCCACAACCGCGTGGCCTCCTGCGAAGCCATGAAGTCCACCATCCCTGCCCTCCGGACCATGTTGTGGATCGGAGGGGACGCCGAAGCCATATGGCGTACCTACCAGACTGCGGCCGCTTCGGGCTTCGCCCACCTCGATCAGGTGCAGTTGCATCTGAAACCCGCCGAGGGCACCTGGCCCTTTGCCCTCAGCCGGGAACGACTCCAGACTGCCGTTACGGAAACCCGGGCAGCCGGTGTCGATCTCGAAGTATTGCCCTTTACCTTCACTCCCCAATCCCTCCACGAGCTGGTGGCGCTCGGTATTCAGTGGTATGCCACCGACGAGCCACAGCGCTTCCGGAAAGCCTTGTCCGACAAGTCGGCCGCAGAAACGTTTCTGACTAACGGCATCACGGCCCACCGCGGCGACTCGGGTGCCTATCCTGAAAACACCCTGGCCGCCATCGACGCGGCCATCGCACTCGGTGCAGACTGGGTTGAAGTGGATATCTTCAAGACGTCCGATGGGAAACTGGTCGTCACCCACGACGCCACCACGGCCCGCTTTGGCGATAAGAATATGGAGGTGGCAAAGAGCACCCTCGCCCAACTCCAGACCATCGACGTGGCTGCAGGATTCCGCACGGAAAAGGGGCTGGACTACACCCAGTGTCCTCCGGCCACCATGCCCACGCTGGAGCAGGTTATTGCACGGGTCCAGCGACAGCGCCGTACGCGTCTTTCCATTCAGCCCAAGATGGCTGTCGTCGACGATGCCATTCGATTGATACGGTCCCTCAAGGCGGAAGCCTGGGTCGGTTTTAACGACGGCGACCTGAAGAAAATGGCCCGGGTGAAGGAACTGGCGCCGGAAATACCGGTCTTCTGGGATCGCTTCCAAGAATCCCCCCTCCTCGAAGATATGGAGACGGCGCGAAGACATGGCTTTGAGAGTCTCGTGCCCCATGTGGGTGCCCTTAACCCGTCGGTAGTCGCCCAGATGAAAAAGGCCGGTTTCGAAGTCGGTGCCTGGACCGTGAATGATACAAAGACCATGCGATGGCTCCTCGACATGGGCGTCGACCGCATCTACACAGACTACCCCGACCGACTGCGCGCCCTGAAATGAGCGGCAGGCTGCCAACACATGCCGCACGATCCGGTACGCCGGTCTATTCGGCCCACTTGAACCCATCGGCGCTCCTGCGCTATACTTCGTCATATGGCGAAATGAGGAAATGATATGGACCACCTGATTGCCATCACCAAAGCCCTGGCCGATGAGAACCGCGTGCGGGCGCTGGGCGCACTGCGAGAACAGTCCCTCTGTGTCTGTCAGATCGTAGAGTTGCTCGAGCTCGCGCCGTCTACCGTGTCCAAGCACCTGGCCATTCTTCGCCAGGCGGGCTTAGTGACGTCACGCAAGGAAGGCCGTTGGATTTATTTCGCCCTGCCCGAGTCTGAGCACCCGTCCGATGTGACGCCCACCTTGACCTGGTTGTTTGCGCAGTTAGACGATTCGCCCCAGTATGCGGCGGACCGGAAACGGCTCCAGGCAATCTTGAAGCAGGATCCCGTAGACCTATGTCAGAGACAAAACAGAAGCTGAACGTATTATTCCTTTGCACCGGCAACTCCTGCCGGAGCCAGATGGCCGAAGGGTGGTGCCGCCACCTCAAGGGGGATACGATCCAGGCCTTTTCGGCCGGTATCGAAACCCACGGCCTCAATCCCAACGCCGTCCGCGTGATGAAAGAAGCCGGCGTCGATATTTCGGGCCAGAAATCGGAGCACATCGATTCCTTCCGTGACACGCCCCTGGACCACGTCGTCAGTGTGTGTGGCCACGCCCACGAAAACTGTCCCATCTTCCCCGGCACCACCAAAGTAACCCACGTGGGCTTTGACGATCCGCCCCGCCTGGCCCGCGAGGAAGCCGACGAAGAAGCGGGCCTGGTGCACTACCGCCGGGTACGCGATGAGATTCGCGCCTTCGTCGAGACCCTTCCCGAGGCCCTCGTATAGCGCCCCCATGTGTTGAACCGGGGCGGCCACACCCCGACCGCCCGTGAAACCACTTCGTGCCATACCATTCCATGAGAGGAATTTCAATGGAAACCCCTGCCTGCCCGAATTCCAAAAACACCATGAGCCTGTTTGAACGTTACCTCACCCTCTGGGTCGCGCTCTGTATGATCGGCGGTATCATCCTGGGACGCCTGGCCCCTTCGGTGGCCACCACCCTCGATGGCATGACCCTCGATGTAAACGGCGCCCCCGTCGTCTCCATTCCCATTGCCATCTGTCTTTTCTTCATGATGTATCCCATCATGGTGAAAATCGACTTCGGCGAAGTTGTTCAGGCGGGCAAAAGCACCAAGCCCGTCTTGCTGACGCTCATCGTCAACTGGGCCATCAAGCCTTTCACCATGTACGGCATTGCCCTCCTCTTTCTCGGCGGCCTGTTTAATGGCCTCATTGGGGCCGATGCCGTCGACCTCGTCAAGCTCCCCCTGGGAGTGGAAGGCGCCGTGGGCGACACCTATGCCGCGGGCACCATCGTGGAGTCCAATGGCGTCCGCATGCTGGAAGTGCCCCTGTGGCGGAGCTTCCTCGCCGGGTGTATTCTCCTGGGTATCGCGCCCTGTACCGCCATGGTACTGGTTTGGGGATACCTCGCCCGGGGCAACGACGGCCACACCCTCGTCATGGTGGCCATCAACTCCCTCGCCATGCTGGTCCTCTTCGGGCTCATCGGCGGCTTCCTGCTCGATGTCGGCGAGCTCCCCGTCCCCTGGCAGGCGCTCCTGCTTTCCATCAGTGTCTACGTGGCCCTGCCCCTGGTCTGCGGTTACCTCAGCCGCAAGCTAATCCTGCGCGTCAAAGGGGAAAGCTGGTTTAAGGAACAATTCCTGCACCGCCTGACCCCCGTGACCATCGGCGCACTTCTGCTCACCCTGGTGCTGCTCTTTTCCTTCAAGGGTGATGTGATCCTGGCGAACCCCCTCATGATCCTGTGGATTGCCATTCCCCTCACCATCCAAACGGTCCTCATCTTTGCAGTGACCTTCGGGCTCGCGCGGCTTATTGGACTGAACTATCGGGATGCCGCCCCCACGGCCCTGATTGGCGCGTCCAATCACTTTGAGGTGGCCATCGCGACGGCCGTGATGCTCTTCGGACTCTCCTCCGGAGCAGCCCTTGCCACGGTGGTGGGCGTGCTCATCGAAGTACCCCTCATGCTCCTGCTCGTGCGGGTATGCCTCCGCAGTGAGCGCTACTTTGCCTGAGTATCCGCTTCCGGCTGGAGGTGCCGCATCACCACGTTGAGCAGCACCTCCATCCGGAACGGCTTTTTCAATATTTCCCGAATACCTTCCGAATGGGCCTTTTCCATATCATCGCTGTCAATGACGCCCGTCGCCATGATGATAGGAAGTTCCGGCCGCAGGGCTCCCACCTTTCGGGCCAGATCAAGCCCATTCAATTTGGGCATGGTGTAGTCACACACCAGGAGGTCCACGCCTTCCGGGTCACCTTCCAGGGCTTCCAGAGCCAGCAGCGAGTCATTAAACACCTCCACCTCAAAGCCCTTACGCGTCAGCACCACCCGTGCGGCCGTTGTAATCGCCGTTTCATCGTCCACCAGCATGACCCGCCCCTTGCCAGGCCGCGTAGAATCCACCGTCGCTTCCGAAGGCAGCGACTCGACGGGAGCCTCGCACTCCGGCAGGTATACCCGAAACGTGGTACCCTCACCCGGGGCACTTTCGATATCGATTGCCCCCCGCATCCGGGACACGATACCGTGGACCGAGGAGAGTCCCAGCCCCGTGCCCTTGCCCACTTTCTTCGTCGTAAAGAACGGCTCAAAAATCCGGGCGAGATGATCAGGCGCAATGCCGCTGCCGGTGTCCTCCACCGTCAGACAGATGTACTTGCCCGCTCCCAGGGTGCCACTCCGGGTGGTCCATTCCGCGTCCAGGGTCTCCCGCGTCAGGGACACCGTGAGCAGGCCCCCCCGCTCTTCCATCGCCTGGTAGGCATTGGTACAGAGATTGGTCAACACCTGGTGAAGCTGCGTATCGTCCCCCAACACCCAGGCCGACTCCACCTGAATGTGCTGCGCAATATCGATGGAGGCCGGTAGCGAACCCCGCATGAACACCAGGGCGTCCCGGGTCAACAGCGCCATGGAAATCGGCCGCAAAGTCGCGTCGGTCGCCCGGCTGAAGGTCAAAATCTGCCCGACCAGATGGCCCGCGCGATTGGCACCCCCTTCGATTTCCCGGATACAGGATGCCGTTTCGGGGTGGGCACCCCCTTCGGACTCCCGCGCAATGTGGCAGTAGCCCAGAATCGATTGGAGGATATTGTTGAAGTCGTGGGCAATCCCACCCGCAAGGGTTCCGACGGCTTCCATCTTTTGCGCCTGAATCAATTGGCGCTCGAGGGCCAGCTCATGGGTGATATCGCGCTGTACCCCCACGTACTTCACGATACGCCCGTCTTCAAAAACGGGGGAGATGGTTGCCCGCAGATTAATGGGCTTACCCCCTTTGTGGTGGCTTACATATTCACCCTGCCAGGTCTTCCCGGCGGCCAGGGCTTCCCACAGGGATTCATAGAAGCCCCCCTCCTTATTACCGCTATGAACGATGGCGGCGGGCTTCCCAATCGCCTCCTCCCGCGTGAACCCGGTAATCCGTTCGTAGGAGGGATTCACATACTGAATGGTGCCCGTCGTGTCGGTAATCATGATGGATTCGGCCACCTGCTCAATCGCCGCCGCGAGATCGCGCAACTCCGTCTGCCGCTTGCGCTCCTCCGTTATGTCTATCGAATGGCCCACAATCCGCACGACGTTTCCATTCCCATCGCGTACCGGCATAAAGCTGGACGCGAAGGTACGCCCCGGCACCTTCCCGGCAGGCTCGAATTCGAAGGGCACATAGGAACCGGAGAGGGCATGGGCAAGCCCCCGGGACACCCGACTCTGATCCTTTTGGGCCACCAAATCAAGATAGGCCCTCCCCCGCACCTCGGACTCGTCGTTGGCATCCAGCATCGCCAGACCCGAGGCGTTTATCGACAGCAACTGCCCTTCCAGATCGATCTCATGCAGACAGAAAGGCAGCTTCTCCACGAGTGAACGGTAACGGGCCTCGCTATCCCGCAGCTGACGCTCCGCACGAACCCGCTCCGTCACGTCCTGCACGGTCCCATGCAACCCGTTCACCTTCCCGTCCTTGTCGTAATTGGGGCTCGCATGGGTCAGAAAAAAGCGGCGCTCCCCACTTTCGAGATTGGAACGAAACTCAAACGTCATCGGCGTGCCACGGCGCAGGCAAGTCCGTATCGCATCCTGGTAACCCGCCCGGTCGTCCGGGTGGGTAAATTGCAGGTAGTTGTGTTGTGTGGGCACAAACGTTTCGGGGTCCACACCCAGCATGCGGTACATTTCCGCCGACCAATATAATTCGTCTTCGCCGAATTGCACCTCAAAACTGCCGGTCTTCGAGATCTCCTGGGCTTCTACCAGTCGATTTTCACTTTTCTCCAGGGCGGCCAGCGCTTCTTTTCGTTCGGTGATATCCGCGATGATACCGACCATCCCCGTGACTCTTCCTGCGGCATTCCGCTCGACCAAGCCTCGGATGGCATGCCAATGGGTCGTACCATCCGGCCACAGGCACCGATACTCGGTCTCACACTGGGACCCCGACAGGATGGTGTCGCGCAGCAGACGGCGCACGGCAACCCCGTCTTCGGATAGGGGCAAATCAAAGAAGCGCTGGTACTGGGTAGGGAGAGCCTGGGGCGACAAACCGAAGAGTGCCGCCGTGTTTTCGGAGTGCGTAATCTCGCCCGTCGCCGTATTCCACTCCCACACGCCAATCTGACTCGCCTCTGTCGCCCGCCGAAAACGCTGGTCACTCGTTCTGCGGCTCGCCTCGGCAACCCGACGCTCGTTCTCGATAAGCACCAGTGCCCCCAAGACCAGGGTTCCCAGCGGATACAAGCCCCCTATCGGGACAAGCACCCCCTGGAAGGTCGGAAGCGCCAGCGCAGGCGGCAACAAGAAGGTGGACGCCAGGGAGGTGCCGGAGGTGAGAATCCCCAACACGGCCAGGTGTCGATAACCAACACGCTGCCCCGATCGCCGTAGATAGAAGGCCAATCCCCCCCCGATGAGCAACCCGGCCAGCACCGACGCAACGCCTCCCGGTGCCCCCACGCCCCCCAGATAGAGGCGCAGTGCACAAACGGGAACGGCCGCAACAGAGCCCGCCAGAAAGCCCCCGAAAAGTGTCGCCAGCGAGACCAGCACCACGCGACTGTCCACAATTACACCCGGCGAAAACTCCACCGGCGATAGCATGCCCAGGCACGCCACCAACCCGAACAGGGCCCCCAGGAGAATCCGGTGCGTCACCCCGGAAAGCTCGCGAACCCGATTGTGGATCCAGCTGAGCACCAGAATCAGGGCCAGCACGAGGGCCATGTTCTGTCCCAGCGCGGTTAGAATCTCGAGGAAACGATGCAAATTTTTCCCTAACCTGGAATCCAAAAGCGGTTGGCAGGTTGCACGCAGAATGGCTGAACCCGCTCTACTGGACACTGGATGGTGCCGCGTTCCAATGCCACCCCATCAGTTTATCGCGTAATCCATCAATTTACCAGTGCACACGTACGGTGCGGGCTATCGGCCGGGCCACCAGACGTTGGTGGCCTGGGTCATGGCCTGAACACGGGACGGCTCGCTGCCCGCAAGATCGGCTTCTTCGTGCGGATCTCCCGTGATGTGATAGAGCTCGGGCTGACCTGCTTCTACGGCGGGCAGGATAAGCTTCCAATCCCCTTTCACCATCCAACGATACTGAAGACTACTCGCGGGCTCGTGAATATCCACCGCATCATGGGCGAATACCTCACCGAATATCGCCTCACGCGCGGTGGGAGGGCCCTCCAGCAGACTGACGCCCGGGAGATTGGCCGGCATATCCACACCACAGGCCGCCAGGATGGTCGGTATCAGATCAAGGCTCAAGACCGGCGTGGTCGTGTCCTTCCCCGGGGCAATCTTGCCGGGCCATTTCAGGATGATGGGTGTGCGCAAGCCCCCATCATAGGGAGAGCGCTTACTCTTGGGTGCGAAAGCCTGCCGGTCTTCCCGCTGAATCCAGCCATTGTCCGTTACATACACCACAAGGGTATCCTCGGTCAGCCCCCGGGCCTCCAGCAACCCCAGTAGTTCCCCACAGGTTTCATCAAACCATTCACACATGGCCCAATACTTCGCCACGTGCTCCGAACGTCCCTCGGCACGATACTTCTTCAACAGACGCTCCGGTGGATTGTGGGGGGTGTGAGGCAGAAACGGCGCATACCACAGGAAGAATGGCGTGCCGTCGGTTTCATCGAGAAAGTTCGTGATGGGTGCCAGGCCCTTCCGGCCAATCTCCAGGCCCTTGTCCCCGTGACGGCCGCCCCGCGTCGTGTCACCGTGGGTCATCCCGTGGGTGAAACCGCCGCGCGTATAGTTCCCTTCCCACCACTTGCCGGACTGGTGGGACACATAGCCCTTCTCCCCGAGCAAGTCGGCCAGCGTGGTCGCGGCGTCGATGTGGGCCAGCATGAGGTTTCGGTCCGTGCCCTTCGGCGGGTCGTTGGATGTAATCTTGTGCTGGTGGGGATACAACCCGGTGGCAAGACTCGCCAGGCTGGGGCGGCACAGGCTGGCCGGCACATAGCCCCGGGTATAGGTAAAGCCCTGGGAAGCCAGTTTATCGATGTGGGGCGTCTGAATGGCCTCATGCCCCATAAAACTATAGTCACCCCAGGCCTGGTCATCGCTGATAATCATCACCACATTGGGTGGTGCCGCTGACGCAAGACCGGCCAGGCTGAGTGCACACAAACAAAGAAGCAATTTTAAATAGGACATGGAATTTCCTCCTCGGTTAAACCCGGCCATCATACCCCAAGCAGCCGCGGAGGATAAATCCGCCCGCGCCCCCACTGTCCGGTCACCTGTCCATTTGTGATCATTTCGGACCAGTCGATATACTGCCCCACGACGTGACCCCACCCCAGCCGACCTTTAAAGGACCGATTTACACATCATGGAAGCTCCGGTTTCACACGACGGTCCCGCGCCAGCGCTCAGCGTCATCTGCCCCATGTTTAATGAAGGGGCCGACATCCAGCAGAATCTGCGCGCCTTACTGGAGGCCCTGAATCGTCTGGAGACATCGTGGGAGCTACTCATCATAAACGACGGCAGTACGGACGACAGCGCTGAGCAAGTGGCCGCGCTGGCCGAATCCGAGCCCCGCCTCCGCCTCCTGGGCTACCCGCGCAACCGGGGCCGGGGCTATGCACTCCGCCTGGGCTTCAAACACGCCCGGGGCGCAACCCTCATCACGACCGAGTCCGACCTGAGCTGGGGCCCGGACATTGTAGAGAAACTGCTGGCCGGCCTGGAAGCACAAGATTGCGACATGCTCGTCGCCTCACCCCATGGCCCCGGAGGCCGTCTCGAGAACGTGCCCGCCAATCGGGTCTTCCTCAGCCGGGTGGGCAACAAGATTCTCCAGCATGCGACCCAATCGCCCATCACCATGTTGAGCGGCATGACCCGCGGCTATCGCCGCCACGTCATCGACGCCCTCTTTCTGGAGCAAGACGGCAAGGAAATCCACCTCGAAATCATTTCCCAGGCCGATGCCCTCGGCTTTCGTATTGGCGAAATTCCCGCCGTACTCCGATGGGCACCCCCCAAACCCGGTGTGGCCGCGCGCAAATCGAGTTTCAACGCGCCCCGCTATATTTACTCCCACATCATGTTTACTTTCGGACAGGCCCCCTTCCTCCTCATGGGAAGCGCCGGACTCTTCAGTATGTTCCTCGGGGCGGCTCTCATGCTCTTCCTGGCCTACCAGTCCATCATCCTGGGCATAAACGCCGGGGGACGCCCCCTGTTGATCATCGCCCTCTTGCTCATCGTAAGCGGCGTGCAATTTCTCCTATTCTCCTTCAGTGCGGGCCAGCATGTGCAACTGCGACGACTGGTGGTTCAGTTGCGCAACAAGGTTATGAATCAGGATCGCCATCATGAGGACTAGTGGTTTGATTCAAGCAGATGGGCCATTATTACGGCAACCTGAATTACCTAAATTACTGAGGATTACTCCCCTCCTTGGAGGGGAATTCAATACCAATCTTTCCACAGGTTCCAGAGCGCTTAAATGTCCGCAATTATAATTCACACCACGAGCAGCAACGCACGGGGGTATACACCCCGGAATCCCGGTAGATTCCCATGAAGGTATTGACCCAGAATTTCAAAAACGGGGCCCTCAGCGTGGACGAGTACCCCATGCCCACCTGTCCCGCCAACGGCGCCCTGGTGGCCACCACCTGCTCCGCCGTGAGCCTGGGCACGGAGCGCGCCGTGTATCAGCTCGCCAAGTCCTCGCCCTGGCAAAAGGCCCGGAAGCGCCCCGACCTCGTCAAGCAAGTGTGGAATCGGGCCAAGAATGACGGCCTCTTCAACACCATCAGCGTGGTCCGCAATCTCATCAGCAGCCCCGTGCCGCTGGGCTACAGCAGTTGTGGCGTGGTGCTCGAACGGGGCTATCGCTGCGAAGGATTCGAGCCCGGTGATCGGGTCGCCTGCGCCGGCTTCGAATTTGCCAATCATGCCGAAGTAAACGCCGTCCCCCACACCATGATGGTAAAAATCCCCGACGGCGTCACCGACGAAGAGGCCTGCTACGCGACCGTGGCCAGCGTAGCCCTCCAGGCCCTGCGGCTCTGCCACATCCAATCGGGTGACCTGGTCCTCATCATGGGCATGGGCCTCCTCGGCCATTGCACCGCCGCCCTCGCCACCCTCCAGGGGGCCGTGGTCATCGGCTTTGACCCCAGTGAGGCCCAGGTAAAATCGGCGCGCGCCTATTGCCCCACCGGCCACTTCTTTGCCGACACTACCGCGTTGAAACAACGTTTTCAGACCCTCGGTGGACGGGGCGCGGATCACAGCCTTGTTTGTGCGTCCAGCGGCTCCAAGGCCCTCTTCACCACCGTGGGCGAAGTCACCCGAGACCGGGGCGAAGTGGTCGTGGTGGGTGACGTAGAGAGTGCCCTGCCCCGTCGCCTCTACTATGAAAAAGAACTCCAGGTGAAATTCGCCCGCGCCTATGGGCCGGGACGCTACGACAGCACCTATGAACAGGACGGCCACGACTATCCCTATGGTTACGTCCGGTGGACCATGCAGCGGAACATGGGCGAAATTTTGCGTCTGGTTGCCGCGAAGCAATTTCAGATCAGCCCGCTGGTGACCCACCGCTTTCCCATCGCCGACGCCGACGCCGCGCTCAAGCCCCTCTTTGAAGGGGAAGGCGAGCGGGCCATGGCCATCGTGTTGGAATACCCCGGCTTCACCCGTGCGGACGACCGCCCCATCCCCCTCGCAACGCCCCAGGCCAAGTCGACCAACGACACGCTGAAAGTGGGCCTCATTGGTGCAGGCCGTTTTGCCCAGGGCATCCTCATCCCCGCCTTTCGCGCAGCCGGTATTACGCACTTCACCCGTGTCGCCACCGGCCGGGGACTTTCCGCCGTGAGTGCCGGGAAAAAGTTTGGTGCCGCCGAAGCGGTCTCCCGCGCCGAAGACGTCATTGACGACCCCAACTGCAATGCCGTACTCATCACTACCAACCACGGGGAGCATGCCGCCCTGATTGAAGCGGCCCTGAAGGCAAACAAACACGTCTTTTGCGAAAAGCCCCTCTGCCTCAATCTCGACGAACTGGCGCGCGTCGAAGCCGCCGAGGCCGCGAGCAGCGCCACGCTCATGGTGGGCTTCAACCGGCGCTACTCCCCCTTTATCACCGCGCTGAAAGATTTCCTCTCCTTCTCGGAAGAACCCGCTCTCCTCCTCTATCGCATCAACGCCGGAGCCCAGCCACCTGATCACTGGGTCCACGACGAGCACGATGGCGGAGGCCGCATCATCGGCGAGACCTGCCACTACCTCGACGTGGCCCAGTTCCTCTTGGACGCCCAACCGCTCCGCGTGCAGGCGACGGCCCTCACCGGACAGAACGCGTCACGCACCTACTACGATTCCGTGACCCTCGTGGTCCAATTCGAAGGCGGCAGCACCGCCACCATTATCTTTGCGGCAAACGGCGACACCACCTTTCCGAAGGAGTATCTGGAGGTGCACCGGGCAGACAGCAGCGCCTTCCTCCACAACTACCGCAAGCTGGTGGGCAAGGGCCCCCAGGGCCGGTTACGCAAGCGCAGCTTCTCCCAGCAGAAAGGCTTCGAAGAAGAAGCACGGGCCTTTCGCGATGGCTGTGCGTCAGGCATCGCACCCATCTCCATGGCCGAAATGAGCGCCGTGACCCGCCTCACCTTCGCCGCCATGGACTCCCTTCAGACCGGAGAGCCCGTGTGGCTTTCCAAGGAAGCGGCGGAATGACCGCGACGGAAAAAGTATCGGATCTCTTTGCGGATCCCATGTTGATGCACATGCCCCGGCTCTTGAGCCAGGTGGACCGCAACCCCCATTCGCCCACCTATGGCTGTTGTTGCCGCAATCACTGGCACTACCGCATTGAAGACATTGCCAACGCCCAGATGCAGGAAATGGTGCTGACCTTCGCCCTGGTCTGGAAATGGGATCACCCCCATAACCCTTTTTACCAATCGCCCATGCTCCTGGAATGGATCGAGGCCATCCTCGCCTTCACCCTCCGCATCCAGCGGCGCAACGGCTGCTTTGATGAAGTCTATCGCGGACAGGATTCCTATGCCGCGACGGCTTTCGTCACCTTCTATATTTCTGAAACGGTGCTGCAACTCGGCGGCAATCTCACGGGCAGCCTCCGCCAGGCCCTTGACACCATGTTGAATCGGGCGGCAGGCTGGCTCGCCCGCACCGAAGAGCATCTCGCGGGCAACCAGGTTTCGGGTGCCGCAGCGGCCTTCATGAATCTCGCCGCCCTCGACCCCGGCAGGGGCTATGAAGAAGGTCTCAGCGACCTCCTGGAAACGCTCGACACCCTCCAGACCGACGAAGGCTGGTTTCCCGAATATGGCGGCGCCGACGTGGGCTATGCCTCCCTCACCCATACCTATCTGGTACTCCTCGCCCATCGCACGAAAGACGCACGCGCACGGCGCATGGCCGACCGCAGCGCCACCTTCCTCCAGCATGTACTCCATCGGGACGGCACCGTGGGCGGCATCTACGGCAGCCGTAACACCGCCTACTTCATCCCCGTCGGGGCCGTCCTGGATCGCAACGCCAACGACCCCAGCGCACGGCTTTACCATTTTCTGTTGACCCACCTCGATTCGGGGGCCCACGCCGTCATTGCCGAATGCCTGGACGACCGCTACCTGGCCTACCTGAGCCCCTTCTATCTCCTCGCCGCCCACGCCGCCCGGGGACTGCAAGCGGGCGACGCAACGGCCCCTCCGACCTTGACGGGGGCCCATCACCTGAAACAGGCGGGGCTCTGGTGTGTCGAAGAAGCCGACTACAAACTGATCGCCAATCTCCGTAAAGGCGGCGTGTTCCACCTGGATATGGGCGAGAACGCCTTTGTGGATTGTGGCTACTTCGGCGATATTCCCGACGGACAGGTGGTCACGACCCAATTCCTGGACCCCCACACCAACATCAACCTGGAAGAAAACCGCGCGCGCATCACGGCCCACTTGGTGGTCAACAAACCCATCACCATCTCCCCCTGGAAAAACATTGCCGTGCGGTCCTTCAACCTCCTCGTGCCTGCCCTGCTGCGCCGACGCTTCCTCGACTTCCTCCGGGGTCGTGCCGTGAGCGCCGGAGAATCGGTGGGCACGGTACTCCGCGAAATTGTGGTCACCGAAAACGCCGTCGAAGTGACGGACCACATCAAGGTGGACGAGCCGGTGCTCAATCTCGTGCTGCAACTCGAAACCGAGCGCGCCTTTTCTTTTGCCTCCACCGGATTCTTTGAACCGCAGGAACTCTATCTTGACGAAGGCGTCATCCCCATTGACCTGGCGGGTGGCCCCCTGACCCTCCGTCGGCGCTACACCGCCGAAGGGATGCTGGTCATCGAATGAGTACAGCCCACGACAGCCTCGCCCGCCTGAAACGAGACATCATTGATGGCGGTCTCTGCACCCGCTGCGGCACTTGCGTGGGCATCTGCCCGGCGGAAAAGCTGCACTTCACCGACCTGCTGAACCAGTGCCTCCCGGAAATTGACGAGACCCGCGACTGTGGCGACTGTGAAGGTACCTGCCTTGCCGCCTGTCCGGGGGCGGAAGTGGACTTCGCCGCCCTCAACCAACAGGTCATGAATGCCCTGCCGGAGAATATGCTGCTGGGTCATGCCACGTCGTGGCACGTGAGTTGGGCCGCCGACGACGCCATCCGTGCGGCCGGTGCCAGTGGTGGCTCCATCACGGCCATGGCCCGGCACCTCCTGGAGAACAACATCGTCCAGGGCGTGGCCTGTCTCATCGATCACCCCGACGACCCACTCGTCCCCCGCGCCGTCATCGCGACAGACTGGGAAACGCTCCAGCAATCGCAACAGAGCAAGTATTCCCTCGCGCCACTGAACACGGTCCTTCGGGAAATCGCCGCCTTTGAGGGCCAGGTCGCCCTGGTGGCCCTGCCCGATCAGGTCCATGCCCTGCGCAAACTCGAAGCCTTGCAGCATCCGGTGATGGAGAAGATCTCTGTCATCCTCGGCTCTTATTGCGGGGCCATCCAACACTTCACCGCCATCTCGGCCTTTCTCCGTAAGCAGGGCCTCCCCGATCTCGACGCCGTGGCCCAGGTGGAATACCGCGCGGGCGCGTGGCCGGGCAAGCTGCGGGTGACCATGCGGGACGGCCAAATCCTGGAGCTCGACAAGTTTTACGCCAACTACATGACCCTCTTTTATTCGGTGGAGCGCTCCATGCTCTGCGTCGACCTCTCCAACGAACTGGCCGACATTTCCTTCGGGGACGCGTGGGCACCGCGCTATGAAGAGCGGCACGAAGGCTTCAGCCTCCTGGCCGTCCGCACGCCCCGGGGCGAAGCCATCTTTCAGGAATGCACAGATGCGGGGGTGATACGTAACGAGGCCACCGATTTGGACGACGCGCTGTCGATGCATTCCCACGGTCTCTACAACAAAAAGTACGCCGTGTGGAGCCGCATGCGCCTCCGACGTTGGATGGGCAAGCCCGTGCCCGATTATGGCTACACCGCCCCCTGCACACCCCGTCAGCAGCTCGTGGGAATCTTCCTCGCCCTGATTTTTGTCGTGGGACGCAGCCGCCTGGCCCGGGCCATCGTCCAGCTCCTGCCCCTGGAACTCACGGGCCGCGCCTTTCTCTTCGTGCGCAAGCGTTGGCGCAACGCCACCCGGCCCAAGCGTAACGCCCAGGTGCAACACTACGACGTGCGCTGGAAGTAGGGCCGGAGCATGTCGACCCGCCAGACCTGGTTCCTCAAACTCACCTGCGGCATCGCGCTCCTTGGATTGCTCTTTTCCTGGATTGACCGCCAGGCCCTGGGCACCGTGCTGGGCGAGCTCAACGGGTGGGTTTTCCTCTCCCTCCCGATTTTCTACGTACACACCGCCGTCAAGGCCTTTCGGTGGCGCCTGTGGCTCCAAAGCCATGGTGTGGCCCTCCCCTTTTTACAGGCCAATCGCCTCTACCTCAGCGGCACTTTTCTCGGACTCATTTCTCCCGGACGCGTCGGCGAGGTCTACCGCGCCTGGGGCCTCCATCGGGAGCAAGGCGTCAACCTGGGTGTGGGCATTGCCTCCGTGCTAGTCGACCGCCTCGCCGATCTCTTCCTCTTGCTCAGCATGGGCTGCTTCGGATTCCTCTATCTCTTCCAACAGGGCTACGGCCAACTCGCCACGGCCATGGCCTTACCCCCGTTCCTCTCCCCCTCCCGCGCCACCATCCGGCGTTTCGTCAAACGCCAGTTCACCCGCATCATGGCCCGCATGCCCGCAAACGTGGCCCACGAACTACCCAACGCCTACCGCCATTTCCTCCAGAGCCTGCGCGGCATGTCCTCGGCACTCCTGGCGAAGATACTGCTCCTCACCCTCCTCAGCATCCTCATCTATTGCGCCCACCTCTACTTTATCGCCTCCGTGCTCGGACTGCCCGTCACCTTCCTCGAACTCGTCGGCGTCTTGTGCGCCGCGACCTTCATCAACATGATCCCCATTTCCATCAACGGCATCGGCACCCGGGACGCCTTCCTTGTCGCCACCCTGCCCCTGCTGGGCGTGGGCCACGCCGAGGCCTTCGGATTCGCACTGGTCTTCCTGTTGCTCTTCCTCGCCAACACCCTCATGGCCTTCCCCTTCTGGCTCTACGGCCGCCGCGAAGCGGGGACTGCACCGACATAAGGGACGCCCCCGGGTGCCACCCTCAAGCAGAGGAGCGAAGCGGGGGAAGCTTGTGGGTGAACGACGGCCCAAAACGGGGACTGCACCGACGCAGTAAACGTAACAAAGCGAATATCACGCCGTGGCAAAACAGGCCGCTCCAAAAAAGCAGGCCACACCCGGACGTCGGGGCTGTCCCCCTCTTCAAGGACTTAAACGCCCTACGGGCCCGTCGTCTATCGAGCTTCCATGCACACGAACCGGCAGGGCCGGATCGCGTGGCACGGATTGTTACTTTTCGGGGGCTGAGTTGACGCCGTCGGTGCAGTCCCCGG
>JAXMOL010000063.1:0-42013 GCA_034669905.1 Candidatus Hydrogenedentota bacterium
CGACGCAGTAGGCCCGTTCAGGCAAGGACAACGTGAGGTCCAACTGTTAGACACCCCCACCACCCACAAACACTCAGACGTCGGGGCCGTCCCCCTCTTCATAGACACCGCGCCCTTTACCCACGCTAACCGCGTCGAAGTAGTCCCCGGGGAAAAAAGCGTCCCACACGGGCCATGTAGTCCCCATATTCCGGGCCGAGGGTCTCCACAAGCCGTGCTTCTTCCAGGGGCGTTCGCCAGGCGACGAATGCCCAGAACGCGAGCGCGAAAATCGCCACGGCCACATTCTCCACAAGCAGACACACCCCGAGAGACTCGACCATCCCACCCACATAGAGGGGATGACGGACCCATGCGAAGGGCCCCGTCGTGGTGAGGGTATGGCCATCCCGCGTAGCGATGGTGATGGTCAGGTTTTTCCCGAGGTGATGCATACCCCAGATATGGAGGGCGGCACCCAAGGCCATCAGCGCCGCACCCACCCAACGGACGCCCAGCGGAAGCGACAGCGACGACCACGCCATCCAAGAAGGATTCAACAGGTAGACCAGGACCGCCAGCGAATAGGCGACGTAGGAAACGCCCAGCGCCACCGTCAGCAGAACGCCTTCCGCCCGCCCTTTCAATTGGGTTGCCCCCGCCCCCGTCCGCTTCATATAGCGACGGCTGATACTCAATTGACACCCCGCAATGACGACGAGGGCAAGGCGATAGGGCCAGTCGATAAACATCTAACTATCCTCAGAAACCGTAACACATGGATAGACACACTATACCCGGGGACTGCACCGACGACAAGAACCCGCTCTCACAAGGACTACGTGAGGCCCAACCAATAGATGCCACCCACCAACAAACACTCGGATGTCGGAGCTGTCCCCCTCTGAAAAGCACATGTTTCCTGTGTCGATGCAGTCCCCGGGAACCTATTCGCGTAACGGCGGATTACACCCTTAGCAGCAATGGTGGCTTGATACTCATATCCGCTGGGAGAAAACAACCCCATGAAGACCATCCGATACGCGACGATGATAACCCTCATCGCACTGGTCACCCTGTCGGCCCGGGCCGAAGAGCCGATCCAGATATTGACCACCGGCCAGTTTCATGAAAACGAGTTCAAGGCCGAAGCCGGGGACGGATGGTGGGGCATCTTTCCGGAAGGCGGGGGCTTCACCCTCCAGCCCGCGCCGGTGACAGTGACCATCGAATACGATGGCATCATGGATGCTGAAGATGAAAAGACGGGGCGAAGGGTAAGCATCCCGCAGAAGTCGACGCCCGTGTTCCTCATCAAGGGCCTGCCCAACCCGACCGATGGCCCACTGGCATCCGCCGATTTGCCAACCAATCTCGGTTTCCTCTATCCCGGCCAGCAACTGAATCTTTCGCTCGTTAAAGACAAACGGGTCGACTATCGGTCGCTGATCGCCATCGGAAATGTTCGAGAGCACACCGTGTGGGGTGCCATTTACTTTCACGACTATCACTTCCTGCTGGTCGCTGGCCAACAACCCAGCTACATCACCCAGGAGCTGGGCCATATCAAACCCTTTGTACTCGATGGCATACCGAAAGTGGTCTGGGCCGGTGACTTAGACCGCAATGGTGAGAGCGACCTGCTCCTTGATGTCACCTGGCACTACAACCTGAGCCACTATGAACTCTATCTTTCCAGCGCCGCGAAAGAAGGCGAACTCGTCGGAAAAGTCGCTGAGCTGGTCAGAACGGGATGCTGAACCAGAATTGGGCCCGGGAACTGCACCGACGTCCCCCGACCCAACACACCCCATGAGGGCCAGACCTTCAAGCACCGGAGGTGCGGCAGCCATTAGCCCGGGGTGGAGCGAGGATCGAGCGAATCCCCAGAAACACTCGTGACGCCAGACCTTCAAGCACCGGAGGTGCGTCAGCCATTAGCCTGGGGTGGAACGAGGATCGAGCGAATCCCCAGAAACACTCGTGACGCCAGACCTTCAAGCACCGGAGGTGCGGCAGCCATTAGCCTGGGGTGGAGCGAGGAACGAGCGGAACCCCAGGAAAGCCAGACGCACCCCGACGAATCCGCGAAGCGGATGGCACTCCCACGCCCGCACGTGTGGTCCACGGCGTCCACATCGTCCACCAAGTCCACTGCATCATCGCCCCGTCACTTCGCCGAGCTATCACTGCCTTCGAGCAACGGGTCATCCACCGCAACCATCATGCCCTTGAGTTTTGCGTCCAGCTCCGACAACACCTCCTTCACTACCCCGTCTTCCGAAGCAATGAGATTCTCCAACTCACCCGGGTCTTCCGCCAGATGATAGAGCTCGTCCTTGCCCTCATTCTGAAAATCCCGTACCAACTTCCACGTCGGCGTGCGGTAGCCCCGCATGTTCGCCGATCCCGGCAGAGAGGCCCGCTGGTCATATTGGACGAAAAAATCATCGTTCCAGGCCGGAGTCTCTCCACGCAACAAAGGGGCCATGTCCTGACCGCGCAGGACCACCCCTTCCGGATGGGGCACGCCGGCCATAGACAATAACGAGGGAAACCAATCGAGGCACGACGTGGTGCGGGTGACCGTGCTGCCCGCCGTGATTTTCCCCGGCCAGCGAATAAAGGCCGGGGCCCGGAGGGAGTTGTCCCAGAGATTCGCCCGATTGCCCTGATTATTCTTCAACAGCCACCGCCCATTGCCCTTGTGCCAGATGCCGTGGTGGGCCATGTTGAATCCGTGATCGGAGGTGAAGACCACGATGGTGTTGTCGGCCTGGCCGTTCGCCTCGAGGGCCGCCAAGACCCGCCCGAGGTTCCGGTCCACACTGTGCACGCTGGCCAGATACTCCCGCGTCATGCGCTCCGCCCGGAGCACATCCAGATCCGGATGGCGGGGCTCGGGCAGGGTCGGTGTGATGTCCTTAAACAAATCCCAATCCCCATCACTCACCGGCAGCCACGTGCGATCGCCGTCGGGCGTCTTGTTCGCCGTGTTGGCGTGGGGCGCCCAGAAATGGAGCGACAGCAGAAAGGGCGCGTCGCCCCCCTTCCCCATAAAATCGAGCGCCAGGTCGGTGAGGATATCGGGCGTAAAGCCTTTCATCGGCCGTTGCGCCCCTTCGATTTCCATGACGGGATCTTTGGAGGTACGGGCCCCATGCCGCCAGCCCGCAAAATAGTCGTAGCCAAGCTGGGTCGGGTGGCTCCGGTCTGAGTCGCCCACATGCCACTTCCCAACGTGCCCCGTGCGATAACCGGCCCGCTGCAGTTCGCGAGGCCACACCGGAAAGGACGGGTCCAACCCGGCCGTGGGGTCCAGGGATTCGGGAAGATAGTCGGCAAAGCCAAACTCCAGCGGATAACGGCTCGTGAGCATGCTCGCCCGCGCCGGACTACATACCGGGCACGACGCGAAGTAGTTCGCGAGATGGACGCCCTCGGCACGGAGCCGGTCAATGTGGGGTGTGCGCGCATCGGGGTGCCCGTCGCCCCAGCTCCAAGGTCCCTGATCGTCGGTCATGACGAAGAGAATATTGGGACGCTTCGCTGGTGTTGCGGTGGCACCCAGTGTCGCAGTGACCCCCGCCAGGAAGGTGCGTTGCAGAAAGGCGCGTCGGTTCATTGTTGTTTGACTCCAGGATTTGAGACCATCACATCGCGTCAGGGCCATCCTACCTCATGTCTGACAACCAGCGCGATTCGATATATACCCATCAGGCGCGCGGGCATTCCTGTCCGAGGCAAAGGGCACATCGCTCAATAGTCAGACGTTTTCGATGTCGTCGTCCACCACGTCCACAGAGTCCACAAGACACTTCAATTCCGCCCTCACTCCAACCCCGGCAACGCCACGTTACTCACGCCATCCCGCCCCGGATGAAACAAATTATCCACCACCCGCACGTTTTTCGGAAAGCGCACATCGTCGGGCGCGTATTCCACATACAGCGCAAAGCGATAGCGGGGCCCCTCCTGAACCAGCTCGCCATCGACCATCACGCCATCCCGCCCGCTGTCATACACCATGTTCCCCTGGATTAGGATGTCCGACAGGTTGGGGTTCTCCTCGAGTTGCTTGCCCATGAGCGAGATGGCCCGGCTCCCTCCCGCATCGGCATGTTTCCCACCCCAGTTCCAATACTCATGGCCGTAGCCGTAGTCGGTAATCTGATTGTTGGTGATGGTAATCCCGCTGTCGTGGTTCCCCGCCTTCGCCGGGCTGCCTTCCGTGGCCGCCACCGCATGCTCCGACGCGGCCCCCGGATTCACCAGAATGCCCCACAGGTCGATGTGGGTCAGCAGGTTATTGGCCACGATAACATTGCGGCTGCCGTGGGTCATCTTCACACCCATCATGCCGTGGTCCACGATGTTATCCGTACAGACCACGTGGTCCGAGTGGATGTCGATGCCCTGGGCACAGTTCTGCAGGTAGTTTCCCCGAATAATTGTATGGTGGGTATCTCTTGGACTGGTCACCACAATGGCCGAGCCCTGGTGCCAGTTGCTCACATAGTTCTTATCCCACGCCTCCCGGGGCATGAGCTTGCCCTTTTCATCCGGACGAATGGTGACCTCACCGAGCTTATACTGGTCCATGGCCGCGCGGGTCGGCAGCAGGCGGTCTTCGATAATTCGGTTGGATTCGATTAGCGTGCCCGTGCTGCCATTGACCAGGATACCGGTGCCGTCGATGGCGCGAAAGGCATAGCCATAGAGGGGCGAGTCGGTCCGGTCGTCGATGGCGATACACTTGTAGTTTCGGATCAGAGAGTCCCGGATGGTGACCTGCTGGGAGTTGCGGACTTCGATGGCGGCATCCCGGGCATGGTGGTCGACCACACGGACGCCCGAGATCTCCACCAGCTTGCTGTTGTGGATAAACAGCCCTGCCCCCCGGGCAGGTTCCGGCGCAGGACTGCGTGTTAACGTAATTCCTTCAATCCGAACGAGGGATGTATTTTCCACCGTTATAATCGTGGAGCCGGGAGCCGTTTGCTCAATGGTACCGGGGCCATAGAGGCCGCTGCCCTCGGTCGTGAGATGGATCGCGCCCTCAATGCGGTGTATGCCGGGAGGTACAAAAAGCATTACATGGGGATTAGTATTGATCGCAGCCTGTATGGAAGGGTACTCTGTTACTGATTGAGCGCGGGCAATGAATACGGGGCACGCGGCAATAGCAAACAATAAAACGAAAAGCATACGCATAAGACACTCCCAGGGGTAGGCAGGGCGATCCCCTCGATCGCCGTTCCGCATCATTCCATATTTGTTTCGGCGTCTACTTGAACTAGATAATAATAAGCGATACCATACGCCTATGAACAAGAGCTCAACCGTCACGAACCGGGTTAAATCCCTGCGCAATCAAAAGGGCATGCGTCAGTCGGACCTCGCGGTCGAGGTGGGGGTAACCCGCCAGACCATTTTGGCCATCGAAAAGGGGCGCTTAAACCCCTCTATTCTGGTGTGCCTTCGCATTGCGGCTGCGCTGGAAACGTCTATCGATGCCATCTTCGCGTTGGAGTATGAAGAAGAAACGCCTCCCACGCCGGATCATGGTCCGTCCCAAGACGACAAGATCACCCACGATATGATTCGCGATAAGACCGCACCGGCACGACGCAATTAGCCCCCTGACCACACTGTCAGATGTAATACATGTTGTCTGTGGCCGCTTTGTCCATGAGATTTCGGAGGGTGGTCCCCGCCAAAACGGTGCGTATCCCCCGGGCCACTTCTTCCCAGGCGGGCTTTAACACGTCGGCGGCAGAATCTTCTACGGGCAGCGGGTGGAGAATGGTCCCATCGATGGCTTCCACGATTTCCAGCAACTGCAACTCGTCGGGCGCCCGGGCCAACAGATAGCCCCCCTGTGAACCCCGAAGACTACGCACCAGACCCGCCCGCTTGAGTTGGAGCAGGATGTGGACCAGGTACTTCTCGGGAATATGACGGCGCTCGGCGATCTCCTGGGAGGTCACCGTCTGCTGCGCGGCAAAGTGGGCACCCAACTCAACCAGGGCGCGACACGCGTACTCACATCGTGCGGAAATGTTCATTCGGAGTACTTTACCCTGTCCACCCCCGGAAAATCGACCCGCAACACCCGCTTTGGGTTTTCCCGTACCCGGCATTTCCCGCACGGCGGGAAATTTCGCTACACTCTGCCCAATCGGAATGCTATACTCGTTGAAGTGTGAAGTTATTTGTTCAGGAGGAGTGGGGTATGAAACGCAACGAAACAATTCTTATCGTCGATGACGATTCCGTCAACCTCATGCTGGTTCGGAAGCTCATTTCGCAGCGATACAATTACGAACTGCTCGAGGCCATCGACGGAGACTCTGCGCTGGCCATTGCCCGCTCCAACCCGGATCTCGATCTCATCCTGCTCGACGTGCAAATGCCGGATATCAGCGGTATCGAAGTCTGCCGCCAATTGAAGCAGGACGAATCCACTCGGAACATCCCTATCGTCCTTATTTCGGCGGTCCACACCAACGACGCCAGTATCCGTGAGGGGCTCGACGCCGGCGCCGACGGCTATATCACCAAGCCCATCGAAGACAACATGCTCAAAGCCTGGATTCAGGCCGCCCTGCGCATCAATGCCCTGACCCGCGCCCTCGATGCGAAAGACGCGCCGGTCCACGAAGACATTGATGACCTGCTGGAGCACTTCACCAAGCTGTCCCACGATGTCAACAATCCTTTACAAAGCGTCATGACCTCGGCCGATTTGCTTGGTATGGAGCTCGACTACCGCGAGGAAATGGTGAGCGTTATCCAAAACCTGCAGGAAAGTGCCGAGCGTATCGCCCAGTTGGTGGGGGAAGCCAGTCGCCAGGCCAAGATCTTTAAGCAGGCCCACGAAGCCAAACAAGCCAACTGACCCGACCCATCTTGTCCTGTCGGGGTTGGGGCGGCGATGGCGGCGGGGTGAACGACCTGAGCGCTGAAGTTATCACCATGACCGATGAACATAGAGACCGACCCCGCGACCTTATCGCCATCATCCCCTGTTTCAACGCCGGGGATCGGGTCCGCCCCGTCGTGGAGGCGGTACTCCAGCAGCTGGACCAGGTCATCGTCGTCGATGACGGTTCCACCGATGATTCCATCACGTCGCTGGCCGACTTGCCGGTCGAAATCATCCGCATCCCCCAGAATAAGGGGAAGGGCCATTCCCTTCTGGCCGGTTTCCAGGCGGCCCTGGCCCACCCCGACGTGGCCTGTGTATGCGCCCTGGATGCCGACGGCCAACATGATCCCGCCGAATTGCCGCGCCTCTACGCGGCTTTCCAGGAAAACGAGGCCGACCTGGTCATTGGCTCGCGCGTGTTTGAAGGCCAACACATCCCCTGGCGAAGCCGCTTTGGCAATAAGGTAACCATCACCGTCACCGCCCTCTTGCTCGGCCACAAACTCCCCGACACCCAGAGTGGCTACCGCCTCCTCTCCCGCCCCTTTACAGAAAGCGTGCTCCAGACCGTGTCCGGTGGCCGCTACGAGACGGAGATGGAAATCATCGTCAAGGCCATCCGGGAGGGCTGGAAGGCCGTCCCCGTGCCCATTCGCACCATCTACGAGACCGGGAATGCCTCGTCCCACTTCCGCAAGTTCCACGACTCCTTCCGGATCTATGCCCGCCTCCTCCATGCGGCCTGGTTTTCCCGAAAATCCCGCTAAAAAACACACCATTCTGTAACATTTCGGGGCCGACCGGTATTGTACGTAATGAGTTATGCTGTACCGCCACGTCGAGGAGCACCATGATCCACCCCGAATACCGCTTGAATTGCGCCCTGCTGACCCTGATCTGGACCGGGCTCCTGCTCACCGGCTGTCCTGCAGAACCCGATGTGCCCCCCACCCTGAGTGATGCGGTCGCGCTGACGCGCACCCACCGGGTTTCCTACACCCCCGGCTCCACCTTCGACGTAACCCTCACGATTGAGGTCCGGGAAGATGTGGACATCAGTGCCATCGCCCTCATAGAAACCACCCCGTCCGGGTGGGTCTATACCGGCGCATCCAGCCCCCAGGGGGGACTGCCCGCCCTCCGTCCTCAGAATGGCACCGAGGGGGATCTCAATTTCGTTTGGATTCAACCTCCCAGTTTCCCCTACACCTTCACCTATTCACTGGGTATTCCGCTGAATGCCTCCGGTGTGGCCACCCTTCAGGGGCATGCAGAGTTTCGACAGGGGGACGGTGCCGCCGAAACGACCGATATCCTCACTTCCTCCGCCCAGGAACTATAACCACGCCGGGCCGCAATTCGCGTATAATGGGGCCATGATACCCCGTCACACCCATAGGTCCCCCCACCTCCTCCTCTTCATGCTCGTGGGAACCCTGCTCATGCCCCTCCTGCCGGCCCAGGAAGACAGCACGGATACGGTGGAAGACCCGAATCCGGCAGGCATCCTGCTCCAACGCAACCACGCGGGGGTCTTCGTCGGTGGCGAGGAGCTCATCGTACAGGTAAGCATTTCGGCCACCGCCGATGAAAGCCTCTTCGCCCTGGGGCTCTATGAAACGGTCCCGTCCGGCTGGACCTTTGAAGGCCTCTACGTCGACGCTGGCCCTTCGCCCGACATCCTCCCGCCCCAGGGCGCTACCGGCGTGCTGGAGTTCGGCTGGGTCTCCCCGGCTGTGCCCGTCGTGCTCCGCTATGCCCTGCGGATTCCCGCCCGGGACGCCGGCTCCCGCTTCATTACCGGTCAGGTGGAATACCGCCTGGAATCCGACCCCCGACGCAACTCGGCCCCCCTCATGACCCAGTTGGACGGTGTGGCCAATGAAATCCCCGTGGTGACCCTCCTCGGGCCTGCCCTGCTCCCCTGGTCAATCAACACCCCCTTCGCAGACCCCGGTGCCCAGGCGCAAGACGCCGAAGATGGCGACCTCAGCAACCAGGTTCAGGTGGCAGGACAGGTGGACGTCACCACCCCGGGGGACTACACCCTCACCTATGGGGTCACCGACAGCGCGGGCAATCGGGCGAATCCCGTCTCCCGCACCGTCCGTGTCGGGGCAGCGGAAACGCCCGACGGGGGTGATCCTTCCCCCGGCGAGGTCAGTGCCGATCCGGAGATGACAGACCCGGACGTCCCGGCGCGCCCCAACGCAGGCCCCATTCCCCGAAGCAGCAAGGCCCAGCCCGGCCCGAACATTACCGTACCCCCCATTTCCCTTGGGACAAACGCGCCCAGGCATGCCCTGCCCCCCGGGGAAGGGGAGGCGTCTGCAGAAAGGGATACCCCCTCCTCCCTCCCCAAGGATGGTCGCCTGTTTCGGGAAACGGCCACCCACACGCCTTCCCCCGCAACGGACGATGGGGCAAAGAACGCCCTTTCCACGGTGGAAAATGCCCCGACGAGCCAGGCCGCCGAATCCACGGAGCCTGTGGAATGGACCGCCCGGCGCACCCTTACCCTGGGCCTCATTCTCCTCTTCGCGATACCCGCGATGGGGGTCGCGCTCTGCCGGTACCCGCTCTTTTCCCCGACCCGGCGTCGCCGGCGATAGGACGACGCGGAGAGGCCCCCCTGCCACCCATCAAAAAAAGGCCCACACCGAAGTGCGGGCCTGTCATTCCATAGCAGGATGGGATTATTTCTCGATGGGAATCAACTTGAAGCTCTTGACGACTTCTTCGTAGACCGGGGCCCACTCTTTGACCTGGTCATAGGTTCCGGCCAGGATGACGCCATAGTCGCTCTTGTTGCCGGACGAATGGATGTGCCACCGGTGAATTTCTCCGCCATCGGACTTGTCCACTTCCTTGTACCAGAAAGTGTTGCCCTCATAGGCATAGCCCTTCTTCTTATCGAAGACGATGGGATCCGTGTAATTCGGATCCGGGGAGCTCATGTCTTTCTTCACCGAGTCCATGTTGGCCTTGAAGAGGGTGCCCGGATCCACATCAGGCATCCAGACCCAGTTGACGTGGATGCTGAGCGCGCTCTCAAGCCCACCGCCGCCGCCACTACTGCCGGTCGTTTCTTCGCTCTGGGTCGTGCCCACGTTGATGCCCTTGATACGGGCACCGATCGAAAAGCTCTTTTTCTTTTTCTTCTTGCCGGCCGGGGTCGCCACCGAACCGGGCTGATAGATCCACGTGGTGGACTTATCTTCACTTTGCAACTCAAACTCCGCCGGAATCTTCAGCGAGTAACCATATTTCTTATTCTCGTAGACCTTCCACTCCCGGGCTTCCGCCACCGGAGCAACGACCATGCTGCCTGCGCAGGCCATGGCCAGTGCGAAGCATCCCAATGCCGTTCGTCTTCCCATCATATCCGTAATCTCCCTGTTGGTATTCATTTCCCCGGACCCGATGGCCCGACATGAAAACTACACCATACAAAGGCGTATGGTGTAGCGGGTATGTTTAGTAATTATCTTGGGAAACCGTCGTTTTGTCAAACGATTACCGATAGGGAGCCCATTCGGGTTCATTCTGGAAGATCCAGTCGTAGTAGCCCCGGTTCTCCAGCTTGGCTGCCGCCGCCTCATCCACGATAACCGTGGCCCGGGGGTGAAGCTGGAGGGCCGACGCGGAGATCATGGAGGTCAGGGGCCCTTCCACGGCCTTGGCGATGATATCGGCCTTGGCCGCACCGGTCACCAGCATGATGCAGCGCTTGGAGTCGAGAATGGTGCCCACACCCATGGTGATGGCCCGCTTCGGCATGTCTTCCGGGTTATCAAAGAGGGGTGAGTTCTGCGCGATGGTGCCCGGCGTCAGGGCCTTGCACCGTGTGCGGCTGCCCAGGGCCGACAGCGGCTCGTTGAAGCCAATATGGCCCGTGCTGCCAATACCCAGCAACTGGAGGTCAATGCCACCATGCTCGGCGATCTTGGCTTCATAGCCCTCACATTCCTTGTCGAGATCCGGCGCCGTGCCATTGGGCAAAAAGGTATTCGCCAAATCGATATTGATCTTGTTGAACAAGTGGGCGTTCATATAGCTGCGGTAGGAATTGGGATCCTCCGGCGGCAACCCGATGTACTCATCCAGATTGAAGGTCGTCCCCTTCGAAAAGTCCAGCCCCGACTCCGCGTGCTTCTGCGCCAGGCGGGCATAGAGCCCTTCCATGGTACGGCCCGTGGCCAGCCCCAGGACCAGATCCGGCTTTTCAATCAGCGCATTCGCGATCAGGTCTGCCGTTAACTGGGCCGCATCGTTTTCAGTTGGTCTGATGATTACTTCCATTGAGCTTCCACTTTTTCTTGTCTTCACACACGATTGGGTCCATGAACTAACCACACGTCGAGACGATATGACGCATCCCATCGGACCTGAATATTCAGAAAGGGGGGACGGACGGCGAAAACCCCTGGGTATCCGACTGACCGGGGGACAACTGGCCCTGAAAAATCGGGTTTTGACCGTCAAAGGCCTTAAGGATACCCGCTTGGGGCATAGGGGCGCAACCTGAGCGCCCCCAAGAGTGTTACGCTCCAGCCGGGCCGTCGGGACGGGTGGCAGGGTCACAGCTTGCATGGAAGGGGTTTTCGTTCCATAATAGAGGGGCGAGTACGTGCGGCAGCAACGGAAACGGGCGAGGTGATATGGTCAGTAAGCGAGCGGTTAGGTCACTTCGGTGCCCCGATTCCAAGGAGGCCCGGATATGAAAAGCCACCTCCTCCTCTGGTCCTTTACCCTCTTTGTCGTCATCCTCGCTTCCATCATCTACATCTCCCGCAACTCCATCGCCCATGCCCCCGTCCTCGCCGACGACCCCGATGCCCTCGTCGCCCGCGCCATTGAACTCCTCGAAGACGACGTCAATATCCTCCAGCGGGAAACCCAGGCCCTGATTCGGGAGGCCGCCGTCTACGTGGAACGGGGTACGGTCTCCTCGGCCGAAGGGGCCTATCTGCTCGCCCTCCAATACAAGCGGGAACAGAACTTTCAAGGGGCGGAAGCCCTCTTCAAGCGGGCCATCGCCCTGGACCCCGACTGGAGCTGGCCCTACGCCGACCTCGGTAACCTCTTGGGAAGACACAGCTTCCAACGCACGGAAGAGGCCATGGAGGTCTTGCGGCGCAGCGTGGAACTCGACCCCACGTGGGGACGGCCCCACAATATCCTGGCGGTCATCCTCCGGGCCGAAGGCCGCCTCGAAGAGGCCCTGGTGGAGTATGAGAAGGCCCTCACCTACATGCCCGACGACATTTCGCCCCTGAATAACTACGCCAATCTGCTGGTAGACCTGGAGCGATTCGACGAGGCCGAAACCTATTTCCGTAAGGCCATCGACAGCTTCCCCGAACACCCCAAACCCTACTACAACCTCGCCTGCCTCTACAGCCTCGAAGGCCGCACCGACGAAGCCCTGAAATACTTACGGGAAGCCTTCCAACGCTCCGACCTGCTCCGACGGGAAGCCGAGAGTGATGCCGACTTTGCGCCCCTGCAGGAAAACCCGGCCTTTCAGGCCCTCATCCAGCGCACCCACGTGGAGTGAGAGAAAAGGGGGACTGCACCGACGTTATGTCGATGAAGTAGCCTGGTGAACGTCTTGGCGAAACACTGGCCGGTAGATACGAAAAGAACATGAGCCCGTCGGGGCGGTCCCCCTCGGGCCAACTATTGAACCAGGCAGTGGCTCAAGGCCATGTCGATGCCATGGAAAGTCTCGCGTGATGCTACGAAACAGGTTGGGGTGTCGAGGCAGATGAGGCCCAGGCCATTGCGTGGTTTGGCATACGAAAGCGGCGAAAGGCGGCTCCGAACGGGCAGGAACGGGCTCACGGGCTCCGAATAGCTGCGTACTCGGCTGAGATTGCCGTCGCCCGCTACGCGGGTTCTTCCCCTTGTGCGACCCGGTTCCTGGGGTTACGCTGCGCTCCACCCCAGGCTTTAGGCCGACGTCCGCTTCGCGGACTGCAGGCGGCCTCGTGGATTGAGGTGCCGACGGTGTGGGACCCGTGGAATATGGTCGTCGCCCGCTACGCGGGCTATTCCTCTTAAGCGAACCTGTTCCTGGGGGTTCCGCTGCGCTCCACCCCAGGCTTTAGGCCGTCGTCCGCTTCGCGGACTGTGCGCGGCCACGTGGCGTGAATTAAGGAGCCAGCGTGGGACCGTTGGGACGCGGGAAACCCGGAGGCTCGGGGACTGCACCGACGTCATGTCGATGAAAGAGGCTGGTGAACGTCTTGGCGAAACACTAGCCGGTAAGTACGAACAGCCTATGAGCCCGTCGGGGCTGTCCCCCTCCGGCTCACGGACCCAACCAACGAAGAGCTACACCACGAAGAAACGGAGCGCATAGAGCACCCGTTGGTCGCAACCCAAAAAGTTGAACCACGAATGAACACAAATTCACACGAATTTTACGGCTAGTCGTTGTCTTAGAGAGCCTTCCATAGTCAATTAATTTGGAATCTATCCAACGAAGATTCACGATTGCAACCTTAATAATAGCAACGTAATACAAACCATTTCGATTCGTTTTCGTGTTCAAATAACAAGCAATTACTGGATAGTAATGCGAAAGAACGAGACGCAGAATCTCCAGGTAGGAGCCTCATCACATTGCCGACCCCAAACGTCGTATCTTAGCCCGGAACGGGCGACATAGCGCAGCCCAGGGCGATGCGAAGCAAGCCCTGGGTTCGTTGGTCGCTTCGCTCGACTCTGGCCCTTAATGAAAGGACGTAGTTTTAGCTCGGGACGCACGCACGAATCGGGAATACCGGATCGCGCGGCACGATTGTTGGATTCGGTTCGTTTTGGCGGAGCAGCTCATGATGGATACCCACCAATTGCCCTTGGCCTGGAATTGACCGGTGGCAGTGAGAAGCGCCTGATCAACGGGTTCCTATCTCCCGGAAACCATTCGTCCCACGGGTCCCAACGGTCTCACACGTCCCACAATGATCGAGGCCTGGGCATCGCCCCCGCAGCCCCCTACCCCTTCAAGGTCGCGTACTGCTTTTCATAGTAGGCCCGAAACTCGCCGGACTTAATCTTCCGCCACCACGTCTCATTTTCCTGATACCACCGGACTGTCTCTTCCATGCCTTGCTCCCACGGCATGGCGGGTTGCCAACCGAGGGCCTTGAGCTTGTCGGCGCTGATGGAATAGCGGCGGTCGTGTCCGGGACGGTCGGGTACCCACTTGATCAGCGACTCATCTTTTCCGGTGAGGGCCAGGATCTTGCGGGTCAGCTCAATATTTTCCCGCTCGTTGCCCCCGGCCACGTTGTAAACCTCTCCAGGCACGCCATTGCGCAGGGCACAGTCGATACCGGAAGCGTGGTCGTCTACATAGAGCCAATCGCGAACATTGTGTTCCCCGCCTTTGTAGAGGGGCAGGGGCTCATCGTCGATGGCGTTGGTGGTGAAGAGGGGCAGCACCTTTTCGGGGTACTGATAGGGGCCGTAGGTATTGGATCCCCGGGTGATTATGACGGGCAAATCAAAGGTGTGAAAATACGACATACCCACCAACTCGCCCCCGGCCTTGGCGGCACTGTAGGGATTCCGGGGTGTGAGGGGGCTGGTCTCGGTGAAGCTGCCTTCGGCGATGCTGCCGTAGACTTCATCGGTGGACACAAAGAGCACGCGGGACAGGCCCGTCTCTTTGGCACATTCGGCGAGGTTGTAGACGCCATCCACATTGGTGCGGAGAAACTCGGTGGCCCCGGCAATGCTGCGGTCCACGTGGGTCTCCGCCGCGAAGTTCACCACGGCGTCGCACCCTTCCATGGCCTTCAACATGACCGCACGGTCGGCGATATCGCCCTGGATAAAGGTATGGCGCGTCTCGTCCACGTCCGCAATGTTTTCCAGATTGCCCGCATAAGTGAGCTTGTCGAGGTTCACGATGTGGACGTCGGGGTATTGTTTCAACTGCCAGCGAACGAAGGCCGAACCAATAAAGCCGGCACCGCCGGTTACGAGAATGCGTTTCATGGGGTGGAGTTCCTTCGTTCCATATAGTGGGCCAGGGCATCGCGCCAGGCGGGCATGGTATACCCGGAGGCTTCGGTCAGTTGGGTCGTATCCAGCACCGAGTAAGCCGGTCGGTCGGCCTTGGTGGGAAATGCATCGCTGCCGCAGGGTTTAATGGGCGTCGTCGACCCGGCCATCTCAAGGAAGGCCTGGGCAAACTCGAAGCGGCTGCACGAACCCGTATTAACGGCATGGTACACGCCGAAGGCATGGGTCTTCGCCAGCGCCAGGGTCGCCTCGGCCAAATCGTGGGTATGGGTCGGTGACCCGATTTCGTCGTCCACGACTTTTAATTCGGGACGGGACGCGGCCGCGCCCAGCACTTTTTCGACAAAGTTGTTGCCGCCCGGTCCATAGAGCCAGGCGGTCCGCAGGATGAAGTGGCGGGGATTGGCCACCATGGTCGCGTGCTCACCGGCCGCCTTGGATTTGCCATAGACGCCCAGGGGGGCCAGGGGGTCGGACGGCACATAGGGCGCGCCCTTTTTCCCATCGAAGACATAATCCGTGCTGAAATAGACCACGGGAATATTGTGATGGGCGGCGATTTCCGCCACGTTGCGGGCACCGGTTTCGTTGGCGAGGAAGGCCCCCTGAAGATCATCTTCAGCCGCCTCCACGTCGGTGTAGGCCGCCGCATTAATAAGCAGGTCGGGACCGAACTCTTCAACGAGGGGTTGGAGGGCCGCCTCATCGGCAATATCGATTTCAGGCCGATCATAGCCCTTCACCTCGCACTCCCGATGGAATACCTCCATGAGATCGCGGCCCAGTTGTCCCTTACTTCCGAATATGAGTGTACGCATCAGATCGCCTTTGGTTGGAATGGGACATTGTATCAATTGGGCGGCATGGGTGCCAAAACAGCCCCGTCCACCTGATGGTGACAAAATCCTAAAGCTTTGCTACACCCTGCCGATACTTAAAGTACAACGGCCGAAACAAGGATGTTGAGGCGACAGAATGACACGGAAGTCGATTGAACCGCGGGTTACAACAATTGAATGGTTTGAGGCGCACGTCCCAGCAAATCAAACCCGGTTGTAATCACGCGTACCTCCAAGAGTGGCGCCATGACGAGTCCCATTGTTATGGCGTTTCTTTTTTGTCTGGACGGAATGGTGCATCACTTCGAGCGTGATGGCGGGTGCCACCCTGGATTCCACGGGTGCCACCCTCAAACGGAGGAGCGAAGCGGGGGAAGTTTGTGGGTGAAGGGACTACACCCGTGCAAGCTCCACGCAATACCGTTCACGATTTCCTGCGCTGTGAAGTCTGCTGCGATACCACCACTTTCGTTTCTAACGTTCTCTTCGACACCTCTGTCAGCGGCGCTTCATGAATCGTCGGTGGATTCGCTGCTATCCATTCCGGAAAACTCCCTCCCCGTGCAGTCTTTTCACCCACAAGCGCTGCGGCGGGGCCGCCCCGCTTGAGGGTGGCACCCCTGGTTCTGCTTTCTAGCCATACTGCCCGTCGCCCCCCTACCGATAGGTCCACATCTCCGGGGAAGGCAAATGGGGCGCGCTGTTAAACCCACTGAGCGACACGTGGTCTCCGTGGTACAGATACTCTATCAGGGCGGCATTACGGAGGGTCCAGATGAGCCCCACGGTCTTCTCGGGAAGCAAGCCGAGGACCCGGCCCACGGTCACGGCGCCCACGCCACCCGACGTCACCAGCACCACCCGGCTCCCCCGGGGTGAATCGGCGGTGTGCACGCGCATGGCCACTTCCACCCGGCTCCCGAACTCCTGCCAGGTTTCGAGGCCGTCTTCGTGGAAGGAGCCCGATGCCCACCGGGCCATGACGGCCTCCATGTAGTGCTGGATGGTGCGCCGTTTCGCCGTTACATCCGGAGCCTCGTCAAAAGCGGCCTTGAGCGCGGCCAGTTTCGGGTCCGTCTTCGTCAGGGTACTGTTCGCATAGGCCATGATTCCGTCCCAGTCGAATTCGTCGAGCCGATCATCGAAGACACAGTCCGGCACGGATTTCCCCGCTGCCGCCATGGCTTCCACCAGGGCTTCCGCCGTCTCCCGCTGGCGCACCCGGGGTCCCACGACCAGCCGGGTGGGCAACAAATCGTGCGCCGCCCAATAGCTTCCCAATGCCTTCGACTGGGTCTTTCCCAAATCGGACAGGCGGTCGTAGTCATCGGAAAGGAAGGAGGCCTGGCCGTGGCGCACCACAATCAATTTACTCATTTTCGCTACTCCATTGGAGGCACCAGACGGCACCGTCGTTGACTGCCCCACGTTCCCCCCATTAAGATGACACCGCGAATGTGCCCCGCCCGCGCCCCTGCGTGGCCGGTTAAACCAACGACCCGGGAAGCCTCCTCCATGCGAAGCGCCTCACTACTCTCCATAATCCCCATGATCCTGCTCTCCTCCGCTGCCCTGGCAGAAGACGATAGCCCAGGCGCGCTGGACCAACTCCTGGGCAATGTGGGGCCCCTGCTCGAGGCTTCGGAAGCATACCACACCGCGAAAGAGCCCATCGATGCCCCGGAAACGTTGGTCCTCGATCTGGCGCGCTGTGTGGACCTCGCTATCGCCCAGAATGCCCAGGTGCTCGTGGCCGACACGGAGGTGGCCCTCCGCGAATCCCAGACAGGCCAGGCCCAGGCACGGCGACGCCCCGAAGTCAAAGCCCAGTGGGCCTACACCTATGTGGATGGCCTCAACCAGGAAATCGGACGGCCAGCGGTGCAACGGCTCATCGGTGTGGACGGCTACGCGCCGGATAAGGGCACCATCACCACCGGCCTCACGGTAACCCAGGTGCTCTACGCCGGGGGACAAATCGATGCGGCCATTAAGGCTTCCCAATACCTCGCCGCCTCCGAAAGCTGGCGCGCCGAAGCGGTCCGTGCGGAAATCGCCTATCAGGCCCGGACGGCCTACCACGACGCCCTACTCGCCCATGCCATCGTCCATGTGGCCACCGAGGCCCTGACCGTATTTGAGCGCCACCTGGCCGACACAGAAGCCCTGGAATCGGAAGGGGTCGTCACCCCCTTTGAAGTGCGCCGCGCCCAGACCGAAGTGGGCGCGCGACGGGCCGACCTCGCTTCGGCAGAGGCCGCCGCACAATTGGCCGACCTCAACATCCGTCGCCTCCTCGCCCTCCCGGACAACCAACCCCTTGACTATGAACAGGACCTCCCCCACGCCGTGCCCGAGAAGGATGGGGCGGCGTTGAAAGCCATCGCCCTGGCCCAGCGCCCCGAACTGCGCGCCCTTTCCGACGCCCTCGCTGCGGGCCACCAACAAGCCCGGGCCGTCAAAGGGAAGTATCTTCCCCAGGCCGCGGCATCCCTCTCCTGGGTAAACGTGGATAACGGCGGGCAGGTCCTCCCCGATGGCTGGCAACTCAACGTGGGTGCCCAGTGGGACCTCTACCTCGGGGGCCAACGGAAGCACGAACAAGGCGAAGTGCGGGCACGCATTTCGGGCCTCCAACTCCAACACGCCGACCTGGAACGCCTCGTGGCCCTGGATGTGGAGCAGGCCCTCATCCGCCTCCACGAAGGCACCGTCGCCATGAAGACGGGACAAGAAAACGTCGCCCTCGCCGCCGAAAGCGTCCGCCTCGCCAAACTCCGTTACCAGGAAGGGTTCGGCACCCAGACTGAAATCATCGACTCTGCCCTCGTGCACACCCAGGCGAAGACCGCCCTCGTCCAGGCCATCCACGATTACTACGTGGCCTACGCCAGCCTCCAGAAAGCCCTGGGGAGTGATAGGGTGCCCGCAGGCGAATAATTCGCTACAAGATTGGCCGTGGCTCACCCTTGGAGTCTTGAACGGGACTGGTAGAGTTCAAGACGAGAGAGCTTCCAGCTCCCCCTTTCTACGATTCGTTTTCGTGCCACGCGATCCGGCCCTGCCGGTTCGTGTGCATGGAGCAAGGGCGGCGTAGAATCATCGTAGATGACTCCGGGCCAGCGTCCCACTACCCGGTCGCATTGGACGCCTTCCTTCATCGGGCCCCTCAACCTTAAACACGGCCACTCCCTGGAGTGCGTAAGCTTGCTTACGCTCTTACCAAGCAAGCTTGCTTGCGAACCCACACCGGTCAACGTTACACAATCCGGGAGCAAGCTCCCTCCGTGAAAGCAGCAGCAAGCTGCTGCACTCCAAAGATTATTCCCGTGCCACGCGATCCGGCCCTGCCGGTTCGTGTGCGTGGAGCTAGGGCGGCGTAGAATCATCGTAGATGACTCCGGGCCAGCGTCCCACTACCCCATGGCATTGGACGCCTTCCTTCTTCGGGCCCCTCAACCTTAAACACGGCCACTCCCTGGAGTGCGTAAGCTTGCTTACGCTCTTACCAAGCAAGCTTGCTTGCGAACCCACACCAGTCAACGTCACACCGTAAAGAACTACGACACCTTACACGTTCCGGGAGCAAGCTCCCTCCGTGAAAGCAGCAGCGAGCTGCCGCACTCCAAAGCGTTTTCCGGATCACCAATACCGTGCCGCGCCCCGATAGAGGCGTTGCAGTTCACCTTGGTCCACCGGCACCGGTGAGTTCGCCAGCAATCGCTGCTGGGCGAAGGCCCCTTCGGCCAAACCCGGAATATCGGCCTCTCCATAGCCCAGGGCCCCAATGCCGTTGGGCATATCGGTGGCGCGCATCATGGCGATAATCGTCTCCGCCAATACCTCCCCCGCCTCGTCTTCCCTCGCATTGCCCACCGCACCCCCAAGCAAGGACGCCGCCTCGAGATGCCGCCCGGGCGACGAGGACGCCGTGAAGCGAAACACGGAGGGCACATCCACTATCACCGAAATCCCGTGGGGACAGATTGCTTCGCCCTGGGGGTAGCCTGCAGGACAGTAGTCGCGAATCATACCGGCCACGGAGTAGGCCATGCCGTGGGGCAGGTGAACCCCCGAGTTGCCAAAGGCGATGCCGGCCAAGGTGGCTGCCCACATCATGCCGTGGCGGGCTTCCCTATCGGCGGCGTCCGTCACGGCCCGCACGAGGTACTTCCCCGTGTAACGCAGGGCCTCGCGGCAGCCCATATCGCTCCAGGGATTGGCCCCCTGACTCATGGGACGCACGGCGGGGTTCTCCGGCGCGGGACGTTGGGTGTAGGGCCGTGCCGTGTAAGATTCCAGCGCGTGACTGAGCACGTCAAATCCGCTGGCAGCCACCACGTTGGCGGGTAGCGTCGCCGTCACTTCCGGGTCAATGAGGGCGAGGGTCGGCCGTAAGGCCCGGGAGGCGATGCCCGTCTTCACGTGGCGTTCCACCAGGTCGAAGATGGCCATGCCCGTACATTCACTGCCCGTGCCCGACGTGGTGGGACAGGCAATATGGGGCTTGAGGGGACCTGGCACCGCCACGCCATCACCGATGGGCGCGTTCACATAGGTGAGAAATTCGGCGGGATAGGTGGCATAGAGATTGGCCGCTTTGCAGGTGTCGATGACCGACCCGCCCCCCACCGAGACATAGCCATCGAAATTTCCCTCACGGGCGAATCGGGCCGCCTCTTTGAAGGAGCCGTCGGTGGGCTCCACCCGCACTTCGTCGTAGATCACCACGTCCACACCGGCCGCACGGAGCGCCGCAAACACCGTCGCCACCGCCTCGAGTTGGGCCACGGCCTTGTCGGTAAACAGGGCGACCCGTTTCAAGCCAAGCTGCTGCGCATCGTGTCCAACTTCCGCCAGGGCGCCCACACCAAAACGAATGGCACTGGGGTCCACGGAAAAGACATGTTCGTTCCCCGTGATGAGGTCATAGTGGTGGCAGCAGGACATGGCAAGGGGTCTCCCGACGTTGGTGTGCGCAACCGTGAGCACCCATTGTAGCGTCCCAACGGCGGGGGTGCCACCGTGATACGATAACGTGCCGCGCGATCCCGAGCTACGCGAGGTTTCGTGTGCATGGAGCAAGGTCAGCACACAACCATCGTAAACGACTTCACGCGGGCGTCCCACTACCCCGTCGCATCAGCCCCTCAACCTTAAGCACGGCCACGCCCTGGAGTGCGTAAGCTTGCTTACGCTCTTACTAAGCAAGCTTGCTTGCGAACCCACACCGGTCAACGTCACACCGTAAAGAACTACGACACGTTACACGTGCCGGGAGCAAGCTCCCTTCGTGAAAGCAGCAGCAAGCTGCTGCACTCCAAAGATTATTCCCGTCCCACCCGAACCCGACCGGCGGTCACGTGGGATCGGGTGGCACCATAAACTGCTGTGATTCATTTCTTGCTCTTCAACTGTCCATGAGCCAAAAAAACGGGACCCATGGGTCGCATACGTCCCATGGGTCCCATCACGCATTCATCGTGGTGGTGTCTAGAAGGCTTCCCCATCGCGGTGGAGGTCGGCCAACGCAGCCAACTCGTCTTTGTCGATCTTGGGAAACAGCACCTCGGGCTTATTCAACGGTGCACCGGAAGGCAAAAGGGCCTTACCCGCATTCCAACCATCTTCCCCACCGTCCGGGCCGCCCTGGGCCAAGGTCACGTGGAGGATGCCCGCGAGCTTATTCGCCCCATCGGGCATGAAGGGTGCCATGGCATGACACAGCGCGTGGACCACCTGACAACACACGTAGAGCGTCGTACCGGTCCGCGCAATATCCGTCTTGCGCGTAGTCCAAGGCGCCTTGCCGTCGAAATAGACGTTGGCCTTGCGCCCGAGGTCAATAAAGCGCTCCAGGGCCTGCCGAAAACGGAAGGCTTCCAGGGATTCCGCGATGGCATCGAGTCCGGCGGGAATCGCCTCCAGCATGGCCGTGTCTTCTTCGTCCAACACGCCCGCCGGCGGCACCTGGCCATCAAAGTTCTTCACGGTCATGGTAAGCGAGCGGTGACAGAAGTTGCCCACCACGTCGCACAGCTCACCGTTGTAGCGCTGCATGAATTCGTCCCAATCGAAATCGGCGTCCTTCGATTCGGGGGCATTGGCGCAGAGATAATAACGCAATACGTCGGGGCTGAAATGCTCCAGGGCCCACTTGACCGAAATCATGTTCCCCTTCGACTTCGAGCCCTTTTCCGACTTGCCCGTCTGGCGGTTCACGATGTTGAGGTATTCGTTGCCCACCACGTTGTCGGCCAGCACATAATCGCCCTGTCCCTGCAACATGGCCGGGAAAATCACGGCGTGAAAGGGCACGTTGTCTTTGCCGATGAAATGGACCAGACGGGTATCTTCTTGCTTCCACCACCCTTCCCAGGCCGTTTCATCGCCGAGGGTGTCGATACCCCATTGACGCGTGTTGGTCACATAACCGATGGGCGCATCGAACCACACGTAAATTTTCTTGCCCTTCGCTTCGGGCACGTCGAGGGGAATAGGTACCCCCCAATCGGTGTCGCGGGTAATGCAACGGGACCGGAGATCGTCCACCCAGCTGTAGGCAATGCCCTTCACGTTGGCGCGCCACTCGGGGTGGGTATCGAGCCAGGTCTTGAGCCCTTCCTGGAATTTCGGCAGGTCGAGGAACCAGTGGCGAGACATCTTCAAGATAGGCGACGAGTTGTCCCCGGGGATATTGGCCACGGGATTTACCAGATCCTGGGGGGCATACTGGGCCCCGCAGCTCTCGCACTCATCGCCATTGGCCCCATCGGCACCACACTTGGGACACGTGCCGGTCACATAGCGATCGGGAAGAAAACGGTCGGAGGTCTCGGAATACCAGAGCTCCATGTCTTCCTGGTGGATGTAGCCATCTTCATAGAGCTTGGTAAAAAACTGTTGGGTCGTGTCGTTGTGCAGTTCCCACGAGGTACGGCCATAGATATCGTAGGAGATACCCAGGCGCTCAAAGGCGTCTTTGTTGGCCGTGTGATACCGGTCGATGACGTCCTGGGGGCTGATGCCCTCTTTCAGGGCGCTGAGCGTAATGGGCACGCCGTACTCGTCGGAGCCCCCAATGTAGAGCACCGCCTCGCCCCGCTGGCGTTTGTACCGCACGTAGACATCGGCCGGCAGATAGGCCCCGGCGATGTGGCCCAGGTGAATGTGGCCATTGGCGTAGGGCAGCGCGCTCGTAACGAGGGTTCGCTTGAAGGAGACGTTGGTAGACATGGTGCAGCAGACCTGTGATGGTGGTTAAGGGTATACGAATCGGAAAGGGGCCTATTTTACCTGACAGCCCCCCGCCGGATCACGGTGCCATGCGCATCGAAGGTCCGGATGGCCCCGAGATTTGCATACCATGGTCTATAATACGGGAAAACACCGTGCATAGCGGGCGGCAAACACCATCGAAGTTTCCCGGGAGATGCCTTTATGGGTAGCACATTACCAGAAGGACTCGAAGCGTTTCTGAAAGCGCAAAAAGAGTACGAGGCGGAGAAGCTGAAGCAGCTTCGGCAGGACATCGCTCTCGGTGAATCCCAACTGGACCGGGGTGAAGGCCTCCCCTTCGATGTGAACCAGATCGGGGCGATGGGCCGCGAGCGTCAGAAGTCGTGACTCGGCAGGTTGAGATTTCTCCAGCAGCACAACATGACTTGGCAGACATCTGGGCGTATGTTTCCGAAGAGGATGAGGACACGGCGACGCGGCTCAATTAATCCTTCTACCAAAAGTGTCTGGTGCTGGCTGAGATGCCAGGCTTGGGCCGTGATCGAAGCCATGATATTGGAAAAGGCGTACGCAGTCTTCCCATCAGGAAATACGTACTTTTCTATCGGGTGACGGACGACACCCTTTCCCTCATTCGAGTCCGGCACGGCGCACGAGATTCCCCATTCCCCTTGGAATAACGCCCCGCCCTATGCAGAAGGCCCCCGGATCCTTCCAGGGGCCTTTGCTATGAATGATACTTCAGGGGGTGGTATGTACTATAAAGTCCGGAACCTATCCCCGCTCGGGGTACAGCCGGTCCTGCTCACTATGAAAGAGCATGGCCGCCTGCTGGCGTTTTTCGTTGCGGTAAACACTGCTGATATCGCCCACGCGGATGGTGGCCATCCCGTCGAGGTCGCCTTCCATCGTGATGAGTTCAATCTGCACGTAGCCATTCAGCAGGGAGCGGACAAAACCGGAGACATGGCGAAAGTCACGGGGGGTCGTAATCTTGCAGTTGACGATTTCGTTGCGCCCCAGGGCCCGCTCCAGTTCGATCGATATGCAGTCGGAAACTTCGGGCTCGAAGGATTCTTCATCTTCTTCGCCTTCGGCTTCGACTTCCACGTGCTCCTGCAGCAATTCGATACGCCGGAGCAGTCGGGTATCGGTGGCGATTTCCACCACATCGCGCATCAGGAAGGTATTGTTGCCGTCGTGCTCCCCCGTGTAGCGGAGCTCTTCCATGGTGCAGGTATCGGCACCGACCGACCGCACATAGCCGACGATGAACTCATCGAGGTTGTGGGGGTTGGCATAGACCTGGACCAGGGCACGGGCCTCTTGGGCGCGCACCAGCAGCAGTCGAAAGGTATCGTTCTTATTCGCGTTACCGAGAATTTCCCGGAGTAAGTCTTCACTCATCGTTATGCCTCCTTGCGTTCGTTCTAACACCATCCATCGGTTTGAAACGGTTGGAACTGCGCGACAGAAGTAAAGCGTGAGAAGCTTCTGCGCATCCGGGAACGGTCATCATGGGATGACCTGACTGCGCCATCGGACAAACGGATTGTACCCGCTCCCCCTCGGAAAAGTCCAAGAAAATGGACGGAAATTTCTTGAAATTGGCCTCGTAAGCCCAATATTTACAGTAGGTTCACACGGCTGTCAACTTTTCGTCACATGGCTTGCGCACTTTCCCCGGCCCTGTCAACAATGGGTACCCATCGCACGACTACGATGGGCCGATCATCTTGCTCGGGTCTACCGCCTTATCAAATTCTTCTTCATTCAGAAAACCCAGGTTGAGGGCTTCCTGTTTGAGGGTCGTGCCGTTGGCATGGGCCGTCTTGGCAATTTTGGCCGCGTTGTCATAGCCAATGTGGCGATTCAGGGCCGTCACCAGCATGAGGGAGTTATTCAGGTGGTTCTGGATGTTCTGGCGGTTGGGCTCAATGCCGACAAAACAGTTTTCGCGGAAGGAATCGGCCGCATCGGCCAGGAGCCGTACCGACTGGAGCACGTTGTGAATAATCACCGGCTTGAAGACGTTGAGTTCGAAATTGCCCGCCGAGCCGGCCACGTTCACCGCCGCATCGTTGCCGATGACCTGGGCCGCCACCATGGTGATGGCTTCGCACTGGGTGGGGTTCACCTTGCCGGGCATGATGGAGGAACCGGGTTCGTTTTCAGGCAACATGATTTCGCCGATGCCGCACCGGGGACCACTGCCCAACCAACGCACATCATTGCCGATCTTCATGAAGCTGCATGCGATGGTCTTGAGCGCGCCGTGGGTCATGACCATGGCATCGTGGGCCGCAAGGGCCTCAAACTTATTGGGGGCGGTAACGAAGGGCAGGCCGGTCAATGCGGCGATCTGGGCCGCCACCTTCTCGTCATAGCCCTTTTTTGTATTCAATCCCGTGCCGACCGCCGTGCCACCGAGGGCCAGTTCGGCCAACATGGGCAGGGTCTGATTCACCCGGGCCACGCCGTTGGCCACCTGCTGGGCGTAGCCGGAAAACTCCTGGCCCAGCGTGAGGGGCGTGGCATCCATCAGGTGGGTGCGGCCAATCTTGATGATATCCGCAAAAGCCTCTGACTTCGCCGCGATCACTTCCTGGAGGTCCTGCAGGGCGGGAATGAGCCGATTCTGAATCTGCTCCACCGCCGCGATGCTCATGGCCGTGGGGAAGGTATCGTTGGAGGACTGAGACATGTTGACATGATCATTGGGGTGGACCGGGCTCTTACTGCCCAGTTCGCCGCCCATGATTTCAATGGCCCGGTTGGCAATGACCTCGTTGCTGTTCATATTGGTCTGGGTGCCACTGCCCGTCTGCCACACCACCAGGGGGAAATGGTCGTCGAGCTTGCCTTCGATCACCTCATCGGCCGCCTGGCAGATGGCCTCGCAAAGCTCGTCGGGCAGGAGTCCCAACTCATTGTTGGTCAGGGCGGCCGCCTTCTTGAGGATGCCCAGGGCCCGAATCAACTCCCGGGGCATGGTTTCCGTACCAATTTTGAAGTTTACAATCGAGCGGGCCGTCTGGCAACCGTAGTAGCGGTCTACCGGGACCTTCATCTCGCCCATGGTGTCTTTTTCGATACGGAATTCCATTGAACTTTCCTCCAGAACGTGGAAAAACGGGGTGGGTTTGCACGGCGCGTATGATACGTGACGGTGGCAAAGGAGGTCAATGTGAAGGGGGTGTGGGACGGGTGAGACGAGTGAGACCCGTAGGACTCATCGCGTTGCCCCACGGACGATGTCTCGGGAGTCGCTGGGCACACATACACACCGCAACGATTAGAAAGCCCTTGCTTGGCCCGGTCCCACGGGTCCCACACGTCGCACCGGTCCCACAATGGCGGCCATCTCGCCTGAAATGGCCTTCCATTTTTTGCTAGGGTGGCTGTCATTGTTAGCAACCAAACCTTGGAGACCCAACGTGAGCCGCTCACATCGCCCCATAACCCGCCGACACTTTCTGGCCCTCAGCGCCACCACCGCCACGCTCGCCTTCCGCGCCCCGGCGCAGGAAAACCCGGCCCCCTACGTCATCCGCCAGGACTGGCACATGCACACATGGCGGGCGGGCGGAAAGGCCGATGCGCTGGTGGAAGACATCATCACCACCAACGCCGCCTATGGCCTCGATCTCATGGGCATCTCCGAGCACATCGATCGCCTGGATGAGCGGGAGCCCTTTAAAGAAAAGATCGCGGCGAACCGTCGGGAAGCAGCTGCCACGCCTTCCGGCAAAATGAAGGTCATGATCGGTACGGAAACTTCCATGATCAATCCCACGCTTTGTTCCCTGGGCGAGGAAAACGCCGCCCTGCTCGACTATCGGCTGGTCTCCTGCAACCACTACCACCTGAAGCACGTGGAAAACCCCGAGCCCAAGACCCCCGAAGGCTACGCGGGCCACTACCTCGACATGCTCTGGGGCGCGACGGAGCTGGGCTATGCCGACACCATCGGCCACCCCTTCTACCACGCGAAACTCCGGAAGTATGATTTCGACCACGACAAACTCATGGCCATCCTCAAGGCCTATGACACCACACGGCTCACGGAGGTGCTGAAGCAGGCGGCGGCGGTGAATATGGCCTTTGAGTTGAATCCCCGCCACGTGGACAACGCCCTGGAATGGTTCAAGGAATTGGTCCAGGAGGCGCGGCTCCATGGCACGAAGTTTACCCTCGGCACCGATGCCCACGACCTGGCCCATCTGGGCTATCCCGATGGCGACAGCGGCCGCACCTGCGGACAGATCCTGGCGGACCTGGGCATACGCGATGAGGACCTGAAGTGGGAACCGATTGTCTATGGTGGATAGGGTGGCGGGAAGGGACCTAAACGACAACGAGGTCGAGCACCCGAATGAGCCTTAAGATGCCGCGCTGTTGCACGGGCTTTTTCGATGGCCAGTCGACATGACGGTGGGGTGTTTTTGATATGTTGCTCCTTTCCAGTCCCCTCTCTGGAGCGTGTCCTTTGAGGTCCTTTCATTTTTGCCCACCGCTCCGCCATTGTAATTTCGCCCACCGATTCCCTAAGGTAGTGCAGTCACCAACACAGCCACGAGGAATCTCACCATGCGTCCTTTTGCTTTGCTTGCCCTCTTGCTCATTGCCGTCGTGCCCGCCTTCGCCCAGGGGCCGGGCATGCGCCCCAACATCATTTTCATCATGGCCGACGATCTGGGCTACGCTGACGTGGGCTGTTACGGCCAGACACAAATTAAGACGCCCCACATCGACTCGCTGGCCGCCGAAGGGACCCGCTTCACCCAGGTCTACGCCGGCTCGAGTGTTTGCGCACCGAGTCGTTCCTCCCTCATGACCGGCATGCACAATGGCCACAACCGGCTCCGCGACAACGTGCCCCACGGGGTTTTCCTGCGTCCCGATGATGTGACGGTCGCCGAAGTGCTTAAACAGGCCGGCTACGCCACCGCCGCCATTGGCAAGTGGAGTCTGGGTAATCCCGGCACGTGGGGCGTGGCCACGTATCAGGGCTTTGACCGCTTTTTCGGCCATCTCGACCAGGATCAGGCTCATTTTTATTACCCCGATTACCTGTGGGACGATGAGCATATTCGCTTGTTACCGCGCAACCGTGCGGGAAAGACCGGCACCTACACCCATGACCTTTTCACCGAGGAAGCCCTGAAATTTATCGAAGCACAGAAGGACAACCCGTTCTTTCTCTATTTGCCCTATACCATTCCCCACTGGTCGGACTATCCACGGGACACCCCCGAATCGCAGATTGTCCCCAGTGACGCCCCCTATACCGACAAGGATTGGCCCCAGACCGAGAAAAACTATGCGGCCATGGTGACGCGCATGGATCGGGATGTGGGCCGTATTGTGGCCCTGGTGAAGGAACTCGGACTCGATAGCAATACGCTGATTTTCTTTACCAGTGACAATGGCCCCTGCAAGACCGAAAGTCATGATCCCGAATTCTTCGACAGTAACGGCGTTTTTAGTGGTTATAAGCGGGATATGGGCGAAGGAGGGCTCCGGGTACCCATGATTGCCCGTTGGCCCGGTAAGATCCCTGCCGGGAAAACCAGTGAACAGGTATGGGCCTTCTGGGACGTGATGCCCACCCTCGCGGAAGTCGCCGGACTGCCCGCGCCCCAAGGTATTGATGGTATCTCCATGTTGCCCGCCATTCTGGGAGAGAAACAGGAAGCGCAGCACGATTATCTCTATTGGGACTATGGCCATTGTCGCGAGGTCTATCAACAGGGGCTGCGCATGGGGGACTGGAAAGCCATTCGACTGGGCGCAGATTCCCCCCTGGCCCTCTATGACCTGAAGACCGATCCGGGGGAAACGACCGACCTGTCCGTGAAACATCCGGACATTGTGCAGCGGATGGAGGTGCTCATGAAAGAGGCCGTGACCCCTTCTCCGGACTATCCCGTTGGCGAGTTGTACGTTCGGAAGTGAACACCGCTACGCCCCCGCTTCTCTGCCATTTGAAAGCTGGCCCGCACGACCTACCGGTCGGTAGTCTCGAGATCAATATTCTCCGACAGGCCTGCGTAGCACCTACCCCCCTTTCCACAACAGTAGTCTGGGGCGTAGTAGGGTCTGAATTCCGGCAGAACACGCCACCTGCGCCTATCTCGTAACACGTTTATTGAAAGCCACTTACACACCCGCATCCTTGAACTCACATGCACCCTCTCGCTCCTTCTCCTTCGCCACTCGTGTGCCTGAAGGCGTGCACTCCGAAGCATTCTTTGTGCGCTAGCTATATAGCATACCCCTCTGCAGACACACAGGACGCTGCTATGGTGCCTTATAGCATGCTAGCGCACTATTTGTGGTATTTCCTGAATCGAATCATTCATTATTTCCGATGAATAGGGAGGCTCGTCTCCTTCCGGCGGGGGGCACGGGCAGACCATCGTCTCTGCTGAGCGCCTGTTCGCCTTTTGCTGGCCGTGACCTGGGCGCCACCCTGCCCATGAAGCCGGGTTTTCGCTTTTTCGCAGGGTGGGCGTTCATACGCCCAATGGTTCACAGGAGAAAAAGCAGGTGCAGACGGCAGTACGAAGCCGATTACACCGTCGCAAGCGGCCATCCCGTCCGAAGCCTGGCGCGAACGACGGCGCAGGTCTTCCCAGGGCCTCGAATAAATGGCAAGACAGGCCCAATCGCCGAGAAGGCCCCTGTAATCGATCCTAAGGGCATTTAGCCAAAAGTAAGGGTAAGGGCTGGCTGAACGCCCGATTTTTTATGAAAAACCGGGCTGACAGGGTCCGGAGGCCATCCCTTCACCCGATTCGGACCCCAGCGGGCCAAAACGCTACGCCGAAGTGAGGCCGGAGTGGTGTCTACGCTTGGGGACGGAGTCCGGTGAGGCGAAAAATGCCTCGGGATAGGCTTCCACCACGGACCGCTCAGGTGGCATCCGAATCGTGACGCACGATCGGCGGGATGGGCCTGGATACGAGTTTCCCGAAGTGCGTGGCCGGGGAGGGAACGTGTCTCTAATACTTCAGGAAGATGGCCCGGGCACCCCTCCGATTGCGCGCCCGAGGCAAAGCCTGGGGCAAGTTGGATCCAACGCTTGTTCGGAAGATACCGTTACACACGGGACATCGGGCGACCTGCATTGAAATCCCGGGACACCGGTGGATGCTGTACTGGAACGTAGCGCGCACGTTAACGGCCCGGATTGAAAACACCGTTAGAAAGGAGTGCGCCAACACACCCGCCACGGCACGTCGCGGTCCCGTCTTCACCACGGCGTCCCCGGCTTCCAACAGGCCCACATGGGCTCCATCCCTGCTGGACCGGGCCGTTCATCAAACATTTCGGACACGCCGGATAACCCCGTCCGCCAGACAGCCCACCTGGAACGCCCCGAGGGGGCATCCCGCAAGCGGTAGCGCAGGGTCAGCACCCCGGTCCCCGCCACTTCGGGTGGTCAAGTCCCCCGATAACGGTGGTCGGACGGCCCACTGGGCCGGGAGCCGCTTCTGCCCCTTTTTCGCCCCTTAGGGGTGCATCCATGATCCCCGGCACCCCGAACGGCCGCTAGAAGCCCCATAAGGCCCCCAACGCGGATGTTCCACGTGGAACATCCGTTGTTCCCGCCTACGCGCCTTCTTTCTGCCGGATACTGTAGAGGGAACCGCGGCGCGCGCCCGACGTGGTCCATTTGTCTTCCCAATGTTCCACGTGGAACATATCCCCGTCCACTTTGCCGCCTGGATCACCGGATTGACAGTAAAACACACAGTTTTCGGGCATAATATCCAGAATCTCTTCCAATATCGCGTCGGAACGCTCCACGGCCCGGGCGGTGATGGCGTGTGGAACGGCTTCCGGTAAATCATGGGGAAAGGTGCCGTGAATCAGTTTCACATGCTTCAGCTGCAGGGAACCCATGACTTTCCGTAAAAAGGAAACCTTCTTCCCGCTCCGCTCCATCAGGACGAACTGCCGGTCTGGCATGGCAATCGCCAGGGGAATGGCCGGAAAACCGCCGCCAGACCCGATATCAAAGATATAGCCCCCTTCGGGCACCCATTTCGTTAAAGGACCCATGAGGCTAAGGGAATCCACCACGTGAAGGTCTTCCAGGTGCTCCAGGTTCCCGCTGGAGACCAACGCCGTGAATTCGCTCCACGTACGCAGCAGAAAGCAATACTGCACCATTTGTTCAATCTGTTGGGCATTCAGGGAACACCCGTGTTGTTCCAGGGTCTTAATCCAATCATTACTCGGCATGCTATACTCATTTCCGGTTGGAGTGTGCATAGACCGGTGCTGGGAAAGCAGGCAGGCCTACGCGTTGACTTCACCCCGGCGCTGTGCTATCTTGCAGCGCTGAATCGGGGTCACTTCGACCATTATACTACGTACTGCCTCCCCGCCGTATAACCACGACGGGGATACCACCATTCCGCTACTTTCAGACCCTATCGGGAGATTCACCGTGAAATACCTTATTCTTCTGGGCGACGGCATGGCCGATTGGCCCCTGCCGGACTATGACAACCGGACGCCCCTGGAAATCGCCCACACCCCCGCCATCGACGCCGTGGTGGCCCGGGGCGTGACCGGACAGTTCTGTCCCATCCCCGATGGACTTCCTGCCGGCAGCGATATCGGCAATCTCTCCATGTTTGGCTATGACCCCGGCGCGGCCTTTCGTGGCCGTGCCCCCATTGAGGCCGCCAACCAGGGCATTCATCTCGCGGACAACCAGGTGGCCTTTCGCTGCAACCTGGTCACCCTCGAAGACGGTGTGATGAAGAACTTCACAGCGGACCACATCACCACCGAGGAAGCCGAAGAAATCATCGCCATATTAAACGACACGCTGGGCAAGGAGTTCCCCGTACAGTTCCACACGGGTGTCAGCTACCGCCATTGTGCCGTGGTAGACGCCTCGGAAGCCGCCACCCTCGATAATATGGTCCGAATGACCTGCGAGCCCCCCCACAACATCAGTGATAAGGAAGTGGCCCCCTGGCTCCCCAAGGGCGACGGCTCCGCCATGATCCACCAGATGATTGCCCGCAGCCAGGAGGTCATGGCCGATCTCCCGGTAAACCAGCGCCGCATCGCGGAGGGCAAGCTTCCCGCCACCTCGGCCTGGTTCTGGGGTCAGGGCAAGGCGCCCGAGATGGAAAGCTACGCCGACCGCTTCGGCCTCACCGGCGCCGTTATCTCCGCCGTCGATCTGGTCATGGGTATTGGCGTCTGCGCCGGACTCGATGTCATCAAGGTTCCCGGTGCCACGGGTTGGATCGACACCAACTATGAAGGCAAGGTCCAGGCCGGACTCAAGGCCCTGGACGATCACGACTTCGTGTACATCCATCTGGAAGCCCCCGATGAGACCGCCCACCAGGGTCGGGCCGACTTGAAGATACAGGCCATCGAAGACTTCGATGCCCGCATCGTCGCCCCCTGCCTGGAATACCTCGACCGCCACCCGGACCTCCGTATCCTCGTGGCCCCGGACCATTTCACGACCATCGAAACCAAGACCCACGCCGGCGGCCCCGTACCCTTCGCCCTCTGTGGCAAAGGCATTACGCCCGACACCAACACGGCCTACTCGGAGCGCATTGCCGCCACAACGGATGTCTTGATTGAGAAGGGCCACACCCTGATCGAACGCATGCTGCGTGCCAGTGTTATGGTGTTCTAGGTATGTAGCCTTCGCACACACAAAAAGGGACCTGAAGGACGGAAACGACGTAAAGGACCAATACGACAATGGGATGGTCTGCACAACGCTCCCCCCACGCTTAACCGGTCCTTTACGTACTTTTTGAGCCGAATCACCAGCGGCTCGTTCCTACGGTCCTCCGTAGGAATGCAGACCTTGCCGCTACCGCGGCAACGCCGAAGGCCAGCGATATCGCCCGTGCACGTAGACAACCATCGTATACGACACGTACCTTGTCCCGCAGGAGCGGAACGATAGGCATTACCACGGGGGACCGTGGTAACGAGCGGAAAGGACGGAAAGGACAAGTACGGCAATGGGATGGTGTGCACAACGCTCCCCTACGCTTAAACAGTCCTATACGTCCTTTTTGTCCTTTGGGTCCTTTCTCTTAAATCCTGCCCGCGACGCTTCTTTATACGGTCCATTTCCCATTTCGACCCCATATAGCGTATGATCGGGGGCTAATCCCGGCACGCCTATTCTCCGTGCCGTAGTCTTGAGAGGAAACCAGGAGACCAGTATCGTGGCGCAACGCATCGAAATGTATGACACCACCCTGCGGGACGGCGCACAAGGCCCCGGGGTAAAGTTTTCATCTGACGACCAGTTACAGGTCGTCCGTGCCCTGGATGCGTTGGGCATTATGTATATTGAAGGCGGTCAGCCCGGCTCCAATCCCAAGGCGGTAGAGCTCTTCGAGCGCGCCCGCGACATGGACCTCAAGCAGGCCAAGATGGCGGCGTTCGGCAGCACGCGGAACCCCAAGTCCGCCGTGGAAGATGATCTCAACATCAAGGCCCTCCTGAGCGCCCAAACCGAGATCGTGACGATCTTCGCCAAATCCTCCCCCACCCACGCCGAAGAGGTGCTCCGGGTCAGTCTGGATGAGAACCTCAAACTCGTCGAAGAATCGGTGGCCTACCTCAAATCCGAAGGACGCCGCGTCTTTCTCGATGCCGAGCACTTTTTCGATGGCTACTTCGAAGATGCCGAATATGCCCTCAGCGTCCTCGAATGCGGCTGGAAGGCCGGTGCCGAAGTCCTCATCCTCTGCGAGACCAACGGCGGACGTCTCCCCCACGAAGTCGCGGAAGCCACCCGGGCCGTCCGCGGCCGGCTGGGCGACGCCGTAATTGGTGCCCACACCCACAACGATTCCGGCTGTGCCGTGGCCAACAGCCTCGCGGCCGTCCGGGAAGGTGCCACCCACGTTCAGGGCACCATCAACGGCTATGGCGAGCGCACCGGCAACGTAGACCTCTGCACCGTCATCCCCAATCTCCAGTTGAAGATGGGCTATGACGTCATCACGTCCGACCAGCTCAAACTCGTGACCCACACGGCCCACCTGGTGGCCGAACTGGCCAACATGACCCCGCGTGACCACTCCCCCTTCACGGGCCGGGATGCCTTTACCCACAAAGGCGGGATGCACGCCGACGCGGTGCGTAAAAAGAAGGCAAGCTACGAACACATCGACCCCGAACTCATCGGCAACCGCACCCACATCGCGGTCAGCGAAGTTTCCGGTCGTTCCAGCCTCATGCAGAAGGCCAGCGAATTCGGCATCACCCTGGACCGGGACAAGCCCGAGACCAAGGAAATCCTGAAGCAGGTCAAGGAACTCGAGAGCAAGGGCTATGAATTCGAAGGCGCCGATGCCTCCCTCGAACTTATCATGCGCAAGGCCACGGGTACCTACCAGAGCTACTTCACGACCCGTGCCTTCCACACCCACATCAACTACGGCGGCGATGGCGCCCCCATGCTTTCGGAAGCCACGGTGAAACTGGAGCTGCCCAATGGGGACATCCTCCACACGGTATCCGAAGGCGATGGTCCCGTGGACGCCCTGAACAAGGCCCTCCGCAAGAGCCTGGAACCCATCTATCCCGAACTTTGCGAAGTGCACCTGGAAGACTATAAGGTGCGCATCCTGGACGCCCAGCTCGCCACCCAGGCCCGCACCCGGGTCCTCATCGAATCCAGCGACAAGGACATCTCGTGGGATACGGTCGGCGTCTCCGAGAATATCATCTCCGCCTCCTATCGCGCGCTGGTCGACAGTATCGAGTACAAGCTGAGCCGCAGTCGGCCGTAGCCACCTGCCGGAGCACGTCTCCACCACCGCACAGGTGCAACGCTGCCCCCGGCTCTGTTAGGCTGTAGCCCGATGGCGTGCGCACCCTACGCGCCGCCCCTTGAACTCAACAGAGACGTGCGGAGACCATGACGACGGATACCCTTTCCACAGACTCGGGCGCGGTCAATGAATCGGCCCTGCTGGATCAGGTGCGCACGGGCGATCCCGCCTCGTGTGGTCCCCTGGTGGACCACCTCGGTGCACCGATCTTTCATTATCTCTATTGGCTCACGGGCACGGTAGAAGAAGCCACGACGCTCTTCAAAGACACCCTGCTCCACCTCTACCTCAACCCCAGCCGGGCGCGTAAGGAAGCCTCTGCCCGGCAGTGGGTCTATGGCCATGTCACCCAGCTCTGGCTCCAGGACCGACAGCGCCAACGGCAGCGGCGCTCCTCCCTCGACAACATCCTCCGCGGGGGACTGAAGACGAAAGAACAGGCCCCGTGGGTGGATTGGATGACCCAGTGCCCCGAGGCCACGGGCCCGGAAGCCCTGGCCCTGGAACCGACCGTCGATAGTATCGGCCAACTGACCGATCATGAGCGGGCCGTGCTCCTCCTGACCACCCTGGCACGCCTTCCCCTTAAGTACGTGGCGGCCACGCTTCGGGTATCCCCGCGCAAAGCCCGTAAGCGGCTGGTTTCCGCCTTTGCCAAACTGAGTGCCCAGCCCGATACCCCCACCGATGCGGCCAGCCGCAAGGTAGGACGGCTCGCCCAACGTCGGGCACTGGGCATCGAATCCAATGGCCAGGCGAAGGCCCTCGACAAACTCATCGAGAGCGATGGCGAGCACGAGTCCCAGGTGAGCCATTGTCACGGCGTGCTTCAGGACCTCCAGGCGCTGCCCCGTGCTGCGGCACCCTCCACGCTGACCCAAGAGACCATCACCCATCTGGAAGAGGGCCACGCGGCGCTGGAAACCCGCATTGCGACCTGGGGTTTCCGCTTCATGCAGGTGACCGTGCCCCTCTTCATCCTCGCCATTCTGGCTATCATTCTCTTACCGGCCATCTCCCGCTCCCGTGAAATGGCGCGCCGGGCCGATGCGACGGAGAACCTCCGTGAACTGGGCCAGGCCCTGAAGGCCTATAGCAACGCCTCCTATGGCAACCGCTACCCCCCCATCACGGCGGAAGCCGGGCTGTGGGTGCCCGATCTCACGGCCCTCTACCCCACCTATATTGATAACCCGGCCCTGCTCGTGAACCCCAGTCTCAATGACCCGGCCCTCGTAAGCGCCATCACAGAAGCATTGACCCAGTCCCCCCCCGACTGGAAGACGGCCCACGAACTTTTTGCCCGGTCCTATGTCTACACGGGCTACACGTTGTTGGACGCGGAGTCCCTGGCCTCCTTCATGGCCTTGCGAAACGCCGAAGGAGAGCGTGATCTGGAAGGGGATCTGGAAACGGACGACCGGCGCTTCTATCGCCTGCGAAAGGGCGTGGAACAATTCTTCGCGGGCAACCTGCGGGCCATCCCGGGAGAGAAAACCACGGGACCCATCCGCATCCCCGTCATGTTTGAGGTCTTTTCCGCCACCGGCTTTGGCACCAATCCCGAAGGGGCCAACGTCCTCTATCTGGATGGGACCGTGGCCTATATTCCCTTCGGCACGTCCTTCCCTGTGAACGACAGCGTCATGGAACTCCTCGAAGAAGCCCAGCGCCGCTGAGCGGCGGGGACTGCACCGACGACAGGGGCCCTGCAACAGAAACGCACGTGAGGGGCCATACGGCTAACGAACGAACTCCCGGGTGCCACCCTCAAGCGGGGCGGCTACGCCGCGACGCTTGTGGGTGATACGATTTCTCGGCAGAGAGGCCACAGGGTAGAATTCAAGCCAAGGGACCTACATCACGCTTTTGAGCGTGGGGTCTCTAATTCCAACACACCCACAAACTTCCCCCGCTGCGCTCCTCCGTTTGAGGGTGGCACCCCAAGCGCTCTCGAAACAAGGTGACGTTGTCCCTCAATGCAATCCGCTCCACAAATACCCACGCACTTCGATAGGGACACTCTCTTCGCCGCAAACAGAAATGTCCGCGATCCGATGCGACATGCTCTATCCCCCATGAAAAACGCCCCCCTTCAAGCGAAGGAGGGCGTTTGGGTTCTACAGGGAGTACGAGACGGTTTACTCAACCACCCAGTCGGCTTCCGGGGGCGTGGCGAAATCGGCAAAGCGATCGGCCACGGCCGCCTTCTTCACGTCACCGCTGTGCACATAGACGCGGTGCTTGAAGGAGAGGGTTTCCTTGTTCTTGATGAGGTAGTCGCCATTCTCTACGGGGAGCAGGCCCTTGTTGTAGTCCTTCTCACCAAAGTAGGAATACCCGAAGGGGTTGGCGCCCATGAGGCCATAACCGCGCACGTGCCAGCTCGTGGGGTAGCGCAGGTTGGTCGGGTGGTCAAAGACCGTCAGACCGCGCCAGCCTACACCGGCCATGTTGCCGGAATAGTCACACCAGGGCGAAGGCTTGCCCCAGGCGGTGCTTTCACCCACATCACCGTGGGCGTTGGTGATAACCGCGTTGTCATAGGAAAGCTCAGGACGCATCCGGATGGCAACCATGCCGCCTTCCTTCGTGTCGTTGAACATAACGTCACCATAATCGGCGCGGAAGGTCACAAACGCATCTACCAGGCGACCCTTTTCCGGCGTCGCATAGAAGCGGTATTCCCGTTCCTCCGTCAAGAGGGGACGGTGGTTCCGGTCCTGCCAGGTGTTCTTGGCCTTGACCCAGCCATAGGCATCGCCCGAGCCGTAGGTCACTTCACCGCTGTGCTGGAAGCCGGAGTTTTCGCCTTCCGCCCAGCAGTCCGCCGGTTTGTCTTCGGGCATTTCCTGGCCGACCAGGGTGATTTCGCCATAGGCCGCGTAGAAGGATTTGTGGTGGGGGTGGTCTTTGCCCTTTTCCCCTTCCATTTCGCCCATGGGCCAATCGCGGGTCACGCCTACCTGGCCTTCCGAATTCACGGGCCAGAGAAAGGGCTTCTTGTTTTCATTGGAATAGTGGTAGCTGGTGAAATGCACGTCATCGATGAACACATCAATGATGGGCTTGTCCCCCTGCTGCTTCACCTGGACGCGGGGCGCAATGGTGGGGTCTTTGTCTTCTACCCGCACGGTGTAGGTGTGGGTCGTATTCGGCATGGCACCTTCCGGGATAAAGACGAACTCGCCATCCCGGATGGTCACGGGAAAACGTTTGCCCGTTTTGCCTTCTTCCACCAGGATGCGGGCATCCAGTTCCGGGCCGCCATAGGGCAGCGTGATAGGGGGATTGAGGACCTTGTAGTCACCCGATTTGAGGGTAATCTTGGCATCCGCCAGCCCTTCCGCGCCCGTCAGGGACGCAACGGCCAGCAGCATCGCCATGCCACAGTACAATGAGAGACGCATACTTCTTTTCCTCCGATTACGGTTGAGACAGCCATGGGGCCATCTGAGAAGGTACTATCCCCGGTCGTGGCGGCGGGTACCCTTTGGGGAACAAGACGCGCCCAGACCCGCCCTATTCATGCAGAGACCAGGGCAATCGGGTCCCGATGCAGGCGCTCCGGGACCCATCCCGCGTATAAACACGGGCTTTGAACTCTACCATACCCCGGGTGGGGGTGCAACGTGATGGTGGGATGGGAGGAACCGGAAAACGTAAACCACACCCTTGTGTCATGATGCATCTGGGGCTTGTGCCCTCCAAGCGCACGAACTTCATCACACTCGTCCAGACTCGCGGGACGAAGATCGCGCGGCACGACTCCGACGCGACGTCTCTTTATGCGCCTTCCCCCGTGCCACTAGACATCCGCCGGCTCCAATATGGCATGATGAGCCCACAACCCCAACGGAGACCCGATACATGGCCTACCCCCGTCTACTCCTATTCCCTGCGTTGCTCCTCCTTCTGGCCCCGGCGATGGCCCAGACCACGGCGACCGGCTTCCTCGACAAATCGGTCGAGGTCGACGGTAAGGCCCAGCGCTACGCCCTCTATGTGCCCGACAACTACGACCCCGCCAAAAAATGGCCCCTCATCGTCTTCCTACACGGCAGCGGTGAACGGGGTGACGACAACCTCCTCCAGACTGAAGTCGGCCTCCCGAGTGCCATTCGGCTCCACCGGGACTGGTTTCCCGCCCTGGTGCTCATCCCCCAATGTCCCGACAAGAAATTCTGGGACGTGGCCGTACCCACCATCGAGGCGGCCATGGCCCAGACCCAGGCCGAGTACTCGGTAGACGACAAGGCCATCACCCTCACGGGCCTTTCGCTGGGGGGCTATGCCACCTGGATTTGGGGCGCGTTGAAGACCGATACCTTTGCGGCCCTCATGCCCGTCTGTGGCGGCGGCGATATTGAACATGTCATGGGCGAGCTCAGCCCGGAAGAGGCGCAGGTCTATGGCACGATGGAAGACCGGGTCAAAAAGCTGGCCACCATCCCCATCTGGGCCTTCCACGGGAAAGACGACGACGTGGTGCTCCCGGCACGCTCCCAGGAAATGGTGGATCGCGTGAAGAAGGCCGGGGGCGACGTCCGCTATAAAGAATGGAAAGACACGGGCCACAACAGTTGGGACAAGACCTACGGCTACAAGCGCGCCATGGCCTGGCTCTTGAAGCAACGGAAGAAATAACGGGCGCGTGTTGTGGGACGAGTGAGACAGGTGCGACCCGTGGGACCGCGTTGAGCCTTGTAGTGATCGCTGGAAGGCACCCCCGCCCACCACGTCCTTGGCAGACGTCCCACGGGGCGCACAAGTCCTACCCGTCCCACGGCCCCGGGTCCCAAATAGCGGCTCCACCGCTCCATATGCTATGATCCCCCCTTTCCCTGGTGGCCCCACCGCCCTTCGTGTGCGTGTTTCGTGGCCCCCTACCCCAAAACACAACCTTTCAGGAAGACACCCATGGCCAAGGGCATCACCAAACGTGCCGATGACTACTCCCAGTGGTACATCGATGTAGTTCGCAAGGCTGAAATGGCCGATCACTCTCCCGTCAAAGGGTGCATGGTGATCAAACCCACCGGCTACGGCATCTGGGAAAAGATCCAGCAGCGCCTCGACCGCATGTTCAAGGAAACGGGCCACGTAAACGCCTACTTCCCCATGCTGATCCCCGAGAGCTTTCTGAAAAAAGAAGCCGAGCACGTGGAAGGCTTTGCCCCTGAATGCGCCGTCGTGACCCATGGCGGCGGCAAGAAACTCGAAGAGCCCCTGGTCATCCGGCCCACGTCGGAAACCATCATCTGGGATTCCTACCGCACCTGGATCAATTCCTACCGCGACCTCCCCATTCTGATTAACCAGTGGGCCAACGTCTGCCGCTGGGAAATGCGCACCCGCCTCTTCCTCCGCACCACCGAGTTCCTCTGGCAGGAGGGCCACACGGCCCACGCCACCCACGAGGAAGCCGAAGAAGAGACCTATAAGATGGTCCAGATCTACCGCGAATTCGCCGAAGAGTACCTGGCCATGCCCGTGCTCGTCGGCAAGAAAACGGACGCCGAGAAATTCGCCGGGGCCCTCCACACCTATTGCATCGAAGGGCTCATGCAAGATGGCAAGGCCCTCCAGGCGGGTACTTCCCACCACTTGGGCCAGAATTTCGCCAAGGCCTTCGACGTGAAGTTCCAGGACAGCGACAAAGAGCTCAAATACGTCCACGCCTCCAGTTGGGGTGTGAGCACCCGGCTCATTGGCGGCATGATCATGACCCACAGCGACGACAACGGCCTGGTGATTCCGCCCAAGCTGGCCCCCCTGCCCGTGGTGATTGTGCCCATTTACCGCAACGACGAGCAGCGCGAACAGGTCATCGCCAAGGCCGAGGAAATGACCGCCGGCTGGGATCCCCTCTTCTTCAAGATCGACAACCGCGACCACTATAAACCCGGCTACAAGTTCAACGAGTGGGAGCTCAAGGGCATCCCCCTCCGCATTGAAATTGGACCCCGCGACGTGGAAAGCGGCGAGGTCGTGGTCGCCCGTCGGGACACGAGCGAAAAGGTCACCCTGCCCATGGAAGGCCTCCTCGAAAAGGTGGAAGCCCTCTTGGAAGACATTCAGGCCAATCTACTCAAAGCGGCCAAAGCGCGGACCGAGGCCAACACCCACACGGTGGATTCCTACGAGGAATACAAGAAGCGTATCGGCGATGGCGGCTTCTTCCGGGTCTTCCTCGATCACGAAAACCCCAAGGTGGAAGAACAGCTACAGGCCGACACCCGCTCCACCATCCGCTGCATCCCCTTCGACGCCGAACGGGAAGAAGGCGAATGCATGATCAGCGGCAAGCCCTGCCATTACCGCGTGGTGGCTGCCCAGTCCTATTGACAGGCCCGCCACTTAATTGGTACACTGATAGACCGCGCACGAAGTGTGCGTAAACCGTAACTAACCTATCGTCACACCATCCGGTGGGGACGAAATCTATCCCGAGGGGAGGTTGAGTATTCGTGACGAAAGTTCGCGTCAAATCTGACGAGCCATTTGAAAAGGCACTCCGTCGCTTCAAAAAGAAGTGCAATAAAGAAGGCCTGATGCAGCGCATCAAGGAAATCAAGCACTTCGAGAAGCCGAGTGAACGTCGTCGCCGCCGCCTGGCGAAAGCCATGGCCCGCGCCGTCCTCGAAGGTAAATAGTACCTGTAATACCCGAATATAAATTCCCCGAAGGGCTGGAACCGAAAGGTTTCAGCCCTTCGTTGTGTCTGGGAGATGGGGTGCAGGGACAACAGGGACTGAAATGCCCCGAAGGCGGTATAGCGGGTGCCACCCTTACGCGGAGGAGCGAAGCGGGGGAGCTTACGGGTGCAAGTCGGCGAGGCAAACTCGAATTCTGCTTTTCGACAAGGGCTTGGTGTGTGCCCCATTGAAAGCCAACTTCGGGGTGTGGAGACACCCTCACATGCCCTCACCCGTAAGCTTGCCGGGAACCGGCTGCGCGTAAGGGTGGCACCCGCCACACCAATTTCCCTCGTTTTCCCTCTTTATTTAGTCCCGAAGGGACGACATATCGTAGCCCTGGGTGAAGCGAGGCACGAGCGCAACCCAGGGTAAATCGGTGTATAAGCGCTAGAACCCCCGAAGGGGGTGACACAGGAGGTATCGCCGCTCTAC
>JAXMOL010000064.1:0-40504 GCA_034669905.1 Candidatus Hydrogenedentota bacterium
GGGCACCAAACGAAACTACCCCGGTATCTTCCTTTGGAATACGGTCATTACTCATCAATAGGCTCCTTGCCCTCAACACTAATTCTTACAAGGAGACTGTCTCAACTATTCTGGCACAGAGGGTAGCTGACCTAAATACAGATCTCTGGTTCCTCGACTCACTACTCTGGAAACTGGAAGAGGAGCCGATGCCCAGTGACCCAGTAGCTGATTTAGAGGCCTGCAAGGGCGAGTATCGAAAACTAGGTGCGACCGAAAGGGAATCCATAACGCAGAGTCGTGTCGGTCAAGGGAGCTTTCGGGATGCCCTTACAGCTATTTGGATCGGCTGTTCCGTCACCGGGTTAGAGGATGTGACATTGTTACGAGCATCCCATATTAAGCCATGGCGAGTCAGCACCAATGAAGAGCGATTGGATCCAGACAACGGGCTACTTCTACATCCGGCTCTGGATCATCTTTTTGATATGGGCCTCATCACATTTATGAATGATGGTCGTATCAGGATATCCCAACGTCTGACCAACCGAGAACTGAAAACTCTCGGGATAGAACGCAATATGAAACTGCGTAGAGTAACTGAGAAAATGGAGAAATACCTCAACTATCACCGAGAGGGTATATTCAAAAAACGCTGATCACACCATATTTCCATTGATAGACCCCCAAGCTCTCCTAGATTCGCCTAAGCACCCACGAAGACCATACATATACATTCGGCGCCAATTTCCTAAGTGCCTCTGGCTGAAAAGCATTGAATTGCCGACGTACTTTTTGGCTGTAACATTTGTAACAACCAAAAGATGTACAAAACGTCCTGACCACCAGATCTTTTCGGAATATGCGACTTGGCAAACCAGTATAACCAAGCTGCTATCGTCAATAGCCAGACGCTATCTGACGGTGTACTTCATCAGAAATGGCAATGCTTTGGTCCACTGCGCCAATGATAACCCCCACGGGAATTCCCACCACTTCGAATCGTTTCACCAATAGCTACTGGATTCACTTCACACTCACGGCGACACGTCTCCAGTCTTGCCTACACCGAGCAACCAATCTTTGGGCTAAATTATTTAGCCAATCAATCCAACTATCTGCATTACCACAAAATGCGCCAATACGCATCAAAGTTCTGTGCAAGTACCTCGAGTTCAAAACGAATTTATAGATGGGTCAGTACTACCAGGCCATGAAATAGACGAGCTGAGACCACCGATCCTTTGTGGATGTGGCAATCGAGACATGGCTCTGTCAACTCATCTAAGGAGAAAAACTGTGAACGAGACAACGAAGTGCAACCGAGAAGAAAGAATCGCACAGATGAAAGAATACTTACGAGAAGCTGGAGCTGCCAAGGCGTTGTTACAAATGCAGAAAAGAAATCAACATGAAAAGAACGAACATGATGAAGAAAGTCTTGAGTTCATGGATAGTTGCAACCACGGGTTGTGCGTGACTTTGCTCATGGCAGCCGAAGCAGATGCTGAAGAGCTCCTCCACGATTTCACCCACCTTCCGTTAGAAGTGGCTATACTTCATTGTCACACCCTAATTCTCGCGGCAGGAATCAGCGAACCGGTGCTGAATCACTACCTTCGTCAACTGCTTGTCCATCTATTCGGATGGTGCGATGAGATAGATGATATGATAGAAACCTTGAAGGAGCTGTACGAACGTCGTGGCGAGATGCCTGTTGAATGTTCGCAGGAGTTTCTAGATTCATGGTGGGTCGATTGACGGTATGATCCGTCAGAGTATCGCGGGGGGCGGGCACTGGGGAGCGGTAAGAGAAAAGTAACAATGGAAACTGGTGACCGGTGACCCAGAAGAAGTAACTCACGTTTCGAATCCGTAACCCCCGGTGCCCCGGCTGGCTACATGGTCAACGGAAAGTCTGCGCTTGAATTGGTCATGAAGCGTTATCAAATTACCATGAACAAGAAAAGCGGCATCCGTGACAACCATACGACCGGTCACGGGAACACACCCTACCCCGGTACGTGATTGACCGTGCAAGGTTAAACCAAAGTACCGATGACCGCAAACAAGGCGATTATTGCTGCCATGCGACATCCGGACTTCTTGTTGCGGAGACATCACCAAACGACCGTCCGCTGGCTTTCGAGAATCGATTCTACGGCGTTTTTTCCAAATGGGCAAGGGTCGAACATGGGCACCCCTTCACGAAGCCCTTGCAAAGACACGGTGAAGCGATTTTGCCTGTGCCAGTATGGATTCCATGCGGTGACCAAATTCTTTCGTATAGGCCCAAATTTTAAAAGGGATATCACGTTATTTTTTGTGCCATATTTGTGCCAGTTGATTTCAAAAACCACTATAGACAACAACAACAGGCAATTCATAGGGTCCCATGAAATAAAGGGAATCGTATTGTTCATTGTTGTGGATTATTGCTGTTTCTGGGCTGCCTCAGAATCATAATCCGAGTGTCCGCGGTTCGAATCCGTGCACCGCTACCATTTAAATCCCTATCGCCCAACGACTTACGCAAGTTGTCGTTGGGCGATTTTTCGTTGCTTTGAGCTCCGTGATCCCCTGCCGTGCCACAACCATTTCGTTCCCTTTGGCACACCGCCTCAACGACGGCGCAACCGCTACCGCATAGACAAGGGCCGAACCCGTGCCCGGATATGGGTTTCTGACAGCCACATCCCCCCTGTTGCCATAGAAAAACATCTGCTGCCTCAGCGTATCGCTGACGTGCTGAACGAGAATGCGCTCCGAAACGCGACCCGTTGTCGTCCACCCGCCCCACCCAAATCCGTTCCGTGCCCAGAAAACATACGTCTACGCGGCAGCATAGCCCCATCCACGATGCACGTGAGAAACACGATTCTGTGACCCAACAATCCGGTTCACACCACTATGGGCCGTTGTCTGAACCTGGGTCCCACTACTGTACTTATGGGTAAAATCTGGTGTACAGTCAAATATAGCTTGGCTTACTAAGGGGACTCAATTCAGGCAGGTGCGTGAGGGTGCATTCGTGGCAGACAGTTTCGTCTTGAAGTCGGATAAATACCGAATTATCCGGGAGTTGGGCCGGGGTGGTATGGGGGTCGTCTATCTTGCAGAGGACGTCATGCTCCATCGTATCGTGGCGTTAAAGGTCCTTTACGAACACCTCAACAGAGACGATTCCTTCGTCGGGCGCTTCCAGAAAGAGGCCCGGTCGGTCTCTTCACTACGTCACCCCAATGTCGTCTTTGTCCATGGCCTCGAAGTCGTTCAGCAAACCTTCCTTATTGACATGGAGTATGTGGAGGGCCTATCGCTGGACAAATTTATTCGCGCCAAAGCCGTTGCGCCCCCCGTCGTTGCCCGAATCGCCAGTGATATTCTGGAGGGATTGGTCGTGTGCCATGGCGCCGGCGTCATTCACTGTGACATCAAGCCAGCCAACATATTGCTTGACCAGGCTGGTGTCGCCAAGATCGCGGATTTCGGCCTGGCCACGGCCTATGCGGGCCACTTATTGGACTCGGTCAAGGGGCAGACGACGAGCGGTATCTTTATGGGTACTCCCCGCTATGCCCCCCCTGCGGCGTGGGATGGCGGTGAGCCACAGCCCGGGTGGGATCTCTATTCCCTGGGTGTTATCCTTTTTGAGATGCTAACGGGCAAGGTCGCCTTTTCGGGTGAGACCCCCATGGCGATCATGCGCCAACACCTGTCTACTCCCTTGGGTCCGATACGCGATGTCGTGCCCGGCGTCTCCAACGAGTTGGCCAGCCTGGTGGACCTTCTTCTCGACGCCACCGCAGACTCCTCCTCCTTGACGGCCTTGGACGCGCTTGAGCGCCTCCAGGAAACTCCTGAATTCGGGCAGGTGCGCGAGGGGGAAAGTGCCCGGACCATCAAGGCCGCTATCCGGAAAAACTGGTTTCAGCGACGCGGGAAGCGGCCCCGTCGCACGGTTGGCAGGCACGTCTATCTGGGATTCACCCTGTTTCTCGTAGTCATAGCCTCTTCGTGGCTTTTCATGGCGCACCCCTTCACCCGCGCACAATCCCAAACGCCCGCCACGGCCCAGACGACCATCGATGATTCCCTCCTGTTCCTGCGTCCCGAATCGGTGGAGAAACCGGGACAGGAACAGTCTCTGTGGATGGTGACGAAAACATCCCCGGACGGAACCAGACGCGTAATCGCGCTCAATGATTCCGGACTTTGGCGTATGGACTTACAGCCCGCTGACGATTCGGGGCGGTTCACTGTTTCGGGACACTGGGGCGAATACCTGGCCCCTGCCCACGGCAGCGTCCGTTACGGCACCTTCGATGGCGCGGCCCTGCTGGACAAACGGAGCAACAGCTTATCGCTCTCCGTGGTACAGACCAATGCGCGGGACCATTCCACCAGGCCATTCCATCTCCTGGCCTTACCCGTGGAAACAACGTCCGACTCCCCTGCATTTATCCGGGACATGGAGTCCAACCGTATTGTTCGCAGTCTCCTTTACAATGAACTGATCCCCCGAAATCTTGCCTGGGCCACTGACATTGAAGGACTCATGCCCGGCTTTGAGGGAGGTCGCATCCACGCACCGCAGGCAGACACCGCGCTCTATATGGACGGCGTGTTGAGCGAAGCGTTGTGGGTACAAGCTCCGTCAGAAGAGATGAAGGATGATGAGACTCCCGGACCACGCGTACTGGCCCGCTGGTCTCCTGAGGCCGTGGTCCTTGGCTTCCGGGCAGACGCCGTGGCGGGAGACGCTCACCTGGATATCGTATTGCAGGTCGGTCCAGAAGTCGCCCTGGTGGAAGTCGGTTGGTTTGAAGTGAGCATCGGGCGGGACGGGCGCGTTGGTGGAACGTATCGGGCGGGAGAAACTGAAGTGCCCTGGGAATGCGATTGGGAGGGGGCGATGCAATTCAATGACGGCCAGTGGGAGGCCGAAGTTCGGATTCCGCTGGATGGTATGGACGCCCTGACGACGCCTGAGGCGGGGCGTCATTGGCGTATCAATGCCCGACTGCTCAACCCCACAACGGAAAAAGTGCTCGCCCAATGGGGTGACGACGAGATTGAGAAGGTCAAGCATGGGAGCATGCTGATTTTCCGTGAGGAGGCGCTGTGAAACTTCACCGAAGCGTACCGTGGTTCTTGACGGCTCTCTGCATGGCTTTCATGGTCCAAGCAGCCCTTGGAGAAGGATACACGCCGCCGTCGTCCGACCCTCAGAATCTCCATGTCTTCAACGACCACGTTTATTTCACTGCGGATGACGGCGTGCATGGCCGTGAACTCTGGCGGACCGACGGGGAAGGCCGTGTCTCGCTGGTGGCCGATGTGACGCCCGGGGCAACAGGCTCGCGTATCAGTAAGTTCACCACCTTTGGCAACCAGATCTTGTTTCGGGTGGATCCCGAAACGGCGGGCAGCCAACTCTGGCGAACCGATGGAACGAAAGCCGGAACCCGAATGATTAAACAGTTCGATGGCAGCCTCGGACAGGCTTACGACGGCCTGTGTGGTATCTGGAATGAAGACCTGGCGTTCATCCGCGTCTCCACGAAAGCAGCGGCCATCTGGCGGACCGATGGTACCGAGGCAGGAACCCAGCCCCTTCCCATGACCACGGAAGCGGGCGCTCCCGTTGGGGTAGATTACGATGGGATCGTGCACAACGGTTTTTTCTACTTCGGGGGAAGACATCCGAAACGGGGCCAAATCCTGGCGCGCTCTAATGAGGATGGTCACATGGTCACCGAAGTGGACCAATTAGTTAAACCGGCTGTCGATTTTATTGAACTGGACAAATATAGAATCGTTTTCCGGGCTGCAGACAGTTCGCATGGATTGGAATTATTCATTTCGGGCGGATCGGCCGAACATACCTTTATCCTCTTCGATATAGCGCCCGGCCCCCTCGACAGCTTCCCATCCGAATTCCTCCGCATCGATGTCCCAGGCGGTGATCCACTCGTCGCTTTTTCCGCCGATGACCACATCCATGGGCGAGAGTTGTGGATGTCCAATGGGACTAACCCGGGCACCTGGCTGGTTACGGAGATCATGAGCGGAAGCGAGGGGAGCAAACCGGAGGGATTGGTCGGACTCGGCGAACGGATATTCTTCACGGCGACGAAGGAGCATGTTGGAAAGGAACTGTGGACACTCGGCCCGCCCTACGTGACGGCGACGATGGTCGCCGATACCTACGCGGGCCCGGAAGGGTCCGACCCCTACGCCTTGTGCCCGCTCCCCGGTCGGGGCTTGTTCCTTAGCGCGCTCAATAAGGAAGTGGGCGAAGAGCTCTATTTCGTCGATCCCAACGGGGAAGGCATGGAGCTCGCCTACGACATCTACCCGGGCGAAGAGAGCTCATCGCCTTATTACACGGTGGCCCTCGGTGACCAGGTCATCTTCGCCGCAACCGACCCGGTCCATGGGCGGGAGTTATGGTGTGCCGACCAGGTGGGACAAGCGCGTTTGCTGGCGGACATCTATACGGATGCCAGCGTTAACCCATCGTCTTCCCCCCAGCAACTGACGCCAGCCGGAGATCTTCTGTATTTCGTGGCCAATGATATCGTTCATGGCGCAGAATTGTGGGTGTCCGACGGCAGTCATTCCGGGACCCACCTGCTTAAAGACATTCTCCCCGGCCCCGGTAGCAGCGACCCGCAGGAACTGACACCCTTCGACCCGTTCGTCTATTTCACGGCGGACAGTAGCCGTTCTGTGGGACTGTGGCGTACGGACGGCACGACAGAGGGAACCGTTCCCATCGATACGGACGTCGCGGCTCCCCTTCACCTGACGGTGCTGAAGGGTAGAATTTTCTTTAGTGGCATGCGCCCCGAAGAAGGCCGCGAACTCTGGACCCTGGGCCCCGACCAGACGACGACCCTTGTGCGCGACATTGCGGTGGGCCCCGGCTCCAGCAACCCCCGCAATATGACCGTCTTTGACGGCGCCCTTTACTTTCTCGCCGATGATGGAATCCATGGGGAAGAACTCTGGCGCAGCGACGGGACGGAATCGGGCACGGTCATGGTAAGGGATATTGTGGAGGTGCCCTATGAGAAGATCCAGGTCGACGCCCTCGCCCCCTCGGGAAACCAATTATTTCTTACGGCCAATAACGGTGCACAAGGCATGGAGCTCTGGCGAATCCAGGACGATGCCCACCGGCCAGCCCTGGTGAAAGACATTGCCCAATGGGATTTTACGAACGTCGTTCGCCTATCGCGCGATCGATAGGTGTCGGATGACCGTGCCGCCCCACTCCCCATCCCCCGGCTTGATATATCGTAAAAGCACCAACTATACTCAAGACATGGAAACATCACAGAAATTGGTTTCGATGGAAGGTCTCACCCAGGCGGCGGAGTGTCTGAAGACCCTCGCCCATCCCCACCGTCTTCGGATGGTGCAGATGTTGCTCCAGGGCGAGCACACGGTGGGCGAATTGGCGGAAGCCTGCGGAATCCCCAGTCATATGGCTTCCGAACACCTGGGCAAGATGAAGGACCGGGGCTTTCTGAAGCCGGAACGAAGGGGACGGCAAATCTTTTATCAGATTGCTGAACCCCATCTCGCCAGCATTCTGGGCTGCGTCGAAGCACGTTTCGAATAACCCCCGCCCCCTATTCCCACCAGATGGCCCCACCATCAAGAGTGTTGTCTTCGCGATTTCTATAGGCGGCTTTGGGCGGCGGCAGGAAATCGTTGGTCTGGTTCATCCACTTTCCCAGGGTCTTCTGCATGGATTCCACCCGCGCGGCATGGGCCGGATCGTCGGCCAGGTTATGCCACTCGCCGGGATCCGCTTCAAGATCGTAGAGTTCCACCAGGGGCTTCGTGCTTTCGTGATACCACGTCAAGGGCCCTTCCAGCGTACCCGCTTTTGCCTTCGTACGGATCGCGTCGAAGCTGGGGGAGCGGAGTAAATCGAGGCTGGGGATATAGCCGACTTCCGGCCGGTAATTCTGGATGAGCTTGTAGCGGTCCGTTACCAACCCGCGCATGGGATCCCAGTTGTCGTGCCAATTCCGCTCGAAGAACACCTGCTCCTGCACCGAATTGCTTTCTCCACGCAACAGGGGCGCAATCGAATGGCCTTCCATGGACTCAGGCGCTTCGGCCCCCCCCACATCGAGCCAGGTCTTCGCCAGGTCCATCAGTGAAACGAGGGCCTGGGAGGTCTGGCCGGGAGCGATAACACCAGGCCAATTCGCCAGCAGGGGTACGCGCACCCCCGGTTCGTAGAGGGTCGCCTTGGCCCGGGGAAAGGGCATGCCGTTGTCCCCTGCCATAACAATCAGGGTATTGTCCCGGACGCCCTCCTGCTCCAACAGGGCTATCAATTCGCCACATTCCTTATCGAAGCGGCCAATCTCGTCGTAGTAGTAGGCCAAATCCTGGCGGACCTCGGGGGTGTCGGGCAGGAAGTCCGGCACGATAACCGATTTGGGATCATGGGGTGGGTCCAGTGCGCCAGGACCATAGTCGCGGTGAGGATCGACGGAGCCAAACCACAGGAAGAAGGGTTTGTCGTGGGGGCGCTGCGCAAAAAAGTCGGCGGTGGGCTTGTTCTTACCCCCGTAATAGTCGAAATCCCGCTGGATGTGGCCCTGGTGGACCTTACGCAGGGCGCCCGTGTGGTAGCCGGCCGATTTGAGCAACTGCGGGACGTTGGGCGTGTGGGCATGGGCGTTCACATGGAGCCGGGAAGCCCCGACGGCATGGGGCGTGCGCCCCGTCAGGATGCTCGCACGGCTGGGGCTGCACTGGGGGCTGGTCACATAGCCCCGATCAAAGCGCATCCCGCCAGACGCCAGGGCGTCCAGGTTGGGGGTACGGATGGCCGCATTCCCATAGCAACCCAAATCGGGCACGCTATGGTCGTCGGAAAAGAGGAACACAATATTCGGCGGTGTCGATTGGGCGGCACTTTTTCCGGCCAGGGTGCCCACCAGGGCGGTGGTCGCGAGGGTGCTCAAGAACTGTCGGCGTGATGGGGGCATGATAGGGCGTCTCCGGCTGCATTTTTCAGGTTCCCATAATGCCAGCCTGCACGGTGCGACGCAACCAGAGGACGGTCTCGTGCCGCGCGATCTTCGGCATACGAGTCTAAGCGAGTTTGGTGAAGTTCGTGCGCGTGGAGCATACGCATTGTCGAGACATTCCAAAGAATGCCCGGAATGAGCGTCCGATTGCTCACTGCAGGCCACTCACGGACTGGGATGAGTCCGGCGCACGAACCGGAGTACCGGATCGCGCGGCACGGCGGGAAGTTCTCGTTTCATAGTGGACCCGATTTAATGCGATTGTCGTGAGACCGTCTCACCCCTCGAGGGGCTTCTGCCAATACCCGATATCGATCCAACGGCCGAATTTGAAGCCCACGCCCGGGAAATGAGCCACTTTCGTGTAGCCCATCTTTTCATGGAGCGCCACGCTGGCCTCGTTGGGCAGGGCAATACACCCGATGGCAATCTGGATTCCCACGGCGGGAAGTCGCTCGAGTAGCGCCTCGTACAGCGCGGTGCCCACGCCCTGCCCTTCGACGCCCCTCCGAAGGTAGATACAGGTTTCCGCGCAATAGCGATAGGCATTCCGCTCTTTCCAACGGGTGGCGTAGGCATAGCCCAGCAGTTCCCCATTGCGCTCTGCCAGCAGCCAGGGATAGTCGGAAAGCACACCCGCCATACGCGCAGACATCGCCGCGTCGCTGAGGGGCTCTTCCTCAAAGCTGATATCCGAATCGATAATGTACGGATTATAGAGGGCAGCCACGGCCGGCCCATCCTGTGGGGTCCCATCTCTAATCATGGCAATATCATAGCGAAAGGGCACGCGGAGCCGGTAGCAGCCACTCAGGGAGGGTGGTGGTGAAAAAAAGGCCCGTCGGCCGGCCATCCCCAGGCTCCAGGGGGTGCCACCCTCAAACGGAGGAGCAAAGCGGGGGAAGTTTGTGGGTGAAGGAACCTCAACCATACTAATTCGACCCAATACAATTTCAGGATATCCTTCAACCTGACGCCCCCTAAGAAATCGCCTCGCCCGTCTCTCGAGTTGTTTCACGCCCCCCAAAAAGGCGGTCGCAGACTTGTCGGGGTGGACTCTGAAAAGTCACCGTTGAAAACGTGATATCGTTTGGCCCTCTCAGGTCTCTGTTGGGGGGAACTCCGCCTCCATAAAGTCCTATCACCCACAAGCGGCGCGGCCTCGAGCACGCGCCATACTCCCCTATCCCCGATTCCCCGTAACAGTGCGCCGGGCCGCGGGTAGATCTAACACGACCCTACCCAACGTCTGACCATCCCATGCCCCCCCGCCACCGGGGCTATCCCGTTATCTGCCGGGGATTTGTGCTGGTCGCAGGGAACCTTTAGAATAGATAGGGGATATACCCAAAAAGACTCTATCTCACCGTTTTTACCCGTCACCTGAAGGGATATTTTTCATGGGACCCTCCGTAGTACTTCGCACCGCATTACGCAGAACGAGTCGTTCCGCGTGGATGATACTTCCCCTTGCAGCCGCGCTCCTGGCGCCTGCCGCCCAGACACAGACCCCCACCTTTGATTTTGGCGATGGCCGCCATGGCTCCTTTACCGTGCCCAGTGGCACCACGACCATTCAGGATTTGTGGTCCCAGGTCCGCCTGGGCAGCGATGCCACGGCCTATAATCCCGCCAACGAAGCCCAGGTGCCCGCGCTGGAAAACCTGACCTTATCGGCGGGGAGCGTGCTCACCGTGAGCGGCTTCGCCGGCAACCCCATCGGCGCGGTGGATCCCACGGAAGGCGGTGTATTGCGCCTGAAGGTCCGGGGCACCTTGACCATCCCCGCCGGAGCGACCATCAGTGCGGTCGGCCGCGGCTATCGGGGCGGTACCCTGGAAGGGGCGGAACCCGGACGCATCGGGCAGCAGGGCGATTCCTGGGGCAGCGGTGGTGGCATCGGTAACGAAGCCAACCGCGGTGGCGGCGGCGGCGGATTCGGCGAAGTTAGTGATGCGAACAACCCCGGCGGCGGCGGCGGTGGCGGACACCGGGAAGTGGGCAGTCGCGGCACGACGGGCTCCGGCGCGGACACCAGCGGTTTTGGTGGCGCGGCCTTTGATACGGTCGCTACGTCCCTCGGACAAACCTTTCGGGATACCTACCCCTTTCCGCGCTTTGGTAGCGGCGGTGGCCGGGGGGGCCAGGTCGACAATTTTGTAAATATAAATGCCCTGGGCGGCAATGGCGGTGGTGTGATCATCATCGAAGCCGCCCATATCGTCAATGAAGGCGCTATCCTCGCCGACGGTGCCGAAGGCGGGTCGGACCTCTCCGGTGGTGGTGGTGGTGCCGGCGGCAGCATCTGGATTCAAAGTCTTTCGTCCGAAAACGGCACGGTATCCGTTGCCGGTGGTGCGGGCGGTGTGGGCACGGTGCTCGGCAATGACGGGGGCGCAGGAGGGGCCGGTATTCTCCTCTGGGACGCACGCTTCACCCTGAGCACAGAGACCGAGGGCATGGGCGCGGTGACCCTTTCTCCGGCCGGCGGCACCTATAACCTGGATACGGAAGTTACCCTGACCGCCACCCCGGAAGCGGGCTGGGCCTTTGACCACTGGGAAGGGGACCTCACGGGCACCACCAACCCGGATTCTGTTTTCATGTCCACCAACCGCTCGGTGACGGCTGTCTTTGTGGAACTGCCCTCCCTCGCCGTAACCCCCACGACCGCGGAAGTTGGTCCCGCCGGGGGCGAGTTGACCTTCAATGTGGCCGTGACCAACAACACGGGCGATGTGAACTGGACTACCGACGTCAGCACGGGCAGCGAGTTTATCGGTCTCAGCGCCGGTGCCTCGGGCACCAATGACGGCACGATTACCGTCTCCGTTTCGGAAAGCACGGTGGCCGAGAGCCGCACCGCGACCCTGGTCGTATCCTCCCCCGACGTGGGCAGCGATCCGGTCACGCTGACCATTACCCAATCCCCGGCGGTGCCTTCGCTGCAAGTAACGCCCGCCACGACCACCGCCAGTGCCCTGGGTGAAGAACTGGTCGTTCAGGTGCGCAATTCGGGCACCGGCACCTTTGACTGGTCGGCCGCCGTATTGGCCGGGACCAGCTTTGCCACCATCAGCTCGGGTAATACGGGCACGGACAATGGCACCTTCGTGGTCAGTTTCGCAGAGAACACGACCGTGTTGCAGCGGACCGCCACCATTTCGGTAACGGCGCCCGGCGTGGCCAATTCGCCCGTCGAAATTCAGATTGTCCAGCAGGCGGGCGTGCCCCTCCTTCAGGTAACACCCTCCAGCCAGCTTCGCGGCTCGGCGGCGGGCAATGCGTCGCTCAACGTCACCAACGGTGGCAACGGCACCTTGAACTGGACGGCCGCAGTGGTCGAGGGCGGCTCCTTTGCCGCGATCAGTGACGGCACGAGTGGCACCAACTCGGGCCTCGTAACCATTGCCTTTACGCGCAACTCCGGCTCGGAAAGCCGCACGGCGGTTATTCGCGTGGAATCGGGCGACGCCAGCAACAGCCCGATAGACGTGACCATCACCCAGACCGCCCAGGAGTCGGTCTTGTCGGTGACGCCCGAAACGCAAAGCACGGGTTCCTCCGCCGGCACGGTGAGCTTCCAGGTTCAGAACCTGGGCACCGGCGAAATGAACTGGACCGCTTCGGTAACGAGTGGCGCCAATTTTATCGCCATCACCGATGGGGTCGTGGGCTCCAACACGGGCACCATTGCCGTTGCTGTGAGTGAAAACACCGGCACCACGGAGCGCACGGGCACCATCCAAATCCAGGCACCCGGCGCGGCCAACAGCCCCCTGGAAGTTACGATCATTCAATCCCCGCGCACCCCCGTGTTGCGGGTGGTCCCGGCGGAGCAGACCACGGGCTCGGCCGGGGGTGCGGTAAGCATCACCATCGAGAACGGCGGCTCGGGCGCGCTTAATTGGACCGCGTCCTTCGTCACCGGTGCCGACTTTCTGACTTTCACGGCAGATTCCAACGGCACGGGCGACGGCACGCTCCAACTGACCGTTGCTGCCAATGACACCGAGGAAATTCGCTCGGGCGTCGTTCGTATCGAAGCCCCCGGCGCTGAGGGTAGCCCTCAGATGGCAACCATCACCCAGTTGGGCTGTAAGATCCTGACCCAGCCCGTTAACCTGTCCGCCAGCGATGGCACTTTCTCGGACTCAGTGGAACTCATCTGGAGCGCCACGCCCGGTGCCACGGAATACGAAGTCTTCCGGAGTTCCGGTGCCAATCCCAACAGTATCGAGTTGCTGGGGACTACCACCGAACCACGCTACTCCGATACCCTCGCGGCATCCCCGGACTACGAGCTGGTAAACCGGGGCTGCCTCAATCCCGGTGAGTTCATCATCACCAATGTCATCTACTTCTACTACGTCAAGGCCATCAACTCCTGTGGTGCGAGCGAACTAAGCGAAACCACCTCGGGCTATCGGGGCCTCCCCGCGGCTGATGCTGAAACGCTGGTCGCCAAGTATGCGGCGCAAGTGCTGCCGAATGCACCGACGGCGGACGGCAGCTATCTCGTCAGCGGAGAGGGCACGGTGGCCCTCCGTCTCTCGGATGCCGCCGGCGTGGACCCCACGAGTCTCTGGGTGGAACTGTCGGGCGAAGCCCTGGCCGCCGATGCGGTCGCGTGGATTCCTGCCGCTTCCGATGATACGGATGGCTGGGTACGGGTCTACATCGCCGATCACGTCCCATCCGAAACCAACTTCACGGTCACGGCAGGCGGCATGACGCTGGACGGCGTGGCCCTGAGCCCCGTCTCCGCCACCTTCTACAACGGTGCCGTAGAGAAAGGCCTGGCCGAAGTGGTGGCGACCCCCCACCTCCTCGAAAATGCCGACGACGGACTCTTCCTGGAAGGGCTGGGAATGGTACATACCATCGCGCCGGACACGGTCTATGAGGAGGCTCAGTTGGTCTGGATTCCCGTTCCGGAAGCGGTAAACGCCGAAGACCTCACGGTCTACTACTACGGTGAAGACGGCGACCAGAGCGCCTGGTATCCCGCCGATCACGTCATCGGTTGGCTCGCCGATCCCACGCTGGAAATCAGCGAAGACGGCACCGCCATCGGCATCTGGATTAACCACGGTGGCACGGTTCGCCTCGGTCTCCTTCCGCAGACCGAAGCATCGTCTGCCGCCATCGCCCCGAGTGATTGGGGCACGGTCGTCGCCCTCCTGCTGACGGGAATCATTCTCCTCAGCGCAGGACGTCGCCGCCGCACGGCATAAGGACACAACAACCCCATACACCACGCCATGGCTGATACCACATCGGCCATGGCGTTTTTATTTGGGGACTGCACCGACGTGGAAAGCGAGGCGGCAGCAAAAAGAACCCGTCGACCCCGCAATCAGGAAAACGCGGGTGTGCCACGTCTGCGGCAGGAAAGAACGTTCTGAGTCCGTTTCCGTGCCACGGGGAAATGTCGGGTTCCGGTGGCATAAAGTCTTGGAGGTTGCATCGAATTTTGTGAGAGTTGAAAGTCTACGTGGCAGATTCATTATCGCCTTGTTCGCCACCAAGACGGCACCCCCGATTATCCACCCGACCGACGTGGCGCTCATTGCGGGCGGCGGCCAATTGGGACTGGCGGTGGCGCTCTTCAAGGCGGGCCTTTTTTTCTGGCGTCAGTTCACCGATGCAACGGGAACAACTGACCCCTTCCTGATAGTCGGGCGACTCCAGATCTGCCGGACTCAGGGGCATGCGGCACCCCCGGCACAGGGAATGGGTCCCTGGCGCGAGGCCATGGCCCACGGCCACGCGCTCATCAAAGACAAAGCACTCGCCCTGCCACCGGCTCTCGGCTTCCGGCACCTCTTCCAGGTATTTCAGAATACCGCCCTTGAGGTGGAATACTTCTTCAAAGCCCTCGGCCAACATGAGGGCAGACGCCTTTTCACAGCGGATTCCCCCCGTGCAGAACATGGCCACCTTTTTCTGCTTGCCCGGGTCCATTTCCTTTTTCACAAAGTCCGGAAACTCCCGAAAGGTCCGGGTATCCGGATCAACGGCTCCTTCGAAGGTCCCTACCGCCACCTCATAATCATTACGGGTATCCACCACGACCACTTCTGGATCGGCCAGGAGTTCGTTCCACTCCCGGGGGGAGACATAGGTCCCCACCTGCTCGTTGGGGTCGATGCCAGGGACCCCCAGGGTCACGATCTCCTTTTTTAACCGCACCTTGAGCCGGTAAAAAGGCTGTTCGTCATAATAGGACTCTTTGTGTTCCAATTTGGCAAGGCGCTCATCCTGCCGGAGCCACGCGAACACGGTATCAATCCCCGCCCGCGAGCCGGCGATGGTCCCGTTGATGCCCTCCGAAGCGAGCAGCAGGGTCCCCTTAACCCCTTGAGCCTCTGCAAGTTGCGTTAGGGGCGCCTGCAGTCCGGCAAAGTCGGGAAGGGGGGCAAAATGGTAGAGCGCGGCCACGACGATGGGGCCCTGATGTATTTCCTGGGTCATAGTTAGATTCCATAATATGCTGAGCGGTATGTCCCCATTATCGCATGGGAAAGTACAACTTGTCCCGTCTTGGTCCGGTGCGGAATAGGCGCGGGCCCGGCGGGGTTACCTATATACCGGCCGAAGGCTGAAAAAGAGCACTGGTCAACGTAGCGCACTTCTCGTATACTGGAGCCACGGCGCGGTGAACTATTTCCACCGAATCCCTCCCGGTATCCTGGATGCCTTCTGGTATTCTGGTCAGCGCCTTGGGTCGGTCGGATGGGAATCAGCCAGCGAAGAAAGGAGCAATCATAACGATGGAAAAGGCGATGTTTGGTGCGGGATGCTTCTGGGGCGTTGAGGCCACCTTTCGGCAAGTGCCGGGGGTGCAGGATGTGGCAGTCGGCTATGCCGGCGGTCACATGGACAACCCCTCCTATGAAGATGTATGTACCGGAAAGACCGGCCATGCGGAAGTGATTGAAGTAACCTTTGACCCGGAAGCCGTCTCCTACGAGACGTTGCTCGGGGTCTTCTGGAAGTGCCACGACCCCACGACCCTGAATCGACAGGGCCCGGATATCGGAACCCAGTACCGAAGCGCCGTTTTTTACTATGGGGATGCCCAGCGCAAAATCGCAGAACAATCGAAAAACGCGATGGAAGACTCCGGTGCCTTCCGACGTCCCATCACCACGGAGATTAGCGCCGCCACGACCTTCTATCGCGGTGAAGAATATCACCAGCGCTACCTGGAAAAGCGCGGACTGGCCCATTGTCACGTGGGATAACAGACCAGAAATTACAACGCCCGGCGACACGATGCGCCGGGCGTTTTTTTGCTTACCAGGTGGCGACGACGTCGCCTTTGTCGATACGGGCCTGACAGGCCAACCGCTCGTTGTCTTTCAGTCCCATGTCTTCTTCCAGTTCATTGCGGGGCATGAGATTTTCCATGCCGGCCTCTATGCTAATGACGCACGTGCCGCAGCTGCCAGCCTGGCAGCCGAAGGGCACGCCCAATTCGTCACAGGCCGCCTGAATCGGCGCGCCGGCATCCAGATCGCGGGATTGTCCATCAATGGTAATGGTGGGCATAACATCACTCTTTTCTTCAACAAGTTAGCGGGGGGCGGCGAAGAGCGCCCGGCACACCCCGGACCACAGCAAACGCCCACACGCGGGCGAAGGCCCCCTATTGTACCATCGGACTCGGGGCAGTCTTCCACCAACCCCGCAATTTCCGCACGTCCCGGTGAATTTGTACCCTGCGCGGATTTCCGCTATCATGGTTTGCTCGTGCAGACTTGGGGACGCGCTGTCCCACCGGACTCTGTAGCCTTCCCGCGCTGCCGACACCAACCACCAGGCTACTTGCAGCATCAGCGGCCCCGTATCAGGGACGTGTCAGGAGATCTACGCATGCAAAACAAATCCAACAAGAACGACTCCCGTCGTGACTTCATTCGCAACAGCTCAGCTGCGGTTGCGGCTGCGGCCACGTTCCATGTGGCGTCGGCTAAAGCGGCCGCCGCGGGCGACAGCAAAGACGAAGTATTGAAAGTCGGTCTCATTGGCTGCGGTGGTCGGGGTACCGGTGCTATCCGCCAGGCCATCATGGCCGACCCCAACGCCAAACTGGTCGCCATGGGCGATGCCTTTGCTGATCGCCTTGAAGGCAGCCTGGCCAAGCTGACGGCCCAGGGCAGCGGCATCGAAGATCGCGTCATGGTCGACGACGATCACAAGTTCACCGGCTTCGACGCCTACCAGGGTGTTATCGATGCCTGTGACGTGGTCGTGTTGGCTTCGCCCCCGGCCTTCCGCCCCAAACACCTCAAGGCCGCCATCGAAGGAGACTGCCACGTTTTCTGCGAAAAGCCGATCGCCGTCGATCCCGTCGGTGTCCGCTCCGTGCGGGAAACCAGCAAGCTCGCCGCCAAGAAGGGCCTCTCCCTCGTTTCCGGCCTCTGCTACCGCTACCAGTTCTCCAAGCAGGACACGGTCAAGCGCCTGCAGGACGGTGCCGTGGGCAAAATCCTCACCATGCAGACCACCTACAACACGGGTGCCCTGTGGTTCCATGAGCGCCAGCCCGAATGGAGCGACATGGAATATCAGGTGCGGAACTGGCTCTATCACGACTGGCTTTCCGGTGACCACATCAACGAACAGCACATCCACAGCCTGGACAAAATCGGCTGGGTCATGGGCAACGTCTACCCCGTAAAGGCCACCTCCAGCGGCGGCCGCGTGGTGCGTACCGACGAAAAGTTCGGCAACATCTATGACCACTTCAACACGGTCTACGAATGGGCCGATGGCACCAAGTGCTTCAGCAGCTGCCGCCAATGGGCCAGCACCAGCACGGACGTGTCCGACTGGATCTACGGTACCGAAGGCGTGGGCGAACTTCAGTCCCACACCATCGACTCCAAGAAAGGCGGCAAGTGGCAGCACAAGCCCGCCGGCAAAGACGACATGTATCAGAACGAGCATAACGCGCTCTTCGCCAGCATCCGCAAGGGTGAAGCCATTAACAACGGCCAATACATGTGCGACAGCACGCTCATGGCCATCATGGGCCGTCTCTCGGCCTACACCGGCAAGACGCTGACCTGGGATGACATGCTCAATTCCCAGCTCGACCTCTCCCCCGACAAGCTCGAGTGGGGCGACATTGCCGTACGCCCCATCGCCCGCCCGGGTGAGACCGAATTCGCCTGAGTAAAGGCCCCCTAGTCTGACTACACAACCGTCCCCGGAACCTTGGCTCCGGGGGCGTTTTTGTTACGCTGATTTTAACCCGAAAGGAATACACATGAGCGCCCATTTTTCGCGCCGCGATTTCATAAAGACCACCGGGGCCGTCGTGGCCGGAGCCACCCTGCTGAACGCCGCGCCCGCGCAGGCCGGTGAATTCACCGGAAAGATCAAGAAAGCCGTCAAGCTCAACATGGTCAAGGGCGATGATATGAGCACCCTCGACAAATTCAAGCTCGTCAAAGAACTGGGCTTCGACGGTATTGAGCCTTCGGTCGGCGAAAAGATTGCCCCCGAAGAATTGAAGGCGGCCAGCGAAGAGAGCGGCCTGCCCATCCACGGTGTCGTCAATGGTTCGGTGAACAATATCCAGGACGCCGTCGATCGCGCCCTCCTTTATGGCAGTAACTCCGTGTTACTCGTGGCGGGTCGGGTCGGTGACAACAAGTCCTACGCGGACAACTACAAAGAAACGCAGCTGCTCATCCGCCGGGCCATTCCCTATGCGGAAGAAAAGAAAATTCTGCTCCTCGTGGAAAATGTCTGGAACAACTTCCTGCTGAGCCCCCTGGAGATGGCCCGCTATCTCGACGAAATCGACAGCCCCATGGTGGGTGCCTATTTTGATATCGGTAATGTGGTCCGCTTTGGCTGGCCGGAGCACTGGATTCCTGTCCTTGGCAAACACATCAAAAAACTGGATGTAAAAGAGTACAGCCGGGACAAGCAGAATAATGAAGGCCTCTGGAAGGGCTTCAATGTCGACATCGGCGACGGCTCCATCAATTGGGCGGCCGTGCGGAACGAATTGAAGGCCATCAACTACAGCGGTTGGGCCACGGCGGAAGTCGGTGCCGGCGGCCGTGAGCACCTGGCCGATGTGGCCAAGCGCATGGATACGGTCTTGGACCTGGTGTAAGGGGGCGGTACAGGCCAGCGGGCCGCTGGCGCTCCATAGGCCGTCGGGGCTCTCCCCGGGGACTGCACCGACGTAGCAACCCACGCAGAAGCAACGACAACGCGTGGGTGAAAACGGCACACCCCGAGTACAAACAAAAATTAAGACCGTCGGGGCTGTCCCCCTCTTAAGGCATACGTCGCCTCTAAGAGGGGGACGGCCCCGACTACCAGGTCATCCCCCTTGCTTCCGCACATCGGCTCGCCACAACACCGCTTGCGCCTGCTCACCGACATGGCGTCGAGGCAGTCCCCGGGGACGGCCCCGACTACCAAGTCATCCCCCCCTGCTTCCGCACATCAGCTCGCCACAACGCCGCTTGCGCCTGCTCACCGACATCGTGTCGAGGCAGTCCCCATTTCCACCCCTCCCGCCGGGAGTGGTATCATAGCGGCTGGACGGAGCACGACGAATGAACCCAGAAGAACAGTATCAATCGGCCATCGAAGACGCCCAGGCACTGGTGCGTCAGCTGGCCAAAGGCCCACGTAAGACCGCCACCTTATCCCCTGAGGTCGCCGAGGTGCTTGCCGCGCTGACCGCATCAGGCAGTGCCACGGCACCGGCGCCGTCTGCTACCCCGACACCGGTGACAAGCCCGGTAAGCGGCGATACGTCCCTCAGCGAGTTGGCCGAAATCGTTCGGGGATGCCAGCAATGCAGCCTCCACGAGACCCGCACCCAGACCGTCTTTGGCGTGGGCAACGAAAACGCCGACCTCGTCTTTGTGGGCGAAGCGCCGGGTGCCGATGAGGATGCCCAGGGCGAACCCTTCGTGGGGAAAGCTGGCCAGCTCCTGACCGATATTATTACCAAAGGCATGAAGATGCGGCGGGAAGACGTCTACATCTGCAACGTGCTCAAATGCCGCCCGCCCAACAATCGTAACCCCAATCCCGCAGAAATGTCCTGCTGCGAGCCCTATCTGATCCAGCAGCTGGCTCAGATAAAACCCAAAGTCATCTGTGCCCTCGGTGGGGTTGCGGCCAAGTGCCTTTTACAGACCGAAGACGGCGTCGGACGCCTCCGTGGGCAGTGGCACAATTACCAGGGCATCCCCCTTCGGGTCACCTACCACCCGGCCTATCTCCTGCGCACCCCTTCCGACAAGGGCAAGACGTGGGCCGACATCCAGGAAGTCATGAAAGTGCTTTCGGGTGAAGTTACCCCCCAGGTCTGATACGTTCACCCCGTTCCCATACCCACAGGTCCGTCAAGATGAACGATGACAACAAGCACACCCCACGTAGCGTTCGCTCGCCCGTGAAATGGCGGCACTCGATGTATTTTCGGGTGCTCGTGCTCTGCTGCGTCCTCGTGCTCTGCCTTTTCACGTCCATCTTCGTCATCGTCCGCTACACCATCCGCGAGGCGGCCCGGGAACTGGAACAACAGTCCAACGAGATCGCCAATGAGCTCTATGGCATCATGGATCGCAACCCGGAGTTGGAGCACGAGATGGTGGAGAAACAACTCATGGAAGGGCGGGAAAACACCGACATCGAGTTGGGGCCCATCACGGAGGCCTCGCCCGAGATTCAGCTCTCGACCGAGTATCGCCCCGATGGCACGGTACGACGCAACATCACCATTCCGCTGGACCGTCTCGATATCATTATGACGGTACGCTTTAACACCATGGCCTCTACCGAGATTCTCCAGGCCTTCAAGAACCGCTACATTATCATGGTGGCTTTTGTTTTCATCATCACCCTCTGGATCATGGTCTATTACATCCACAAGATACTGCGCCCCCTCATGGATCTCTCCGACGCCTGCGCGGCAGTGACCGAGGGCAATCTCGAGACGGTGCACGTGGCCAGTTCTTCCGGCGAGGTAAAATTGCTCGAGAGCAAGTTCAACGACATGGTGATTTCGTTGCGCGAGAAGGAAGTCATGGAAATTAAACTCCGCCAGGCCCAACGCCTTTCGGCCCTCGGCAACCTGGCCGCCGGCGTGGCCCATGACGTGCGCAATCCTCTCAATGCCATCAAGCTCCTCTCCAGCCATGCCATCGACTCCCTGCCCGGAGAGGCCCACGAGCAAACGGTCAAACCCCTCACCACCATCCGCAAGGAAGTGGACCGCTTGGAGGATATCGTCTCGGGTTTCCTCTCCCTCGCCAAAGAGCGGGAACTGGCACCCGAACCCAATCAAATCGACGAGTTGCTCGCGGAGTGTATCCGACTCTTTCAAAAAGACGCCGAGGCACGGGGCGTTTCGCTTATCGCGGAATTAAATGCCGGGGAGACCATGCTCCTGCTCGATGCCAAGCAGTGGACCCGTGCCATATTGAATGTGTTGTTGAATGCCCTGGAAGCCTGTGACATGGGGGGCCACGTGCGTATTACCTCCGCCGTCAAGAACGGCGTATGCCGTATCGATATCGAAGACGATGGCCCCGGCCTTCCCGACACGGTGGTGGAACAGGTTTTTGACCCCTATTACACGACGAAACCCGGGGGCACGGGACTGGGCCTGTCCATTACGCGGGGCATCATCGAAGAGCACGGCGGCTCTATCGAGCTCGCCAGTACGGATGGCCAGGGCTGTCGGGTGCTGATTTCCATCCCCCTCAAACAAAAAATTATACGGTAGTGGAGTGATTATGGGACAGACGATTCTCATCACCGAAGACGATCAGGTACAACGGGAAATCATTAACGATATCCTGACCCAATCGGGATACGACGTGACGGCCAGTGAATCGGCCGAGAACACGTTGGACATTCTGAAGGACCAGGTTTTCGATCTGCTTCTCACCGATATGCGGATGCCCGGTATGGACGGCCTCGAACTGTTGCGCCGCGCGAAGCGCCTGCGACCGGATGTGGAAGTGGTCGTCATGACCGCCCATGCCACTATCCGAACCGCGGTGACCGCCATGAAGGAAGGGGCCATCGACTACCTGGAAAAGCCCTTCGACAAGGATGAACTCCTCCTCGTTATCGACCGGGCGCTGGAGCGCACCAGCCTGCGCAAGGAAAATCGTCAGCTCCGCGCCATGGTGGCCAACACCCTCTCCCTTGGCAATATCATTGGCGAAAGCCCCGCCATGCAGGCCGTCTTTGAGCGCGCCAGCCGGGCCGCCCGGGTCAACAGCACGGTGCTCATACTCGGTGAATCGGGCACGGGCAAGGAGCTCATCGCCCGCCACATTCACTTTGAAGGGAACCGGCAGAAGAAGCCCTTCGTGGTGGTCAACTGCGCCGCCATCCCCGACAACCTCGTGGAATCGGAACTCTTCGGCCATGAAAAAGGGGCCTTCACCGGTGCCGACGCCAGCCGCCCGGGCAAATTCGAAGACGCCAACACGGGCACCTTGTTCCTCGACGAAATCGGCGATATGCAGCTGGAGTCCCAGGCGAAGCTCCTCCGGGTCCTGCAGGACGGTGTCGTGGAGCGTGTGGGCAGCAGCAAGACCCGCCAGGTGGATGTGCGGGTGATTGCAGCCACCAACCGTGACCTCCGCGAACGGGTAGAACGGGGCGAGTTCCGGGAAGATCTCTATTTCCGCCTGGAAGTCTTACCGGTCCACCTGCCCCCCCTCCGGGAGCGGATTGAAGATCTGCCCCACCTGGTAAAACACTTTCAGAAAAAGCTCAGTGAGAAAATCGGACTGGAAGCCCCCCCGCAGGTGGGCGCCGAAGTGCTGGACGCCTTTCGACGCTACCGCTGGCCCGGAAACGTGCGTGAATTGGAGCACACCCTGGAGCAGCTCTTTATCCTGGCCAACGACAACAAGGTGACATCAAAGGACCTGCCGGAAAAATTCCACGAACGGCCTGAGCTGTCCGCTGACGTGGGCCTCCCCCCCGGCGGCCTGTCCCTGGAGGAGTTGGAGCAGGATCTCATTCGGCAGGCACTGGACCGCAGTGGTGGTCGCATTAAAGAAGCCGCCGAATTGTTGGGACTGAGTTACAAGACCCTCCAATACCGTCTCAAGAAACACGAGATCGATCGTAGGGCGACGGAGAACTGAGGGGACTGCACCGACGTAGGTATCCACGTCGCAGCAGCAAAAACGCGGGGGCGGACGAGACACGCGCCGAGCACGTATCCAATCCCTGTCTTAGTTTTTCGGTTCGCCACCACGTGTCCCTTGCCTACTCGGGTGCACTGCGTCGGGGCAGTCCCCGCACAAAAAAAGGCCATGCCAGGATTGTCCCAGCATGGCCCGAAGCGCGTGTGCTTAGCAAACGGGATTGTAGTCCTTGTAGCGCGACGAGATCAGCATGTCTTCAATGAGGCCATTGCTGTCACCGAAGGCTTCGGTCTCCACGCCCATGGCGCCGAGCATGGTCTGGTAGAGGTTGCACAGGGGCGTGTTCTTGGGACTGGCGATATGTTGTCCGGCCTGAAGCTGCCCGCCCGCTTTACCCGCCAGGAGAATGGGCAGGTTGTTCGGGTCGTGACGGTTACCATCGGAAATACTGGAGCCAAAGAGGATCATGCTGTTATCCAGCAGGTTACCTTCACCCTCGGGGATGGATTTCAGCTTGCCCAGGAGATAGGCATATTGCGTCGCGTGCCAGCGGTTGATCTCGGTGTACTGCTTGATCTTGTCTTCTTTGTTCTCGTGGTGCGAAAGCTGATGGTGGCCATCGTGCACCCCCGGTACAAAGGAGAAATTCCGACCCGACACGTCGTTGGCGAACATGAAGGACTGCACCCGGGTGGAGTCTGTCTGGAAGGCCAGGACCATGAGGTCCAACATGATGCGCACGTGCTCCGCGAAATTGCCGGGGCGATTGAAGTGCTCACCCCCCGGCACGTCCACCTCGGGCGCGTCCCATTCGCGGGGATCGGGCTTCATGGAAAACTCGATGCGTTCCTCGACGGCACGAACGGAGTCCATGTATTCATCGAGCTTGACCTGGTCATCGCGCCCCAGTTTGCGGCGCAGGCGTTTGGCGTCTTCGAGTGCGAGATCGAGGAAGCTCTGGTATTCGGCGTGCTTCTTCGTGTTGACCGTCGTGCCCTTTTCCCCAAAGAGGCGTTCATAGACAAAGCGGGGATTAATCTCCTTGGCCACCGGCTGGGTAGCCGAGCGCCAGGAAATATAGGAGCCATAGAGGCGCGTGAAGCCCACGTTACTGTCGATACCGGAGATCACCGGGTCGATACCCAGCTCCAGGGAAGGCAGGGGCGTCAGATGGCCCAGCTGCTTCGCGGCGAGCTGGTCCATGGAAATGCCACCTACGCTGATATCTTTACCCGTGGTCTTCACCACCGGCTCGCCCGTGAGGAAGTTGGCCGTCTTGGCGTAGTGTCCATCACCGCGGCGGCTGTTGGCCTTGTCGAGTCCCGAGAAGACCGTGAAGTCGTCTTTAAATTCCTTCAAGGGCTCCAGGGCATAGGAAAGGGCGTAATCCATCCCCGTCTCTTCGGGGATCCAGCTCTTCTGCCACACGCCATTGGGGAAATAAATACAGGCCATACGCACCGGGGCCTTGGCCGTACTCGCGGCCGCTTTTGCCGGCACCATGGCATCCAGCGCAGGCAGTGCCAAGGCCGCGCCCATACCCCGCAACATGGTGCGTCGGGAAATGCGTTTGTTTTTGATGATATTCATAATACTTCCTATGGTTTCGCTACGATTAACTATAGCGCCGCCGCCATCCGGTGCGCAAGGCACCGCCCCTGATTAGAGATTCACATGAACTAGTAATCGGTGTCTGATCGTGCCCCATCCAATGCCGCCTGCAGGATCGCAAGCTGGTCTGCGTAGGCCCCGTCATCGATAAGATTGTGGTGCTCCTTCGGGTCGGCCTTCAGGTCATACAACTCATCCATCCCTTCCAATTCGGGATACTGAATATACTTCCACGCAGCCGTACGATAGGCATGCCAGGTCCCGTGGCGGGGCGTGACTTTCTCGAGGAAATACTCGGCCATGAAACCGTCCCGCAGCGGTGCCTTTTCATCGGCCAGCACCGGCCAGAGGGACTTACCGTGAACGGGGACCGGTGCCGCTACGCCGGCGAGGTCATACAGCGTGGGAGCGAGGTCCAGGTTCAGGACCAACTGGTCGCGCACCGAGCCGGGTGCGATACGTTTCGGGTAGCGCATGAGCAGGGGCACACGAATCGATTCATCGTAGGCCACCCGTTTGTTGTTGAATTCCCCATGCTCGCCAAAAGTAAAGCCGTTGTCGCTGGCAAAAATGAACAGGGTATTGTCGAGTTGGCCCTGCTTTTCCAGGGCCTCCAGCAACATCCCCACGCCATCATCCACCGCCGCCAGGCTCCGGCAGTGGTCGAGATAAATGCTGTCATAATCTTCGCCCCGGCCATAGCGCGGTTCCGAAGGCTCGGGCGCCACGCCCTCAATGGTCCGCATGTCTACGGGCGGCAGCTCACGATGGAGGGCCGGCTTGCCTTCCCGGTCGCCCGGCACCGTGGCCACTTCGGGCCGGTGTTCGCCCGCATAGAGGGTTTCGTGTCGCGGGGCCGGGATATAGGGACGGTGCACGGCCTTGTGTGAAAGGATCAGCAGAAACGGCTTGTCCCGCTTCTCCTCCACAAAATCAACGGCCCAGTCGTTGAGCAAATCGGTCATGTAGCCCGTGTATTGCTTTCGAATACCATCGACGTTCACGACGGGATCGAGGAAAAGGCCCTGCCCCACAAAACTGATCCAGCGGTCAAAGCCCGGGCGGCGCGTGTCATCGGCGCCCATGTGCCACTTGCCGACGAACCCCGTTTCGTAGCCCGCGCGCCGAAGCAACTGGGGAAAGGTCACGAGTTTGTGACTGATAAGGGACAGTCCGATGCGGTCGTTGTTGATAATACGGTGGGTATGGGGATATTGGCCCGTGAGAAAGCTGGCCCGGCTGGGGGAACACAAAGGCGTGGTCACAAAGGCATTGGTGAAGACGGCCCCCTCCTGGCCAATGCGATCCACATTGGGCGTTTTCATGAAGGGGTGACCCGCAATGCTCAACTGGTCCCATCGCATGTCGTCGACCAAAACGAAGACGATATTGGGCCGCTCCGCGACGGCGTGAACCCCAATCGCCCAGGTCAAGACCGTCACCAGTATCCCGCTCAAAAAACGCATGAATAAGTTCCCCTGCTTTTTGCGATAACAGACACCATTGCTGAAATGATGGCACTTAGTATACAAACCTTTTCGGCGCGCCACCCAGTGCACAGGCAGCCTTACCCAGAGGCCCACTCATTCCTTAAACTGAAAGGCGTAGAGGCTCCCGTTCGTAATATGAAAGCGAAGACGTAGGGTCTTCCCCGCGAGGGCGCTGACGTCACCGCCGCTCTGCCAGCTGACCGGCATGCGAACCGAGTTGCGCGCGATGGGAATGGCATCCTGCTTCGTAAACCCTTCGATAGGGCTGAAATCCTCGTTTAAGAACTCGACATAGACCGCGCCGCCCCCGGCGGAGTCCACATTCAACTCAAGCGTCTTACCTTCAAAGCGAATGGGCGGCGTCGTAAACTGTCCGCCCTCATAGTCCCCATCCACCGAGACAAAACCATCGAGCCGAAGCACCGCACGCCCGATGCCGGAAAGATCTTCCGTGGCCGCCGGGTCAAGCTTGTTGCTCGGCGCATGGTCGCGGTTGGAACCCACGTAGTAGATCCAGAGTTCATCGCCCATGACCACGGGATTGGGCAAGGCCCAGAGAAAGCGCGAATCGAAACGCCCTTCCGGCCCCAGGCTCATGAAGGGCCACCGCCCGCCCACCCGTTCGAAGTGTTCGGCGTCACGGCTCACCGCCAGTTGGACATCGATGGTCGCCGGACCCAGCCCGGCCTCTTCCCACCCCATCCAGGCCCATGTCGATTGGGCGAGCATAAGGTAGGCCCGGTCCGCTCCCTCATAAGGAAAAACCGCGGCGCCATAAAAATCGACCGCGGGCCGTTCCTGGACCCGTTCGTGAATATCCCAATCGGCCTCGTCGGGTGTCAGGACGACCTGCTCGTTGTCCCACGCCATGAGGTCGTCCGACTCCAGCCGCCGCACGGTGCGGTAGCGCTTGACCTTGTCCAGATTCAGTGCCCAGAGTCGGGTGAAAAACAGATAGCGCTCGATACCGGGCTCCCAGAAGATGATGTTCTGCGTATCGATGTGCCCGACCTTGGGAATGCCAAACAATTCCCAATGGAGGCCATCGGGCGAACTGTGCATCTCCAGTTGTTCGGAGGGATAAACCTTGGTCTGGGTCTTGTACCGGTGCGCTGCGGGCGCGTTGGGGTCTTTCCACACGGCAGCGCCAGCAATGCGCGGACCCGGGAGCACCACGTTGTTCGCCGTCGACCCGTCCACCTCGTGGAGGCCCAGGGTGGGTTTGGTAAAATGAATACCGTCTTCCGACTCGGCGTAACAAACGCGGATTTCCGCATCGCCTTTGCCCCGACGCTGGTCATACCACAGACGGACCTTGCCATCTTCCTTCAGCACGCAGGAGTAAATTCCAATGCGCTGCTCCTGACCTTCCGGGTCCATTTCCCACGGCTGGTCGGGCTTGATGAGGATTTGGCCATCTCGATAAGGCTTGTGCATGGTAAGCTCCACACCTTCAGCCCGATCCAGGAAAAAGCCATCGAGAAAGATCTGCTTCTTCGAACCCACGTCGACTACACGGCCGGTGTCTCCATCCGTAGTCGCGGAAACAGGGCCCGCGAGCGTCAGGACGCACACCGCCAGACGTAGACTGCGTTGGGTAAAAGAGGCCATATTAACTCACTCCATTGCTGTACCGGTGCCGGAAAGGATAACTCAAGACGATGGTGTTAATCAGCGCACTGGGCCGGTAGTCATTGGCCTTGAGGGCCGCGACACTTTCATTAATAACGCAGGTGTCGTAGCGATTCAGTGAACGCCCCAGGGCGTAGCCCAACATTTTTTTCGAAAGGTTCCGGGCAAACTGATCTTTCTGGCGCAACAGGATGGCCTTCAGTTCCTCGGGGCCGGCGAATTCCTCCCCGGAGGGCAGGACACCGGAAGCATCCACGGGGAGTTCATCCTGGGTGGCGCGAAAGCGACCGATGGGATCAAAGTTTTCCAGGCCGAATCCGAGGGGGTCCATCTTGCTGTGGCAACCGGCGCACTCGGCTTTCTCGCGGTGCACTTCCAACTGCTGGCGGAAGGTCAGCCCCTCCACACTCTTGCCATCTTCCGGCAGCGAAGGCACGTTGGGCGGGGGCGGCGGCACGTGCTCACCCAGGATACGTTCCATAACCCACATGCCGCGCAAGACCGGACTCGTCCGCAGGGAGTGGGAGGTGGACGTCAACACGGCGGCCATACCGAGGACACCACCCCGGCTCGCATCGGCTACCTGGACCCGGCGCAATTCCGGGCCTTCCACCCCTTCGACGCCATAGAGTTTTGCGAGTTCTTCGTTGGCGAAGATATAGTCGGAATTAATAAGTTCCAGGAGACTCCGGTCTTCCCGCACGATGTCATTGAAATAGGCGTAGGCTTCCTGCTGCATCACCTCGGCCAGGGCGTCGCTGTATTCGGGAAAGAGATTGGGGTCGGGTTTTTTCGTTTCGCCCAACTGGGAGATGCCGAGCCACTGGCCACCAAAGAGCCGCCCGAAGGCTTCGGCCTTGGGGTCGCGCACCATACGCTTTATCTGGGCCTGGATTTCGTTGGGGTCTTCCAGCTTACCCGCTTCCGCCGCCGCGAGCAGCTCGTCGTCGGGCATGCTGGACCAGAGGAAATAGGAGATGCGGGAGGCCAGCTCAAATCCACCGAGGGCATAGTTCCCCACTTCGGGCGGGTTGGGCTCGGCGAGAAACAGGAAATGGGGCGACACGAGGGCCGCTTTCATGGCGAGCTTGAGGGCCCCTTCATAGGATTCGCCCCGGGCAAGCCCCTGGTCAAACAGGGTAAACAGCCCTTCCAGCGAATCCTCCGGCGGGGTACGGCGCCAGGCACGACGGGCGTAATCCCGTATCACGGTCCGACCCGCGTCGGCCGCGCTCAACCCTTCGGCAGGCTGCACCGTGATTAGACGGGCGGCCGCCTCGGGCGACACGACCCCATCCTCGGTAACCGGCAGGGCCGCTTCCACGGCGTTGTCTGCCGCAGTCAGGTATTTCTCCAACTGGATGGCCGAAAGATAGAGGGCACCACCCATGTTGTCGAAGCCTTCGCCGCCCGCACCGTCGGTGGGAAAATTTTCGGCCAGTGCAATATCGATACCGAGCAACTGCTGCACCGTGTTTTCGTATTCCATCCGGTTCAGACGACGGCTCATCACGTCACCGGAATACCACGCGACCGACTCCTCACTGGCGATGCGGTTGCAGTCCGTGTTATCCACATCGAGGGAGGCCACCCAATTGGCCAGCAGGCGACGCTCTTCATCGGTGGGCTGCTTCTTTTTCTTCTTCGGCGGCATCTCTTTGTTATTGGTCCGCTTGATCATGCGCTGCCACACCGCGAGGGCATCGAGCACATGATTCTTGTCGGTAAAGCGGTCAATGTTCAGGTCGCCCTTGGCCACGTCTTCGTCGTGGCAATCGATGCAATACCGCTCCATCATGGGGCGGATGGTGTTTTCAAAATCGATGGGCGCTTCCGCATGGGCCAGGGGGGCCAGCAGCGTGCCGCCAAGGAGGGTCACCGAAAGGGTCGATGCGCTGAGGTACTTCGTGTAAGACATAGTATCTGCTAAAGGCCTTCCAACGGGTTATACGGACCCCGGTGGGGTCCATCAGTGGCCTGCCGGACCACAAGAGGATAAACAACACCTGCATAGTATATGCCCAAGCACAGATCAAAGTTCCATCTCGGAGGCCCATTTCAGGTAGCATTCGGTTGAAAAGGGCGTTGATCTTTTAGCTCATTTAGCGCATAGTGCTATACATAAGAAAGGCAGGGTCGGATTGGCCGCGTAGCTGCCTGCATCGTTTCGATTCCCTATCGCGAAGGAGTTTGCATGATTCGCACCCTTTTTGCCCTGGTCCAGCGCAGTGCTGCCCGAATTCCGATCGCTGGAATGGCCTTCGCTGCGGTCCTTCCGGTCCTTTCGGTCAGCGCCGAACTCCAGCAGCTGGACGTGGGGGGCTCCCTCCAGATCTATGGCCATTATTACACCGATTTTTATGAGAACAACGACCCGACCCGCATTGCACCCGGGCCCCTGGCGGGGCGACCCATTGGCGCCATTGCCCGCGACCCGCTGACCCAGGCGGTGATCTCCAGCATTCGGACCTTTGATGGGGACGGATCGGAAGGGGTGGCCTGGGTGGAACAGCGCACGGCCCTCCACATCAATGCCCGGTTCACCGATGCGGTTTCGGTCTTCATCGAATTCGACAGCATCAGCGAATGGGGTACCGATTTCCGTTCCAATACGATCACAGGCATCGACACCACGGGCACTTCGGATATCAATCTTTACCAGGCCTATTTGGAGGCCAACGGCATGTGGGGACTGCCCCTCCGCCTCCGCCTGGGCCGCCAGGAATTGCTCCTGGGAAACGAATGGCTGGTCGGTAACAACTACTGGTTTAATCCCCTGACCAACCTGTCCTTCGACGGCATCCGCCTGACCTATGGCACGGGGCCCTTCACGGTAGACGCCTTTGGCATGAAGCTGAACGAGAATTTCAAAGGTTTTGCAGATGGTGACGCCGAGTTATACGGCCTCTACGGCAGCTATACCGGCCTGGAAGACGTGACCCTTGACCTGTACTGGCTGCTGCTGCGCGACGGTGCCGATATTGAAGACATCCGGGGCACCTTGTTTGTCGAGACCGTAGAAGACCTGCTCGGCATCGACGACTATGCCACGACCGCTATCCACACCATCGGGCTCCGTGGCGCCGCAACGTGGGGCGGTGTTGATCTGGAAGGCGAAATCGCCTATCAATTCGGCGATGCCTCCGCCATTGGCGTCACCTTTGCCCCCGTGATCTATGGCGATGACGACGCCACCTACAGCACGTGGGCAGGCAACGTTACGCTGGGCTACACCTTCGACACGGCGTGGAATCCCCGCCTCTACGTAGGCGGCGAATACTATGGCGGCGAGGACAGCCGGGATCGCAGCCTCCTGGAAATGCTCAACCCCTTTGACAAGCCGGAAGCAAGTCTTTCATTCAACCGCCTCTTCACCAGCTGGGAAGCCGATTGGTTTCTGGACGCCAACAATCTTTCCAATGTCTGGATCCTGAAGGCGGGCCTATCGGCGAATCCCACGGAAAAAATCGAAGGGGGGCTGGATGTCCTCTACTTTGAAACGGTCGACACCTTCCGAAGCCCGGTGCTGGGCCGCTACGGTGCCAGCCGCATGCCGGTCTACGCCCTGACGCCCTGGGGTGGCAAAGAGAGCGACCCGACGCTGGGCACCGAAACGGTCTTGTGGATGACCTACGCCTATTCCGACGACCTGCTCTTTGAAGCCGGATGGGCCCACTTTTTCACGGGCGACGGCCTGGAAGACGGCAACTTCGTCAACCTGAACGGCCTCGGGTTTTTCGGCGGTCTCGACAACGACGACGGAGACTACTTTTATATGGGCAGCACCATCACCTTTTAGGAGCGAATAGGGGGTTGAGGCACGTGGGCTCTAAGAGGGGGACAGCCCCGACTGTATTCGTTATCGTTCGAACTTGAGGACAGTCTATTCCACCTGCCCATTTTTACCGCCACGGCACCAGTTTCTACGTCGGTGCAGTCCCCGGGGACTGCACCGACGGCGTTCATGCGAAGGAGATGGAGGCACTTGGGGGCGGGCAAACGGATGGGGTTGGAGCGCGTCCAATGGATAGTCGGGACTGTCCCCCTCTTGGAAACGACATGCCCCGTTATATGACCACCCCTATTCCCTGTTCCACGAAAACACGCTAAGAACGCCTTACTTCGTCGCGCCAATACGTTTTACCGTGACGGTCCGGTCTGCTTTTCCGTCGGTCTTGGGCAACAGCACCAGCCGCGTTCCCATGCCGCGATACGCCTCCGAGGACGACAGGTCGATGGCGTAGGTGCGCATCGTGCCATCGGGAATCACGTCAAAATTAACGGCACCGCCGCCCTTTCCGCCGCGGACACCTTCCCAGCGGAGCCTGGCCTCCGTACTCCCCGTGTCGAAAGCCGCTTCAACATAGACCACGGGCATATCTGCGGTCGCCCAGAAGGCATCGGGGCCCACCAAGCGGGGTCGCTCGCCATTCAGACGCACGGGCCAGGAACCCTTCAGCGCCCACCCATCATCCTGTGCATCCGCCAGGGTCCAGCTTTGACGACTCGTCTCGAAGCGGTAGTCCGGCACGGTTTTTTTCTCGGCGTGCTGATACACGTAGTCGCGAATCTCCTCGACTTTCCCGACGATCAACGTGTAGTTATAATCGTAGACGATGTTGTGGTCGATAATTTCCCGGCGGGTGGGGGAAATGTAACCCGTAGGCCCGTCTTTCGGACCACCCGAACCGGGCTTACCCGCAAAGCCCCCCGTATAGGCGAAGGTGTTGGGCGTCCAGATACCCAGGCCAAAGCCATCATCCCGCACCAGGGCCGCCCAGTTTTCGGTGGCATACCAACGATCCCACGGACCACCCGGTGCTTCGGCCGGTGGAATGCGCGTGTCCCATACCTTATCAATCTGACGCAGCGGCCCGCCCGTGTAAGGCTGGTCCCCGTCATAGGTGAAGAGCCGGTAGTAGGTGCCGTTGGTGTAAACCGCCGGCAGCTCCTGGCTGCGCGCGGGGTACTGGGTGTCGTCTTTCCGCGCGTTGTTGATCTGACTGCGCACCCGAACCGTGTTCCCATCCAGGGTCAGCCAGGATTCAAAGGTGCATTGCCCCGGCTCATTCTCCAAGGGCCAATGCATGGGAATACATTTCACATACAGCTCCGTGCCGCTGTTGGTATGGGCCGTCACCCGCGACGGGTTGTTAAACGCATCGCCCGACTGGATAGGATTCCACCCGATGAAGGTCCAGCTCTTCGCCGGCTCCTTACCGCTCTCGGGATAATAGGGCGCCGGTCCCGAGTAGAAGGACATCTGGATCTGCCGTCCCCAATCGTGGCTGTTGATCATGTTTTCATCGCTACCCGATTTAGAGAGGTAGGTGATGGCCCCGCCGATATCGAGGTTAATACCAATACGGACCGTGCCATTGTCGAGATAACTCATCCCCGAGAAGGCGGGAGATTCGGCGGCGGAAACAGGGAACGCGAGGCACAGGGTGCACACCGCAAGGGAGACGTACTTCATGGGAATACCTTTCTGATGAACCAAGCGCAACCACATCGCACGGGTCAGGAACCCAGCGACACACGCCGCTCCCACGATACGGGTTCGCGACACGAGATTTCCATCCCCCGGATGGACTTTTGTGCGGTATGTGGATTTATTCAAGGAACGGTAACGCGACCGTTTCTGCATGAGCGCACGTAGGCGACGGGATCGGACATTTCTTCGCGGTCTGCCCACATTCCAAAAATGTTGAGATCTTCGACGCGGGGCCGCTCTGCATTGCGAATCGGCTCAATGCGCGCAACCGACTTTCCCCGGTTTGTCAGGGTGACCGTCTCGTTGCGCTCTATCGCATCAAGTATCTTTTTCGGATTACGTCTCATATCCAAGACCGTCGCCTTCATATCCACTTCCTTTCTCAAGTATGCACTCTTAGTGTGCGCTCAAAAGCACTTCGTATCAAGAAGAAAGACCCTTGGTGAGCGGGGGATTTGGCGGTGAAAGAAGGAAACGTGAAGCCCAAAGCGCACCCCGTGATTTACCTCTCCGGGCAGCGTCTATGCGCGGCTTGACGCCGGCACCCAAACATCGTCCGCCTTCGCACGTCAACATCGTGCTATGCCGCAATCATTCCCCCGCTCATTCTGCGGGCTCAAGTTCGACCTCGATTTCGTAGCCCGGTTCTATTGCCGCTTCGAATCGCTTGAAACCTTCCCGGGAAACGCCGATCTTCAGCGGCGCCTCGGGCACATAAAAAGTGACGCGCCCATCTTGCCCGACGGGACCGTCCGCAATAGCCTCATCGGTCTCGCCGTGGTACACGCGCACGTAGGGGGGCGACATACCGGGAACAACCTCATAGTTCAATACCGCCACCGAAATGCTTTGCGTGTATTCCTCCACCACAATATCCCCGAAGCTTTCCGTCGCATCGGCCACTACTGCAACCCACTCCGAAGACACCCGGCTGAACCGATTACCGCCCACCACCAATTGGTATTCGCCCTGCGCCGGGACCGTCAAAGCAAAGCGGCCCGCTTCATCGGTGGGCTGGGAAGGTGACTGCTCCTGTCGGTCGTTCTCTCCGTGTCGGTACTTTCTTCCCAGTTGAATGGGTACCCCTTCCACACCTTCTCCCCGTCCATTCACCACACGTCCTTCCAGGGTTCCTTTACCGACAGGCTCCCGGGCCGCTGCACTCTTAGCCGCCAACGTAAGCGTCAGCGCTGTCTTAACCGACTCTCCGGAAAGAACGCTAATAAAGGTTTTTCCCTGGTCTTCCGGGTAGATGTACTCTTCCGGACTTTTGTAGACATATAGATACGAATCGCCCGTGGGCACCCGGAAAGCAAACTTCCCCGTCTCATCGGTCTCCGTTGACCCGATGAGCTGCGCCTGAAAATCGAAGTCGTCTTCACGGGGATTCATGACGGCCAGCCCGACCCCGGAAATCGGCGAACCGGTCTCTTCATCCAGCACCCGCCCCGTCTGAAGCGCCCCCTTTTCCACGAGGAAATCTGCATCGTTGTAGGCGCTGGCAGCGGCCACATCAACGCCTGCCACGACACTGGAAATCCATTCTGGCGGCGATCCATAGTGCTGCAGTTTGAGTGAGTACCGCCCCCCGGGAAGACCCGATATGGTGTAGCGCCCAAAGGCATCGGTGAGCGCGGTAAAGGAAGTGGTGACACCAAGGCCCGTCTCGCGGCCAAAAGGTCGGGCGAATACGGGGTAGTCGACGGCCGGTGCGCCATCCACAAAACGCACTGTGCCGGAAAAGGTGGATTCGGGTGCCATGGCCACCGTGATAGCCTCATCGTGGCTGGCATCGAAGGTGCGATACTGAGACTCACCAAGCCCCGGACCTGTAAATTCGAGGTAGCACGTTTGCCCCTTGGGCACATCGCCGAGTTGAAATGTACCGTCGGCCGCCGGGGTGGTAGAAAATACCTCGGGCCAGAGGGGCGGACGATATTTGGAGGCCGCGGAAAAGGAGGTCCCATAGCCAATATCCCCCGTCTGGATTCGCACGGTCAAAACATTCAGCGTGACGGTCGTCACGTCGAAGCCGGGGGGCACGGTCACCACGCCACGCAGGGTGCAGGAGGGTACGAGGGTGATTCGATCCCAGCCATCGTCCTTGGCGGAACGCTCCGAATGCATCCATGCCCCCACCAATTTATCCGGCACACGGGCATATGCGGCGTAGTAGGTCTTAACAGACCCGGTTGCCCCACCCACATCGGGCACTTCCACGAAGCCGTCCTCATCCGTAGTGACCGGACCAAACGGTTTCCGAATGATGTCTCCCGGCTTGTGGGGCTGCATCATGTCCGGCACGCGAGACACGGTGCGCACATGATACACCTCGGCACCCGCAACCGGCTTTCCCTTGCTATCCACGCATTGGAGGCGGAGCATGTCTTCGGCGGGAGCTTCCTGCGCCACGACAGCGGCCGCAACGGAGATGACTTCCGGCGGGGCCAGCTTTTCCACGCGCTGTGACACAGGTGCGACTTCCTCGATGGGTGCTTCGGGAAGCCGATGCTGAGCTACCGGCAGATTGTGTCGGGTGACCGCGTCTCCCTGACGGGACAGCAGTTGCGCCCCACCGACCCACAATATCGCCACGGCCAATACCACCGCGGGCACGGCGAGGCGCCCATACCAACGGGACCGTTGCGCCCTGGGGGCCTGCCGGTCTGCCAGTCCAATCTTGTGGAGTCGCTCCAACAGGGCAGGCGAGGCCGCTGGTGCTTCATAGGCGGCAAACAAACCGGTCAAGGCCGCCACGCTCAAGGTCACGTGCCGTGCATCCAGCTCCTCCCGGATGGTGGCGATGGCCCGTTGGATGCGCCCCGTCACCGCCGAGCGGGAAAGCCCCAGACTCTTCGCCACTTCCCGGTGCGTGCGCCCTTCAAAAAAATGGAGGACCAGGGGCACCTGCAGATCGTCGGGTAGTTGGGCGATGACGTCATCGATGTGCTCTTGGATATCCCGCCACGTGGGCTCGGTAGCCGTGGGGCGCTCCTGGGCATAGACTTCTTCCCGCGCCGCCCGTCGCGTATCACTGCGCCGTCGGTCCAGGGCGCGATTGGTGGCCACCCGGTGGAGCCACCCCCCCAGCGAGGGCACAATAGTACGGGTCGCCTGGCTGGCCTGGAGGAAACACTCCTGGGTCACTTCCTCCGCGTCCGACGCATTGCCCAGTATCCGCCGGCTCGTGGCCAGCACCATGCCTGCATGGCGGTGGACCAATTCCGAAAAGGCCTCCGCATCCCGCCCGTCAATCCAACGTTCCAACAGTGCCGCATCGTTCTTGCTCATGGTAGGGCTCCTCCGTTACACCATACCCTAAAAACGTCACCGACGGCCTTTTGGTCAGGCGACGGAAAGATCATGGCCCTGCCGTCCTGCAGGTTGACTCGAATGGGATCACTGGGATAGGCTTAGGCCATAGAAACTGCCCCCGATTGCGCCCGCCGTCAACCGGTTTGTGGTGGGGGGCGTTACCCACAAAACGAATCAACCGTTTCCCGACCCGTTCGGGCGGAGTGCTTGCATGAAATCCTACGTTCTGGCCCTACTCACCGTTGTTTCCATGCCCCTGCTGGCGGGCTGTAACTCCCTCGGCGGGGTGCCCGAATTTGTGCAGGCAGGCATCACGCCCCTGGCCCTCCATCCCGGTGACACGGCCCTCGTCACGATCGACGTGAAAGATAAGAATGACATCATCGCCTCCATCGTGGGCGTTATCGAAGAAGAGCCTTCGCGCAAATTGAAACTCCACGATGACGGTGAAGAAGGCGATGTGAAGGCGGGCGACGATACGTGGTCCCTCGCCGTGCAGGTGCCCCTGGAGGCCCCTCCCGGCAACTTTAACCTCACCTTTACCGCCTACCGCGGTGATGGGGTGGCCGTGCCGATTCGCGCCGATGACGGCACCATTGAGCCCCTGGCCGTAAACATCCCTCTGAGCATCACACTCAAGCAGTAAGTTATTTCCCGCTGACCCCAGCGGTATCCTGCTGCCGTGGCCCCGGGTCGGCCCCAACCTACCCATAGGCCCTATCGTGAAGTCCCTGTATCTATCTCTCGTATGTTTCCTGCTCGCTCCCCTCACCGTGCAGGCTGCCGCCCCCAACGTGGTGCTCCTCTCCGTCGATACCCTGCGCGCCGATAGACTCGGTGCCTATGGCTACCCCCTGGAGACCAGCCCCCACCTCGACGCCTTCGCCGAAGAAGCCCTCCTCTTTGAAGACGTGGTCTGCGAAATCCCCCTGACCAACCCTTCCTTCGGCGCCATGCTCAGCGCACGATTCCCCCGGATGACCGGCACCACGCGCAATGGCCTCCGCATGCCCGAATCCGTACCCCTCGTGGCCGAACAGTTCAAGGACGCGGGCTATTACACCTTCTGCGTCCAGAGTAACTGGACCCTGAAAGACAAGCTGAGCGGGCTGGGACGGGGCTTCGACGATTACGACGACAACTTCCACAAGAAGCGTTGGGGCTTCATGAAGGCTGAGCGCGATGGCGACGAAGTGACCCGTCTCGCCCTGGACTTCCTGGAAAATCGGGAAGCAGACAAACCCTTCTTCGCCTGGATTCACTACTCCGACCCCCACGCGCCCTACAAGATGCACCGCAAGTTCAATCCCTCGGGGAAACGGGCCTGGCGCCTCGACAATGTGGAAAAGGTGCGGGCCAAGTATGACTCGGAAGTGGCCTTTACCGACAATGAGATCAGCCACATCCTCGCGGCACTCCCGCCCAATACCCACGTGCTCTTTGTGGGGGATCACGGCGAGAGCCTCTACGAACACGACTACCTGGGCCACGGGCGACGTATCCACCAGACCAATATGCACATCCCAATGATGATCCGCGGCGATGGCGTCACCCCGGGACGGAGCCAGGCCCCCGCACGGGGCATCGATGTAGGCCCCACCCTGCTGGGCCTGGCGGGCTTGCCCAAACCCCAGGGCATGGTGGGCCTCGACCTGCTGAATGACCCCATTCCGGAGAAGCGCGTGCGGGTTATCGAAACCTATGGCGGTGCCGTGCCCAACGTGCCCGGTGTGAAAGATGCCATGGCCGACGCAGGCCCCATGCGCCAGGGTGTCCTGCTGGAAGGCTGGAAACTTATCCTCAATGGCGACAAGCGCGCCCTCTTTTACCTGCCCGAAGATCCCGGTGAGTTGTCCGATCAGGCCGCCAAGGACCCCGCGCGGGTGAAATCCCTTTCCCAACACATCACCGATTGGGTCACGGCCACACCCCAGGGGACCCAGGGCACGGAAAACCTGGACGCGGACGACTGGAAAGCCTTGGAATCGCTGGGCTATCTGGAGTAAGGGGCTTCCGCAGGCGGGGGTAGCTTTCCCGGATTACGGCCCTCCCAAAGGGGCCAGCTTTACCTACCGGGCGGTAGTTTTGCCCCCTGTTTCGACGCTTTTTTACCGCCTCAGGTTTCATTTTACCCCTCAATTGTGACACAATATGCCGAACCTGCCCCCCTTCCCATGGCGATCCACACCCGGTGGCGACATGATCTCGAAGGGGTAACCCGGTTGGAGATAAACCTGATGATTCATGCCCGTATTACCGGCACAGGGCACTATCTGCCCGAACGTATCGTGACCAATGATGACCTGGCAAAATTTGTCGACACCAACGACGAATGGATCCGGCAGCGCTCGGGCATCGAGCAGCGCCACTTTGCCGACCCCTCGGAAGCCGTTTCCGATATGGGCACCAAAGCCGCCGAAAAGGCCATCGCAGACGCGGGCATCCGCCCCGAAGAAATCGACTACGTCATCTGCGCCTGTCTTACGCCCGACTTCCTCATGCCCTCCAGTGCCTGCGTCATTCAGCACAACCTGGGGGCCTGCAACGCCGGTGCCAGTGACCTGAATGCCGCCTGCTCCGGATTCGTCTATGGCCTCCAGCATGCCGACGCCCTCATCCGGGCGGGCGTCCACAAGACCATCTTGCTCGTGGGCGGCGAAAAGCTTTCCGACCACCTGCTCTGGCACAAACGCGACACGGCCGTCCTCTTTGGCGATGGCGCCGGTGCCGCGGTTATCCAGGCCGCCGAAGGGGAACACGGCATTATTTCGACCTACACCCGCTCCGACGGCAGTGCCGCGGACATCCTCTCCATTCCCTCGGGCGGTTCGCGACAGCCCATCACGAAAGAAAACATCAACGATATCGAGCTCGGTGTCAGCATGAACGGTCAGGCCCTCTACAAGCGGGCCATCGGTGCCTTCGGCGAAGCCATTGAAGTGGCCCTCGAGCAAACGGGCCTGAAGGTAGAAGACATCGACCTCTTCATTCCCCACCAGGCCAACAAGCGCATTATCGATTCGGCCGCCAAGCGCGTGGGCCTCACCGAAGATAAAATCTATCTCAACGTGATGAAAGTCGCCAACACCAGTGCCGCCTCCATCCCCGTCGCCATCGACCAGGCACGGGCCGAAGGACGCATCGTAGAAGGCAGCACCATTCTCCTCGCCGCCTTCGGAGGGGGCCTCACCTGGGCTTCCGCCATGATCCGCTGGTAAACCACGCCACGCTCTGAACACCCCACGCCGTGTAGAATCCCCCCGGATTCCACACGGCGTTTCTTGTTCGGGGAATGCCTCGACGTAGTAACCCACGCCGTAGCCAAAAAATTCACATGGGCGAAAAAGAAAACCCTGAGCACCCACAACCACGAAGCCAGTCGAGGCTGTCCCCCTCTTCAAAAGCCTCGTCACGGGTGCCACCTGCCCCAAGCAACTCCGGTTGTGCCGCAGGTTCGCCGGAGGAGAATTCACTCACTCGGAGCGCGGTCTGGGGGCGGGGGACGGCCCCGACTATCCCGTGTCCCCGCTTACTGAAGTCCCCATTTCCGCCCACACGGCAGACATAACTCATCGCGTTCATAACGTCGGTGCAGTCCCCGGGGACTGCCTCGACGTAGTAACCTACGCTGTAGCAAAAAATTCACATGGGCGAAAAAGAAAACCCTGAGCACCCACAACCACGAAGCCAGTCGAGGCTGTCCCCCTCTTCAAAAGCCTCGTCAAGGGTGCCACCCGCCCCAAGCGACTCCGG
>JAXMOL010000065.1:0-40460 GCA_034669905.1 Candidatus Hydrogenedentota bacterium
AGTCGGGGCTGTCCCCCGCTGGAAAGAGACGTGGATCTCTGAGGGAGGGGGACAGCCCCGACGTCCAGTCTGTCTGGGGTCTTCGGCATTGTAGTGTTGGACACTACGCGGACGCTGTAATTCGGGGTGTATCGCGTCGGTGCAGTCCCCGGGGGCGGCCCCGACGTCCGGTCAGTCTGGGGTCTTCGGCATTGTAGTGTTGGCCACTACGCGGACGCTGTAATTCGGGGAGTATCGCGTCGGTGCAGTCCCCTTAGACGAACCCCTTTTTTCGTTTCTTGGGGTTCTGGTGGGCGATGATACGGTCGTAGATGGTTTTTCGTTCCCGTTCGAGGAGCTTGCGTTCATCGGGCCAGAACATTTCGGGTAGATCGTCGAGGGGGGCCCAAATCATTTCGTCGTGGTGTTCGGTGTCGAGGATGGTGCCTTGAAGTTGGGTGGTGGCGTAGAGGAAATAGTGGTTGATGGACCACTTGTCCTTCTTTTCGCTCAGGCGCCCCAGCACGGCAAGGTCGCCCAGGAGCGTGATTTCCGTCAGTCCCGCTTCCTCTTCGATTTCGCGGAGGGCCCCGGCTTCCAGGCTTTCGTCGGCTTCCAGGCCACCTTTGGGGAGGACGTAGCCGGTGCAACCTTTTTCGTGGACGAGGGCGACGAAGACGTTGCCCCGTTCAATGCGGACGACAGCGCCGCCGGCGGAAATTCTTTCGGGCAGGTTGTCGGTGCGGGTGTACCAGGATTCATCGATCGTAATAGGCATTGTGAGGAAACTCCAAAGCAATACACCGCGCCACGGGGGCGGGTGGAAATGGGCAGGTGAAGGGACAATTATAGCACGATCGATTCCAGTTGTTCCCGCCGGAGGGACGTGCTATATTTTGAGGGCGCAGCGAAAGGGAGCAGGATGAGCGAGAATACAGCCCCGGGGTATCCCCAAACGGATTGGCCTGTTAGTCTCTATGTCCGCGATTTTTTTGTGGGACTGCTGGCATGTGGTGGTTTGCTGCTGCTGTCGCTCAAGGTCGTGCTGACGGCGAGCCTGTATGTTTCCCTGTATTACGGGGACAAGGGTACAGCGATTCCCTGGCTCACGGTGAGCCTGCTCGATTTCAGCCATTGGCTTGCCTGGAATGGCTTCACACTGACCTTGTGTCTGTCCCTTCCCCTGGCGGCACTTCTTTCCAACCTGGGCCCCCATCCGGTCCGTCGTCGTCGCGTGGTGCGGGTGGTCTTCTGGGGCTTCCTCGCCGTCAATGTCGGCCTGCTCCTGGGGCTGTCTTTTCCGGTGCTGACCCTGGGCCAGGGCTAGTGGTTTGAATCCTGCTGATGGGCTACTGATTTGCTACGAAGGATTCACTCCATTCTAAAATGTACTCCCCTCCAAGGAGGGGAATTGTCCGGCAAGTGGAATGGACGGCTCTGACGCAATAAACGCCCTCAACTATGATTCAAGCCACTAGTACACAATAAAGGCGATGAGCGCTACGAGGATGATCAGCGCGGTGACGCCCATGCCGATGAGTTTGCGCCGGGCTTCCCGTTGGCGCGCCTCATACTTTGCCCGGACCTCCGGGGGGATCTCATTGATAATGGCATTGTCGATCAGCGCTTCTTCGGCGACCAGGTGGGCCACCTGCTGTTCTGCGGCAGGTTCGGTGGGGTCATCCCACGCGGCCACGGCTGCTTCTCCATATTCGCCGAAGACGACCGGCTTTTCTCCGGCTTCGAGGTCATTGAGGGCGGTGGATGCCATGGCTCCGGAAACGGGTAATTTGCCGACGGGCTGACCGCATTGGGGACAGGGTTGGTTGTCCCCCATACCAATGTCGACCGAGATGGACTGGCCACACGCGGCACACTGAATTGCTAGCATAGTTCACTCCTCCATCGGGTTGTTTGGTCCAGATTAGCATATTGTGGAGAAATGTGACTACGATTTTATGTGTGTTCTGACGGGTGACCTATTCGGAGCCGGAGTGGTTGAGGAGCCAATCCTGGTAGCGATGGAGCTTCCAGAGCTTGAAGCGCTCTTCCCAGGACTTGCCTTCGTCTTCCGGTAGATCGCCCAGCCGGAAGGGGGCGCTTCTCCAGGATTTGGTGGTGTTATCGACTGAGGCCGTGACGATGGTGCGTCCGCCCCGGTCAAAGGAGGCGCTCAGAATCCCCCCGGAAGGATCTTCCAGGGTAATCATGAGGGAGCCGTCGGCCGTGTTCCACACGTTGGCGGTCTTGTCGTCGGAGGCGGTGACGACACGGCTGCCGTCCTCATTGAAGGAAGCGGTCATGATGGCGCTCGCGTGGCCTTCGAGGGTGGCGACAAGTTCACCGGTGCGGGCGTCCCACACCTTGGCGGTTTCGTCTTTGGAGACCGTGGCGATGCGCGCGCCGTCGGGGCTGAAGATGGCATTCATGACACCATCGGAGTGGCCTTCCAGGGTGTAGAGGAGGGCGCCATCGCCCACGCGCCAGAGCCGTGCGGTGCCATCCCAGGAGGCGCTGACGATCTGGGTCATGTCGGGGCTGAAGGTCGTGCTGTTTACCGCATCGATGTGGCCCGTCAGGGTGTTGAGCAGCAAGCCCTTGTCCACTTCCCACACCTTGACCGTTTTGTCCCGGGAAGCCGTGGCGACCAGTTTGCCGTCGGGGCTGAAGTTAGCACTCTCAATGTCATCGGTATGGCCTTCCAGCGAGGCAATCAGGGTGCCGTTGGCGGCATCCCAGATCTTGGCGGTGTTGTCGCCCGACGCGGTGACGATGCGCCGGCCGTCGGGGCTGAAGGCGGCGCTATGGACGTCATCGGTGTGCCCTTCGAGGGTCATCTGAAGGGAGCCATCTTCCACGCTGCGAATCTTGACCGTCTTATCCCGGGACGTGGTGACAATTTGTTTGCTGTCTTTGGAGAAGGTGGCGCTGATGACGCCTTCGGCGGTGCCGGCCACGTCATCTTCGGAGGTGTCTTTCTGGGGGATGCGGGGCACGCGCCAGATACGGGCGGTCTTGTCTTCCGAAGCGGTCACAATGCTGGCGCTGTCGGGACTGAAGGCGGCGCTCCAGACTTCTCCCGCATGGCCTGTCATGGTGGCAATGAGGGAGCCGTCGGTGGCATTCCAGACCTTGGCCGAGCGATCGACGGAGGCCGTGACCACCGTGCGGCCGTCGGGGCTGAAGGTGGCACTTTCCACCGACAATTCATGGCCGTCCAGGGTGCCGATAAGGCTGAAGTTAAAGAGGTCCCAGATTTTAGCGGTCTTATCCCAGCTCACCGTGACGAGACGGGTGCCTTCGGGACTGAAGCCCACACGCCACACTTCGTCGGAATGGCCGAAGAGGGTGCTGAGCATCTGGCCATCGACGGCGTCCCATACTTTGGCGGTATTGTCTTTGGAGGCGGTGACGATGAGCTGGCCGTCGGGGCTGAATTTGGCGTTCATGACGCCGTAGTCGTGCTCGGCCAGGGTGAGTTGGAGCTCACCGGTGCCGGCATTCCAAACCCGGGCGGTGCGGTCCCAGGAGGCCGTGATGATGCGGCTGCCGTCGGCGCTGAAGGACGCATTCTCCACCGTGTCGGTGTGCCCTTCCAGGGTGCGGACGAGGGTGCCTTCCAACACGTCCCAGATACGGGCTACATTGTCTACGGCGGTGACCACGAATTTTCCATCGGGACTGAACTCACCGGCGGTGAGGTCGGCGTCGCCTTCCAGGGTGGAGATGAGCGTGCCCTCCTTGGTGTCCCAGACCTTGGCCGAGAGGTCCCAGGAAAGGGTGAGCAGCCGTTTGCCGTCGGTGCTGAAGGACACATCCCAGACTTTTTCCCCATGACCGGTGAGGGTGTGGAGGAGGGTGCCGTTGGCCACATTCCAGATGAAGGCATTGTTTCCGGCAATGGTTACAATGCGGGTACCGTCGGGGCTGAACTCCGCACCGAGCAGGCGGTCATCGTGGGGCTCCAGGGTGGTGAGGGCCTGGTAACACTGGCCCAGGAAATAGCCCCACTCCCAATTGCGGCGTGATTCGCTCGTGTCCCAGAGGATTTTCCGGGCGAGGGGGTATTGCTTCTGGCGAATTTTGATGCCGGCCAACTGAATGCTCGAATAGTAGGACTGGATTTCCGCCAGCTCCCGCTGCTTTTGCGCTTCGTTGCGCTCTTGCTCCACCGCCTGACGTTGGCGCTGGGCTTCCGCTTCGGCAGTGCGGGCGTCGGCTTCGGCCTTGCGCGCATTGTCCCGTTCTTCGCTGGCGATGCGCTGTTGCTCCAGGGCCTGGTTGTGGGCGTGGGTCAGCTGGTAGACATAGACACCCGTCACCAGGGCGACCAGGGCCACGGCCCCCGCTGCAACAAAGAGGACGGAACGGTAGCGTTGGACAAAGCGGGACAGCAGGTCGGTGGTGGAATAGGCGTAGGCATCCACCAGGGCACCGGATTGGAAGCGGGTGACATCGTCGGCCAGCTCTTTGGCGGAAGCGTAGCGCTCGCCGGGGCTTTTCCGCATGGCCCGCTCGCAGATGGCGGCCAGTTCCAGGGGGATGCCGGGCTCCACTTCGCGGATGGCGGTCGGGCTTTCATAGATCACATCGCTGATGAGATCTTTGATGGTCTTGGCCTTGAAGGGCAGCCGTCCCGTGAGGATCTCGTAGAGCACCACGCCCAGACTGTAAATATCGGAGCGCTCGTCAATCTTATCGGTGTGGCCCAGGGCCTGCTCCGGTGGCATGTAGGCCGGGGTGCCGATGAGCTGACCGTAGTTGGTCTTGGCGGAATCGGCTTCCTGGCCCAGGTTCATGGACATGATGGACTGTTCCATGATGTCGGCGTGGGCGTCGTGGCCCTTGCGCGCTTTGGCGAGACCCCAGTCGAGGACCACCGTTTCACCGAATTCACCCACCATGACGTTGGCAGGTTTAATGTCACGGTGGACCACATGCCGGCTGTGGGCATAGGCCATGGCGTTGCATAAATCGATAAAGTGGGGCAGGAGCTCCAGCCGTTCACGGAGGGAGCCGGCGTCCCGAATCGCTTTGGAGAGGCTGCGCCCGCGCACCAGTTTCATGGTGTAATACAGGGCGCCGTCTTTTCGGTGGCCCAGTTCATAGACGGGCACAATGGAGGGGTGTTCCAGCTGGCCCGTGATGCGGGCTTCCTGAAGGAACCGGGCAATGACGGCGGTCGAAAAACGAACGGGGCTGGGGGCCGTTCCCGGTTTACTCTCCTCCTGTGAACCCATATGGGCGAGGAGTTCCTTGAGGGCAATGTCCCGACCCAGGTATTCATCGTGGACCATGAGGATGCGGCCCATGCCGCCCCGGGCATGTTCCGTCTGATGGGTGTAGCGGCCTTCGTTTTCGATGACGCCGGGCACCTCGTCGGGCGTCTCTTCTTTCAGCGGGATCGTGACTTCGGGGGCCGCGGAAAGCTGGACCGTGCCGGAGTCGGTCAAATGGACCGTGCCGCGAAAGGTCTGCTGAAGGCTTTCTTCACCACCGAAGGATTCGAGGGCGGCCGCACTGTCCCCATTGTGGGCGGCGACGGCTTCTTTCACCAGCCGCTCGAGGAGCTTGCGATCTTTTTTGGCGAGGGACTTGGTTTCGACCAAACGGGTTGGAATATCCCGGCTGGGGTCCGTGGCCCAGGCACCGGCCACGTCCATTAATTCCGTCGGGGAGACCTTTTGCAACTGGACGGCGAAGACGCCGAATAGAAGATTGTGGTCTCGTTTCATGAAGGATAGCCTGCGCACACGCGCTACGTAACGGAACCGCAAACGGGTTGCCGGAAATTCGGGACGATTCGAATGAAAAGGGACAAGCTCAATCCAGATGAAAGGGTACCACATCCGGTGCCACCCATGCGGCTATTCTACCCCATTGGTGGTGGTGATTTGAACCGACGTCGCTTTATGAGCGGTCGGGTTGAGCTCACCCTGTCAGGTGTTTATCCAGCCACGAAAGAATAAGTTCCCGCATTGCGGGTAATTCCTCGTGCCCACAATCGAAGAGGGCGATGTGACAATTTTCTTGCTTTCCATGCTTCTCGTAGAGGGGGCGCAGGTGGTCCCGTATCCGAAGGACCCCGGCCGCCGGGGTCAGGCCGTCCTGCTGTCCGTTCAGGCTCAGGCGGGGACGGGGCACGATGAGTTCGTTGATTTCGTGGGTCTGGAAGTGTTTCAGGAGGTCTGGCACGTAATAATAGATGCCGTGACGGCGGAGTCCTTTTGTTTCGATGAGGGCTTCGAAGTCGGTGAGACAGCAGAGATCCATGCAGCAGGTGATGCGCTCGTCGAGTGCACCGAGCCACCAGGAAAGGGTGGAGCCCATGGAGATACCGAAGGAGCCCACGCGGGTGCTGTCCACTTCGGGGCGGCTGCACAGATAGGTGAGGGCTTGGTGGGCGTCGAAGCACATCATGCCCCAGAGCACCCGGCCCCGCCAGAGCATTTCCTTGAAGGTGTCTTCCTCGCCCTGTTTGCCCTTGTCCGGGTAGGGGGCCCGCTCGCCAAAGCACCAGCTGTCAATGGCCAGCGTAACGATGCCTTTCTCCGCATAGACGGGGGCATAGGCCTTCATGGCGCGGGTGCCCTGGAGCAGTTCCATCTTGCCCACGTTGTAATCGCCGCCGTGCCAGTGGTTATAGAGCATGGCGGGGGCTTTTTCGGCCCGTTTGTCGGGAATGAGGAGCAGGGCGGGCACGGTCTGGAGCCCGTTGAGTTCGAGATCCAGGTGCTCCAGGGTGAATCCCGGGTGTTTTTCCACCTTTTTTATCGTGGCGGTGGGGGGTGTTTTTTCCGGCAGGTCGCCAAGGAGCGCCCAGAGTTGTTTTCGCCGGGTCGCCTGAAACTCCGTGAATTCGTCGCGCGCTGTGTGGGCCATGGCCTGCTCCTGCGTCATAAGGGCCGCCGCACCAAGGGTGGTGCTTGCCCGGATAAAGTCTCTGCGGTTAAACATGGCGGGATTCCTCCGAGGGGTCGCTCCATCCTACCTGAGAGAAGGGTATCCGGTCATCTGGGTCTTTACGCGGTGAGGAAAAGGTTGCCGCTTGGCTGAAAAAGACCTATCATTGGGGGATTACATCGCCGTACGACTTTGACCGCCCCTTCGTGGCTACAAGGAATTTCCATGAACGTTCCCCATGTGTTTAAGGACGATATTCTCAAGGGCAAGGTGGCCCTCGTGACCGGAGGCGCATCGGGTATCGGGCTGGGAATCAGCCGCCAGCTTGCCCAGGCGGGTGCCGACGTGGTGATCGCCAGCCGCCGGGTGGAAATGTGCGAGGCCATCGCGAAGGAGCTGGCGGAGACCTACGGCGTGCGCACCCTGGGGCTGGCCCTGGATGTGCGCGATTCGGAAAACGTGAACGCCGTTTTCGCCGAAGCCGTGAAGGCCATGGGCCGTCTCGACATTCTGGTGAACAATGCGGCGGGAAACTTTTACTATCCCGCTGAGAAGCTCAGTGATAATCAATGGAAAGCCGTGTTGGAGATTGACCTCTACGGCACCTTCTATTGCACCCGGGCGGCCATGCCCTATCTCAAGGACGACGGCGGTTCCATCGTCAGTATCAGCATGACCTTACATCGCAATGGATGGGTGGGCATGCTGCCGGCCTGTTCCGCCAAGGCGGGCATTGATGCCCTGACCAAGACCCTCGCACTGGAGTGGGGACGTTTTGGTATTCGGGTGAATGCCGTGGCGCCAGGTCCCATTATCACCGAGGGCGTGAAGAAAGCCTTTGCCCTGGGGGGGGACTTTGAAGACCAGAAAGACACCATCCCCCTGGGCCGTGCCGGCGAGCCGGAAGAAATCGGCAATCTCATTACCTTCATGGTGTCGGATGCGGGCTCGTGGATGACGGGGTCGATTGTGACCATGGACGGTGGCGAAGGGTTGAGTCCCCAGCGTGCGGGCATCGCGCCCGAGCCCCTGGCCCAGATGGCCGAATACATGGCGGCGCAGCGCAAAGGGTGAAGGGTGCGCGGAGCGTGCGCCGAAGGCGGAAAGGGTGGCCGTTGAGGGGTGAGGGATGACAGGAGACAGCATGAGATTTTCGATACGACGTTGGGTAATAACCGGGGTGTTGCTGTTGGCGGGATTCGGCGCTGTGTCGGATGCTACGGCCCAGGCGGCACCAGAAGTGCCCGGACTGTGGGATGAGGCGTCGGTCTACCGGGATGAATACGGGACGCCCCACGTGCAGGCGAGTTCCCTGCGCGGGATGGCCTTCGGCTTTGGCTATGCCCAGGCGGAAGATCATTTGGAAACCATGCTGATGGCCTATCGCTTGGCCCTGGGCCGTGCGGCGGCGGTGGGCGGCGAGGCCTTTGCGGACAGCGATGCCTTTGCGATCCGCATTGCCAATGCGGAGACCACGCGGAACGCCATGAGCAGCATTGATGGGGAAACCCTCGCACTGTGCGAGGGCTTTGCGTTGGGGGTGAACAGTTGGATCTTTGCGCACCAGGACGAAGTGCCGGATTGGGTGGAGGGCGTGCAGCCCATGGATGTGCTGGCCTATTGGCACTATCTCATGGTGACCTCGGCGCCCTTGGACTTGCCCACGGCCTATCAACCGGAGCGCCCGTTCAAGCAGGCCAATGCCTGGGCCCTCGCGCCACAAAAGACACTGGACGGAAAGACCCTGCTGGTCATGAATCCCCACCAGCATTATCGGGCGCCCTTTCAATGGTATGAAGCCCACCTCATGCTCGGGCCGATGAATTGGGCGGGTGCCACGCTTATCGGCGTGCCGGTATTGCTCATGGGACACAATGACCACCTGGGTTGGGCCCTGACGCCCAATGAAGCCGACATTGCCGATGTGTTCCGGGAAGATATGAGCAGTCCGGCCCGTGCCGCCAATGACCCGACCTTGCCTTCGGTCATGGAAGACATGGCCCCCATCTTGAGTTTCATGTCGACGGCCAAGACCTATTATGTGCGCACCGCCAACGGCCTGGAAGAGCGCTCGGCACCGTCCTTTGTGGGCGGGCGTGGTCCCATGTTGGAAGGGGGCGATGGGGGGCTCTATTCGTGGCGGAACGGAGCCTATGGTCAATTCGGCGGTATGGCCCAACTGCTGCGCATGGCCCAGTCCACCAACCTGGCGGCTTTCCAGGATGCCATGCTCTTGCACCAACTGCCCTGTTTTCAGGTGCTCTATGCCGATGGGGCGGGCAATCTCTTTTATCTTTATAACGCCCGGTTGGGCAATAAGAATGCGGCCCTCGCACCCGATGACGCCACGCCCGTGGATTGGACGCGGCCGGTCGATGCCAAGCGGGATTCCTTTGCGTGGCGGGACCTGGTGGGGCTGGAAAACCTGCCCCACATCGTTAACCCGGAATCGGGATTCTTGCAGGCCTGTGGCACACCGCCCTGGCTGGCCACGGTCAACAGCGGACTGCGTGCCGGGGACTGGCCCCAATGGCTCGTGCCCGAGGATGAAAATTATCGGGCCGTTCGGGTGCGCCAGATTCTTTCGGCGGGAAGCTACCACCTCTATCACATGGAGGGGATGCTTTTTGACACCCTCGTGCCCGCAGCGGTAGACATGGTGCCCCTTATCTTGAAGATGGCCCAGGCCCAGCCCCGTCGCGTCCAGGCGGCCCACCCCGATCTGGTGACGGGCCTGGCGCTGTTGAAGAATTGGAACTTGAGCGCGGATGCGAATTCAGAGGCGTTGTTGTTTTACGAACGGTGGTGGACCCTCATGAAGGCCCGTCATCAGGCGGACTTCGCGAACGAAGCAGCCCTCTATCGGGGCCTGCTCCAGAATACGCCTGCTGCCCAGGAATCCGTGCTGGCGGCCCTGGAAGATGCGGCCCGGGGCTTGCGCAACGATTTCAATCGCCTGGCCATTCCCTGGGGTGAAATGCACCGCATCAACCGGGGGGGGCGGGATGAGGCCATGTTTGGCTCGGATGTAGGCGATTCGATTTTCGTGGCCCGGGGCCGACTGACGGGGGGACGGCGTCAGGTGGACTTTGGCTACGGATTCGCCATGGCCGTTGAGTTTGGTGAGACACCCCGCGCGCTGAGCATTGTGCCCTTTGGCGCTTCGGAAAAGCCCGCGTCGCCCCACTATCGGGACCAGATGGATCGCTATCTGCAGGGGCGGATGAAGGATACCCATTTCAGCTACGCCGATGTGGCGCGCCATGCCCGCTCGGGATTTGGTCGTCGTGTCGTCCTGGGGGTGCCCGAGCTCACGGGCACCTGCGCCTTCCGCGTGGCGTCGCCCCAGTCTATTGCATTGGAGACGGTCAACTATCCACCCCGCCCCTACCCCACGGGTCAGGTGCCTTTCACGCCCACCGTGCGGCCCCAGGTTGGCGCGGGAAGCGACGGGATGTCGTGGGAGCTGGAGTGGTACGTGCCCGAATCGGTCTGTCGCTCCGAGAGTCAATCGCGCCTGCGCTTTTACACCTACACCCGGGATGGCGGCTGGGAAGTACTTCTTAGTCAGCGCTTTGACGATACGCGCCGGGCCTTTGTGGGCTCGGGTTCGGGCCCGGTCATGATGGCCATCATGGGGCCGGAGGTGTTGCGGGAAAAACCGGCGGACGATGAGACGCCGATCTTGACGGCGGAAGCGGAGCGCCCTGAAGAAGGGAAGACGGGGGCCTTTGAGGCGAACCCCGCCGAGGTCGTGGTGAATCCCACACCGGTGCCGGAAGAGGGCGACGTGGTGCCCGGGGATGAGGCGATGGTGGAAACGGCCGCACCCGCCGCACCGGCGCCCCAACAACGCCTTTTCGATCTTGAAGTGGTGGGTGGTCCCGCCGCAGCGGGCGGGGAGAATGGGGAGGTGGAGAAGAAGAAAGGATTCTTTAAGCGCCTGCGCGGAAAGAAGAAAGATGAAAATCTACCCGAGACCAATGATGTGCCCGTGGCCGAGTAATCCCGTTCGGACCATGCTGTGTTGCTGTCTGGCGCTTTTGGGTAGCGCGCCTCTTTTCGGGGCTGAAGCGTCGGTTTATTTTCAGGCCCACCGGGGGGGATTGGAAGAAGTGCCGGAAAACACCCTGGCCGCCATGAAACACGCCTGGGCCATTCCCGGGGCCGTGCCGGAAATCGACATCCGGACGACCCAGGATGGGGTGCTGGTATGCATCCACGACGAGACCCCCCGCCGCACCACCAACGCCCCAGCGGATTGGGCGGATAAGGCCATTCGCGAGATTCCCCTGGCGACGCTTCAGTCCTGGGATGCCGGCAGTTACTTTGACCCCGCTTACGCTGGGGAACGGGTGCCCACCCTGGACGCCGTGTTGGACATGCTGGCGGCGGACCCCGCGCGCCAACTCTATCTCGACCTGAAGGCGGTGGACAACGGGCAGGTCATCGAAAAACTGAAAGCCCGCAACGTGACGGCCCAGGTGATTTTTGTCCATGGGCGTCCGGCGGAGTGCAAAGTGCTGAGTCAGTCGTGGCCCGGTGCGCGGACTATGACCTGGCTGAGTGGTCCGCCGACGCGTATCAAGGCCCGCTTTCGTGAACTCGCGGAAGAGAAGTTTGACGGTATCAGCCAGATTCAGTTGCACCTCCAACCTGCCGAAAAAGGCGTTCCCGGTACCTATGCACTGGGAGAAGAATTCCTCGCCGAGGCCGTGAAAACCGTCGCCGATACCGGTGCCACCCTGCAGGTCCGTCCCTTCGTGTTTGATACGGCGTCCTTGCGTGCGCTGATTGACCGGGGTATCTATTGGTACGTCGCCGATGCGCCCCGGGCCCTGCGAAAGGATATTGAGGCGGCGTTGGCGAAGTAGGGAGGCTCTGGAGCGCTGGCGACGTGTCGGCATGGGACGGGGAGCGGCACGGCCATATGGAGCGCCGGCGGCCCGTCGGCAAGGGACGCGCAGCGCCGGCAAGGGCCTGCCTTGTCTTGTTCGACCCCGTCATTCCCGCGAAGGCGGGAATCCAGGGATGGGTCACGATGTCGTTGCTGCGTACTGGATTCCCACCTTCGTGGGAATGACGGCCCGTTTGGCCGTTCCTATGCCGGCGGGCCGCCGGCGCTCCATAGCTTGCCGTTTGCTTCGGGGCGTCGCGGCTGTCATGGCGTGTCGTTGAGACCGTGGGAGAGCGGGCTCTTGTGGCTGTACTTCGTGCCCCTGGAAGGTGTTGGTGGGCTTTGTGTCAGGCGGGACACCTAACCCGCCACGGTGCGTCTGCGTTCCGGGAGGAAGCCGATGGCCGCTCCAGACGCCCCCCGTTGCCGGGAGAAATGGCAAAAACAGGGCCGTTTCGCTTATGCTATAGGGAAATCCCGGGCGCGTTGGCTGTGTTGTGCCCGGGTTCTCCGCCTGTTGCCGTGCCGCTGTTACCCCTTGGCGCGCTACCGAATCTCGTTTTGAGGAATATCATGTTAACCGCCCTGGTCTATACCACCTTTATTCTGGGCAACCTCCTGCTGTTTGCCAGCGCGGCGGTGGCCCTGGGTTATCTGTGGATGAGCCGCAATGGTAATGCCCTTACCTTGGCCTACCGCCTTTCCTTTGGCGCATTGATTGTCCTGATTATGTCGGTTTCGTTGCGGACGGCGCAGTGGCAGTTGGTGCCCTTTACGACAGCGGCCGACTCGCTGAGCCTTTTTACGACCTTGAGCCTGGCGGTCTTGATTATTCAGCTGGCCCTGTTTGCCAACCACCGCGCGTTGCTGTGCTTTTATTTACCGGCCCTGGCGCTTATTGGCGGGCTGAGTCTTTTTACGGCCCACCCGACCCTTTCGGAGGCGCCCAAGCCTCTGAGCGGCGGACTGCTCATCGCCCACGTGGGCCTGGTCTTTCTGGCCTTTGCCCTGTTTTTCCTGGCGGGCCTCAACAGTGTGGCCTATGCCTTCCAGGCCCACCGCCTCAAGTTGCGGAAGACGACGGGGCTGTTTCAGCGCTTGCCTTCGCTGGAGGCCCTCGACAAAAACCTTTTCCAGCTCATCCGTGCGGGCTATCCCACCTTTGTGGTGACCCTGGTGGTGGGCGGTTTCTGGGTGTGGTATGAAGGGCACCAGCTCAGCCCCACGTGGTGGCTGTCTCCCAAGATTGGTATGGCCATCGCCATGTTGCTCTTCTATGCCTTCAGCTACCATGCCCGAGCGGCGGGGTGGTTGCGGGGTCCCAAGCTGGCCCACATCGTGTGTTATGGCACCGGGGCCCTTATCGGACTCTATCTCGTGTTGGCCCTTTTTGGTGCCCTTAACTACAACTTCTACGAGGCCGCAGGATGACCATCTCCCTTACCGGGTTGAGCCACCATACCTGTCCCGTGGAATTGCGGGAGCGCCTTTCCTTTCCGGAAGAGCGTTTGCCCGCTGCCTTGCTGAAGCTCAAGCAGGAGTTGCATGATGGTGGTGCGGTGATTTTGAGCACCTGCAACCGGGTGGAAGTCTATACGCGGGACGAAGTGGCCCCGGAGCACCTGCACGAACAGGTCCGCGCTTTTTTGTGTGCCTGGCACGATCTGGCCCCCGAGGCCTTTACCGAGCATATTTACGAGTATTACAACCGTGAGGCCGTGGCCCATCTCTTTCGGGTGGCCTCGAGCCTCGACAGCATGGTGGTGGGCGAGGATCAGATCCTCGGTCAGGTCCATGATGCCTATCTGGTGGCCCAGGCGGAAGGAGCCACCGACAAGATTTTGAATGCCCTCTTCCAGCGCGCCTTCAAGGTGGCCAAGGAAGTGCGAACCAAGACCAACATCAACGTGGGTAAGGTGTCGGTCTCCTCGGTGGCCGTCGACTTGGCCGCGTCGATCTTTGGGGACCTGTCGGAGAAAACGGTGTTGGTCATCGGATCGGGGGAAACGGGCGAACTGGCCCTCAAGAGCCTGGTCGACCGGGGTGTGGGCAAGGTGCTGGTGGCGAATCGCACCCTGGCGCACGCGGAAAGGATTGCGACCCAGTATTCCGGGGAGCCGTTGGCCTTGGCCGATCTGTCGGACTATCTCCACCGCGCCGATATCATTATTTCTTCGACGGCGGCGAAAGAGCCTATCCTCCATAGCGCCGATTTTCAGAAGGCCCTGCGCAAGCGAGACCAGGCCCCCATGTTTGTCATCGATATTGCCGTGCCACGGGATGTGGATGCGGCGGTCGGCGACCTCGACAACGTGTATTGCTATGACATGGACGACCTGGAGACGGTGGCCGCGCAGAACATGGAGTCGCGGCGGGCGGAGATGGCGGTATGTCTCGAGTTGGTGGAGCAGCAGGTGGACCGGTTTATCCACTGGCGACAGAGCCTGTATGCCGAGCCCACCATTGTTTCCATGACCCAGGAGTTGCATGCCATTCGGGAGCGGGAGCTGGAGAAGACCCTGGCGGGCCTGCCCGATTTGACGGAGAAGCAGCGGGCGGAGGTGGAGTATTTGACGAAACGTATTGTGAATAATATCTTGCAGCGGCCCATGAGCCAGATTAAGCAGGAAGTGGTAAAGGAAGACGCTGGCCGGGTGATTCATCTGGTGAAGCGGCTCTTTGGCCTGGAGGAAAGTGCCGGATGACCCGGATTGTAATTGGATCGCGGGGAAGCGATCTGGCCCTGACACAGACAAACTATATTGCCGATCGCTTGCGGGCTCTTTCGCCCGATCTGGAAGTGGCTGTGGAGATCATCTCCACCAAGGGTGACCGGGTGACCGATGTGCCCCTGGCCCAGGTGGGCGGCAAAGGGGTCTTCACCAAAGAACTTGAAGTGGCGCTGCTGGAGGGCACCATTGACCTCGCCGTGCACAGCCTCAAGGACTTGCCCACGGAACTGCCGGGCGGCCTGGCCCTCGGCGCCGTGCCGGAGCGGGAAAACCCCACCGATGCCCTCATCAGTGCGTCGGGTGTGGGCCTGATGGAGCTGCCCCAGGGCGCCAAGGTGGGCACTTCGAGCACGCGCCGTCAGGTACAGTTGCGCGCCTGCCGTCCTGATCTCCAGTTGGTGGACCTGCGGGGTAACGTGCCTACACGCCTGAAGAAATTACACAGCGAAGGGCTCGACGCCATTGTGTTGGCCACGTCGGGTCTGATTCGCCTGGGACTCGATTCCCATATCACCGCCCACATGAAGCCAGAGCACATGCTTTCGGCGGTGGGGCAGGGAGCCCTGGGCATTGAAATCCGGGAGAACGATCCCGTGCTGGGTCCCCTCGTTGCCCAACTACACGACCGGGAAACAGCGGCGGCCACGACGGCAGAGCGTACCCTCCTCGATGCACTCGGCGGCGGGTGTCAGGTGCCCCTGGGTGCCCTGGCGACGGTCTCGGGTAACACGCTCAGCCTGCAGGCCTGCGCGTGCAGTCCCGACGGGCGCCAGGTCATTCGGGCGACCGAAAGCGGTTCTATCGATGCGCCCGAAGCCCTGGGGCGCACGGTGGCCCAGTCACTTATTGATGGCGGCGCGTCGGCCTTTATCCAGCAGGTGGGGCTTGACGCCCTGAAGGCGAAACAGCCCTTGGCGGGCACGACCATCGTGGTGACCCGTGCCGCGAACCAGGCCAGCCTCCTTTCCGATGAGCTGAATGCCCTGGGCGCACGGGTTCTCGATTTTCCGACCATCGCCATCAACCCCTGCCTCCCGGAAAAATCGGTGGAGGGTGCCTACGACTGGATCATCTTCACCAGCGCGAACGGGGTGAATCACTTCGTGGCGGCCCTCGAAACGGAAGGGCGCAGCCTGGCCGAATTTCGCGCGGCGGATTTCTGTGCCATTGGTCCGGCGACGGCGGTGGCCCTGCGCGCCCATAAGGTGCCTATCAGCTTGACGCCGGAGCAGTATGTGGCCGAGTCGATTCTCGATGGGATCACCGCACTGGAAGACTCCCTGAAGGGGAAACGCATTTTAATGCCCAAAGGAAATCTGGCGCGGCCCGCCTTGCCTGCCGCCCTGCGGGAAGCCGGGGCCGACGTGACCGAGTGTGTCGTCTACGACACGGTCATGCCCGAGATAGACCCGGGGCTCGTGGAGCAGCTGTTGGCCACGTGCCCCCACTGGGTGACCTTCACCAGCTCGTCGACGGCACGAAACTTTGTGGCGGCCCTGAGTGACGCCGAGTTGGCCCAGGTGAAATCGTGCGCGCGCTTTGCGTCCATTGGCCCCATCACGACGGCGACGGCGAAGGAATTGGGACTGCCCATTGCGGTGGAGCCCGCCCAACACGAAATTCCGGCGCTGATTCATGCTTTGGTGGATGCCCCTTCAGCGTAGGTTGCCTGGAGCGATGATATAAATCCCGATGGCCTCCGGGCCATGCATTTAAAATTTGATAGCGAGTGCGTTGATTCAAGCAGATGGGCCATTGTTACGGCTACCTGAATTGCCTAAGTTACTGAAGATAACTCCCCTCCCTGGAGGGGCCGGGGGTGGGTCAAGTCATGAAAAGAAACCCAACCCACCCCTAACCCGCCACGGCGCATCTGCGACCCTACCGGGAGGGGAATTTATTACCGAAATTCCCCGCAGGTTCAAGCGAACTTAAATGTCCACAATTCTAATTCACACCACTGGCACCCCTCTTTTTCTCAAGGAGAACAATTGATGTTTCCCATCACCCGCATGCGCCGATTGCGGCGCAATGAGACGATGCGCCGCATGGTGCGTGAGACTTCGCTGAATGTCTCAGATTTTATTCTGCCCCTGTTTGTGCGGCCGGGAACGGGGATCCGCAATCCCATCGTCTCCATGCCCGGACAGTTTCAGTTTTCGGTGGATACCCTCGTGGAAGAAGCCAAGGCCATTCAGGATTTGGGTATTCCGGGCATCATCCTTTTTGGTATTCCCAAGATTAAGGATGCGCTGGGAACCCAGGCCTACGCAAGCGATGCCATCGTGTGTCGGGCCGTGGAAGCCGTGAAAAAGGCGTGCCCGGACTTGTGCGTTATCACCGATGTCTGCATGTGTGAATATACCGACCACGGCCACTGTGGTGCCATTGAACCCAACCGCGACGGCCGTCCCGATGTGGACAATGACAAGACCCTCGAGTTGCTCGTGAATGAGTCCCTGGCCCATGCGGGGGCGGGGGCGGATATGGTGGCTCCCTCCGACATGATGGACGGGCGCATTGGCGAAATCCGCATGGCCCTCGATGAAAACGACTTCAGTGACGTGCCGGTCATGGCCTACAGCGCCAAGTTTGCCTCCGCCTTTTACGGCCCCTTCCGCGACGCGGCCGAGTCCCCGCCCAGTTTTGGGGACCGCCGCTCCTACCAGATGGACCCGGCGAATCTGAACGAGGCCATGCGGGAAATTGAGCTGGACATCGAGGAGGGTGCCGACATCGTTATGGTGAAACCGGCCCTGCCCTACCTCGACGTCATCCGCTGGGCGGCCGATAATTTTGACCTGCCCATCGCGGCCTATAATGTTTCTGGCGAATACGCCATGATTAAGGCGGCCGGAGCCAACGGCTGGATTGATGAGAAGAAGGCGGCGATGGAATCCCTGCTCTCCATCAAGCGGGCGGGGGCCAAAATGATCCTGACCTACTGGGCCAAAGACGCGGCGAAGTGGCTGGCGGAGAAATAGCGGCCCTCTTGTGCGCGGAGTCCCGGTGATACGGGGCAACAGAAGATAAAACAGGCGCCCCCGCCGATGGAAACAGGTTTTCCACGGCGGGGGCGTTTTTATGGGGATAGGGAGAGGGATGCTCTGCCTATTTACGGGAAAGTTCCGAAGGGCTCGTGCCGCGCTTCTCGCGTTTCACGCGCCGTTTCTCCTTGATGGACAGGACCTTCTCTTTTTGTCGTTCGCGTTTGTGTTTGTCTTTCTTACCAGTGTCACCCACGATAGGTTCCTTCTCGAACCCCGTGCGCTCACACACGGGGAAATTATTGAAATTCCGTGTTGAATGCGAATGAACAGCATGTGCTCACCGGGGGCGAACGCGTCCTCGCGTTGATGGGAGTGGTCTGGGCGTAGGGCTTGTAGAAGACTCTCACGTGCGTTCACCTTTCTTGGGTTGTTTTCGGACCAAGCCCGGTCCGAATTTTAAAAAGTGTAAAAAGTAGTTACCTATAATATAGCAACCATAGCAAATAATTATGGGGGAAGCAAGTGGGTGGAGCAGGGTGTTTCGGGGGCTGCACCGACGCAAAGAGCCCGCCGGATACCTTGTTTTCGGGTTCGCGGCCCAATTCCGGGGAAGGCCTGTGAAAAAAGACGACTCCCTGGAGTGCGGCAGCTTGCTGCCGCTTTTCCCCGGGGAGCTTACTCCCCACCGCTGGGCGCACGTCGCACCGTCGCCCACTGACCTTTGCCGTGAGCAAGCTCACTCCGCAAGAGCGCAAGCAAGCTTACGCACTCCAAAGGGTTCACTAATTTAGTGGGGGCAGAGGGTGGCCTTGGGGGCAATTTAAGGAGTGGAATGAAGGCAAGGGCGCTCGCTCTGTGGCCGTGGCACCCCAGGTGTTTTATTGCATGGGAGCCTTCACGTCGCGGTCTTCTGTAGCTGGGCCAGGATCCGTTGTTCCCGGACCATGAGGAGGTCGCCTGCCTGACGGAGGGCGAAGGGATAAATAAAGGCCGTCAGCGCCAGGAATGCCAGGGAGAGCAGGGGGCCCACGGGATAGTCCACGATGCCCCAGCGGCTGAAGAATCCGGCGACAAAAAGGCAGAGGGCCGTGGGCAATACGAGTACGGCGATGATGACGGGCATGATAAGGGCCACGATTAAGACGCGGGCATGCTGTTTCCGCATCATGTTGCGGCCAATGGTCATGGGCGCGAGGATGGAGACGAAACTTCCGGCGAGGCAGAAATTGAGGAAGAGCTGGGCGATCTGGAGCACGCTCACGATGGCCGTTTCCAGACTGAGACTGAAATACCAACTGCCGAACAGGGAGAAGGCCAGTCCCATCCCCCCGGCGAGGGGCACAAGGGCCAGGTGGTAGGCCATGAGAATGCGGTGGCGGGGCGTGGGCAGGAGGATGAGGGTGCGAAAGCCCCGCTGGTCCATGCCGAAGAGGTTGAAGAAAATCCCGCTGAACATGAAGAAGGGCCAGAGAATCGCCACCACCGGGAGTCCGAGATCCTGGCCATAGATCACCGAGCGGCTGTTGGCCACGGCGAGCAGGATGATGAGCCCGATGGGGGCGAGGAGCATGGTGCGTACCTGGGGGTGGCGCGCGAAATTCAGGAAGAGGGCCTGTGCGAGGGCCGTGGTCTCCGGGTTGAGCAGGGGGATGACGCGGGCGGTCAGGGGACGGCGTGGGGGGCGCGCTGGTCCTTTCTGGTGCTTGCGCTCGGACGCCGTGCCGAAGCCATAGGCCACGGTGGTGCGATAGCCGAGGAAATAGCCCAGGGCACCGAAAAGGGCCAGGCCCAGGAGGGGCGTCCAATAGGGCCCCGTGCCCGTGAGCACCCGGGTCATGGCCAGAGCGAGCCAGCCGCCGGGGTGGAAACAGGAGCTCTGCGCTACCCACGTCATTTGCTCTGGACTGCTGAACCACCCCGCCAGGCTGTCGACATGGGCACGGTCGAGGAAGTAGTTGCTGATAATCATGGGCATGAAACCGATGCTCATGAAAAAGAGGGGCAGGACCGTTAAGAGCAGACGGCGCCGCCGCTTATCTTCCATCCAGACGACCAGCAGTCCCCGGAGGTAGTAGGCCCAGGCGGAGGAGAGAAAGAAGAAGGTCGAAGCGGCCAGGAGTCCCCGGAGGATACCCTGACCGGCGTGGAAGTATATTCCCGTCAAGAGGCCGAGGGAGGCGGCGATGTAAAAGAGGGAGGTAAAGCCCACGAGCGACACGACAAAGTTGATGGCGTTTACGATGGACAGGGGCACCGGAAAGTGGATCATCTTGCGAATGTCGATCACGTCGGAGCGTTGCACCTCCATGACGAGTCCCCAGAACCAGCCCACGCCATAGACCACCACGACGCCGTTGAGGGCGAGGAGGGCCATGAGCCGGGGTTGCTCGGGGAGCCACAGGGCACCAAAGAGGTAAAAGACCCACGCAAGGGCCGCCGCCGCCACGCACGCCGCCATCACGACAAAGCCCATGAGGAAATAGGCGATGAGCTTGCCCTGGGTAACCGCGTGGCGCACCAGATGAAACTGGAGGATAAAGAGGGCCTGGATATAGGCCATTAGACCGCCCGCCCGCCGAGCCACGAAAGACCCGCGGTATCGGTTTGTCCCTTGCCCACGATATGCACAAAACGGTTTTCGAGGGAATCCCCTTCCGCCACCTCGGCGATGGGGCCCTGGGCAATGAGTTCGCCCTGGTGGATAATGCCCACATGGGTGCAGAGCTGCTCCACAATCGTGAGGATGTGGGACGTAAGAAAGATGGTGCGCCCCTGGGCGGTCATCTGTTGGAGGACCTCCTTGATAGTGCGCGACGCGACGGCATCGATGCCTTCGAAGGGTTCATCAAGAAAGAGGAGGTCGGGGTCATGAATGAGGGCCGCCGCCAGGGAAATCTTCTTCTTCATGCCATGGGAGTATTCGAGGATGAGGGTCTTCCGCGCATCCGTCAGGCCCAGGAGTTCCAGGAGCTCCTCCGTACGGCGGAGGGAGACGGTCGCCGGGAGCTTATACATGCGCCCCACGAAGGCCAGGTATTCCCGGGCGGTGAGATTTTCAAAGAGGCAGAGGTCTTCCGGCACCACGCCGATGCGCCGTTTGATTTGGAGGGGCTGGCGGGTCAATGGGATGCCCAGCAGCCGCGCCTCGCCCGATGTGGGGGGCACGATGCCCGTCAGCATCTTGATGGTCGTCGACTTTCCCGCGCCATTGGGACCGAGGAAGCCATAAAAGCAGCCTTTTTCCACCCGGAGGTCGAGGCCCTTCACGGCGATGACTTCCTCGTAGGTCTTATTGAGGCCATAGGTTTCGATGCTGTATTCCATGCTTGCTCCCTTGGGGCGATGCGCCCGGACCGTGGCGTGGGGTCATCATAGCAAAGGTGGGGTCTGGGGGCGAAGGTGGGGGCGGGGTGTCGAATCTAAGCGGGTCTACTCGATAAATAGATTCCTTGAAATCAGATTCCAATATCGAAGGCTCGGTGATTCCAACCCCTCGCACGTTTCACGTGTTTAGGTGGCCAATAAGCGAATGGTGGGCCGAAATACTCCACCTGCAATGGACTGAACGGATGGAAATTTAGAGTCCGCGAATCCCGGCCACGTAGTGTTTGTGGAGACTCAACATATGTTCAGGTGCGACTTCGTATCCCTATTTGCTGCTTGTTACGATACATTGGGTCTGCTAACATCAATGTACCTTAGTGTATAAGCGGCGGAAATAATCGAGAAAAGGGGAGCCTCATGAAATGCTTCGCACCTAAACTTCCTGTCATGCTTTTGTTGACGGTCCTACAGCCCCTCTCGGCCTTCGCACAGCCTTATTCGAGTACGCCGCCCGAGTTGGTCTCTATCGGGGAGCTCAAGAAGCAGTTGATTGCGGCGTTGGAGAATGCGCCGGGAGATGCGATGGCCCTCTACCGGCTGGGGCAGCTCCATTGCTTCGCCTATGCCTACGACAGGAAGTATTTTCCTGACTTCACGCAGGCGGCCGATCTGAGCTCCGCCAGGGACCTCCACGAACTGCCGGGCATTCCCCGCCATACGGCCTCCCTATTGCTTCCCCTGCCGCAGCGACGGCTCAATCATCTGGCCGATGCCATTATTGCACTTCGAGAATGCGTGGAAATAGCGCCGGAACACGCCGGAGCCCGATTGGCCCTGGGCTATGCGTATGGGGAAGCCGCCAAGCGCTGCGATACGGGAAAGTGGCTTCACAAGCGCGTGCCCTATGATGAGAATGCCGCAAAACAATTGGGGGAGAGAGTTTATTGGGAGAACCTGGCGTTGGAACAGTTTCGGGTAGTGCGCCGTCTTGAAGCGGCCCTTCAGCAACAAGGAAATCAAGGAGCTTCCGACGGGCATCCAAGAAGACGCTATACGGTATCCGCCGCCGACCAGGCCATTTTCCAAATACTCTGCGAACGCGAACCGTTAAACTCCGAGGAGTTGGCGGAACTTGAAGAACTTACACCAACGTCACGTACCGCCGACGTCGTAGTTCCGCCCAAGACACTTGCCGAGATGGAAGCGGCGTACCCCCAGCCAATGCCAAGCCAAAATGCGGCGCAGTACTACTTGCATGCGGCCGATGCCGAGGCGAATCAGATTGCCGGAGGCGAATATCCCCTTCCCTTTGTCGGAAGCCTGGAACTGAACATGCCCCCACAACCGTTCTCCGAAACCACGCGGGCGCTGATGGAGCGGTATCTACGCTACAACGAAGAATCCCTGCGCCTGATCCATGAGGCAGCGTCCTTTCCTCAATCCCGTTATCCCATTGATTTGAGTTTGGGATACGACGTGGAGTTGGATCATCTGGCGCGGCTCCGCCATCTAACGCGCCTTTCGGCTCTCCAGGCACTTTACGCGGCGGACACTCAAAACGCTCCCGGAGCTACCGAGGCGCTGTTGGATTCGTTGGCCATTGGCCAATCCCTAATCAAGGAACCGGTGCTGATCTCTCAATTGGTACGCCGGGCATGTGGCGTCATCGCACTCGACGCCATGGAACAGGCGCTCAGTCGGACGATACTGTCCGAATCAGAACTCGGTCAATTACAGGCTGCCGTGGCCCAATTGGATGATATGCGCAGCATCATCGTAGGGCTGGAGGGTGAGAATTGGATAAGCGAATTCGTGCTCGCACCCTTCAAAATGGAAGAGGCCCTCAAACAACAGGCGGAGCGAAGGGGAATCTATCAGCCTGGTTTCGGTGACGTACCCATTCCTCAACCCGATGTGCCAGGTGAAGATATGGAAACGCAAGAAGAAAGATTTCGGGCTTTCTATGAAATCAGAAGAGCGCAATTTCAGGATATGAACAAGAAACGCTTGACCCGTTCGGACAACTACCTCGCCCATGCGCGTCTGGGTGTCGAAGCCCTTCAAGAACTCGTCAAACTTCCAGCAGACTTTGATCCCCAGAATCCTGCGGCTTCCCTTGAGCGGTACGAAGACAAAGAGGATCCCGCGCCAGCCGTGCGCCGCTCGATCACGGCATTCGTCCGCTATACGACGCGCTTGCGGGTCACCCAGTCAGCACTGGCCGCGCAACGCTTCGAGCGACTGAACGGAGAGTGGCCCATCACCCTGGACATCCTCGTGCCCGATTACTTGCCGGCAGCATCGCTCATCGATCCCTACACGGGGGAGTCGTTGAAGTCCCTACTGACCGAAGACCGCTATGTGGTCTATAGCGTGGCCGATGCCATGGTCAATGAGCGGGCACGGATGGATGGCCGTGAGGGCCCCAGTGGGATAAGCTTCACGGTGGCGTGGTAAGCGCGCCTGAACTCTTGATTACACTAAACGGTCCATTTAGAAACACCGGCTTCCCTAGCCGCTATGTCGGAGGTGCCACATGGACATTGAAACAAAACTGCTGGATTCGATACGTGTGCTCCCGCCAGAGTGCCTCGCCGAGCATGGGAACGAGAAAGAATTTTCCCACAGGTTCAAGCAAGCGCAACTGGCCGCGATTCTAATCCACACCACCAGCAGCCCGTTGCAGAAGGCGCGTGAAGACCTTTTACAGCCGGTGGTCAGCCCCCCTGAACTTCATAGAGAACGTTTTCGCCATCCCAGAACAGATAGAGTACACCGGCGTCTGCGATAGTGAGCCGCTCGTTGTGCTTGCTTCGGGGATCGTCGTAGGGAGCCTCCCGACCAACGTACGGATAGGGGGCCTCCAGTTCGGCCCAATCCGTACACAGTTGCCCGATGAAGGCCGGGCCATCGGCTTCTCCAAAACGTCGTCCCCACTCGGAAGTGGAAGCCCCCTGTTCCCACGCGGGGATTCCACCAATCTTCGAGGCCTTCACGATCGCAGGCGGACAGCCCCTCGGGTTGCCATGTTTGTCGGCCCATTTTGTGGTGTAGGCGTCGAAGAGGTCTTGGTGGTCCGAGTAACGCAGTCGCTTTCCGTGGAGCGGACTCAGGTAAAAGGGCACATCGGGTGCGTGTTCGCGCGCAATCACGTCGCCCGGGGCCACCTGTGATGTATCTACAAACAGAAAGGCAAACTCGTCGGACAGGCTGTACTTTATGGGCCCGTCCTGGTCGGGCTTTGGCACCTGTTCCATACCACGTTTGGCGCGAATTCTGCTCTCGATCTCCCACCTTGTGCTGGCCTCCGAAAACACCAACAGTAAATCGCCGGGCAGCGAAGGCAGACAATCTTTAGAATCCGCGAGATTGAATTGGGCCACGAAAGACTGTGGTCGACCTTCGCCGGTTACGGGCCAAGCCACGTCACGGGGGAGATAGGGTAGCCCGCCAATCTTGGTGCCTGCGGGATTCGCCGGCTCATCTACGGCCCACACGTAGACGTCGGTCGGGATGCCGGACGTCGGGTCCAGGTCTGGCCAGAGATGTTTCCGAATCAGGTCAGTGAACACCATCGACTCGGGGCCCGTGACACCAATTCGGTAGAGCGGCTCCTCTTTCTTTGGTTTCGGCCCATCACCCAACGCAGTTTTTATTTTGCTTAGGAGAGCGGAGGGTTTCATCTCAAAATCGCTGCAACCGCGCATGACCGAATAGCGATTCTTGGGGTGGGAATAGAACTCGGACCAGTGGTCAATATCGAAAAGGGTGTTGGTTGCCATAAGTTTGTCTCCGAGAATAACACATACGCCTGAATCGAATTGGTGGGTCATTGTTTTGAATGAGCGAAGATAGACTTCGAACGATTCTAAGTGGAGAAATTTCAATGTGTTACGTTTTTCCACCAAAACAGCAACGAACTTAAAAAGATTTCTCATGACCAGTTTATCGGTTCGTTTGACGGAATGCGAGTTGGCCGAGAGTAATTACTCGTTCCCATGCTCTGCGTGGGAATGTCTTTTCCTGCGCTCCGCGTAGGGGGCAAGGGGGTGCCGTAGAGGTTGGGGAGTCCGCCGGATCCATCGTGGTCTGTCGACGCGGAGCGTCGGAATCTGCATTCCCATGCGGAGCATGGGAACGAGAAGAATAGCTTCTCGTCGCGTGTGGGACGTGTGGGACGTGGCACCCGTGGAACGTGTCAGACCTGCGGCTGTCGCAGGGCAGGCCCTTCAATCTCCATTCTCAATTCTCCATTCTACATTCTAAATTCCCATATGTTATTCTAGCGGCGCTGCGTTTTCTCCTTGCCTTTCGGGGTGGCGGAGAGAACGCCCTTTGCAACACCCTCCCAACACGGCTGGAGAAAGACCACTATGTTTGCCAACAGAGAACAGAAAGTTGCCGCGCGACCCCAGGAGGCCCTGAATGTGGCCATCATCGGGTGCAGCGGTATGGGACGTATCCATGCGGAGATGGCGGCCAATTGTGGCCTGAACATCGCCATCTGCGCGGACAAATCGAAGAAGGCTGCCTCGGAGCTGGCGGCGAAGTATGGTGCCAAGGCCATGACCGATGGCCTGAAGGCGGCGGCGCATAAGGACATTGATTGCATCCTCATTGCGACGCCTACGCCGACCCACCTGATGTTCGTCGAAGCGGCGTCCAAGGCGGGCAAGCACATCTTCTGCGAAAAACCCCTCGCCCGCACGACGGCGGATTGTAAGAAGGCCATCGCCGCGGCGAAGAAGGGCAAGGTGAAACTTTTCGTCGGCCACGTGGTGCGTTACTTCCACGAGTTCGAAGGGATGAAGGCCCAGATCGACGCCGGTAAAGTCGGCGAGCCGGGCTATGTGAAAATCTACCGCGGGGGCATGTTCCCCGGTGGGCCCAAGGGTTGGTTTGCCAACTACGACATGAGCGGCGGCGTGACCTTTGACTGCGCCATCCACGATATGGACTGGGTCCGCTATGTGTTCGGCGAGCCCGAGCGTATTTTCTGCCAGGCGCTGCTGAAGAATGAGCCGGTTCCCATGGATTATTCGCAGAGCAACATCCGCCTGAAGAATGGCATGATTGCCACCATCATCGGCACGTGGGCCCACCCGAGTGGTTTCCAGGTCAAGGCGGAAATCTGCGGCGATGGCGGCATGATCCAATACGACAGCAAAGAGGCCCCCATCAGCACCATGGTGCGCGATACGGGCGATGGTCCGAGCATGATGGTGCCGGCGAGTCCAGTGGCCGAGAGTCCCTATCAACGGGAGTGGGAAGACTTTGTGGCCTGGGTGCATGACGACAAGCACCAACCGCGGGTTACGGCCAATGATGCGCTCATCGCGGTAAAGATGGCCGAAGGCGCCCTGAAATCCTCCGCAACCGGCAAGCCGGTCAAGCTCTAAACGCTTCGTGGCGAATTGGTAAATGGGAAAAATTGAACCACGAATGGACACGAATTTACACGAATATCGGGCTACCGAAATTTGTGCCGTGGATTTGGGATGCTGGTAGCCACGAAGTGGCGGCATATCGTAGCCCAGGGTGAAGCGAGGTACGAGCGAAACCCTGGGTCAGTCAGCCGCCCTCGCGTTGAACCCCCGAAGGGGGTGACACCCGTGCAGTTCGTGAACGACTTGCAAACAATCGTGGCTATGCCACGTTAAGGAAGGCAGATCACTATGGCTAAGATTGGAATACTTAGTTTCGCCCACATGCACGCCCAGAGTTATGCGGCGTGCCTCAATGCCCTGCCCAATGCCGAGTTGGCGGGTATCTGGGATGACAACCCCAAGCGGGGGAAGGCGATGGCGAAGGACTTCGGAACGAAGTTCACCGCCAAGCTGGATAAGTTCCTCGCGGGGGATATGAACGGCGTCATCGTTTGCGCCGAGAACGTCAAACACCGGGAGCTCGTCGAAGCGGCGGCAAAGGCAGGGAAGTGGATTCTCTGTGAAAAACCCCTCGCCCCCACGGTGAAAGAATCGAAAGAAATGATCGCGATTTGTAAGAAGGCCGGTGTCGGACTCGGCACGGCCTTCCCCTGTCGCTTTGCGCCTACGCTCATGGATGCCCGGGCCCAGATTCAGTCGGGTGCCTTTGGCGAAATCCTGGCCATCGCCTGCACCAACCACGGACAGTGTCCCTTCGACTGGTTTGTGGACGAGAAGCTTTCCGGTGGCGGCGCGACCATGGACCACACGGTCCACGTGGCCGATGCCCTGCGCTGGATCATGGAAAAGGAGTTCACCAAGGTCTACTGTGAGAAGGGCAACCTGCTCCACAAGAAGACCATGAAGACCGACGACCTGGGTATGCTCAACCTCGAAATGGAGGGGGGCATCCAGGTTTCCCACATCGCGAGCTGGAGCCGGGCCAAGTCCTACCCCACCTGGGGGGACGTGACCATGGAGTTCATCGGAACGGGGGGCGTGCTGAATGTGGATGCCTTCAACCAGAAGGTCAACGTCTACAACGATGAGACCATGCGCACCGAGTGGGCCCCCTACGGCGATAACCCGGATCTGGGTTTGGTGAGTGACTTCGTCAACGCCTGCGACGAACGCATCGCACCGAGCGTGACGGGTGAAGACGGCCTCCGTGCCACGGAAGTCACCGTGGCCGCCCATAAGTCGGCTGATTCCAAGCGGATGGTGAAGATCTAGTCGGACGACGACAACAGTAAGCGAACGCATAACCGCCGGTCCTGTGATGGGGCTGGCGGTTTTTTGTGCTATGTTGGCGCAGAGCGCGGCGTATCGCTTCAATCCACGAACCGCAACGACTATTTACTTAATTCATACTATTCTAATTATAAACAAAACCGGTCTGTTTTGGAACGAAAATTCGATATCGGATGGAGATCAGGTCCGCTTTCAGGTCTGAACCTGAAATAAGAGTTTTTATATTTCAAGTTAGGGCACTAGATTGAAATAAGATTTTGCATATTTCAAGTTGGACGACTGAAACTGGTCATCATACCGTTGCGCCACTCCCGCTATGGTGTAAGCGTTTCAAAACAATCCAAATATGGCCGACACTGAAATTGGCGATTTCGCCCAAAGCCGGTCGCTTCTTGTAGCAAGCCCATTTTTTCGAAATCCTCCACCAAGACGCTTGCCGTATTGAACGACACGTCGAGCACTTCCGCTGCTTCGGCTATCGTACATACCGGGTTGTCATATATATACGCCAGGAATCGCGCACCGTTTTCCGCCCTGCGACCGAGCCCCAGAATCAGCTGGTCGTGTTCCTGCTTCATTTCAAACAAACGCTCCAACGTTTCTTTGCCATTCCGCGCCGTCTCGATGACCGCCTGGAGAAAAAAGCGACACCACTGACCGATATCATTCGAGGCGCGGGTCCGGGAAAGGGCGTCGTAATACTGGCTACGGTGCTTCTCGAGGTGAGCCGAGAGATACAGGGATGGCTTGGCCAGAAGCCCATGGCTCACCAGATACAACGTTATCAACAAGCGTCCGATACGCCCATTACCATCCAGAAAGGGGTGGATCGTCTCGAACTGGTAATGGCTCAGGGCGATACGGATCAAGTGGGGCACTGCAATCGACTCGTTGTGCCAGAAAGCCTCCAGATCATCCAACAGCGGACCCATGTCGTCTTGATGTGGCGGAACGAATGCGGCATCAGACACGCTCGCGCCACCGATCCAATTCTGGCTCTTGCGAAACTCGCCCGGTGACTTAGACGCGCCGCGCGTGCCCCGCATCAATATGCCATGGGTGTTCCGAAGCAGTCGGAGCGACAATGGCAAGCGCTCCAGCTCGACGATGGCCGTGTTCAGGGCGTCGATGTAGTTACGAACTTCGATTTGGTCGTCCCGACGTTCTGGTGCGATGTCCTTGGGATCGAGAAAGACTTCCTCCATTTCCGTCTGCGTCCCTTCGATGCGGCTGGACATGGTGGCCTCCTTGGCCACGTGCATGTGGATGAACTGGTCCACGTTGGGCGCGATTGTGGTCATGGCGTTCAGTTCGCCGAGGGTACGGTTGGCTTCCGCCAGCAATACGTTGATACGCGGATCTTCCCAGTGCCACTCCTGATTGATCAGCGTGGGTTGGAAGCTCTTGTACTGGTATTGCGGCTTGAAGTGGCCAGCTTGGAAGTCTTCGAATTTCATGGGGGATTCCGGGAATCATTGTTGTATTGGGAAACGTGACTCATGGTACAGCGGCCTATGCGCATATCGTAATCGATTGGAAGGAGCCAACTACAGCTTGTAAAACCACATAAAGGTGTAGTCCCGATCCCAGTTGTTGATGTCGTCGCCGCCGCCGAGGTATTCGTCGGGTGCGCCTTCGCGGTAGTGGCTGCGTGCGGGCGGGGCGTACATGTGGGTGGGGTCGTAGCGGGGCTGGTCGGAGACCTTGTTCTTGCCGAGGGACCAGATGTAGACGTCCATTGCCGCTGGGGCGGGGGACGGCCCCGACTATCTTATGGCGAGTTGCTTCTTACGGCGTGCTGTTTCGCCAATGTGCTGGCTTCGCTTTTCCAAATACGTGACGTCGGTGCAGTCCCCGGGAACTGCACCGACGTCGTGATGTGAAGCTACGCACATGAACCTTGTGGCCCAATCGCGACTTTGCCCACGCATGCTAACTTGCTAGTCGGGGCCGTCCCCCTCTGGAAAGTGATCTGGTCGCAAAAAGATTAGGACTTGCGTGTGGCGTGGTGCCGGCGGGCCGGCGACGCTCCATAGGGGTGGCCGCGCACGTCTCCGAAAAGTTCCGTATCACTGAATAATTTGGGTGATATAGTGGTAGATAGCGAATACACGTCGCAAAACCGCCGGTCGTCCATCTGGGGCCGGGTCTGCTTGAACGAACTCTTCCATTATTTTTACACCATATACAGGAGATAATCTCATGGGTAAAGTGATTCAATATGGCGGCTGGGCGGTCGCCCTGGCATTGTTCCTCTACAGCGCATTCTTGACCAGCCAACTTACGAAGAGTCGCGATGCACTGTCCACTGCCGACCACACCGGTGTGGTGAAGGAACCCGCCATTGAGAAGGCTCCAGCACACGTGATGCTTGAAGAAAAGCTTCGCGAGACGGAAGCCAAGCTTGCTGAGGCCAACGCGTTGCTTGCGGAGGCATCCCAGCCAGATAGCCCGGTTCCCATGGAGGAGGAGGCTCCGGAGGTGTCCGAAGCCGTGTCGGATGATGGGAAAGACGATGAAGAGGCTAATGACGCCGAACCCTCCCAACAAGAGCGAATTGCGCAGGCACAAGCGGGTGCGATGGTCGATATGATCTATGGAGACCTCCTTGCGGAACTCGGCCTGACGCCCGAGCAGGCGGCGCCTTTCAAAGAGGCGATGGCGGCCAACATGCTCAAGGAACAGAAGTTGATGCAGGGGGCGTTCGCATCGAAGGATCGCCCCGCGAAATCGGTGCGCGCCGAGCGGCTCACCTTGGAAGCGAGCTTGCGGGCGAAGCTGACCGATGTTCTGACCCCGGAAGAGCTGGCGGCTTACGACAACTATGAGCCGGTTGCCGACCAGATTCTCTATGAGAAACTGGTGGAAGGGCAGTTGAATATGTTGGCATCGGGATTGAACGAAGAAAATCGTATTTTGACAAGCCAGGTCGTGGCCGAAGAGTTGGTTCGGGAAATCGAGCAGTTCGATCAGTCGGAAGATCTGTACACCATGACAAATTTTAACGCCGCCCAGGCGCGGGCCCTGCACAGTAGCCTGGACCGAATGGCCGAAGCGCTCGATGCGGACCAGCTTGCGTTGGTAGACGGGTTCGTTACCCAGGCCCTGGCCGTATTTGACGCCATGGCGGAGAATGAGTAGGGCCGGCTGCCACAAGGCGAGGGCATGCTCTGAAGTCGTGTGGGGCTGAATCTGCAATATGCCGGGAGCAAGCTCCCTTATAAAGGATAGCAGCAAGCTGCCACACTCCAAAGGGTAGGCCGTGTGGGGTTCTGAGTCGTGTTGGGGAGGGGGTGGGTGCCACCCTCAAGCCCCGGCGGTTCCCGCCGTGCTTGTGGGTGAGGTGTTGTCGGTTTGGATTCAACGGCCTGCAACTTGCCGGGAGCAAGCTCCCTCACGAAGGGTAGCAGCAAGCTGCCACACTCCAGAGGGTGCGCTTCGCGAGATTCTGAGTCAAGTTGGGGAGGGGGACGGCCCCGACTGTCCGGTGGCCTGTTGCTTTTTCGGGTGATCTGTTCCGCCCGCACGTGCACCGTATTACGTTACATATGCGATGTCGGTGCAGTCCCCGTGTTGCCGGTCTTAGTCCCGTTCGTAGGCGCGGAGGGCGTCGAGGGCGGTTTGGAAATCCTGGGGCGGCGGGGCGTTGTAGACGAGACGTTCGCCAGTGCGGGGGTGGGTGATTCCCAGCCGTTCGGCGTGGAGGGCCTGGCCGATGAGCCCTTTGAGGGCCGCGCGGAGTTCGTCGGAGATGACCCAGTGGCGGTATTCGTGTTCGCCATAGATGGGGTCGCCGAGTACGGGGCGGCTGGCAAATCGCATGTGGACGCGAATCTGGTGGGTGCGGCCGGTTTCGAGCTGGAGGCCCACGAGGGAGGCGATGCCGAAGCGTTCGAGGACTTCAAAGTTGGTGACGGCTTCTTTGGCGCGGATGCCGGTGACGGCCATTTTGCTGCGGTCGGTGAGGCTACGCCCGATGTTGGCGTTGACGCGGCCCCGGTCTTCTTTGAACTCCCCACGCACGAGGCAGAGGTAGCGGCGCTCAAAGGTGTGGGCGGCGGCCTGGGCGGCAAGGTGCTTGAAGGCGACCTCGTTCTTGGCGATGACCATCACGCCCGAGGTGTCGCGGTCGAGTCGGTGGACGATGCCGGGCCGTATCATGTCTTCGCCCGCGCGCTTAAAGTCGGGGCAGGCATGGAGGATGGCGTTCACCAAGGTACCGGTGTGGTGTCCGGGAGCGGGATGGACCACCATGCCGGAGGCCTTGTTAACGAGGACAAGGTCTTCGTCTTCATAGAGGATGTCGAGGGGGATGTCTTCGGGCTCGGGCCAGGCCGAGGGCGAAGGGGGCACATCGATGGTGAGGGTTTCGCCGGCCACCATGGAGCGCGAAGGCTTGGTGCAGGCCTTGCCATCGATGAGGACCCGCTTGTCCTTGATGAGTTTTTTGAGATAGGAGCGGGTCGCATCTTCCACGACGCCAGCCAGATACACATCGAGCCGGAGGCCGGCATCTTCTTCTTCGGTAGTACAGGTAACGATTTCGCTCAACGTGTTCCGACTTTCTGTAGGGGTATAGGTGTTTTGCCACGCGGGTGCGCGGCATATCGTTATCGGGTCCGGGCTTGCTTACCCGTGAATTTCTCTAAAATGCATCACCGCCGCCATGAAGTCATCGCCGAGAAAGTGGGGGAGGTAGTCTCCCGCCTCTTCCGCTTCGAGCCGATTGGTCACGTCGTTGATGGCCTGGGCCAACAAATCGACCATTACACACCAGAGATCATAGTGTTTGCGCCAATAGGCCGGATCCGCTTCCAGCAGGGCCACCATCAGGTCCCCTTCATGGGTGGCGGCCTGTTGAAAGGGATTCGTCATGAGCCGCGCGATGGCGGCCGGCACGATGAAACGAAGACTCACCTTCCATTGGAGGAGTTGCATCAACTCTCCGGCATTCAATTTTCCGACGGGCTTGGTCGCCAGGCTGTGGGCGTGGGGCGGCGCATCATACTCATCCACCGAAAAGGTCCAATCGGAATCTTCCAGTTCCACCAGGGAACGGTGGCTGTCAAATGTGACGGGATTCTCCATGGGCCTCCTTTCGCCGGCTGTTCCGGTCCTCGGCATCCCCTTATGATAGCACGTTATCGGCAGGCGGTTCGCCCGAAGCGGAATTGGCATAACCGGGGGGCACCGCTGCCCACGGGCCCAATGGGGTGCAATGCAGCTGCCGAAATAATGGGAGACTTAACGCACAGAAGGGGGGATGACATGGAATTGATGATGTTGGCCCAGGGGGAGGCCTGGATGAATGAGGAAGAGCGGCGGCTGAACAGCCAGTTTGTCGTCGGTGTCCGTGCCTTGCTCGAGAGTCGTGGCGTGACGGAGAATCCGCTGCTGTCCCTGCGGGTGAACGATGTGGTGGTGTCGTGGTTGCTGGTACGGCGGATGGAGGCCCGTTTGGGGGAGGAGGGGGAGCCCGAGGGGGGCACCACCACGACTCCGGCCGCCGCCGATGCCATTGGGAAGAGTCGGGAACGGCTCCGAAAGTCGATTAAGGATTTGGAGGATTACTGTGCCCGGGCGGGCACGCCTATCGATACGGGGCTGGCCGACATCATGAAGCCCGTCATCCAGCAGGTGCAGGGGACCCGGCCTTTTTTTGAGGGCGTTCCGGGAGGGGGCGATGTTTGATTCCCCGGGTCCCGATATGCGATACCAAGGCCATGAAAATTATCTCCTTAGTCGCCTTGTGCGCCCTGATCTTCCTGCCCGGCTGTGCGTCCACCCCCAAGACCTCGGGTCCTCCTGTGGTGCGGGAACTGCTCACCACGGGCTACTGCAAGTGTGGTATCTGCTGCAATTGGACCCACACAACCTTCCTGCGCCGGACGGTGATTAAGAAGGGGCCCAATAAGGGCGAGCGGAAAAAAGTTCGGAAGACGGCGAGTGGGGAAATGGCGAAGAAGGGTACCATTGCGGCGGACCCCAGCGTCTACCCCTTTGGCACGGTCATGTACATCCCCGGCTATGGGTATGGCACGGTGCAGGATGTGGGCGGGGCCATTAAGGGGCAGCACATCGATCTGTATTTCGGGAGCCACGAAGCGGCTACCAAATGGGGCAAGCAGCAGAAACAGGTCCAGGTCTGGTTTCCCTGATCAGGACGTGCCGTTGTGGGTGGCCAGGAATTCTACCGTTAAGGTCGCCAGGTCTTTCCCCTCAAACTCGCCTTCCCAGGCGCCATGGCCTTCCCCAGAGATGGGGTAATAGGCCACCGGGATACCCTTTTCATTGCAGGCGTCGCGGATTTCGATAGCGGGTGCCAGGGACAATCCCACGGTGAAATCATTGGTGCCGTGGAAAATCATGACCGGGGGATCACTGCTGTCAAAGGCATTGATGACCGGGGCCGCACTTCCCCAGCAATCGATGATAGCCCGGGTCTGGGTCGAAACGCCGGGGTTATTCTCCGCAGGGACCGGAAAGCCTGGTCCATCACTGCTGAAGAGGTTGTCCCCCGTGAGGCCGGCCGCCAGCGCCGCAAAGGCGCCTGCCGACTCTCCCCACACGACAATACGATTGGGGTCTACCCGCAGGGCGGCCGCATTGGCACGCACATAGCGCAGGGCCGTTTTGGCATCCACAAAGGAGGCGTGCATGGCGCTTCGCAATTCCAGGGCGTCAAAGATGGAGCCGGACGCATCGGGCTCCCAGTCGGCCGGGGCCGGGGGATTGTCGCCCTTGAGGCGGTAGTCGATGAGGAAGCAGGCGTAGCCCGCCAGGGCCAGGGCATTGGCCTGGACGAGTAATTCCTCGTCGGCCTTCGTACCGCTTTCGAAGGAGCCCCCGTGGATCATGACGACGGCGGGCCGATTCTCTTCCGTGCCCTCCATTTCGACGAGGTCATACTTCAGGTCGACGAGCTGGTAGGTGCCGGATTCCCCCGTGATTTCCACATTGCCCTTGCCGTAGGTCAGGTCTACCGTGCGGATGACGCCGGGAGACAGGGGGCCGGGGCAGCCACTCATGAGGGCAGCGACAGTGAGACATCCCGCGAGGATGCCCAGGGGAAGGGCGCGAACGTTGGGTCTTTTCCATAGTGTTTTCATACCTACAGTATACCCAAAAAGCGAAACCTGGCGCAGAATGGCGCCCGTTTGGAAAGGAGCACCATGAATCTATCCCTCCCTTCACCGGAAACTGTGCAGTCCCTCGGCCTTTCCGAAGCCGAGGCACGGCAATGGTTGGCCCTCCAGGATCGGGCAACTTTTGTGGAGACCTATTTCTCCGATCGGGCAGGTACGCCGTGGCGGGTGCGGGACTACCAGCGGGCCTCCCTCAATTCGCAGGCCGCGCGCAAGGTACATTGCGACGGCCGTGACGTGGGGAAGACCACCGAAATAGAAGCCATCGCCTGTTGGGCCATGGTCGCTTGTCCCGATTCGGAGATGCTCATCGCCACACAGACGGAGAACCAGCTCTTCCCCCTGATGAACCGCATTGCCCGGCGCTTTGAAAACACGGCCGCCTTCGCGCCGTCATTGGTGGAGATGAAGCGGTCGCCCTCGTGGTATTTTCGTTTTTCCAATGGGTTTGTGTTGTGGGGGCGCATCGCCGGGCCCCGGGGGACCAATTTTCAGGGGATGCACGTGGATTGGCAGATCGTGGATGAGGCCCAGGAAATGACGGACACGGCCTGGGGCGAACTCTATCAGGCCCTCAACGGCGGCGGGCGTCGCTGGGTCTATGGCGTGCCCAATGGCCTGCGCAATACCTTTTACCGCATGAGCCAGATGCCCGACGCCGAGCAATACAACTGGCCGAGTAGCATTAACCCGGACTTTGATGGGGAGAAGGAGCGGGAGCTGGCCCATCTCTACGGTGGGCGGAACACACCGGGCTATATGCACCGGGTATTGGGCCAGCACGGCGCGCCGTTACACGCGGTCTTTTCCCTGGATGAGTATCTCCAATGCGTCGAGGAGGGTATGGAATTTGAAGACATTACCCTCCGCGAAGGGGAGGCCTTCGCGGGCCCGGAATGGGTTGCGCCCGGCGATTATTACCTGGGTTGTGATCTGGGTTATGCGCGGGACCCCTCGGAGTTTGTGGTCTATCGCAATGCCGCGCCCTATCTGGAAAATGTGTTGCGGGTGCATCTGGAGGGTGTTAACTATGCGCGGCAGCAAGAGGTCATTGCGTCGCTGGACCGGGTCTATGATTTTCGGGGAATTGGGATTGATGCGGGCAACAGCGGTCGGGCTGTGGCCCATCAGTTGATGGCCCTGGGGGAGGCATGGTGTGCGAAGATTCAGGCCTTTGAGTTTGGCGGCACCATGGAACTCCAGCCCCTGTCCGACGGTCGCCTGGTGCGGCGGCGGGTGAAGGAGTTCATGACCGAGCTGCTGCAACGGCGGATGCACGAGGGGACCCTACGTTTTCCGGCGCTGGCCGATCGGGAGAGCCAGTATGCAGCCCACACCTATGCCGTGGGGGCTTCGGGGCAGATTGTCTACGAGAAGGGCCATGATCACCTCATCGATGCGGACCGGTGCGCCGTTTTGCGGCATTATCGGGACCAGTTGGAGGAGGCCGTGTCGACCTGTCCCGGGATCGGGCTTGCGGGATTCTGAGGGGCGCAGGAGGCTACTGGGGCACGGTGTAATCGATGGGACGCACCTGCACATCATCGCGATTGAGGTGGACGGCGAGGCCCGTGTTGCGAATGGGGTCCAAGACCAAGGACTGGGCTTCGTAAAGGGCTTCCGGCTCGTCGTCGATGAGGAAGAACACGGCGTAGGTGCCCTGCTCCACCAGGCAGGCGGCGTGCCCGTTGGCCGGGACCGAGACGTCCTGACCCCGCTTTTCCTGTCGAAGGCCCACGGTCATGGCCACGTCGAGGGGATTGTGGAATCGGATTTCGTAGCGCCCCTGGGGAAGGGCATGGGTAAACTCGGGCAGGCGGGCGCGGGGATTGTAGGAGCGGGCCTCGGCCGGGGTGTCGGATTCTTTCCCTTCGCGATTTCTGCGGGATGCGCCCCCGATGGATACGGTCGGCGCACTTGCCGCAGGGGTGGGGGGCCCGGCAGGAGGCATCTTTTTCCCGGCGGATACGTCGGGCCCGGTGACGCCCAGGGGTTGGTTGACGCTGGAGGCGATGGCCCGTTTCAGGGGGACGAATACGCCTGGGGCCACCTGGGCGGCGGGCTCGCCATTGATTTCTTCCACGACAGGTGGCGGGGTTTCGGTGGCGTTATCGGGGCGTCGCTGGCGAAGGCCACTCCGGGCGATGAGCACGTCGGATTCGAAACGGGCGGTGAAATAGTTTCCCATGCTGTCTTCCCAACGATAGAGCACGGTCTTGTCGCCATCGCCGCCTGCCGGTCGGGGAGACAGGGCGCTGAGATCGTGCGCTTCTTCGAAGCTCATGCCGGGGACGAACTGGTCATAGAGTGCGGTGCTGATGATACTGGGGCGGGGTGGGTGCGTGGTGTTCGCACTGACTTCGACGGGAGGAATCTCCTTGGTACGTGGCGGTGCCGGGGCGCTTTCTGGCGGGGTGGATGCCGGTGCGGACGGGGGTGTGGACGGGGGAGCGTTGCCGCATCCCGCGAGGAGAATGAGGGCGGGTATCCACCATGGGAAATGACGTGACCGCATCGCGGGGAGAATCCTTGCATCGTAGTCGGTGTGCCTGTGGTCAGTATTCACGGAAGGCGTAGGGAAATCAAGGGAGTGGCCCATTCGAGTGGTGGGCAAACGTACCGTTGACAGATATTTTTTCGTGTGCATGGCGCATCACGGACGGGAGATTAGCGGGGGTGATTCTAATCGGGCGCCTTCATTGGGCGTACCACTGGCCGTATGGGTTTGGACGCCCTCACTGAACGTCTCTTCGAGGGGAGAGGCTGACCTTCCTCCACGCACACGAAACCTCGTTGAACTCGGCATCGCGTGGCACGGCGTTTAACGGGGATGCGGGGGCATCGAGGAGGGGCCTTCCCTGGTTGCATCCCGCAGGGCGTCGCGGTATGGTTATGCTCGTCGTAACGAGGAGACGGGTGTATGAAATCGATTTCCAGAAAAGGTGCGCGTGGGCGGGGCTGTGCACTGCGTCTGGCGGGCCCTATTGTGTTGATTCCGGGGCTGATTGTTTTTTACTTTTTTAGCGTTGCTCCCTTAGGAAATTGGCTCAGCGCGCAGGACTGGGTCGAAACACCGTGCACCGTGCTCGAGAGTGACGTGGGGGTCCACCCTTCCTCCGATGGTGGGCCCACCTACAGCATCGACATTGTCTACGAATACACCTGGGAAGGCGTGACCTACCAAGGCGACCGCTACAATTTCATGGGCGGTTCTTCCTCGGGGCGACGTGGCAAGGAGCATGTGGTTGGCCAATACCCGGTGGGCTCGGAGCGGGTATGTTTTGTGGACCCCCGTAGTCCCGATGACGCGGTGTTAAACCGGGATTTCACGGCCACGTACCTGATTGGTATGGGTGGGTTGGCCTTTTCGCTGGCATTTTTTGCGGCCCTCGTTTTGGGTACAAAGAAATCCAGAAACAGTCTTTCCGTGGGGGCGGCACGACACGATGGGGCCGTGCCCGTGGTTCCCGTGGGCGACCGTATCGAATTGAAGGGGGACAGCAGCAGCTGGACGGGCCTGGCGTTCATCCTACTCTTTGCCCTTATCTGGAATGGCATCGTGCTGGGCGTTTGCTACGGTATCTGGAGTGATTTCGACGCGGAATCCATCGAGTGGTTCCCCCTGCTCTTCATGATTCCCTTTGTCCTGGTGGGGCTGGGTTTCGTGGTCGCCACGTTCTACTGCGTGTTGGCCCTCTTTAATCCCAAGCCCGATTTGGTCTTATCCCCCGGGTATTTACCCCTTGGGAGTACGGCGACGATTTCGTGGGCATTCCGGGGCAATCCATCCCGAATCCGTCAGCTCAAGATTTCCCTGATTGGCGAAGAAAAGGCGACGTACCGGCGGGGCACGGATACGGTGACCGATACCAACGTTTTTCACCGGGTGCTCCTCGCGGAACACAGGGCCGCGCGGGATATTGCCCGGGGGGAAGTGGACATCGTGATTCCGGAATTCACGGCCCCCAGTTTCGATGGGCCCAACAACAAAATTCGGTGGTATATTCAGCTGGAGGGAGACATCCCCCGATGGCCCGATGTGGGACAAGACTTTACCCTGACCGTGGCCCCCCTTCCTTCCGCGTCATCGGGTGCGACGCCCGCGCGTGCCGAATTCCAACGGAACTGAGGAGACTTCGCCGTGAATCTTTCACTCGCATTGAGTCAGGACCCGACAACGCTGGTGCCGGGACAAGTCATTGAAGGCACCCTGGGTTGGAAACGGGACGAGCCCCCGCGGAAAGCCATGCTGCGCCTGTTCTGGTATACCGAGGGGCGAGGCACCCAGGACGTGGGCATTGTGGAGGAGATTGCCCTGCCGAAGGACCGCAAGATGCTCGCGGGGACCTTTCGTTTTCAGCTTCCCGAGGCCCCCTACAGTTTTCAGGGACAGCTCATTACCCTGAAGTGGGCCATCGAACTGGTGCTCAACAAGGGCAAGGAGGTGGAGCGGTTGGACCTGGTGGTTTCGCCGTGGGTGGAGCAGGTGGCCTTGGGGACGGTGGAATAAGCGTCATGGTGACGGCGGATCAGAATCCTTTTCGTGTGGGGCGTATTGAGGCGCTACGGTACCGTTCCCCGGAGTTTCGCTGGGCGCCCTTCTATGTGGCGCTGGAGCGACAGCAGTATCGCGGGGCCATTGTGGGCAAAAAGGGCGCCGGAAAAACCACGCTCCTGCTGGAATTGCAGGCCCGATTAGAAGCGGGTGGTGTGACGGTGTCCTACCACCGGCTTCATGGGGATACGCCCCACAAGTTCTGGTGCACCTTGGCCTGGCTGAGAAGGGTTCCCCGTCATGGCGTGGGCTTCTTTGATGGTGCCGAGCAGTTGTCTCCCCTGGCCTGGCAGTGCGTGGCCCTGGTATCACGGCGGCTCCGTGGATTCGTCATCTCCACGCACCGCCCGGGGCGCATGAAGACACTCCATGAAGCGCGTACATCGGAGGGACTGCTCGAAGCCCTGGTGGGCGAAATCGTGCCTGGAGATATGGACGTGGTGTGGCCCCGGGCGCAGGCCTATTACCGGCGCTACGACGCCAACCTGCGTGACGTGCTTTTTGCGTTGTATGACGATTATGCCCAGGGAAGGATTGGCGTGGAATCAACCCGAGGAGAATGATGATGGCCGATGGTGGGGAGAAGATCACGACACAGAATATCACCGAGGGCGCGGGCGGCACGCGGATTGACCGAAAGAAATACGAGGCCATGCGTCGGGCGATACTGCTCGCGACACCCCGGGAGCTCCCCGGTATTCCCTTCAGGGAACTCGCTGACGTGGTGCGGGAATATCTTCCCGACGATTGGGAGGGTTCGGTGATGTGGTATGTGACCACGGTGAAGCTCGACCTGGAAGCCCGGGGTGAGATTGTTCGCGTGGCGGACGTAAAACCACAACACCTGATTCGCCGGGCGCGGCGGCCGCGGCGTTAGGGGGCTGTGAGAGCGCGCGATGAATTTACAGGGTTGTCAACGATGCAGATAGGGGGTATGGTGCGGGCTTTCAGCCCTTGTGCGATGGAGGGCCCCCAGTACATGGGCCGTTGGCCCATGCTGGTATGTTGTCGGGCCGTTGGCCCTCTGAATAGCCCAAGGGTGTGTTGACGGCTACACCAAGAGCGCCAGCGACGCAGCTAGGGGGGTATGGTGCGGGCTTTCAGCCCTTGTGCGATGGAGGGCCCCCAGTACATGGGCCGTTGGCCCATGCTGGTATGTTGTCGGGCCGTTGGCCCTCTGAATAGCCCAAGGGTGCGTTGACGGCTACACCGAGAGCGCCAGCGACGCAGATAGGGGGGGTATGGTGCGGGCTTTCAG
>JAXMOL010000066.1:0-40313 GCA_034669905.1 Candidatus Hydrogenedentota bacterium
CTTCGCTGGCTACACCACGTACCGCATCCAGCGCCACTCCGATGGACGTGTAGGGGTCCGATTCGGTACCGCTTCCGGTGCCAGGCCCTTGTCGGACATAGACCGTCTGCGCCCCTTCACCTTCACCTTCACCTTCACCTTCACCTTCACCTTCTCCTTCTCCTTCGCCTTCGCCTTCGCCTTCACCTTCACCTTCACCTTCACCTTCACCTTCACCTTCACCTTCACCTTCGCCTTCGCCTTCACCTTCACCTTCACCTTCACCTTCACCTTCACCTTCACCTTCTCCTTCACCTTCTCCTTCTCCTTCTCCTTCACCTTCTCCTTCTCCTTCTCCTTCTCCTTCACCTTCGCCTTCGCCTTCGCCTTCGCCTTCACCCGGACAATTATCACTCACCATTACGGTACGCGTCGCCATGGCCGTGTTGCCGCTTGCGTCACTGGCGGTATAGGTAATGTCATAGCTACCCGGAACCGTCGTATTTACGGTACCACTGACACTCACCGTGACCGCGCCGTCGACGGCATCGGTCGCAGTTGCACCGGGGTCGCCAAAGGTACCATTACCACAATCGACCGTATTGGCACCCGCCGTGTTATTCGTAATTGTTATCACCGGCGCGGTGTTGTCAATGACGACGGCACCACTCGTCACCGAACTGGCGAGTCCATTCCCGGAGGTGTCTTCCAAATCGGAAGCCGTGTTGGCTGTCAACGTGAAAGAGCCATCTCCAGACACCCCGGTAACCGTAACGGTGTAGGAGGTCGGTCCCCCGGAAAAGCTGGCCCCCGTACTCGCCGTTCCAGCATGATTGAGGGTCAGATCCGCCACGCTATCGAAGTTCAGCACATTCTCACTGAATACGACGGTGAACGATACAGCATCTGCACTGGTCGGCCCGCTCGTGGATGGGGTGATCGTATCGGCTGTCGGGGCAATGGTATCGGGCAACAATTTCAATACGAAGAGATCCGTGGAGCCCACACTGCTGCGACTGGCAACGCCCGTCCCTGGGTCAAAGTCGACTGTGCTCTCGAAGGCCCCCGTTGCAAATACGCCGCCCGAAGCATCAACGGTCACACTCCGGGATTCATCGTTACCCGTTCCGCCTACCGCACCGACCCAGGTGAAATTCCCTGCAGAATTCAGGTCGAGAACAAAGATATCCCTGCCGCCCGCGCTGACCATATTGCGGGTATTGCCACTGGGATCAAAGTCTGCCGTACCGACAAAGAAACCGGTGACGTAGACACTGTCTGCGCCATCGACCGCCAGCCCCCCGGCGAACTCATCGTTTACACCGCCCACGTTGCGGGCCCAGAGGTAATCCCCATTGGTATCAAGTTTCAACACATAGACATCGCGACCGCCCGCACTGCTTAGTGAAGCAACGCCCGGTCCCGGATCAAAATCGACGGTACTGCGAAAATGGCCGGTGGCGTAAATATTCCCCAGACTATCGACCTCTACTTCATAGCTGTCGTCTGAACCGCCCCCCCCGAAACTTCTTGCCCAGACAAAGTTTCCCGCGCTGTCGAGTTTTTGAATATAGATATCGATGATACCGGCACTGGTCAGAGTCGTGTCGCCCGCACCGGGGTCGAAATCCACGGACCCCAGGAAATTTCCGGTGGTGTACACACCTCCGGACCCATCCACCGCAATGCTCCGGCCAGAGTCCTGGTCCCCACCGCCATAGACCTGCACCCAGACAAAGTCTCCCGCGCTATCCAGCTTGTGCACGAAGATATCGGTCTCGAAGTCCCCACCGCCATCTGCGGTCTTGTTTGCCGTGCCCGCGCCCGGGTCAAAATCGACCGTACCGCTATAGGAACCGACGGAATACACGCTCCCATCACTGGCCACGGCCACGCCGAGGCCCACCGTAAAATCCGCCCCGCCCATCTTACGGGCCCACACGAAATTTCCGTCGGGGTCCAACTTCAATACAAAGGCATCGCCAAAGCCGCTCCCCGTCAGATTCGCCGTGCCCACGCCCGGGTCGAAATCGGGCGTTCCGCGGAAGCATCCGTTGAGGTAGACATTGCCGGCGGCATCCACATCAATGCCCCCCGTATCGAGGGACGTGCTGCCTGAAGGAATGCCAAAAGAGGCACTTGCCCCACCAATGGAAACGGCCCACAGATGATTGCCAGCACTGTCCAGTTTCTGCACCACCATGTCAAAGGACGTGCCAGTGCTCGTGAGATTGGCGGTTCCCGCGCCGGGATCGAAGTCTACCGTTCCTTGAAATGCGCCACGCATGAAGACATTGCCGTCGCTATCGACGGCCACGTTGGTGCCGTAGTCAATACTGGCTTCGCCAGCGGTGTTGGCAAAGGCGTAGAGGGGTTCTTGTGCACCCGCATGGGCGATCAGAAACAACGCCCCCAGGGCAAGCCAAGAGGCAATTCGTCGTGTTCCCAGGTGAAGAGTCCAATGGGGCATAGCAGACCTTGCGGTTAGCGTCTCTGTTGGACGCCCTAATTGCGGATAGTGCAAAAACTCACCACGCAGGACACAATCCCGACGTGCTATACGCACTACACTGCCTGTCAATACTGAGTATACCCGATTTTCGGGCGTCTTGTTACACGGAGCGCGGGATCTGGAACGTCGGCGGCCCATCCCACTCTCTCTTTGGGACAGCATGATCCCACCCTTCTGCCAATCCTCTTGCGCTCCGGGTTTGAGAATCACGCCGCCACCCGCTATGCTGAAGTTGTCCGTGTATAACGCCTGTCTAACGTCGGAGATGTTAATCATGAAACGACTCCTCATCATTCGTCACGCAAAGTCGTCCTGGCTGGACGACGAACAGGCCGATCACGAACGCCCGCTGAATCATCGGGGAGAACGGGACGCACCCCGGATGGGTCGCTATATGGCCCACATGGGGGTACAACCCGAACGCATCCTATGCTCAACGGCGGCCCGTGCCCAGGCAACTGCCGCCCTCCTGATTGAAGGTGCCGGCTGGGATATCTCTATCTCGTTGCGGGAGTCCCTCTATCTGGCTTCCCCCCATGAGATCATTACGGAGCTGGCAACTACGCCCGAGGCCATTCACACCATCGCGGTTGTTGGACACAACCCTGGCGTTTCGGAGTTGGTCGCGACCTTGACGGATAGCCAGGAACCCATGGTTACCTGTGCCGTCGCCGAACTGGAACTGGACATCGACACCTGGTCCCAGCTGAGTACGGAGCGCCGCCATCGCCTTCATCGTCATTGGTATCCCAAAGGGCTACCCGCTGACTTCGCGTAAAAACCCAGAGGGTCTCTCCATGGCCACACCATCGGTTACGGATCTCTATCGCCTTGATGATGAGTGGACGGCGGAACAGCACCTGATTATCGCCCAGGTTCGGCGCTATGTCGATACGGTGGTGCTCCCCTGCATTGGGGAACACCACCACCGGGAGACCTTTCCGGAGGAGATCGTTGAAGGGCTTCGGGCATTGGGACTGTTCGAATCCATTGCAGACGGCGAGATTGATGCAAGCACCTATGGGCTGGTCAGTCGGGAACTCGAGCGTGGCAGTTCTGCGGTCCGCAGTATAGTGAGCGTGCAGGGCGCCCTGGTGATGGGAGCGATTCAGCAATTCGGAAGTGCCGCACAGCAGCGGGAGTGGCTTCCCCGCCTGGGGCGACTCGATGCCTGGGGATGCTTTGCCTTGACGGAGCCGGATTTCGGCAGCAATCCAGCCGGCATGGAGACACGGGCGGAGCGCACGGCAGGTGGATTCCGGCTCCACGGAGCCAAGACCTGGATTACCAACGGGGTGCGCGCAGATGTGGCGGTCGTGTGGGCGAAGCTCGAAGGGGCGGTGCAGGGATTCCTGGTGGAAACAAATCGTCCAGGATTCACGGCCCGCCCCATCAAAGGAAAGTGGAGTTTCCGCAGTAGTGAGACGGCCCAACTTTTCCTTGAGGCGGTCGACGTACCAAACGCTGCCCTCCTACCTGGGGCCACCTCGTTGGGTGCCGCCCTGAAGTGCCTGGCGGGCGCCCGCTACACCATTGCCTGGGGGGCGGTGGGGGCGGCCCGGGCGTGCCTTGAAGAAACTATCGCGTACCTGAAAGAACGGCCCCAGTTCAGTGGGCAGCCCCTCGCAAGTCACCAACTGATTCAATACAAACTCGCGTGGATGAACACCGAAATAGTCGGTATGGAACTCATCGCCCGTCGTCTCGGCGAGCTGCGGGAGCGGGGTCGCCTGGCGCCGGAACAGATCGCGCTTGCGAAAATGAACAACTGCCGGAAAGCCCTGGAAGTCGCCCGCACCTGCCGTGAATTACTGGGCGCTAATGGGATTCACAGCGAATACCACGTGGGCCGCCGCATGGTCGACCTGGAAACGGTGCTCACCTACGAAGGTACCGAACACATTCATGCGCTCACCATTGGTGCCGCCCTGACGGGCATCAAGGCTTTCGGCTAAGCACCTGGCGTACTTCCGAACGTTGTTTCCGGAGCCAACGGCACTCCCCTTCCCGCAGGTCAGTTAACCGTGTATCACTTCGCATTTCGGCCCTGGTCAGTCTTCCGACCCACAGCAACAATCCGACGTTCCCTTGAGGAGTAGGGCCTCGAAGGCACGGCGTCCGTCTTTACAGAAGAGGGCTTTTAATTGAACCGCGATTGAGTCTTCGAGCACGTTGGCCCGCTCGCTATAGTGGGATGCGATGAGGGGCCCACCCTGTGCAATATCGTAGGGAGCGGCATTTCCCAGTATGAGCACCATCTCCTCCAGAAGGCGGCACTCGTTCCACTCGCCCAGGGCACCTTGTACGTCCCGAAGCCGTTGTATGTAGATGTCCATCGGAGCGCCATAGAGCCCCCGATTGAATTCACAGGCATAGCGAAACTGCTTGATTGCAATCCGTACATCATGGAGGTCTTCGGCCTCCCCACTTCGCTTCCATAGCTTCCGCATGCCGCGCACCTCTTCCAGGGCATCCAGAAGGGTATCCTCCGACAATTCGAGCGCGCAGGGGCGACATCCATCCGGAAGCGTCAGGAGTCCCTCGACAGCCTCCTGGAACACCGGCTTCTCAAAACGGGCCAGGGCCTCGCCACACGCGCGGGCCTCGGTCTCCTGGCGTGCCACCAGCAGTGGCAGGATGTGGTCGAGAAAACGTTGCCAGATCCCTTCCGTCTCTTCACGGTGGTCGCGCAGCATGGCGATCATGACATCGAGTTCACGACGACGTCCCAGGGCGCGCCCAATCCCACGAAGTTCCCGTTTCGCTACTTTTCGGGCCCGTTTCGGAAGGTACGGGCGAAAGATACGGAGGGCCATTCGCAGACGGCGGGAGGCCACCCGCATGTCGTGGATGGGCACCTCGGCGCAAGCACGCACGCCGTCCACGTTGTCGGTCATTTTCTTCATTTGGCTATTCACGGCATGGGATAAGAGCGTGCGCCCCATCTGACATTCCTGCGGCATGGGTACTTCCTCAGTGTGCGCGCAATTCCTGAATCACGCGGGGCAATACGTTGAGAACCCGATCAATATCGGCTTCGGTGGTGGATATGCCTAAACTAAAACGTACGGCGGAAAGGGCTTCACCGTGGGTCTGGCCCATGGCACGGAGCACATGGGACGGATCGGCGACCCCGGCAGTACAGGCGGAACCGGTGGACACACAGATTTGTTCCGCGTCGAGGCCATAGAGCACCCCTTCCCCCTCGACACCGGCAAACCCGAGATTCACAATATGGGGCAATCGGGGTACGTCTACGCCGTTGACCCAGCAATCGGAAATACGCGCGAGGATCCCCTCTTGCAGTCGCGCTCCGAGGCAGGCCAAACGTTGGCTCACCTCAGCCTGCCGACTTCGCACCAATTCACAGGCCTTGCCGAAGCCGACGATGCCGGCCACGTTCTCCGTGCCGGCCCGAAGCTTACGTTCCTGCCCGCCTCCGGTAATGAGGGGCTTCAACGGGGTACCGCGCCGAATGAAGAGGGCCCCCACGCCTTTGGGGCCACCCAGTTTGTGGGCCGATAAAGACAGGAGGGAGACGGGCCAGGTGGCCACGTCGATGGGAAGGTGGGCAGCGCTCTGCACGGCATCGGAATGAAACAGGATGCCCTGGTCATAACACCAATCTGCCACCTCGGCGACCGGCTGCAGCACCCCGGTCTCGTTATTACCATGCATAAGGGACACGAGGCGCGTGTTGTCGGGACAAGCGGCCTTCATGGCTTCGACTTCCGCCTGGCCCGCCGTGTCCACCACCATTTCGTGGACGGTTACCCCGTGTGCGGCGCAACGCTGCGCAGTGTGCAGTATGGCGTGATGTTCCGTGGGCGAAGTGTAGAGGGTACCCGGTTGACCATCGAACACGCCGACCAATGCGAGGTTGTCGGATTCGGTGCCCCCCGACGTGATATGAATCTCTCGCGCCTCGGCACCGATGAGTGCGGCAATCTGCTCCCGGGCGTCCCTCACCGCCTGCCGTGCACGACGTCCGACCCGATGCAGGGAACCCGGATTTCCGTAGCCTTCCCTCAACCAGGGCATCATGGCATCCAGCACTTCAGGGTCAATCGGCGCGGTGGCCGCATGGTCGAGATAAATCAGCGTCTCTGCCATCGAATCAACTTCTACCCCGCCGCGCATCGGCCGTCACAAAGACTTCAGGGGTTGCCATCTTGGTCTTCCTGCTGCAGGGTTTCGTAGACAGCGATGGCGCGAATCAGGCTCCGCTCTGCCCGGGACTTGTCTTCCCCCTTGGAGCGATTCCAAATGCGTGCGGCTTCACAGACGCCCTGCATGGCATTAAGCCGGGCGGCATCGACGACATGAACCCCTTCTCGGGAGGACTGGGACATGGGATTGGAACCTTTCCTTCGTAATTTTCGGGCAGTATACGGGATAGCGCGGCCTGATAAAAGTCCTTTTCTGGACGGGACTTCGCGGGCCATGACAGGAAGCACAGGCCCGAAGTACGGCCCAGTCCTCCGACTCCGCCATGCGCTGACCCCGCCGACCATGCTATGATCGCGCGGTGTTTTCCCATCGTAGGGCAGCACATTGTACCCCGTTCCCTGATGAGGAGAAATTGTATGCAAGTCCCCCTGCTCGATCTGAAAGCCCAACTCACACCGATCGAAGCGGAGATTAAAGCGGCCGTGATGGCGGTCATCGACTCGACCCGCTATGTCATGGGGCCGGAGGTCGATGGACTCGAATCCGAGATCGCCGCCTATTGCGGGGCGACCCACGGCATCGGGGTCACCTCCGGCACGGATGCCCTCCTCGTGGCCCTCATGGCGCTGAACGTCGGTCCAGGCGATCTGGTGGTGACCACCCCCTATTCTTTTTTTGCGACGGCGGGTGTTATTGCCCGACTGCACGCCACCCCCGTCTTTGTGGATATCGACCCGAAGACCTACAACATCGACCCGGCGGCCCTGGCCGATTGGTTTGAATCCGATGCCGATTCGGCAGAACGCGTGAAGGCCATTATTCCCGTTCACCTCTACGGTCAATGCGCCGACATGGCACCCATTCTGGCGGTAGCCGCGCGCTACGACGTGCCCGTCATCGAAGACGGCGCCCAGGCCATTGGGGCCAGCTATCCCACCGGGAGCACCGCCAAAAAGGCAGGCACTATGGGCCTCATGGGCTGCTATTCCTTCTTTCCCAGCAAGAATCTGGGGTGCATGGGAGATGGCGGCATGGTGGTCACCAATGACGATGCCCTGGCCGAAAAGCTGCGCCAACTGCGCAACCATGGCATGGAGCCCAAATACTACCACCCCCTCGTGGGCGGAAACTTCCGCCTGGACGCGATCCAGGCCGCCATTCTCCGGGTAAAACTCAAGCACTTGGACACGTGGCATGATATGCGTCGGGAGAATGGTGCCTACTATGATGCCCAGTTTAAGAACGAGGCTATCGGCAAACCCGCGCTGGCCTATGGGCGGGAGCACCATATCTACAACCAGTACATCGTGCGCATCCCCTCCGATCGTGACGGTGCCCGAGACCACCTGCTTGCCCATGACATCGGATGCGACATCTACTACCCCGTACCGTTCCATTTGCAGGCGTGTTTCCAGCATTTGGGCTACCGCGAAGGGACCTTTCCTCACGCCGAACAGGCCGCGAAAGAAACGCTCGCGCTGCCTATCTACTCCGAACTCACCCGTGCCATGCAGGACCACGTCGTCGCCACGTTGGAGGCCTTTGTGGGCTGATTCCGTCGGGGGGACATGCCATTCTATTCGTAACCGATTGAGCTCTTGATACCATTTAAACCACCGTTGGAGACGCGCTGTGAAGTACCTCGCCCCCCTGCTCCTGACATTCTGTTCCCTGATGACCCCGGCCTTTGCCGAGCGGCCCTGGGACTACGACCGAACGGTCCTGCTTCTACTTGACGACTGGCGCTACGCGGCGCGCGACGGCGTGGAGCTTTCGCCCCCCGACTTAACGTGGCCCGAGCTTGCCCTGGTGGAGACGCCCTGGGCGGTGGAGCGCACCCGGCCTTTTGCCTGGTTCATGACAACGACCACCCTGCCGGAGGATTGGAACGATCAGGATATCTATCTCCATCTGGAAGGTACGGGGCCCATGAGCGTCTATCTAGATGGCGCGCTGTTGGGCACGGCGGAGTCGACGGGCACGCACAACATGAAACTCCGGTTGCCTGCCGCTGCACAGGCGGGTAGCGACGTGGAAATTCGCGTCGGTGTCGCCCAGTCCGGTGCCCCCTCCGAGCTCAATCGCGTGTGGCTTCAGGGTGAGCCGGCCCAACTCAGCCGCTCCCTCGATGACGCCAATGCCATCTTCCAGGCCGTCGTCGACTATGCCGAACCCATCAACCCCTGGAAACGCAAAATCGCGGGACCGGATGGAGATGCCTTTAAGCTTGACTTCGACGACAGCGATTGGGAGTTGGTGAAGGTTGGTGACCCCTGGCCCGGGGACGACGTGGTGGCCTGGTATCGGGCTACGCTTACTGTTCCGCAGGCCATACAAGGCATCGACACGTCGGAGTTCGGCACGTTGCTGGCCCTCGATTTCGACGACCCTGGCGTCTGCTACATCAATGGTGAAAAAGTGGACGAAGTCGAAAAAGACTATCGCGGAAGCATTTTTGCCCTGCCCGAAGGCATCACGGGTGGGGACACCATTCACGTCGCCTGCCGCATCCGTAATCGCTGGGGCTCGGGCAAACTGCGTCAGGCCACCTGGCGCCTCCCCCAGGTTGATGAAGGGATCGCCTTAAAACGGGATCTGCAGGAGAAGCTCAACAGGCTCGCCACGACGATGCGTTCTCATGACCAGCCGGCACCTGACTGGGCCCATCAAATCGATACCCTGATGGCCCCGCTCAAAGACGTGATGAAGGACCTGCCCACGCTGAGTGATAAATTTTACGCGGCGGAAGAGGCCTACTACGCGCTGGAGGAACAGGTGCTGGCCGATCCGGTGCTCCTCATACAGCCCTATCTCCAGGACGTGCGCACCGACGCGATCACGGTCTGCTTTGAAACAAGTGCCCCCATTCCCAGTGCGGTGCACTACAGCGACGGCACCACCGACTTCACCACGAAAGAAAACGAGAGCTACGAGACCATCCACAAGATTACCTTGCCCAACCTGAAGCCCGGCACGACCTACACCTACCGCGTGGAGGCCGGACGACGTCACACCGTGGACTACCACTTCACGACGGCTCCCAGCGAAGCCGCGCCCTTCAACTTCCTCGTGTGGGGCGACAACCAGAGTGGCTATCGCATGTCGGAACGGGTCTGCAAAGCCATGGGCGCGACGGATGCCGACTTCGTCATGAGCGTGGGCGATGTTGTCGACACGGGCATCAACTGGGACGAGTGGACCTATCAGTACCTCGTACCCGCGCGCCATTTCCAAAGCACGAAGCCGAGTTTCATCGCCATGGGTAATCACGAGTACCGCGGCTATGAAGGCAATCCCGACGTCCTCGCCTGGGAACACTATTTCAAGCACCCCATGACCTCACCGGGCAGCAACAAGTATTGGTATTCCTTCGACTACGGGAACGCCCACTTTGTCATCCTCGAGCCCCTGAAGATGAAATGGATGCCCCACGAAAACCCCGAATTGGGCAATACGATTGTACCCGATGATCCCCAGCTCATCTGGCTGGAACAGGATTTGAAAGCCAACCAGGGCAAGCACGATTGGACCTTTGTCTTTTACCACGAACCGGCCTTTTCCGAGACGTGGAGCGGCGGCTACCATGATGGGGAAGATTTCATCCGCAATGCGGTGGTGCCTATTCTGGAGCGCTATCGGGTGGACATGGTCTTCAATGGTCACACCCATGCCTATGAGCGTGGTCTCCCCCACCCCGATACAGAAGCGGGAAATTATACGACCTACATCGTAACGGGTGGCGGCGGTGGCGGTCTCGACAATCACAAGTACAAAGAGTGGGGCCGGGTTGACCTGCCAGACCATCCGGCCGTGGCGGATAGCGACACGCCGGATGAAGGCGAATACTATCGCCACCACTATTGCGACGTGGTGGTGGATGGTAAGACGGTTACGATGAAAGCACAGGAAGTCCTGCCCAATGGACGTCTTGGTGCGGTCATCGACAGCTTCCGGTTAAAGAAAGAGTAGACTCAGCAACTCGCTGCCTCAACATGGTGGCGAGATGGACTTCCTATTGTGAAACGGCCTGCCCTCATGGGGCAGGCCGTTGGCTTTCGCAGGGTCTGTTTAGCCCAACACGGGTTTCTTTCGAAGCGACAGAAGCAACGTGGAGGACAGGATAATCAAGAGTACTACATCGCCCCCGTTGACGCCCCCCTTCTCCGACGGGGAATGACACAGGACAAAGGTTCCCGGCTCTTTTTCCCCCTCGCCTTCCCCCTCGCCTTCTCCCTCACCCGCCATGGCGGAAAGGGCGAAATTCAGTTCAAGGATCTGCCCACCGGAAAGCGTGGTGGTCTGGGTCGCATCGACAAAGCCCGGGGCCGATGCCGTGATGGTGTATTCGCCGTCCACCAGGGTCGTGAAGGTGTAGGCACCATCCACATTGAAGGTCACGACACGTCCGCCAGGATTGGCCGTAAGGGTCGCATCGAGAATCGGCACACCGCTGCCATCCACCACAAGACAGACGATGGTACCCGCGAGCACCTGCCCGGCCTTGACCGCGAAAATCTGTTCGACCTGCTCCACGTTCATGTTGTCGTCCATGGCGTACACGTCAATCACGTACTCGCCCGCGCGCTGGAAATTATCATAGACCGCTTCATACATCCCGTCATCCTGTTCTTCCAGATCGAACTGGGGACGACTTAGCACCACATTTTCCGCCACCTTGACCGTACCTGGCCACGTAACGACACACCAGACGCGGGCGATATCACCGGTCGCATCCGTCACACCGCTGGCGAAAAAGGGCGCGGTACTTTCATCCTCGGGAATGGTGAAGTCTTGCGTCGTATTGGCCGCCATGGGCACCCCGTCGAAACTGTCCCGCCCGGCAAAAAGGGTATCCACTTCTTCCAGGGTATCGGTGGCCTCGTTGGGCACGCCGTTGCTGTTGGCGTCCACCTGGGGAGACTGGTAGCCTTGCTCGTCCCGCAGGGCACGTTGGGCCTCGGCGACGGCATCGCCAAAGGTCGCTCCGTTGAAGACCTCTTGGAACAGGGCATAAGAGAAGCTCAAGGTGCCCCCGGTGAGGAAATAGGCCGCTTCATTCTCGGCCGTACTTGTCACCACGATGCGATCGTCGCTTTCGTCTCCCGCCAGGGCGTCGAGGAAACTCCCCGACTGCGAGGCATCATAGGTCAGCACCAGTTCGCCTTCGATCTGGGCCTCCAGGGTATCCAGCTGTTCATCGAGAACTTCCTTACGAATCGACTCGCTATTGTTCAGCCGGAACACATCCCGTTGCCCGAGACCGGTCATGTAGATGAACACGTGTTCGGAGCCAACAGCCCACCTGTTCAGACTATCTTCCAGGCCGTCCGCCGTAAGCGGCATGATGTCATCGGCCATACCGTTGCTATCCAAATCCAGGCTGGTATCGGCACTGAGATAGCGAATATTTTCCTTCCGGAAGCCCTGGTGTTCCAAAGCCCGATAGGCCATGTTACCGAGCATCTGGCTCGCGGTCCAGACGGGATTGTCCGGCACGTCGCCCCCGCTCACAATCAGAATAGCGCGGCTTTCCGGCGCACCACTCTCGGGCTCGAAGCATTGAATGCGGTTGTGGCGACTATCGGCCACATAAAGGCGTCCGCCAGGTCCGAAGCTCAGTCCCCCGGGTTGCAGGAACTGGCCCGGTGAATCACCCGGACCACCAAGGGTCGCGAGATACGCCCCTTCTGGACTGAAGATCTGAACCCGGTTGTTCTGTGTGTCGGCCACGTACACATTGCCATCGGGGCCAATCGCCAATCCAGCTGGCTCGTTGAATTCCCCTTCGTGTTCGCCGAAACCGCCCCACGCGCGTACAAAGGTTCCCGTATTGGTGAATTGCTGAATGCGGTGGTTGAAGGTGTCGGCCACATAGACGTTGCCGTCTTCATCTACCGCGATGTCTTGCGGGCCCGCAAACTCGCCGTCCCCTTCGCCAAAACGGCCGAAGCTCGATACGTCGCCCTCGGCCGTAAAGCGCTGTACCCGGTGACGCACAGGGTCATTGTTCCCATCGGGATCAATAACGTTTACAAAGGAGGTCTGGACGACAAAAATTGTCCCATTCGAATCAATGGCCATTCCGGTCGGGAAGACGGTCTCATCGCGTACGCCCGGCTCACCCATGACGTCGGGGATATCCCGTTCATCGACAAAGGAGCCATCGGTCTCGAAGATCTGAAAGCGCGGTGCCGTTCCGGAATCGGAACTGTCCGTGTCGGCCACATAGACCCGGCCGGTGATCGGGTGAATCGCCAGGCCCTGGGGGCGCACGAAAAAACCGGGTGCGCCCCGGCCTTCCGCACCCCAGTTACGCTCGAACGCGCCATCGGTCTGAAACTTCTGGATGCGGTGATTCTCCGTATCCGTGACATAAAAGTTTCCTGCCCCGTCAACCGCCACATCCGATGGAAAAGAGAAGTAACCGCTCCGATCCCCCTGGCTGCCGATCTGGTTGATAAAGCGTCCGCCCTGGGTGAACTTCTGCACCCGATCGTTTGACGTGTCGGCCACGAAGATATTGCCCTCCGCGCCCACGGCCACGCCCTCCACGTTGCCCAGTTGGCCCGGACGGGTGCCCGGCTCGCCGAAAAGCCCCAGAAAATCACCGTCATTGCTGAAGCGCTGGATCCGTCCGTTGAAGGAATCGGTGGCAATCACATCGCCATTGGCCGCCACCGCGATTCCGAAGGGCGTGTTAAAGGTGCCGCCCGAGTTTCCGGGCGTTTGGCCGCCATCTCCGAAGCTGCGCTCAAAAACCAGGAGGTCACTCAGCCGGATGATGCGAAAATTCACGGGATCGGCTACAAAGACGTGTCCCTGATTGTCCACCGCGATGCCGGGAGGCCATCCGCAGGGAATCAGGTCGGGCGCACAGCCTTCCACACTGGGGTCCGACGTGCCGTCTCCCACGAACTCGGTAATCAGTCCGAGGGGTGAAATCTTCTGCACGCGCAGATTGTCGCCCGCCGTGATATACATGTTGGCGTCCTCATCCACGGCAACCCCGGTCGGTGGAAAAGGGTCCCCCACGCCGTTAACCCGCACATCGATTTCCCGTATGGGCTCGCCCTGCAACGTGAATACCTGAATCCGGCCATTGTCCGTATCCGCTACGTAGAGCCGTTCGGCACCGCTCACATCGGGCCCTACGGCGACGCTCCGGGGGAAATTCAGCTCCCCCAGCGCAGACCCGAATCGCCCGAACTGGGTGATATATTGCCCATCGGAGGTGAATTTCCGGATACGGCTGTTGGAGGTGTCCGCCACGTAGAGGTTGTTCCCACGGTCGAGGGCGACCCCACCCGGCCGAAAAAAGTGCCACGGCTGCTGCAATTGGGGCCAGAGTCGCTGAAATCGGTAGTCCTCTGGCCCGCTCTCCCCGCCATAGGCCGATAGCCCCATCAACGAAAGTCCAAGTACTGCCCCCATCAGGCCGCGAACGAAATCATGTGAAATTCCCAAACCCTGTTCCTCCTCGTTTCATTGAGTATACCTGAAGAAATTCGTCCTGACACACGAAATTGGCAGCGGGTTGTCCCACGGAGGCGTTGACGACTTTCAGGTTGCCGTGTTAGCGTGAAAGCACCGCAGTCCGTCGATGGAGATAGGTTGTCCATGAATGAAACGCACTTTCGCCTCCTCGAAGCCATGTATCACCAGGCGCCCTGTAACGCCTATTACAAGTCGGTCGTCCACATTTCCGAGGCCAGGGCAACGCTGACCTTGCCGCTGGCCCCCCACCTGCATCATGCGGCGGGCGCCGTCCACGGGGGCGCGTACTTCAAAGCCTTGGATGACGCCTCGTTCTTCGCAGCCAACTCCCTCGTAGAGGATGTCTTCGTGTTGACTGCCAATCTGAACCTCTACATCACCCGCCCCGTTGTCGACGGAAAACTCCGGGGCGAGGCCCGCGTCGTGGATCGCACCAAGACGCTGTTCATCGTGGAGGCGGTCGTCTTCGACAGTCAAGATCGCCAGGTGGCCCGAAGCACGGGCACCTTCATGCGCAGCCGAATCGCCCTGTCCCCCGAGATTGGATACGGCGCCCGTCCCTGAGGCTCCTCCCATCCCCCCCATTCCACGGCGATACGACAGGATAGGTTTTTATCCATTCATATCACCCCAGCAAACACCCCATTTGCCCTCCGACACAGCCCATAGCCACCACAACATATGGCACCCTAAGCACTTAAGAAGATCCCGGCACCCTTTGGCACACTTCCGGCTCTAGTTGTAGAGAATCACAACCTACGGAAAGCCGACGATGAACACGAAACCGCTTCAGAAACTATTCCACCCCGCTGAGGGAGGTGTATGGACCGGCATCTCCAGTCAGGACACCACCGGGGGGTATACGATAAACGGGGCAGCGGGCAGCCGTACCATGCTTAGGATGATTCGATGGGGTATAATGGCGCCGAGGCAATCACCTTTTGATTCCATTCCATCCGATCCCTACCTGACGCACCACCTCCGGGAAACGTGTGTATCCACGGAGGTCCGATCGGGGGCCAACCGTCCGATAGCCATCCGTCCCGACTGCGGCCGTGCGCATAACCTGTCGACACATACAACAGGGTCGACGTACAGAAGAGTCCAATCATGAGTGACAACAAAACCACTGAATTCATTGAAGTTCCCGGCGCGGTTGGTGAAGGCGGAGGGCAGGTACTCCGAACGAGCCTGGCCCTTTCCATCATCACCGGAAAACCTTTCCACATCACCAATATCCGCGCCAGACGCAAGACCCGTGGTCTACGCGCCCAGCACCTTGCCTGCGTACGCGCGGCCGCCGAGATCTGCGGTGCGGAAGTTACCGGTGACGAAATCGGGTCGGGCGAACTACGCTTTATACCCGGTCCGGTGAAAGCCGGCGAATACAGCTTCGACATTGGCACGGCGGGCAGTACCACGCTGGTCCTGCAGACCGTATTGCTGCCCCTGCTCGGTGCGGACGAGCCCTCCAAGGTCGAGGTCACCGGCGGCACGCACAACCCCATGGCCCCGCCCGTAGAGTTCTTGAGCCGCTGTTTTCTTCCGGAGCTCGCAAAGATGGGCGCGGCCGTATCGCTGGAAATCGAGCGGGCCGGTTTTTACCCGGCGGGCGGCGGACGTATCGTGGCAACGATTGACCCTGTAGCCGAGTGGCAACCCTATTCCCTGACGGACGGTGGCGAAACGACCCTGGTTGAAGCCAGTGTAACCCTGTCCAAACTGCCCGAGCACATCGCCGAGCGGGAGCTGGAGACCATTCAACAAAAGTTGGGGCTGGAAGATGACGCCATGCACATCATCCTGGCGGAATCCGATGGTCCCGGGAACGTGGCCCAAATCATTGCCGAACGGGCCTATGTCACCGAGGTCTTCACCGGCTTTGGGGCGAAGACGATACCGGCAGAAAAGGTAGCGAAGGGCGTTGCGCGGGACTATCAGAACTATCGGCGTAACACCGCTCCCGTCGGCGAACATCTGGCCGACCAGTTGCTCTTGCCCCTGGCGGTTGGTGCGGGTGGACGCTTCCGAAGCAGCAAGCTAAGTCAGCATACACGCACCAATGGACAAATCATTCAACTCTTTCTCCCCTCGAAAATACACGATGAGAAAGTCGACGAACACATCTGGGAAGTTCACGTCGCGCCCTAGACCGACAAAGGAATACACCATGAAGTCGCGAGATATCACGGCCCTCGGAATCCCGAAGCACCTCCTCAAGCTGGCCCAGCACACGTTGGCCTCCGCCCGTCAGGCGGGAATGAAAAAGCGGTCCCTACCCGATTTCATCACATCGGTTTGGACCAACCCGGAGGCCTATCTGACGGACCCGTACGCCGCCGAGCTCGCGAAGGCATTGGCTGACTATAAGGCCTCCGCCCAACATTTCATGCCCCGTGAGGCGCCTGCACCCTATCGTCAGTGGGGAAGGGATCTTGAACCCCAATCCGTGCAGCAGATGGTACATGCCTGTGAATTACCCATTGCGGTGCGGGGTGCCCTCATGCCCGACGCACACCTCGGCTATGGCCTGCCCATCGGGGGTGTGCTCGGGACCCAGGGCGCGGTAATCCCCTATGCTGTCGGCGTGGACATCGCCTGCCGTGTGAAGCTGAGTGTGTTGGACCTCCCGGTGGAGCGGCTGAAAAAAGACGCAGAAGGGCTCACAAAAGTCCTGGTGGATGAGACGCGCTTTGGCATCGGTGCCCACTTCACCACGCGACGTCTACACGACGTGATGGATCAGGATTGGTCGGTCACGCCGACGACCCAGCGCCTGAAGGACAAGGCTTGGTCGCAACTCGGATCAAGCGGTGGTGGAAACCACTTTGTGGAGTTCGGCGTGTTTAACGTCGATCACGATATGCTGGGTGTGCCGGCCGGGAAATACCTTGCCCTTTTAAGTCATAGCGGCAGCCGGGGCACGGGTGCGGCGGTGTGCCAGGAATACAGCAAACGGGCCATGGCGACCCACCCGGGATTGCCGAAGGAACTGAAGCATCTCGCCTGGCTGGACCTGGACGGAGAAGATGGGCAGGAGTACTGGGCGGCCATGAGCCTTATGGGTGAATACGCTGCCGGGAATCACGCCTGTATCCACCGTCATATCACGGAGACTCTGGGTGCCGAAGTCCTTCTCGACGTGGAGAACCACCATAATTTTGCCTGGAAGGAAGTCCACGATGGAGAAGAATTGATCGTCCACCGCAAAGGCGCGACGCCTGCGGGCAAGGGGGTCTTGGGTATTATTCCCGGCTCCATGGCCACACCCGCCTATGTGGTGCGTGGCCTCGGCCAGCCTGAATCCCTCGACAGCGCGGCCCACGGCGCCGGTCGGGTGATGAGCCGTAAGAAGGCTTATAAGACCCTGCGCTGGGATGATGCCAAGGCCTTCCTCAAGGAGCGGGATGTAACGCTGCTTTCGGCCGGGTTGGACGAAGTACCTGCAGTCTATAAGGATATCCACTCGGTCATGGCAGCCCAGGCCGACCTGGTGGAGCCCTTGGCCCAGTTCCAACCGAAGCTGGTGCGCATGGCCGACGGCGGTCCGGCAGAAGATTAGGAGATTAAACCAACGTGACCGGGAGCAACGTCATTCCGTCATCCATAACGGGGTTTTATCCTCTGTTTCGCGTTCGTATCTGTTGCGGCGGCTAGGAAGACCCGCCCTCCGATCCGCCAACGTTTTGTTGGAGTGCGGGTTTCATTACCCGCAGCAAGGTGGCCCCTTGCCGTAATCAGCGTAATTGATAGTGAAACGGGCCCGCGCATGTCCTGGTGACAGCGCGGGCCCGATTTCGTTTCAGGAGATGCTACGGCCTGCGATTCACGATAGAGAGACCAAGCAAGGTAAACACGGCGACACCCAGGAGGAAGACGTCCGCCATGTAGTCTTTCACCCCGTTCACCGTACCATTGATGTTAAAGGTACACCCGTTGTTCTCACCTTCACCTTCACCTTCACCTTCACCCTCGCCTTCACCCTCGCCTTCACCCTCGCCTTCACCCTCGCCTTCACCCTCGCCTTCACCGGCCGCGACCTGGGCCGCCAATTCAGAGGACGAGAGGAAACCATCGTTGTTGGTGTCTATCTCGTTAAACTGTGTCACCGTTAGTGTGGGCAAGACCCCCTGGGCCTCCACCAGGGACAACGCACCGTCATTGTCCACGTCTCCATCGGTGAGTCCGTCCAGCAAATCTTCTGCAATCATGGGAAGTGCTTCGCCTTCGCCTTCGCCTTCGCCTTCGCCTTCACCTTCACCTTCACCTTCACCTTCACCTTCACCTTCACCTTCACCTTCACCACCTTCGTCCGGGACGACATAGGAAATGGTCAGCATAGGACGATTGGCCGCGCTCGCATGCTCCCTCGAGTCAAAGCGATTGGCACCCCCGACGACCGTCTCGTCTCCCAAGACAAACCAGCCAAAGTTGCTGTCGGGATCATCGAGCCACAGCTGCACATCGTCGGCCATGTCGGGATCGGTCCACATATAGATTCCCGTGCTGGAAACTTCGGTCGCGGCGCGAACCCCGCCTTCACGGTCACCCCCTGGGGTGGACCAGAAATCACCATCGAAGAAGGTATGCAACCAGGTTGCGTCGTCCGTTTCTGCCATGGTGCCCGAACCACCTGGCTCGCCCGCGTCGGAAGCTCCTTCACCCCAATCGGATGCGGCGCGCTCCAGAACCACCTCGTGCGGACTCGTATCGCCTGTGCGGGACATGGTCATGGTCAACAGCACTTCCAGAATGATGGCCTCGTCGGGTACTTCGCTCGCGATGTCGAAGGCGACGATACTTCTTCGCAAGAGTCCGCCATTGGTAACGCCCACGAACAGGTGGTTGCCCGACCCATTGGCGGTTTCTCCCGTTTCATCCTCGAACAGGGTGGCGTCTTTTGAGGACTCCAGGATGACAAACTCAATGTCATCCAGCGTCCCATCGATCTCAAACAATTCCAGGGAACCACTGCCATCCACGTCCAAGGACTCAAATACAGAGAGATCCAATTCCGGAAATGCCGACTGTGCCTCCGAGAAACTCAGCCCTTCACTGAAATCGATATCCAGATCCTGGAACTCATCGAGTAATGTCGACAGGAAAAGCTCAATGTCGAACTCGCCTTCGCCTTCGCCTTCGCCTTCGCCTTCGCCTTCACCTTCACCTTCGCCTTCACCTTCACCTTCACCTTCGCCTTCGCCTTCGCCTTCACCTTCACCTTCACCTTCACCTTCGCCTTCACCTTCGCCTTCTCCTTCTCCTTCTCCTTCTCCTTCTCCTTCTCCTTCTCCTTCTCCTTCTCCTTCGCCTTCGCCTTCGCCTTCACCTTCACCTTCACCTTCACCTTCACCTTCACCTTCACCTTCACCTTCACCTTCACCTTCACCTTCACCTTCACCTTCACCTTCACCTTCACCTTCACCTTCGCCTTCTCCTTCTCCTTCACCACCATCACCGGCGGCGGCGTTGCTCCATCCCACGTCCAGCAGGGCACCTATCTCCAGATCGGCATAAGCGCGCATAGCAACACCAGCGCTGATGGCCGGCTCCATGACCGCCCCCCCCACAATATTGCCCAGATCCCAGTGGGCCAGACTACTGCCACTCTGGAAAGGATTCGGCGCGAAGACACCCGGTCGTACTCCCTCGTTGTAATCCGAGAAGGTCTCCGGACCATCGAAAAACAATGCATCGCTCACCAGATCGTTCGCCGTCCCGGTGAATACGGGCGTAGAGCCCGCAAACAGACGGGCGCCACCGCTGGTCTCATTGAACGAGTCCCAGATGCTGTACACGTTGGAGAAGCTGGACGCGCCATTGGAGTCGGAGAAGGTCTTAATCCCCAGCCCGTGGGTAATCTCATGGAGCAACACGGAGAATAAATCGAACTCGTTGTTGAGCAACTCCTCCGCAGGCCCCGCGTGAAAGTTTGCCCCGAAGTTTACCGTCACGCCAATTTCGTCTACGCCGTTGGCTGGCTTCGAGCCCGTGAGCAGCCGCTGTTGGGCAATCCCGCTGGTAAAACCCGGGGTACTGAAAAAGCGGGTACCCGCCGAAGCAAGGGTTCCACCGCCCTGGGGCGTGATAGGCACATTCAGTGACTCACTCACCAGTATATCCAGGGTGCCCGGTTGATTGAGTACATCCGCCACATAGCCCAATACTTCCGCCAATGCATACTGGCGGAGCGCACCCTCGGTACTGATCGATTGCCCCGAAGGCACGTCATTGGAATCCACCGCGGTCGGATCATCGAATCCAAAATCACGGTTGTTAATCACATCCAGGTAATACACGTTGAACGTGTTCTCGCCCGTTACGACGACCTGTGTCGGATCTCCCGGTGGGAGCGTACCGCCTTTTTGTCCCGTAAGCAGGTCTTCGGGCTGCACGGCACCGGCCTGGCAGAACACCTCCAGTGCTTCCGCTGTATGGGCACCATAAATCAGGCTTCCGGCCAGGAGCGCCAGCACCCATAGCCCCGAAAGCAAATCCGCTACGCCAACCGTTCTGAAAAAAGTTCTCATGATGATGTCCTGTACGTTCGTCGGAAAATGCTATGGAAGCAGCGAAAGACCTCTTGTCCCTCCCGCGCCCACGGTGTTACAGGTACCTTACTGGCTTGTGGGAATACTGTCAACCATCTTGGCAGCAACTTCGGGACGTACAGACACCCAAAAGGGGCCCGGTTTCCTACGAAAACCGGACCCCTGTCATCATGAGTTGCTATCGCTTAAGGTCAAGCCTTGCGGCCAGCAAAGCTCAAACCGAGCAGTGCGAGGGTCGCCAGACCTAAGAGGAAGATATCCCCGAAGTAGTGTTTCGCGGACTCAATCTTCGTCTGGAAACAACCCGGTGCTTCTCCTTCTCCTTCTCCTTCTCCTTCTCCTTCGCCTTCGCCTTCACCTTCGCCTTCACCTTCACCGGCAGCCGCCTGGGCATTAAGCTCGCTCTGGCTGAGGAAGCCGTCTCCATTATCGTCGATGGCGTCAAACTCGGTCTGGGACAAGAAGCCCAGTGCTACAGAGGCCTCAACGAAAGACAGCTGACCATCCAAATTCACATCCGCAGTATCGAAGACATCGATCAGATCCTGGGCAATATCCACCAACTCACCTTCACCTTCACCTTCACCTTCGCCTTCGCCTTCGCCTTCGCCTTCGCCTTCGCCTTCGCCTTCGCCTTCGCCTTCGCCTTCACCTTCACCTTCACCTTCACCTTCACCTTCACCTTCACCTTCACCTTCGCCTTCGCCTTCACCTTCACCTTCGCCTTCGCCTTCGCCTTCACCTTCACCTTCACCTTCACCTTCGCCTTCGCCTTCACCGCCCATTCCCGGGACCGCGGCATTCGTCCAGCCGATGTCTACCAAGGCACCGATTTCGAAGTCCGAATAGGCGCGACGAGTGACCGCAGGCGCGACGGCGTGCTCCATGACGGCACCGCCTACGATGTTGCCCGTGTCCCAGTGAGAAAGGCTACTACCGTTCTCATAGGGATTCGGTGCGTAGATTCCGGGGCGATCACCATTCTGGTCATAGGCGCCCAGGGCGTTGACGCCCTCAAAAAACAGCGCCGTGCTGACAAGGTCGGCCTGGGACCCGGTGAACTCGGGGGGATTTCCCGTGAAGAGGTTTACGCCCACCGCGGTTTCCATCAGCGAATCCCAATTGCTGTAGATATTCGGGGCGATATCCGAACTACCCGTTGCATTGGAAAGGGAGAGGACTCCGAGGCCGTGGGTAATCTCATGCAGCAGGGTGGACTGCAGATCAAACTGCTCCCCCGCCGCATCTTCCGAAGAAACATTCCAGTTATACCCGAAATCCACCGTAATAAAAATTTCCTCGGTCCCGGTGAAGGGCTTCGCGCCCGACATGAGACGGGTGTGGGCGATACCGTTGGTAAACTCGGTCGTGGAGGCAAAGAACGTGCCAGCCGTAGCCAGTGCGCCGGTACCATCGGCCTCCGAAACGGCTACCACTACATCCAGGGTTCCCGGCTGATTCAGTACATTGGCCACATAGCGGAAGGCATCTTCCAGACGGGCACGCCGGTTGGGCCCATCGATGAGGTCATCAAAGCCCTGGCTGTTGTCTTCAATAAGATCCTGGTAGTAGATGTTGAAGGTGGTCCCGTTTTCTATCACCACGGACTGGGGATCGCCTGCTGGAATGGCCTTGTTGGACAGGGTTACCGCCTCCACACTGTGGGCCGTAACCTTATAGATGACTTCCTGGGCCGGGCTGGTTCCCGGTGCGAGCGTCGCCAGGAGGAATGCGGCGCATCCCGCCACCACAACGCACTTGGCTTTCATTCGTCTAAAGAACATTGAATTCTCCCTGTTTAATGCGAGGCATGTACCGTAATACCGAAACGCCCTGTGGCGCTCCGACGTGCTTCACTCACTGTTGCTGAACTACCTGATAGCGTTGCTCTTTCGCTGCCGGGGACGGCCCCAACAGGACGCAAAGAGCCCCGTAAGTACCATTAACACTACATCTCCGCCCGCAGAATGTGACGGGCCCGACCCAGATTTGGCCATGGCACACCCGGGCAATCCCGCCGTTGGCGCGCCGTCTATTCGATTATACCCGAGATCGATCAGCGTCCCCAGATCGACGTCCGCATATTCCCGCTGCGCTGTTCCTAATTGGATCGCGTGGGTCATCACCGAGGGACTCTGCAGAAAGTTCACGTCCCAGTGACTCATGCTGCTTCCGGGCTGATAGGGATTGGGGGCATGGACCGGGATGGGCGCATCGACGGTATACCACGCCCGGGCCTGGGGACCATTGAACCAGATATCGTCACTGGTCAAACTCGACACATTGGCCTGAAATGCAGGCGGCGAGGTATTGCTGATAAGGGGCGTTCCGTCGACCCCATCGGTCAAGAATCGGTCGAAAATCGAGTACACATTGGGCGATACGGTGCTCGCTCCGGCGGTATCCACCAGGGACGTGAAACCGAGCCCATGGGTCATCTCGTGAAGCAGGACGCTGAAAAAATCTGCCGTGCCCGGCGCGGGATCACCCTCACCCACGTTCCACGCATAGCCCACATCGACGGTAATTGATATTTCCGGGAAACCGATGAAGGGTTTGAAGCCCGTGTTTAACCGGCCCAGCGTGCTGCCCGGGTGAAACCCCGGTGTGGTGGGATAAAAGGTCCCCGCCGAAGCCAGTGCCCCGGTACCATCAAACTCGCTGGCCGTCACCTGCACATCCAGGGTTCGGTTGGTGTAGTTGATGGTATCGGCCACGTAAGCCAGCACCGCTTTCAACCGTTCGCGGACGGCACTCCCGGTGTCCGGATCGGTAAAGCCCACCCCCATATCCTCATAGGCGATATTGAAGGTTAGTCCAAAAGCCTGAAAGCGCTCGGAGAAACCGCTTTTTTCCGGGGCCCACGGCGTTTCTGTGACGTCATAGATGATGTTCTCGCCGTGGGGCTGCACCAATACGACGGCTTCGGAAGCCCCAACCAGGGGGGCGGTGAGCACCACAAAAGCGGCGAAGACGACACAAAGAGCGGTATGACAGCGACGACGGGACAGACCACAAAACTCCCACATCAACCATATCTCCCGTCATTTCTCGACGCTTCTTGCACGCTACCGGCTCTCGTGCCCATAGCACCCCAGCCTGAGGGACTCCAAATTAACGAATAATGACGAAAATGTCAAGTTTTTACCATTAATGAGAAGGTTTTGAGGTCGACCGAAGACCGAAATCGCTTATGTATTTCGGCGGTAAGCGCCCCCGACCTGGAAGAGGGTTCGGGTGATTTGCCCCAATGAACAAACCCGTGTCGCGGCCATCAAGGCATCAAAGGTGTTTCCGCCTTCCCGACACACCTGCTTGAGATTCCGACAGGCCGCGGCTGCCTCCGCCTGATGACGAGATTGAAACGCGGCCAAGCGCCCGAGCTGGGTCCGTTGTTCCTCGTCCGTCCCCCGCCGCAGCTCCAGGGCCGCCATCGCAGCACGGTGATCCGCGTCGGGACGGAGAAAGGTGTTGACCCCCACGATAGGATAGGTCCCGTCACTCTTCTGGCGCTCATAGTGGAGGGACTCGTCCTGAATCTTGCCGCGCTGATAGCCCCGCTCCATCGCCCCCAACACCCCGCCCCGTTCGTTAAGCCGCTCGAACTCACAGAGCACCGCTTCCTCCACCAGGTCGGTCAATTCGGAAAGCAGATAGCTTCCCTGCATGGGATTCTCCGCCATCGACAGGCCGTGTTCCCGCTGAACGATGAGTTGGATAGCCACCGCGCGACGGACACTGTGGGCTGTGGGGGTGGTCACGGCCTCGTCGTAGGCATTGGTGTGCAAGGAATTACATTGGTCATAGTAGGCAGTTAAGGCTTCGAGGGTGGTGCGAATATCATTAAAGTCGACTTCCTGGGCGTGGAGTGAACGACCACTCGTCTGAATGTGGGCCTTGAGTTTCTGTGAACGCGCGCTGGCCCCGTAGCGGTGCTTCATGGCGATGGCCCAGATCCGTCGGGCCACCCGGTTGAGTACCGCGTATTCGGGGTCCATACCGCAGGAAAAGAAGAAGGAGAGGTTGGGCGCGAAATCGTCGATGGCCATACCCCGGGTGAGATAGTGCTCCACGTAGGTAAATCCGTTGGCCAGGGTAAAGGCCAACTGGGTAATGGGATTGGCCCCGGCCTCGGCGATGTGATATCCCGAAATGGAAACTGAGTAGAAGTTACGCACGCCCTCGGCAATAAACCATGCCTGAATATCGGCCATCATCCGCAGGGCAAAATCCACCGCAAAAATACAGGTATTCTGGCCCTGGTCTTCCTTGAGCACATCGGCCTGCACGGTACCCCGCACCGTCTGTAGCACCTTCTGGCGTAGGGCGGCCACTTCAGACGGACTTGCGGCGCGCCGGTGCGTTGCCTCAAACTTCTCCACGGCCTGATCGATGGCGGTGTTAAAGAAGAGGGCCAATACAGCAGGCGCCGGGCCATTGATGGTCATCGAAACCGAGGTATCGGGCGCGGCGAGGTCAAAGCCGGCGTAGAGTTGTTTCATGTCCTCGAGGGTACACACCGATACGCCGCTACTCCCGACTTTCCCGAGAATATCAGGTCGATCTTCCGGATCCCATCCATAGAGGGTGACGGAGTCGAAGGCGGTCGAGAGCCGTTTTGCCTTGCTGTCCTTCGCCAGCAGGTGAAACCGTTCATTGGTCCGACGGGCGTCCCCTTCCCCCGCAAACATGCGGGTCGGATCTTCGTCCGTTCTCCGAAAAGGGAAAACGCCGGCCGTAAAGGGAAACTGTCCGGGCACATTTTCCCGACGCAACCATGCGAGGCGAGCACCGGGGTCGTGGAGCGTAGGCAGGGCAACCCGGGGAATCGGGGAACCCGACAGGCTTTCCCCACGAAGTGATATGGTGTGGGTCTTGTTCCGAATCGTGTATTCCAGTGCCTCGCCCCGGTACGCAGCCAACAGGGCATCGCCTTCTTTCAGCGACACCGCGAGCCCTTCATCCACTTCGGTTTCCGCCGCAGTGGCACGAAGCTGCTCCGCCAGGTCTCCACCAACCGCGTCGGCTGCCGCTTCGAGGTGCCAACGGGTCCGCAGCCCCTTCCCCGCCGCCTCCGTTTCCCGATGGTAATCGCGCACCGTATCGGCCACGTCGGCCAGGTACCGACTGCGCTGGGGATGGATGGCCGCAGCGCAGGTCGCACTGAAGGGCTCCGGCGGTGGGTTGCGCGGCGACTGCCACCCCGGCCCCAAATGACGTGCAGCAAACTGCCCGAGAATCTCCAGATACAGCGCTGTAATCCCCCGATCGTCAAAGCGGGATGCCGTCGTCCCGAAGACCGGCATCTGGTCAGGCGCCTCCTCGAAACGCACCTGGGCCCGCTGATACTGTTTGCGCACGTCCCGGAGGGCATCCTGGGAACCAGCCCGATCGAACTTATTGATGGCCACGAGATCCGCCTCGTCGAGCATGGCGATCTTTTCGAGTTGGGAGGCTGCCCCGAACTCTGCCGTCATGACATAAAGCGAGAGGTCCACGTAGTCGACGATCCCCGCATCGGCCTGACCCGTTCCAGCCGTCTCCACCACGATAAGGTCAAAGGCTGCCGCTTTCAGCACCTGAAGCATCTCACCCAGGGCACCGCCCGTATCCGCGCGATCACCTCGGGTGGCCACTGAACGCATAAAAACATCGGGATAGCTCGTCAGCACGTTCATTCGAATGCGGTCCCCCAGCAGGGCGCCGCCGGTCTTACGCCGGGTGGGGTCCACGGACAGGATGGCGATACGTTGGGCTGGAAAATCTTCCTTGAATCGCAGCACCACCTCGTCGGTCAGCGAGGACTTCCCCGCACCGCCCGTGCCCGTGATGCCCAGGATGGGCACCCTTCCTTCGGAATGGAGCCCCTCCAGATAGGTCGACAGGGCCCGGTCTTGTTGTGCTGCCGCCCATTCGACCGCACTCAGGGTGGTGCCCAAGGTACGAAACCGGGAAAGATCTGCAGCAGCATCCCACGCCCGCTTTTGGCGTTGCTTTTCCGTGCGCTCCAGCAAGTCGGCGATGAGGGCATCGAGTCCCAAGGTACGGCCATCTTCCGGGGTGTAGATCCGGTTGACCCCATAGGCCTCCAGGGCGTCTATCTCATCGGGTACGATAACCCCACCGCCACCGCCAAAGACCTGCACCTGCGATGCATGGAGCTGGCCCAAGCGATCCACCAGGAAACGGAAAAACTCGTTGTGCCCCCCCTGGTAGGAACTGACCGCCACGGCGTCGGCATCTTCCTGGACCGCGGCCTGGACAATTTCCTCGACACTGCGGTTGTGTCCCAGATGAATGACTTCTGCGCCCTGGGCCTGCAGGAGCCGCCGCATGATATTGATGGCCGCATCGTGCCCGTCAAAACGGGCCGTGGCGGTTACCAGACGGAGCGGCGGCTTTGGGGGGCTCATGAACAAGCCCTTGTCCACATTGGCGACGAGTCTTCCATAAGAATGGGACGCCCCTCCGATTACGCTGGTTTCAGGTCGCGCAACAACAACTCGGTCTGCAAGATGATGTACTCTTCCAACGTAAAATGTTTACGCAAGTACCAGCGGCGAAAAGCCCACATCTGACCCTGAATCGTAATATTGTGGGCCAGGAGTTGAATACCCTTTTCGGAGGTTTCCCGAAAGCAGCCTTCGTGTATTCCAAGGCGGATATAGGATTCAAAGTTGGCGGTGACCCGTTCCTCATTCTCCATGACCAGTGCGCGGGCTGCGGGCGAGAGGCAGGTCGTCTCCTGGTAAAAGAGGACGATGGCGTCTTGTCGGGCATCGCAATACCGAAAGTAGGTTTCGATGGCGCGCTGCAGAAAATCCCGTCGGGTCTCCCCGGGCCTTCCACCGTCGCTCAGCAACGCGGCAACCTCTTCATGAATCGCCCAGCAAACAAGGCATAGAATATCGCTTTTGGACTTTACGAAATTATAGAGGGTGCCCACGGTCCAACCGGCTGCCTCGGCTATTTCCGGGGTCGTGGTTTCGTGATATCCCTTTTCGATGAAGAGACGCACTGCCGCATCCACCAACTCATGACGAAGCCGAAGCACTTCGGCATCCGACTCGGGTTCCGAATCGGATTTCCATAAAGAATGGCGCACCGGTATGCGCGATTCACTTGTCATCATACACGCTCTCCAGCCCGGACGGGCCTGCCCCCAGACACGCTCGATCGCACACATCATGCAACACTGCTGCCCCTTGGGGGCCTGTACCCCCGTTGCATAGTAACAGGGATGCCCGAAGACGTCAATGTGACGCAGGCACAGCGAACGCGCGGTTCACAGCGTCTTTAGAAGAGCGCTTCGAAGGGTGTCCACCCGGGAGCCCTGAGGCGTGCTATTGGGCGCATCAGGGCATATCGGAGAAGGTGTAGAAACGAAGTCCAAGTTTTTTCCCGTGGGCGAGAACTTTTTCCAGCGTGTCGGGCTTGATGTGGTGGTGCTTACCCGATTCGGCAATACCATGGGCGTAGAGGGTGAGGATTTCGCCCTTCGCGGCGGCCCGCTCCATGGCTTCGAAAAGCTGGGCCAACTGCTCTTCCTTACCGGGATAGCCGATGCGGTCGATGCCCTTTCCGACCAGGAGACCACGCTGGGCCATTTGGTCCACCGGGGTGAAGAGTACGTCCATCTGAGCGAGACGGTGCCCTTCTTTTACGCCTGTCCCCGTCCGCAAGTGCCGGAAGGTCTTGAGGAGCGCCTCATCGGTCGTTCCGTTGTTGTTGCTACTCGGGTAGGCGAAGGAAGTGGGTACAAAATCCGCCTGGGCCATTGCGGCAAGGGCGGGCGTGATTTCCTTGGCCAGGTATTCCTCGATGCCCTTGGATGCCGTATAGTCCGCGGCCTTGATATGGCGGAGTCCGTGGCACCCGATTTCATGTCCCGCGGCCTCGATTGTCTTAAGCCCCGCACGTTGCTCGGAAGAAAGCTTGTCAAAGCGGGTCACGAAGAATGTCGCGCGGGCCTCATATTGTTGCAAGAGCGGCAGGGCCTGCACCCATTGGGACACGTGGGTGTCATCAAAGGTGAGAAGGACACCGGCGTTGAGCGGTTTGTTTTCGGTGGCCGGGGCCGACAGGGTAAGCAAAGCAACCAGCAGGAAAGCAACCATCAGGAAGAAATACTTCATCGGGGCGAGCCCTTTCTTTTTCATCGGTCAAATGGGGACTCGCCCCGTGCAATACGCTACTACAAAAAACTATTCAGGACGGGTCGGATGCCGGTTTTTCCTGACGCAATGGGGTCTCATGATAGATGTGAAGGTCGCTCTGCGGGAAGGGAATGGAAACGCCTGCCGCATCAAACTCTTCCTTCACTTTGCGCGTCACATCCCAATAGGTAGACCAGTAATCGTCGGTCTTCACCCAGGGACGCACAATGAAGTTCACGGAGGAGTCGGCCAGTTCGTTTACGCGAATATTGGGTGCGGGGTCAGCAAGTACCGCCGGATGTTCGGCGATGATTTTCTCGAGTATTTCCTGAGCTTGGGCCATATCGTCGCCATAGCCAATACCGAAGACCATATCAATTCGCCGTTGGGACGTACCCGTTGCGTTGGTAATCACATCGCCCCAGATGGCGTTATTGGGTACGATAATTTTCTTATTGTCTCCCGTATTAATCGTGGTCGATACGAGATTGAGGGAGGCCACGCTTCCGGCCACCCCCGCCACTTCGACCCAGTCACCAACGTCAAAGGGCTTGAAGTAAAGAATCATGATACCGCTGGCAAAATTGCTCAACGTGCCCTGCAGCGCAAATGCCACCACAAAACCTGCCGCACCGATCATGGCGAGGAGGGGTGCCGTATCGATCTCGAGGGCGGAAAGGGCAAAAACGAGCCCCACAGCCAGGACAATGCGTCGGACTGTAGTCGAGAGGAAGGCCCGCATCAGCTTACTGAGTTTCTTGTTGACCCGAAGGGTCCTATCCACAGCGCCGCCCGCGATACGGGACACGATCCATGCCCCAATAAGTATCAATACGAACTGAATCATATTCCACGCAATACGCAGACCACCTTCTTCCGAAGTAAGCCATCCCACGACCGCAGCCTGGGTGGCCTCCTGATCCGATATGTCTACGTCAAAACCCGATACGGCCTTGATATAGTACTCGGCTTCGTCGGCGGCTCCCCCCTTCTCCTTCAGCGCATCCAGAACTAACTGAAGTCGCTCCACCAGCGCGGCGCGCTCAGTTCGCAGGGGCTTCAATTCTTCCAGGTTGGTGACTTTTACCTCCTGGTCGGCCGCAAGCTCCTGCTCCACCTGTTCCGCCGCCTTGGCCAGCCCTTCCTCGCCTTCCGCAACCGCTTTCTTCACCTCTTCGGCAATGTCCGGCGTATTGGCCTCGGCTATCGCGACCGCTTCCTGGACGGCTGCGCCGGCCGCAACGTCTTCAGTCGCAGAATTTTCCGAAGGCGCTTTCGACGGCGTTTCGCTGCTGTCCCCTGCCTTTTCGATGGCCTTCTTTGCATCACTGACGGCATCTACTACCTCCTTTTTAACCGCAATCTGTGCGTTTTGCTGCTTTACGGCGATTTCCCGGGCGGCGATCTCGCGCACCTTGGCCTTCACCAGTTCCATCCATGCGTTTTTCTCACTTGTGAGCTCGGTCACCGTCATGGGTTTCAGCATGAGGCTCAGCTCTTCGGTGGGCACCCGGGGATCGTCCGCCGTAACGGGGGCGGGCAGCTCGGCGGCCGGCTCGATGACGGTGTCACCCTGTGCACCCGCCAACGAAGCCAAACCCAATACGAGCATCGCGACCAACAGGCGCTGCACAACCACGAAAAACACAGGGGGAGTTACGTTGTGATTCATTGACGGTCCTTTCCAGACTCCAAACAGTAAACAACTCCGCGCTCCGGGGTTCATTTTACCGATACCCAACGCAAATAGAAAGTGTGCCCCGCTGCGCACCGAAAGCGCAGGCGAAAAGAGGTGAACGGCGGGCCCCCGAGAAAGCAATCGGGCGCGTCCCTGCCGCAATGGAGGGACGCACCCGTGTATAGGTTACGTATAGAGCGCGCTGTATGGCTAGACCACCGCGCGAACCCGTTCGGTTTTCAGGAGCGTGGCATCCTTGGTCACCTGGGTCTTGTCGGCCGCCATACCCAGCAGGGCCATAAGCTCTTTGGGCTTGGCCAGGCGACCGTTTTCGTCACAGGTGGTAAAGCGTATGGTCGCCTCATGGCCGTCCTGGCGCTTCACTTCCAAGGACGCAATCATGGGGCGAATATCTACTTCCGCCATGGTGCGTTGCTTGCCGCGGCTTTTCCAACCCCGCCCCTTCTTGGGCTTTTTCTGTTTAACCTTGCGCTCGACCAGGATTTCCTCCCGGGCCAGGAGTTCGGCCACCCGATCGGCGAGATCGAGAGGGGCATCGGTGGTCAGGAGGCTATAGGTAAACCCGTCTACCAGGCTCATAAGGGAATCCCCACGCAAGGGCATGGCCTGGTATTCAAAGGCGTGGAGTCCGGGCGGGAGCTTTTCCTGGATACGGGTAAAGAGCGCCGCTTCGTCCACTTCCTCTTTCAACATGACATCCATGTAGTCGCCGCGGCTGGCCTCACCCACCGGGCATGCGGTGGAAAAGGTTACTTTGGGCTGGGCGTGGAAGCCCTGGCTGTAGGCGATGGGCGCCTTGGCCCGGCGGAGGGTGCGGAACCAGGCGTCCTTCAATTCGAGATGGGACAGGAACCGGGCTTCGCCGCTGCGGCCGATTTTGAAGCGAATCCGCTGCACGGGGTCGGGCTGCTCGGTGAAATTGGGCGTGTAGCCCTCCCACGTTTCGGCTTCCTTGATATGCCCGGCCTTCTGCTTTTTCAGCATGGTCTTACACAGTTCCCGCTCGCGGTAGATGACACCACACAGGTGACACTTGCCGGCGCGGCAGTCCTGGGCGTATTTCAGCTCCATGGCGTTCTGCCAGTCTTTCTGGAACCACTCTTTGGGAATGAGGATATCGATGTGATCCCAGGGAAGGCGTTCATGGACATCCCGCTCGCGGAACTGTCCGGCCACATCGTAGTTCACATCCTCGATGGCCTTTTCCCAGGCCCGGAAGTTTACAAACTCTTCCCACGTTTCCAGCCTGGCGCCATTTTTCCAGGCCGCTTCAATCAGGTCCGCACCCCGCCGATCGGCACGGGTCAGGAGCCCTTCGATGAAGGAAGTCTTCGCTTCGTGACGACCAAACTTAATATCCCGTTGTCCGCGAAACCGGTCGGACAGAATGTTCTGTTTGCGGTAGGTTTCCTCGACCGTAATCTGCTCCGCCCACTGAAAGGGGGTGAAGGGCTTGGGAATAAAGGTGGAGACACCGGTCCGAACGCCCGCCCGGGGATTAATCTTCTTCCCTTCGCGCACGGTGCGGATGGTCAAATTGGCGATGGCCTCCACGTCTTCATCCCGCTCGGTGGGCAGGCCAATCATGAAGTAGGTCTTCACATGGTCCCATCCCCTGCTGTAGGCCTGGGCGGACATGGTAAGCAACTCTTCGTCGGGGATAAATTTATTGATGACCGCGCGCATACGGGGCGAAGCGGCTTCGGGGGCAAAGGTCAGCCCGCTGCGGCGCACGCCTGCCACCATATCGGACAGTTCCACCGCGTAGGAGTCGAGACGCAGCGAGGGCAGGGAAATGGACACGTTGTCCTTGTGCCCTTTGTCCGCCGCCATCTTAACGAGGGTGCGGGGCATGGAGAAGTCGCAGGTGGAGAGGGAGATGAGGGACACGGCATCGAAGCCCGTGTTGTCGAGGGTCTTCTCCATCAAGGTATCAATATTATCGATGCTCCGCTCGCGCACAGGGCGGGTCACCATACCGGCCTGGCAGAAGCGGCAGCCCTGGGTGCAACCCCGGAGCACTTCCAGCCCCGCGCCATCGTGGACGAGGGCGGCGTTGGGCACGATGTAGTTGGTGGGATAGTCGGCCCCATCCATGTCTTTCACGAGGCGCTTCACGATTTTGGGCGCGTCTTCCTTGGGAAGAATCTGGCCGTCGGGCATGGTTTCAAAGGGGTAGAGTTCGGGAACATAGACCCCTTCGAGTTGCGCCATGGCTTCGAGCTTTTCGAGACGCGTAGCGTCTTTCAAGGTCCGCATCAGGGCCGCGATTTCCATCATGGCATCTTCGCCATCGCCAATGACGAAAAAGTCAATGAAGGGTGCGATGGGCTCAGGATTGAAGACCGCCGGACCGCCCGCGAAGATGAGGGGCATGGAATCGTCTCGATCCGCACTGCGAATCGGCAGGCCCGCGAGATCGAGGGCATTCACGATATTGGTGAAGGTCAACTCCGACTGAAGGGTAAATCCGATCATGTCGGCGGCCGTGAGTGGATCTTTGGACTCAAGCATGAAGAGGGGGAGCTCGCGCTCACGAAGAATTTTCTCCATGTCGATACCCGGCGTATAGCCCCGTTCCGCCCATACCCAGTCCAATCGATTCATCTGGGCATAGAGGATGTGGAGCCCCAGATTGCCCAGTCCCAGCTCATAGAGATCGGGGAAGAAGAAGCAGATGCGCAACTCCACTTCCGCAGGATCTTTCTGGGTGCTGTTCAGCTCGTTTCCGAGGTAGCGCGAGGGCTTTTCGACCTGGGCGAGTATTTCAGTATCAAGGACGTGGCGAAGATTCATGGGTGGCGGAAACCTTTTCGAAAAACGGTGGGGTATACAACTCTCCCTTCGGTAACAGCCGAGAGGGAGAGGGTATTCCAGAAAGGTTTGTCTATTGTACCCGCAAAGCCCCGCTTAGTGCGAATTCATGCCCTGTTTTGCCCCGTCGTTTGCGGCCTAGCCGCTGGCCCCATTGCTTTGCCAAAGCAGGGTTTCTTCCGAGTCGTAAAGGAGGGCCTTTCGGCATCCCGCTTCTTCCGCCGCTTCCCGTACCTGAACGATGAGCTCTTCCTGGTACCACTCCCGAAGCGGGCGCATGGGCTGATGCCACATGCGGCTCTGGCTCTGATCCATGACGTGGATGTGGAGCGAATGACTTCGTGCGTTCACACCTGTAATCCTTCTGCACACGTTTTTCGCGCACACTACCTGCGAAAAACACCCTTCTGCAGATCCACAACCTGCCAGTGCTGCGGATCTACCCCCTGATGCTGTGCGGAAAAACCCAAGTCCCCGAAACAGCCAGAGTATGATCGCTATGATAGCACTCCCGCCCGACAATTGCGAGTCCAATTTCCGGGCCGTCGGTACGCTCCGTTCCGGAGCACCCCCCTTTCCCCCGCGCCGACCACCGGAACTTATTAGTCACGCCTGACACACCCTATGAGAATCCCGAGAACACCAATCAATTTACCACCCCACAATTACTCACTACTGAACACTTTTACCCCTCGTATTTTACATTTATTTATATTTTTCTCAGTATTCACCCCGTAGTTGTTTATAAATTACGTTGGTACCTATGTTGGCCTGACTATTGCTTCCAAAATGTAACACCGACTGCCGGTGTAGCGGCAAGTGGGTTGGGTCAAATCCAGCACACTTGCAAGGATCGCAGGCAACTCAAAAAAAAAAGGAGCTCCAAAATGAGAACACTGAAATCCGCCCTTCTGGCTGGCCTCGTCACGGCGAGCGTAGGCATCGCTGGCAGTGCCAGCGCCACCCTACTGACCTTCGACCTGAACAACATTGGGAACTTTGTGGTCATCAACCAGAATTACGGAGACCGTGTCACGGCCCTCTCCGATTCGGTGGGGTCCTATGGTGAATTGGGAGAAGGTTTCACCGGCAACGTGGTGGCCGATTTTGGCACCGTGGATCCTTCCCTGTGGACCACGGGCTACAGCGACCTGACCAACGTCTTCTTCGACGATGCGGACAATCAGGGCCCGCTGGAACTGGTGCTGACAGCTGATGCAGGCTTCAGCGTCCAACTCTTTGACTTTGATCTGGGCGCCTATGGGGACAATCGTACCGTCAACTCGGTCCGTGTTACCAACGAAAACAATGACCTCCTTTTCGAATCGCTTGGGGACACGATCCTGGGTACCACCCACAGCGACTACACCTTCACCAGCCCCCTGGTGGGTCAAAGCCTTCGCATTACCATCGACCAGACCAATCTCGGCTCTGCCTCGGACGATGTGGCGCTGGACAATGTGCGCTTCGGGCAGATCGAAAGTGTGACGGCCCCCGTACCGGAGCCTGCCACGATGACCTTGCTCGGCATGGGTATTGCCGCCATGGCCGCCCGCAGCCGTCGCCGCAAGGCCTGATAGTATGGCACAGTGCCGGTCAATGGACCGGAGATAAACCCCAGTCAGCCCCGCATCGTGTTTCCCAACCCGTGCGGGGCTTTCTGTATTTTCTAAGGAGATGGTGATGCACCCGGCTGCAGCCTGTGGCCGGGGCCCATGAGTCGCTACTCCGCCTTCACACGGGCATCATATTGGGCAGCATGCAAATTTTCAGGGTGGACGGGCTCCCCGTTGACATGCTCGTACCAACGCTTCCCGGCTTCCATGGATGGCGCTACGCTCATTGGGACGCCCACCAGATTGAGGGACCAGGGCCCGAAGTTGTTGTTGGGCGGCGTCACGGGGCTGTCGGAGCGAATGTTCCAGAAGGTCCCGCGGGCACCGCAGTGGGCACCGAGGTCTTGTCCGCCACCGCAGCGCCAGATTCGCGCCCCCTTACCGACGTGTAAATTGGTGAAGAGGTTTTCGTAGGGTGCACGACGGTGATGATCAAGGGAGAGATCGATGCCCCGCCCATTGGAGAAAACATTGCCGGCGCAACGACTGACCGTCAGGTCATGGATGAAGGCACACTGAAAGTCAAAATCGGTAATGAGGTTGTCGTCCCCACTGGCCTCGATACCATGGTGTCCCACCGACTGGCGGTTCTTGTCGGCTTGCCGCTCAGAGGTTATCACCACGCCACTAACGGTGTTGAAGGTACCCCGGACGAATCCGCCGCTGTCCCCATTGTGTACCCGAATGTCACGCACCCAACAGTGCATGGCCCGCTGGATGGCGAAGGCATTGAATCCGAGCTCTGTAAAATGGCCTTGGTAGGGGGTGTTGGGAAACGCGAAGCCAAGCCCCTCCACGCCCGACTCGGTCACCTCTACCTCCAGACGATTTAAGGTCGGCTTCCACTCGGTGCGCAGGTCGAATCGGAGGGGCCGATCGAGGGTGAGTTGGTCACCGTCGATGGCCACGATTCGTGCGATAAGCGCAGCGTCGGTGCGCCCGCGAATCTTGTCTACCGGGGTGCGGGGATCATCACTATAGAGCTGGACGGCGAGCGAGTTGGTCTCGTTATCCACTTGCCGGAGCTCGACGGTTTCCCCGACGACGAGGGAGTCGGCGGACTCCACCGTGATCTGCCGGTCACCCCGCTTCGCCGTGGGGCGAAGGAGCGTCACCGCATTTCGCGTCATTTTTCCCCCGATGGCAATGAAGCCCCCCGACCAGGAATAGTTGGACGTACGCTGCCCCCCGGTTGTCGCCCCCCAATTGGGCTCAATGTCGTTCAGGGGCACAGAGATCGTAAAGACACTCTTTTCCGGACCCGCACCGCGCAGCACCACGTTGGGCGTGTCGATACGGAGGATTTTCGAGATACGATAGCGGCCCTCGGGCACCCACAGCACGCCCGATTCCATGGCCGCGAGGGCCGCCAGAAAGGCATCGCTGTCATCGGCCACGCCATCCCCCACCGCCCCAAAGTCACGCACGTTGTGGGTGACCGGGGGCGTTGGAATGGGGTCTTCACCGCGATGGTACCCGGCAAAAGAAAAGTCGGGCAAACGGCTTCGGGGGGTCCAGGCTTCGCCTTTTGCTCCCCAGAGGACGGAGGTGCGCGGGGCGGAAGACTCCTGCGCACCACAGAGACTACTTGCCACCAACAGGCAGGTAGTCAGACCAAGAACACGCAGGCTTCGCCCCATTGCTTAATCTCCCCGGTAGTGCTTACTCCTCGGGCTTGGATATGGCCTTGGAGAGTCTCAGTTGTTTCCGAATGTCTTCCTGAATCTCTTCAGGCGACAGACTTCCGTCAGTCTTGATAACGAGCTCCTTATGGCGGAACAGGTCGAGCAACGGAGCCGTTTTTTCGTGGTAGTCGGCGATACGTTTCCGGATGGCCGCTTCGTTGTCGTCTTCGCGGGTAATCAACTTCCCTTTGCAGACGTCGCATTGGTCCGAGACCCGGGGACGGTGCTGAATCAGGTTATAGTCGAGTCCACATTCACTGCAGAGACGACGAGAGAGAACCCGCTCCATGACCACTTCATCAGACACGTCGATATGGATGACGGCGTCGATATCGTAGCTTTCCAGGAAAAACTGGGCCTGGCGGTGACTGCGCGGGAAACCATCGAGGATAAAGCCGTAGTTCCAGTCGTGCTCGCTGAGACGCTGGCGGATTACCTCCTCCACCACCTCATCGGGCACGAGGTTACCTTCATTGATGATACGCCGTACCTGGGCCGCCAGCTTGGTGTGGTTTTGGATGTTCCAGCGAAAAATATCGCCGACACTGATGTGGGTCAATTCATAGTCGCGGGCCAACATGATGGCCTGCGTACCCTTACCACAACCCTGAACGCCCATAATTACGTATTTATGCATTGGCTAAGATCTTTATGATGTTTTGCTGCCGAGACAGCCCTTCTCCCACAGGGTGTAAACCCCGTACAATCCGCGCACCCCGTGGCGCGCCATTCCCCGACAGTAAGGATCGCACCATCGCTACCGATGGCATACCCGTCTATATGGCCTAAAACTATGCTATGATGGGCCCCTGAGATGCAAGTTTCTCTCGTAACGCCGTCAGGAAGAAGATTTCGGCTGCCCTTCACAGGGGAAGCGATAGAGCAGACAGGGGCCCAATGCGTTGACCGACACACCCTACACCCCCCGAGCAAGTGCGCCATCACGGCAGCATCTGGCGCTTCTAACGCTAGGTATCGAAGGAGGCATGCTACTTATTGGCCTGCTCTTGTGCTGGCTGACAGGGCCAGACCTTCGGGAACAGTGTTTCCTCTCTTTTTCGGCCGCATTCCAGGGCGCGCTCTGGGGCCTTCTCCTGCTCGCCGTGGTCGTGCTCGTGACGGATGCCCCCATGAGTCCCTTCGCAAGCCTGCAGGAGGATATGGAACAACTCCGTACGCTCTTCCGAGCGGCAAAACCGGTGGACTTCCTTTTCATGTCGCTCATGGCCGGGGTGGGCGAGGAAGTCCTCTTTCGGGGCTACCTTCTCCATCACGCCAGCACCTGGCTGGGGGTTCCCCTGGGTTTGGCCCTGAGTTCCCTGCTCTTTGGACTGGTCCACGCCCTCTCGCTGGCCTATGTAATTTTCGCAAGCGCATTGGGGCTGGCCCTGGGACTGCTCTATCTCTGGAGTGGCAACCTGCTGGTTCCCATCGTGGCCCACGGGGTCTATGACGTGGCGGCACTCTGGTACCTGGTTCGACTTCGCCGGGGGACAGCGAGGCAAATACCATGAGCACCGCGCCGCAGGAAACGGTCGTGCTGGTCCATGGCCTCGGGCGGAGCCGTCTGTCCCTTCGAACGCTGGCCCGTCGAATAGAAAACGCGGGATTCGCTACGGCCAACGTGCCCTATGCCCCCACCTTTCATCGCTTTGAAACCCTGGTGGCGGACTTCCACGACTTTCTCGTGGAAAACGTAAAAACCGAGCGCTATCACCTCGTCGGTCATTCGCTGGGGAACATCCTCATCCGCGCGCGCTTTGCCCACGGTTACCCGACCGAGCTGGGCCGCATTGTCATGCTGGCCCCTCCCAACCACCCCCCACGACTGGCCCGCAAACTGCACAAGTTCCCACCCTTCCGACTATGGGCGGGCGACAGCGGACAACAGCTCGCATCGCGGGAGTTTTACGCCACCCTCCCCACGCCCACGGTTCCCTTTGGGGTTATCGCAGGTGACAAGGGGCAACGGCTCACCTTTGGAGAGCCCAACGATGGCATAGTAACGGTCAAAAGCACGCGCCTGGCGGGGATGAAGGAACACCTGGTCTTGCCCCACACCCACACCTTCATGATGAACAGCCCGGCGGTTGCGGAAGCCACAATCCACTTTCTGCAGCACGAAAACTTTGGCGTAACGTCGGCGAAAGATGAATAAACAGCGCGCCGAACGGTAGAATAACCACGCGGTTCAACCCATCGAAAGGAATCTGCATGTCTGCTGTTACCCGAATGCGCCGAGGCTGGCACCTGGGTTATCGAAGCCTACGGATTGTTCTCACGGACAAGACGCTCCTGCTCTTTCCGATGATTCCCTTTACCACAGCCATCGCGGTCATTGCGTCCTTCGCCGCCATCGCGGGGACGGATGATCTGCTCTGGACCCTCTTCTTCGTTAACTCGCTGAAGCATATGCGCTACCTCGCCCTCGGCTATGCCATTGTGGCCACCGTATCTGTCTTCTTCTCGCTGGGCCTGGTGGCCTGCGCCCGCATCCGCATTGATGAGCGGGACTCTAAATTTATGGATGGCATGTTGGCGGGACTGAGGAAGTTTCACTGGGTCGTGCTCTGGGCGCTGATCTCCTGGACCATCGGGCCCATACTCAATTTGTTGGACCACCTGCGCTATACGTCCCAATGGGTCCAGCGAATTACGAAGACCAACTGGTCGCAATTGAGCTATTTTCTGCTGCCGATACTCGTGAACGACAACGTCAATATGTTCTCGGCGATACGCCGTTCCACCACGACGACGGCGAAGGCCTGGGGCAAGGGGGCCGTTTCTCAGTTGGGCTTCATGTGGTTCTTCTGGATCATGAACATCCCCACCATCATTCTTATTATCCTGGGGGTATATCGCGAAGGCCCCTGGCCGAGTTCGCTGACCTTTGTGGTCCTGGCCATGGTCTATTTCACGATTCTTATTTACCAGACGGCCAGCGCCATCTTGAGCGTGGTGCTTTACAAATATGCGCAGAATGGCACGGTAGTTGAGGGCTTTGATGAAGCCTGGATGAAGGAAGCCTTCAAGCGGCCTCAGGTATACCGCCTGGTGGAAGACGATCCAAACGACGACTACGAGCCAGTGGAAGAAGTCCCGGCACCCGAAGGTGTCGCCCCGGCTCCAGGCGCGAACGACGCGGCCACCGAAGAAAGTGCCGTGGAGGATATCCCCGCACCGACGGAAGTGGAACCTGCAGATGAGAATGACGACGCCCCACAGAAGAGCGAGTAGTCTTTGGGGCTGGTGAAAGAGGCGGTTTGGGTTGTGCGCGCGGGGGACTGCCTGCGCCGCAGTGCAGGTCGCGCTGAATGCCACGTTAACTGCGGTAAGGAAAGGTCAACCCCGATACGCGAGGCTGTATTGGCAGTATGGCGTGATGGTGGGTCAGGGATGCAGCTCCTCAGGATGCAGAAAGATGCGGCACATACCGGAAGAACCCGTGGTAGCATCACGCGCCCTTTCCATACGCCGCAAGCAAGCTTGCTTCATGAAAGCATAAGCAAGCGTACGCACTCCAAAGGAGACGCTCTGGAGTGTGGCAGCTTGCTGCTACTTTGATGAGGGAGCTTGCTCCCGACGGACGCGGTGAGACACTACGCTAAGCGGTAGACGTCGTAGTAACATCACGCGC
>JAXMOL010000067.1:0-39993 GCA_034669905.1 Candidatus Hydrogenedentota bacterium
CGGACGCGGTGAGACACTACGCTAAGCGGTAGACGTCGTAGTAACATCACGCGCCCTTTCCATACGCCGCAAGCAAGCTTGCTTCATGAAAGCGTAAGCAAGTTACGCACTCCAAGGAGACGCTCTGGAGTGTGGCAGCTTGCTGCTACTTTGATAAGGGAGCTTGCTCCCGACGGACGTGGTGAGACACTACGCTAAGCGGTAGACGTCCTGGTAGCATCACGCGCCCTTTCCATACGCCGCAAGCAAGCTTGCTTCATGAAAGCGTAAGCAAGCTTACGCACTCCAAAGAACACAACCCGACTTAATCCATGGGATGAAGCACGAGCCACATGGGACGTAGGTCTTTCTTGTCGAGTTCCGTTGCGTCTGCCCCCACAAATCGAATCTCACTCTTGTAGCCCGCCTCCTCCTGTTCCCACCGAAGCAGCAAGTCCGTGGGATAGGCCTCCCCCTCACCGGGAAGGAGCGCGTCGGTCAGGTCCAGGAGCACCCAGTTTCCATCCTTCAGTGTGCGCTCCATTACCTCATTGGGAATAGTTACGGCGGGCCCCTCTGCGAATTCTGGTTGTACTTGCGGTGGGTCGCCCTCTTCCGCTGCGACAGGAGCCCATTCTTTTCCCAGCACATCATTTACGATGGACCAAACCTGAAAATCGTTGTTGAATTCCTGCAAATTTGAATCCTTCACAAAAAGGACCAGTAGAATACGACTCCCCGCCGGAGCCGCCAGGGCCTCCGCCTCCGGCACACTTAACACCCCGTTGTACGCGGCCAATTGCTCCACCTGGGCGCCCCGCGACCGCATCACGAAGCCCCAGTTCATCGGGGATGTGACCAGAAGAGTACCGTTAAAGTCCTCCCTATCGGGGCGGGATAGCCCCCCACTCCAACGGAATCCAAGACGACTCTCGCCAACCCCTTCTGCCTGATCGACGAGGTAGTTGGGGTATTCCCGGCGTAATTTTTTCCACAGGTTGTCATCCAGTTTGATGCCCTGTGCGGCCGCATGATCTTCCGCGCGCCATTGGGCGAACTGCTCCTCGAAGATTTCAGGCATGGTCAGATGGATATCCCCTCCATCTTCCGACACACGAAACTCCGTGGACGGGTAACCATGGAATGCGATTTTCCGTATGTTACCCCCTCCCGTTCGCTGGCACAGACTCAGGGCAACATAACCCAGATCACCAACCACCTGGAGGGGATAGCGCTCTTGGCTGTATGAATGCCAGTGCATACCTGTATTGCCACGGCTGTCAAAGGCAATCAGTGCAGGTGACCTGTCATCCGCAATGTTATCATCTCGCCCCCATTGACCCTCGTGATTGAGCCAGCCATCTATCCCAGCAACATACCTCGTATCCCCGCGTTCCCAACCCGACTCAAACCTGACTAACATAAATCGACTCAGATTCAGTGGGGGCTCGACGTCGAAGTGGATCGCAATCGTGCGAGGCTCCACATCGGGAAGTACCAAGGGCACGACGTGATCCATTTCACCCGCAAACACGGTTACCGCTTTCCCTTCTAGCATACTCATTCCCGCTGCGCTCCCTTGGTTGGCCCAAACGCTATAGGTGCCTGGCCGCATGGGGCCGAAGGAAACCAGTCCGTTCTGGTCCGTGTCCCGAGAAATTACAGCGCTTTCTTCTCCGAAGGCATTCCCCCGTAACATCAGTGACACACCGGCTGCCACGTCTCCGGTTTCACTGCCACGCGTCGCCTTCACCTTAAAGGAAACCATGGGGTTGGTGGCCACGGAGTTCGCCCGAAGAGCCTCCAATACCGTCTGGTTGGACGTATTCATCTGCCGCACGACCAGTGCCATGAACACCACTATGGCCAGGCCCACCACTATCATCACGCCCGTTTGAATCCACTCACGCATCACGGTCTCCCGCATTTGATCCCACCACAGCCGCCGGGCCACGGTGTCGGGATCGCCAAATTTGTCGAGGACACGGCGCCACACCGTCTCCTCATCACCCGTTTCGTCTTGTTCGTGTTCTCGTTCCGTTGCGCAGGCCAGGTGGTCTGCGATTTCGTCCAGAATATCCTGCCGCAGCCCCGTGGGTTCGCGGGGGTGCTTCGCGGGAAAAGCCTGTTCGCTTTCTTTATCCCACGGCATGGCACGTGCCCCCAGGGACTGCCTTCGCGCATACGTCACCGGGACGCAGTGCAGACCGCGCTGACTTCCTCGCAAACTGCGGTAGGGAAAGGCCAACCCCGATGCGCGAGGCTGTACCGGCTGTATGGCGTGTTGCTGGGGCTGGAATGTAGATGTGAGGGCGAGAAAAAAGTTCCCACGGCATTATTCTAAAGGGCACGACGCCCTCGCTACTCCCCGTCGCGACGTACTGCCGGGACAGTCTCGAAATTGGCGCTTGCCCCGCGAAGGGTGCGAATCTCGTTTTGCTCACTGCCATTGCTCCGTCCATGTCATTCGCCTGGTTTCGAGGCAGTCCCAGTGGCCCCTCATTCCACCACGTTCGGTGTGGGCACGAGTGTCGGTCTCTGTTCCACCCTTGGATTCAAGACCTCCCGGTGTTCCAGCTTGTCGTAGTGAATGCGGCCCTCAGTTTCGTTCAATGCTTTGGTCCCCTCCCACGCTGAAATTGATTGTGTACCCAACCAGATCGAACTATCGCTCACTTCGTCACCATCACGCAGCGTGAAAGACCAGAAAAACTCTTCCGAAGACTCTTCGAATCGCACTAGGACGCCGGTTGCCGGCTGGTCGCCGTCATCAAAGGCCGACTCAGGAAGAGGGATAAAAAGGGCTTTGTCTTGTTCAACCGCCTCTTCGACCTTCTCCGTGGCCATAGTCCAAAATGGCGTTTTGTCTACCGTGAGTGTCAATTCCCTATCGCGCCAGGGAGAACGAATGAAGTAGGCGCCCAAAACATTCCCTGCGGTGTCCTCCATGCCCTCGATGGAATCTGGAGGTATTGCGCGAGTGGTTCTGGTATTTGAGGGCGTCTCTACAGGAACACGCCCCTTTCCAAAACCAATCACTGGAACGGCAAGATAGTTTTCGGCAAGGGATTGAACTTCGCTACGTCGGGGAATACCCAACACGCGGGCCTGGGGCTTAATAAAACTACCTTCGCCCGTATCACTGACCACGCTCCGCGAAATCTCTCCCGGTGCGTGGAAGTAGCCGTCGTCGTTCCACAGGGCGGGAACGCTCTGAAGCGCGCCCCCGGCAGCCACCACAAACCTGTCAGTGAGCACATGGGCGGCGCGATTGAGCCAACTCACATATTGGGAGTCCGGCACGTTTGCCCTGTTGACAAGAGCGCGCGCATTGTGACTGTATACTTCCAAGAGGTCCTTGGGTGCTGCGACGGGGAATACATCTTCCGTGTTCGGCTCCAGCAGAATCATATCCGTCGAGTATCGCCCAGGTTCTTCTGCCTCCCGATCGGGATTCAGACTGAAACTGTGCTCTTGATTCCAGGTGTCCTCCTTGCGTTTGTATAATGAAACGGTTCCCCGAACACGAATTTCTCCCGCCAACAGGCAGGGAGCGCGCTCGATCTGATGGGTGGAAATCAAATGGGCAATATTAATATTGGCGATTGCTCGACGTCGATACGGCGACTTGCCCCCTTCTCCCATTACCCATGTCCCCCCGTGTCCGCTCGCCACGTTAGACTCAGCCACCCAGCGCATGGCCCCTTCGGTTTCGGTCCACGTTCCTGTCAATACAGCGCCGACAAGGAGATCTTCATCACGGCCATACTCGGGCAAGTCCCACGCGATGTGAATGGGTCGGGGGTGAAGATCGGGCACCACATAGACCCGCTCCCCGGCGCCCTGCCCGGCAAAGAGGGTAATGTTCTCCCGGGCATGGAGTTGGGATTGGGGGTCATAAAAAGTGAGGGTGTAGGTGCCCTGGTTCAAGCGCTCGAAGACAACCCGGCCCTCTTCATCGAGTTCCGGCTTCAGGGTCAAATCCTGGTCGCTGGGTCCCTTGCCTTCGAAGGTGACGCGCACCTCCGGGGCCGGTGCGCCTTCCGCGCTTCCCCGGCGCAACACGACTTCGACGGTATAGAGCTCGGCGCCCGCGACGACATCTTCGCTGGCCGGCAGACCTGACAGGGCGTTAAGGAGGGCCGTGTTGTCCGCACGCTGGGCCGCAAGGGCCTCCATGAGGGCCTCGTTCGACGCGGCTACCTGCTTCATGGTGGCTTCCATGGCCTGGTTCGTTATGTCCACACGCCCCATCATCACGATAAGCAGGGCGACGCCGGCCACACTGGCCACCGCCAGCACGGCCAACACCCCCGTTTGAATCCATTCCCGCATGACGGTCTCCCGCATTTGATCCCACCACAGCCGTCGGGCCACGGTGTCGGGATCGCCAAATTTGTCGAGGACACGGCGCCACACCGTCTCCTCATCGCCCGTTTCGTCTTGTTCGTGTTCTCGTTCCGTTGCGCAGGCCAGGTGGTCTGCGATTTCGTCCAGAATATCCTGCCGCAGCCCCTTGGGTTCTCGGGAATGCTTTGCCGGAAAAGCCTCTTCGCTTTCTTTATCCCACGGCATGGCACGTGCCCCCAGGGACTGCCTTCGCGCATACGTCACCGGGACGCAATGCAGACCGCGCTGACTTCCTCGCAAACTGCGGTGGGGAAAGGTCAACCCCGATGCGCGAGGCTGTACCGGCGGTATGGCTTGAAGGCGAGTTTAGGTTGTAGACGTGAGGGCAAAAGCAGACTGCCGGACGAAGTTTTCTAAAGGGCACGACGCCCTCGCTACTCCCCGCCATGACGTACTGCAGGGACAGCCTCGAAATTAGCGCTTGCCCCGCGTAGGATAGGTCTACTGTTTCGCTCATCGCCCGTGCCCTCTCCATGTCATCCGCCTGGTTTCGAGGCAGTCCCCCGGTTGCCCTCATGCGAAGCAGTCGCCCCAGTGGGGCGTGCCCAAAACGCCGTCCACACCCACGGCATAATCGTTCCACTGGGCCCGTCGGGCCTCGAGTAGTTTGGCCCCCTCGGCGGTGATGCGGTAGTACTTTCGGCGCCGTTCGTCGTCCAATTGGACCCAGTAACTGTGCAGCATCCCCTGCCGCTCCATGGCGTGGAGGACGGGATACAAGTCACCTTCTCTAAAGGTCAAATGCCCCTGGGAACGTTCGAGGACCTGTTCTACGATGTCGAAGCCGTAGGTTGCCCCGGGCGACAGGACGTGAAGAATCAGCATTTCGGTCATGTCCGCTTGAAAGGAATCACTCATAGGAAGATGGCCCGTGTGTTGCCGCAGGCGTTATGCCTAGCATGTCTATACATAGAATTCCACAAAACAGGCCGTGTGTCAAGGGGAAAATAGGGGGTAGGACACAGAGGACTCTCTGGCGTCTGGCAGCTTGCTGCTACTTTGATAAGGGAGCTTGCTCCCGACGGACGCGGTGAGACGCAACGCTAAGCGGTAGACGTCGTGGTAGCATCACGCGCCCTTTCCATACGCCGCAAGCAAGCTTGCTTCATGAAAGCGTAAGCAAGCGTACGCACTCCAAGGAGACGCTCTGGAGTGTGGCAGCTTGCTGCTACTTTAATGAGGGAGCTTGCTCCCGACGGAAGTGGTGAGACGCTAGGCTAACCAGTAGACGTCTTAATGGAATCGCGTCCCATTCCCATACGCCGCAAGCAAGCTTGCTCCATGAAAGCGTAAGCAAGCTTACGCACACCAGGGAGACTCTCTGGAGTGTGGCAGCTTGCTGCTACTTTAATGAGGGAGCTTGCTCCCGACGGACGCCGTGGGACGCAACGCTAAGCGGTAGACGTCTTAATGGCATCGTGCGGCACGTCCGACGCTCCCCCTTCACCCTATTGCTTCTTCGCAGCCAACTGTGCACGACAGTCGTTGAAGAAGGCCAGCACATCAGCTTTCTTTTCGAAGTCATCCATCGCCTGAAGATTGGCGATGCGTTCGTCGAGTTTGGCGAGGAGCCAGTCGACGGACCCGTTATTGGCGATGGGAGCCTCCCCTTTCATCACGAAGACCGGGTTGGTGTGGGCTTCGACGTCGGGGAGTCCGGCCATGGATTCGCCGTGGGCACGAACGGCGAACCACGTGGATTCCGTCAGGGGCAGTTTGAAGGTGTAGTTGAGGCGCTGGGGCAATTCATAGGCGGGTGTCTGCTGGTCGAGACGAATCTTTCGGACGATCGCTCCGTTGGCGACGACGTCAATGGCCCCCACGGCGGCCACTTCGGAACGGACGGTGAGCCGAATGGTTACGGTCTCTGCGCTTTCGTCGCGGGTCACCGTTTCGCCGGGCGTGGCCCCATCGACGGAAAACTCCACCATGGGTCCGGTCGTGAAGAAACTATTGCCCGCCACCAGGGCATCGGTCCAGGCCTGCATGGAGGTGTCTTCTCCGAGCTTCACATAGGTACGGCAATCCCCGAGGGCCCGGCAATAGGGATAATCACTCGCCCCCACGGCGGGAAAGCGGAAGCCGGCGTTGAGCATGTGATACCAGCCATTCAACCCAATGCCGCGATAGACGGCGAACTGGAGTAACTCTACCCCATCGGTCGCACCGGTAATGTAATCGGCGTAGATTTCTTTTTCATAGCCACCGTGGGCGTGAATAGCCCGGCCGTTGAGCCGGCGGGTTTCTTCGGCGACCTTGGCGAAGGTGGGCCACTCATCTACCGCCAGGACCTGATCGCGAAACACGAGGTCATCGGCCATGATGAGCAGGATATGTCCGTAGGTCGTGTTGCGGTATTCATAGCCCGAGCTGATGGTGTAGTCCCCCTGGCTGGCGATGGAGGCGGCCCCCATGCCCTGGAGCTGGGGCGTCTCTTCATCTTCCAAAACCCCTTTGAAAGTTTTGGCGTCATTGAGAGAAAGCATGAAGCCATTGCGAATGTCTTCGGCCGACATGAGGCTCAGGACCTTCGCCGTGTCGGCGTCGTCTTTTCGGTCGAGGTGGATGTGGGGGTCACCGGAATACCAGCCCTGGGCCGCCATATCGAGGGTGCGCGATACCGAGAGCGTCACCGCCTTCGTTTCGCCGGCCGCTACATGGACGACTTTCCGAAGGGGTCGGTACTCGAAGCCTTTCCAGACTTCGATGGTAACCTCGCCCGCAGGCACGTTGATGGCATCTTCTCCATCAGAGTAGAAAAACCAACCGTAATAGCGAAAGGGGCCTTTGGTCGTGCGATTCCCCGCGCGGTGAAGGCTCCACGGGGCCAGCGGCTTGTCGCCGGGCTCGTAGTAGTGTCCCTCGGGACCCACCACGTTCACGCGCCCCGCCGTCGGCTCGCCTGTGGCCTCATCAATAATGCGCAGTTGGACCAGACCCGTTTCTTCCCCCTCCGCCACCCGGGGCTCGCCCGTCGTGCCGTGGGCGCGGGAGGTGTGGATGTAGGCTTCGGCGGCAGGGTCTTGGGGGGACATGGGGCCATGGGCACCGCTATGGGCGAGGGCGCTACTCGAAAGGGCCAACACCCCCAAGAACATGATAGGAAGAACGGGGAGAAATTTGCCCGAAGCCGCTGAATTACGCATACTGGAAACACCTTTGTTTTGACGTTATAGAAGCTATGGAGGGAACCCTGCCTGGGACCTTCCCTTCGATTCTACAGGATGGCGGAGTTGGTTGCGAACCCCACGCCACCACCACCCATCCCCCAGCCCCTATCAGGAAGTACCATGTTGTTCACCGCCCTCAGTCTTGTCTTCGTCGCCGCCACCGCGCCCGTCCCCCAGGAAATCGCAATCACACTAGCCCCCGATCGGCAGGGGCCTGTTTACCTGCTGCCCGAAGAAAAGGAGCAGGCGCGGGCGCGCATGGAAAATGAAGGCTGGGCGACGGAAATCGGCAAGGGCTATGTGAACAGCGCCACCAAGTTGGTGAACGCTGACCTGGACATCCCGCGCACGGGCGGCCAGTGGTCCCACTGGTATACCTGCAAAGAAGATGGGGGCCGCCTGAAGGCCGAGAATCCGACCCGTCACGTCTGTCAGAGTTGTAAGACGGTCTATACCGGCTACCCCTATGACGAGGTCTATGTGACCTTTCGCCACAGCCACTGGATGCGGGGCATTGAAACGCTGGGTACCGCCTACGCCCTGGACCCCAAGCCGGAATTTGCGGCGCGGGTGCGCGAAATTCTCCTGGAGTACGCCTCCTTTTATGAGTCGCTGCCACTCCACGATTTCAAAAACGGAAAGGCCGCCAAGGGCGCCCGGCTTTATGCCCAGACCCTGGATGAGTCGGTGACCCTGTGCAGCCTCATCTTCGGTTACGACCTGGTCTATGACGCGGACTGCTTTTCGGCGGAAGACCACGAGATCATTGCCACCCACCTGCTTCGCCCCATGGTGGACACCATCCTGCGCTACAAAGCAAGCAAGTCCAATTGGCAGTCCTGGCACAACGCCGGCATTGCCGCCACGGGTTTCCTGCTGGGTGATCAGGCCATGGTCGATTTTGCCATCAACGACCCCCAACACGGCTTCCTCTATCAAATGCGCGAGTCGGTGCTGCCCAGTGGGATGTGGTATGAAGGAGCGCCCTCCTACCATTGGTACGCCATGAAAGCCCACCTCTATCTATTGGAAGCGGCCGCGCGTAGCGGCGTTGATCTCTACGCGCTCCCCGTGGTGCATTCGTTATTCGAAGGCCCGACCAAACCCCTCTACCCCGATATGACCTATCCGCCCATCAACGACAGCTCGCGAAGCTCGATTAAGGGTGCGGCGGTCTTCTATGAAGTGGCCTATCGTCGTTACCGGGACCCGAATTTTCTCGCCTTGCGCGCACCGCGAAAATCGCCCTATGCCGTACTGTGGGGAAAGGACGTCCCTGAAGGCACCGAAGCCGCGCCACTACAACTGGCCACAAGCAACGACCCAGACGATGGCCTTGCCATCTTGCGGGATGCCTCGGGGGAAACGGCGCTCTTCTTCAATTACAGCCCCGGCACGAGTGGTCACACCCACGCAGCCAAACTCGATATCCTGCTCTATGCCCACGGCGACCAGCGCGTTGTCGACCCGGGACGGCTCTCTTATGGCAACCCGCTGCACCGGGAGTGGTACACCCAGACCGTGGCCCACAACACGGTGGTGGTCGACCAGACGACGCAGAAGCGCGCCTCGGGCCGGCTGATTGATTTTCAGACGGGAGACGGGTGGTCCTTGACCCATGCGGCCCTGGACGAGGGCTATGAGGGCGTCACCCTGGAACGGGCGCTTGTGATGCGGAAGGGCGTCATTGTGGATATATTCCAGGGGCGCTCGGAAACGGAGCATACCTATGACCTCCCCCTCCATGTGAATGGTACGCTCGCAGGACTACCCACAGGCACCCCCACAGCGCTCGGAGAAAAACAAGGCTACCAGCACCTGAAAGACCTTCACAGCCTGGAAAGCAATCCAGGCACCTTCACGATAGACACCGGAAAGAGTCGGGCCATTCACGTGACCTTCCTCGACGATGCCGCGCTATTTGTGGGCGAGGGACGGGCCCAACCTGCCACGAAGTATATCCCCGTTGTGATGCGTCGTCTGAAAGGTGCTTCCGCACAATTTGTTGCGGTCTACCAGATTCTCGGAGCAGGTGAGTCGCCCGCCACCGTATCCTACGACCGTGAGACCGTCCGGGTTGGTGACACCACCGTTGCCACGGCACTGGACGCGTTTACCGTCGCGGTGGACGGTAGGACCGTATATTCTGCTAAGAAACCCTGAGCAAAACTCAGTGACGGAACGATACGATGCTGTATCCCTTCTTCTTCGCCTCAATAAGTGACTCCCGATATGCCGCCATGTCCTCCACGGCTTCCTCGTCGCTCATCTGCAGGCGAAGCATCCCCCGGGTAGCCCATTTCAACACGGTAAGGGCGAGGGAACGCCGTGCCCGTTGGGGTGCCTTGTCAATGCGCTCAATCTCCCTGTCGATGTCCTCGAGGGCGAGATAGCCGATTTCCGGAAAATCTCCCGCATCGTCGGGTATTGGGATTGGGGGCCCTGACGCGACCAGTTTCGACGCGTAGGGATGATCACGAATGGCATACACCTCCCCATCGAGCATTTCACCCTCGTGCTCGCAAATTATCTTCAGCACGTAGCCATACATGGCTTCCGCATTCGCTCCGGTGATGGTACCCGCGACGATATGGCGCAACGCCTGCTCGGAGGAAGGGCACGTACCCTCGTCAATTGCATCGGCGAAAAATGCGTCGTTCCCCTTCAGTTCGTCGCCCATTCCCGCGATCAACTTGTCCACATATGCCGTATCGTTGGAACCGAAAAGGGCTTGAATACGTTTCAGATCTACGCCGTAGAACATATGACAATAACCCATCGGGCTCTCTCCTGAAATGAGTAACGATGACACAAGCACACGCGAATCGCCTATGAGACTACCACAATGTATTGCCCCCCACTAAGGTGGACCCCTTCGGTTTTTCTCGCCCTTACTACCCTCTTGCGATTGCAGAATTCCATTCCCCATACTGGGAGCGCCGTCGTCCGGAAAAATTGACCCCACTCGAAAGGTTTCCCCATGCGTCTGTTCTTCGTTGTTCTCGTAGCCTTCCTTTCGTTCGGCCTCGACGCCCCGGCCGAAACCGTGGAACAACTCCTGACACGCGCCGCCTTGCCCGATGAGGTGGTATTGGAAGACGTGAAGACCTACCTCCACGAGCGCGTCCCCCCCCTGGTGGTGCCGGAGACACGGGCAGAGTGGGAGGCCCAGTCCACCGAACTGCGCCAACGTTATCTCGACGAGGTGGTCCTGAAGGGCGTGCCCGCCTCCTGGACCGAAGGCGACGTGAAGGTCGAATACGTGGAAGACATCGAGACCGGCCACGGCTACCGCATCCGCAAGCTCCGCTATGAGGCCATCCCCGGCATGTGGATCCCCGCCCTGCTCTATGAGCCCGATGGCGAGGCCACCAACCTGCCGGGCGTGCTCAATGTGAATGGCCACTACAACGAAGGCAAGGTGCGGGATGAGGAGCAAATACGGTGTATCAACTTTGCCAAGCGGGGTGTGGTGAACATTCACCCCGAGTGGTTCCGTTGTGGCGAGTTGGAGGGCGTGGACAACGACCACGGGCGGAGTGCCTACCTCGATTTGGTGGGCATCCGGGGCGTGTCGGTCTTTCACCTCGCCTTGAAGCGGGCCATGGATATCCTCGAAAACCACCCGCGCACGGACCCGCGTCGCCTGGCGATGAGCGGACTTTCCGGCGGCGGCTGGCAGACGGCGGTCTTCAGCGCGGTGGACGAGCGGGTTTCGGTCATCGTGCCTGTGGCGGGCCATGGCGCCATGGGGGTGCGCATCGACAACGGCAGCGACATCGGCGACCTGGAGCAGGTGCCCATGGACATGCTGACCGTGGCCGACTATACCCATCTCACCGCCCTTTTCGCGCCGCGACCGGCGTTGCTCATTTACAATGCCCAGGACAACTGCTGCTTCCAGGCCGCGCGCACCTTGCCTGCCATCTATGACCCCGTGCGCCCCGTCTATGGGTTGTATGGCGCCGAATCGGACTTTCGATTCCACATCAACGAGGACCCGGGCGACCACAACTACGGGCAGGACAACCGTATCGAATTTTACAAATTTGTGGATGAATACCTGGTACCCGAATCCGATTGGGGCGATGCCGAGTTGCCCACCGAAGGCGAAATCCTCCCGGTGGAACAGACGAATGTGGGCATTCCAGAAAACAACGGGACCATCGTAGGAACGGCGATTGAAGTCGCCAAGGCCATCACACGGCCTGCGATTCCCGGCCTGGACGAAGCCGGGCGAACGACCTGGGAACAAGAAACCCGCGGGACACTACGAGAACTACTCCGCTACACCCCGATTTCACTGACCCGTGTCATCTCCGAGCTGAAAACCGATAGAGACACCCTGTCCACCGCCTACCGATTCGTCAGTCAGGACTGGGAAGTGGGCGCAGCCGGCCTGCTCCCCGGCGAGGCTTCCTACAATACAGTGCACCTTGTACTCCAGGATGGTGGACTTCCTGCGGCGGGCGGAAACCTCGCTTCCATCGCGGCGGCTGGCCATCAGACCGTCGCATTGGCCCCCCTCTTCCAAGACGGCACGTCGCCCCGGAGTGGCAACTCCTGGCCCTATGCCATGATTCTCAACGCCACGGGCGAGCGTGCCCTTGCCGTGCAGGCGGCCCAGGTCGCCGCCGTATGCGATTGGTTTCGCAGTGCGAAGGGGGCGCGCTCTGTCATACTGCATACGACCGGGGTGGAGAGCGGGCTGATCGCCCTGACGACCGCCGCCCTGAATCCCGGACTGGTAGATGGCGTGGAAACGAACGACATGCCCGACTCCCTCATCGACGTCCTGGAAGCGCGGGGCAAATACACCCGCACACCCAGCCTCTTTAACTTTGGATTCTTGCAGCACTTCGATTTGGATACACTTCGCGCGCTCTGTGATTAGGCCTTTAGTCGGGCCCTGTTCCAAAAACCAACCGTAGCCACTAACGAAGTGCCGACAGTGTCACCGATTTCCCGGTCTCGGCGGCGCGGTGAAAGGCATCAAGCACGGCCGTCACGCGCCAGCCGTCGCGGGCGGTGACAAAGGGTTCCCGGTCCTGCTCCACGGCATCAATAAAGCTGGCGATACTCGAGGGGAAGGCGCCTACCCAGCGGTCAAAGACCTTGGCGTTAAGCAAGCTGCGCGGCCAAGTGAAGCCCCCCTCGCTGCTCATTTCCACCGCCTCGTCTTTGCGGTCTACCTGGAGATGGCCCCGCTCCCCCACGACCGACATGAAAGAATCCGGCATGGAGGGATGGTTCTCGGGATAGATCCAGGAAGCCTCAAAGGTGGCCACACCGCCCTGTTTAAAGCGCAGCTGCCCCTGCAGGGCGTCCCAGGTATCCCAGCCATATTTCTCTTTCAAGACGGACTTCACCCCGGTGCAAAAGACTTCCACGGGTTCATCGTCAAACCACCAGAGCATGAGATCGATATCGTGGGAGGATTGGAACCACATGGGGGAACTGTCTTTCGCCCAGCTGGCGAGCATTTTGGTGGGCACGGTAGTGGGGTTGTTCTTTCGCGCATAGCCCACGAGGGGACGGCCAATTTCGCCGGATTGAATCTTGGTGTGGGCCAGGTGATAGGGCGCGAGCCAGCGGTGATTGTAAGAAACCTGGAGTTTCAATCCCGTTTCAGCCACCTTTTTCGTAATCGCTTCGGCTTCGGCCACGTCGGTGGTGAGGGGCTTTTCCACGAAGACATGAATACCCCTTTCGAGACAGGCCATGACGGGCTCATAGTGGGCCCAATCGGGCGTGGCAATGAAGACCACGTCGGGCTTTTCCGCATCGAGCATCTCCACGTAGTCGCGATAGGGCTCAACACGAAAGGCCTCGTGCAGTACATCGAGTGACATGGGGCTCCGGTTACAGGCCGCCGTCAATTTTACGCACGGCTCCCGTGCCAATACTTGCGCCACGGCGCTTCCCATAATTCCGGTACCAATAATATTCGCTTTAAGCACAACATGTCCCTTTATTGCATGATAAGCATTTGCCCGACCAGCCCGAGTAGAAAGCCGCCCAACGCACCCAACGGGGGTGCCCAATGGCGCTTGAGGGGCACCTGCACGGCGATGTCTTCAAAAATAGCATAGAGTATACCGCCCGCCGCAAAGAGCATGATGCCCCCTATCACGCCTGGATAGGCGGAGAGCCAGAAATAGCCGGAGAGGCCCGCGACCGGACCCAGCAGGGCCATGACAGCGAAGGCAATAATCACATGGCTACCCCGGACCGCTCCGCTATCTGTCATCTCGCGGTAGGCATTGAAGCCCTCGGGCAGGTTTTGCAGGGCCATGAGGCCTGCAAGCAGCAAGCCCGTGTCGCCCCCGGCCGCGAAGGCAGCGCCCAGCGCGGCCGCCTCCGGGATAAAATCGGAGAGCATGGCCGCCAATTGGCTCGCGGGACTCTCGGACCGGGCCAGCAGGCGGTCGAGCCCCATAAAAGCGAGACCACCGAAGCCGAAACAAAGAACCACCAAAGGAATGGAAAGTCCCTTGATACCCTCCGGCACGAGGACCAACGCGACGGCGGAGAGGAGGGCCCCACCGCCAAAGGCGATGATGCTATGCTGGAATTCGGCTTCCAGCCAATGGGGAAGGAAGCGGTCGATAGTCGCTGCCATGGCCCCCAGCGGCATGGCGGCCCCGGCCATGAGGGTGAGTAAAGCAACTACCAGCCAATCACCCATGGTCTCCCCGTTCTACCCGATTGCAACGGGTCATTCTAATCCGTTCAGATAGTTGAGCAGTCGATACATGCGGCCGGTGTATCCGCCGACAATATAGGCCTTCATCTTCTGTGGGGGCGCGGTAAAGGGCCGAAAAGGATCCAATTGAGTAACGTCATCCTGCCAGCCACCGCGGGCGTCGAGCCCCCCCACGATGGCGGCGATACCGTCTGGGGTCTCTGAGGTCTTGCTTAATGCAACGGCCAGGTGTCCGCCCTTAATGTCTTCCGGCAGCGGGTGACTCGCCTTTTTCTGGCGGTACTCCGCCCGGGCCCCTTCCGGTGTGAGGGCCTGAAGGCGGGCAAGCTCCTGACGATAGTGCTCCACGTTGACGGTCACTTCGTGGGCATAGGGGTAACAGCCTTCCTTCTCATAGGTCTGGGTGTAGACCACGTCCTCTACGGTGGTGCCGGTCTGTTTGATGTAGACCGGGCGGTTCGTACCCATCTCGTAAAAGTTGGTGTGGGTATAGCCCTCTGCGTTGGACAGGTGCGAAGCGTCCAGCCAGTCTAAGGCAGCGGGCACGGGGTCCAAGTAACGTCTGTCGCCCGTCATGCCATAGAACGTAAAGAGCTGGAGTATATTGCCCACGGTCTGGGTGGTGGAGACCGTGTCGATTTCGAAAGGACGTCCCCAGACTGGTTTCAGGTCGCCATCATACTGCTGGGCCCAGCCGGCCTGCGGTGCCGGTAGCTGGGCGCGCCGATAAAACTCCATGCCTTCCGTCGCGGCCTGCTGGAAGCGCGGGTCACCCAACTGTTCGTGGGCCTCCCACAAGACGTCGATGCAATCGAAGCTCACATCGTCGTTAAAGGTTCGGGCCGCCGTGTAGTCGTGGTCTGCCTCGGCATCGGGAAAGCGCTGGGGCCAGCCCCCGTCGGGGTATTGGGCGCGCAGGATATGATCGAGGGCCTTGTCCAAGACCGCCTTATGCCCGACGTCTTTCGTGGCCCCATAGAGTCGCAGGAAAAATCGGGTCGGCTCGGTTGTGGAATAGTCGTCGAAGGTGGCGTTGCTGCGGGGCTTCAGGTACTCCTGCCAGCCCCAGCATTGGGAGAAGAATTCCTCGTAGTAGGCGGGAAGCCCGGCGGGGTCGAAGTCGATGAAGTAATTCCATCCGCCCGAGGGATGTTGTCCCTTTTCCAGCGCCGAAGCGACTTCCTTCGCCCGGTCCAGGTAATAAACATCGCCGGTCGTCTTCCACGCTTCCAACAGCACCAGTCCCACGGCCGGTGTACTCGGCGGCTCCACCCAAATCATGGAATCCCGCGCCTTCAGTTCGCCATAGGGCTCGAGGTCCATCGTATAGAACCAGACAAAGCCCCCCTGATTGGACAGGGTCTCAAACATGAAGTCCGTGGCTGTGTGCATGGTGCGCACCACGTCATTGCGATGAGGCGGGTCCGCCTGCGCGTAAGACGTCGTGACGGCAAAAAGGATTGCTATGATTATTAAAATACGCATTGACTCATCTTATGGATCTCGATACCCTCTTTCAATCTCACGGTACCCTATGAGACTCATAGGACCTATGGGACCTATGGGACCTATGGAACCTCTAGGACCTGTGGGACTTATTGTCATGGACGAGTTCGGCTGTTCGAAGAAGCTCTCAAAAGTAATTAGCGCGACCCTCCCATTGACATGTCGCGACAAGTGACCGTATTCTGGCGTTGGTTTTCGGGGAACCTTCACCACCGACCGTAACCACCGTTTACCTGACAGAGGATGAACCGATGTTTCGCTCCCCACCGTGTTGGCCCGTCGCCGTGATGCTCCTCATCATCCCCTTCCTGGCCTGTGCCCAATCCAACGACGCCCCCCTCACCAAAACGCTACACACCAAAATCACCGCATCAGACCTCTACGAAACCGGCCAGGTCTACGATGTCATGCGCACCCCAACCCGCGACGGCATCCAACTCAACGACCTCGTTCTCATCGAAAACGACGCGCCCGGTGCGGGCAAGAGTGATAAAGGAGTTCATAACGAAGCCCTCCACCGGGGTGTGCGCGTCCGGAAGACACTACACCTGGAAGACCCCCGTGCGGAAGAGGCCCATGTGGTGCTCTATATGGAACCCAAGACGCCCGAGCCTGCGCCCTACCACCTGCTGGTAAACGGACACCGCGTGGAAGGGGTCCCCCAGTCCTGGCACGAACGGGTCTGGTGGTGGGTGCCCGTGCCGGTGGAATTTCTGGTGGTGGGCGACAATGCAATTGAGGTGGTGTGCGACGCGCCCGAGGGGGAAGGCTACGACCTGCTCTTCGCCCGGGCCGATGAATACGAACGGGGCGGTGGCGCCTTTACCTACCAGGGACACACCGGCTTACTCACATCAGGCTTTGTGAAAATCCCGGACAGCGGGACTATGGAAGGGCTCGTTCCTTTCACCGTGGGCGATGCGTCGGCCCGTTCGACCGACGGGGGGGTAACGTGGAGCAAGGCGCTGCTCGGACCCGAGGCCGACACCCCGGGCGAGTATGTGGTACGCCTCAATCTGAAGCAGCACCATGGGCGAGGAACGGTACTTTCGGCGCCCATCGACCTCTGGCAAACGGAGGAGCATGCCCTTGTTCCCCAGGCCACGGTCCACAACCTTCGCGTGCAGGGTCAGGGCACCACACCGGAGGGCACTTCCATCACGTGGATGGCCCGCTTCTCCGACACGCCCGACCCCACTGCGGCGACCTGGAGTCCCTATCAAGCCATTGGCATCGGCGTTCCCTTCGATGGCGCCCTGCCCGATACCACCCAGCGCTTCATGCAATTGAAGATTACCTTGCAAAGCGAATCCCCCTTGGCCACCCCGGTCCTCCAGGGGGTTCAGGTGACACGTGATGCGCACTACCTGCCCCCGCCGGAAAATACCTTTTACGTTCGCAAGGCCATCAACCCCACCATTGCCTACCCGTCCCATGCGATGCATTTTGAGCAGGAACTCGCCCCCCAACTCAACACCTTACGCGGGCGGCTACCGAAAGAATTACTCGTGCGGGAAGCGCACGGGCAGTTTGCCGAAATCAATCAACTGCGCCACCATGTCTCTCAGTTGTGGTATCACGGCTCGCCCCACCCCGAGTATCCCGAGTGGAATGCCCTGGACATCCTGCAGCGGAAAGACCGCTATGGCTACGGCGGCATGTGTATCCAATTCACCATCGTCTTCGTGCAGGCCCTCCAGTCATTGGGGTACCAGGCCCGCCACGTGAACGTCTTCAACCACGAAGTGCCCGAGGTCTATGTGGACGAATTGGAGAAGTGGGTGCTCATCGACCCGGAGAGTGTCTTTGACGCCTACGAATTCGAAACGGAGACTGGACTGCCCATAAGCGCCCTGGAGCAGCATGACTATTTCCTGAAACGCTATGGCTTCTCCGCCGAAAACCCCATCCCTTGGGCGAGTCCTTTGCCGTGGTCCAATTGGGGTGCCAGCGGACAGGATGAATCGAAGCAGCCCCTGGAAATGTCTACCTTTACCGATTGGATCAATGACCCGGACCCGGCGAAACGTCCCCCACTCCACAACCTGGCGGGTTTCTTCCGCCTCATTCCCCGGAATGACTTCCTCACCCGCCCCACCCCCCGTCCCGTGGCGCAGGGTTCAACCTACTGGCCCTGGAGCGGCTACCTTTGTTGGTATGACGCGGCGACGCCCCGCAAACTGCAGTACGCACTGCATAGCGACCGCCCAGCTGATTTTTATCCGACGCTGAACCGCGTACGCTTCACGGCCACCCATGGGGACACGGAAGGGGATGTGTTGATAAAGATGACGACCCAAACGCCCAACTTCGACACCTATGAAATCAACATCAACGACAGCGGCTGGAGCGAAAGCCCCGCCGACTTCACGTGGACCCTCTTCCCCAGCGCGTTGAACAAACTGGAGATGCGTGTCCGAAACGAATTCAGCCTGGAGGGCAAGGCGAGCGCGCTGGAGGTTTTCTACCATTACCGCGCGCCCTACAAGCCGAAGGAAACGCCGTGAAAACCCACTGGCGACGTCGTAGCTGCAAGCGCGGGCCAAGAGAATACCGTGCCGCGCGATCCGGAACTCCCGGTCGCAGACTCGCCGCAGGAGAGTTCGTGCGTGATGGGTACCACGGAGCTACTCCTCATTGATTCCGTTGTGCCGCCAGCGCCAAGGGGGCCCAGGCCAGACTGCCAATCGGAATGCAACAGAGTCCGCAGACGAAAACCACGGCATACACACTCAACGAGACAAAGGCAGGATTGTGCTGCAAGACCTGACGGCCCAGCAGAACCACGCAGACCACCCACAACACCACGATTATAGTCACAGGCGTTGGACCGTAAATGCCCATCCGAAGAACGGCGCGCATGCCGAACAGGGTTGCGGCGATCAGTAGAACTCCCCACGCCAGGAGGTAGGCCTCTTCGAGATAACGTAGGTCCCACTTCAGCAGCGCCTCAACGACCCGCAAGAACATAGGAAATAGAATAAATAACGTTCCGAACACCGGGAGGGCACGATGCTTCTCGATCCACGGCGCGCTGTACCCTAAGCTCATGGCCAACAGAATTGCCGTCAGGCAGGCCAGCAGGTAGGCCAGCAGGTAGGCCACCAAGGCTGCAAATCCATACCCGACCACGGATATTTCCGTCCACGAAAGCTCCACCATCCTGGTCATCGCGCGTTCAATTCCATCTATGGAAATCAACACCGACGCACAGCAAATACCACCCAAAAGGAGCACGACACTACCCACCGCCGCAACGCTGAGAATCACACCCAGTTTCAAAACGATGCTACTCCCTACAGATAGGGGCTGAGTCGCTTCGTAAACAGACAACCGGAGTACCTTGGCGCGGTATTTCATCCCCAACACCCCCTCGGTCACAAGAAGAATGAGGGCCAACATCGCAAAGCAATGGATGGCCCCGAGTGCGCCGAAGGCGACTCCGTCACGATCATCATTCAGCAACCAGGTGAAAAAGGCCATGCTGGCCAACCCCGTAAAGACAGCCGCCAGCGCACGGACTCGCACACGGCGCAATTCGAACCAGATTTGGGCGCGAACACCCGATGAAAATGGATGCCGACGCTCCCCGCTCTCTCGGTCTTGGTAGACCCGCGACATGCGCTCGCCAACGACGGAATGGTAATCCCCGCATCGCTGTTTCCGGACAAAGAAAATGGTGACCCCAATGGCTATGGCCGCCACCACCGCCATAACACCATTTTCCAATGGGGTATATTCCATCCCATAGCCTCGTGTATCGGGTTCCGTCGCCCATGGGTCCATCGCCAAAAGGATGGGCCGAAACACGACGGCCAGCACGAAGGCCATTGCGATGGTCACGACGGCCCGCTCTCCGAAACCCGTCGTGGACCAGGTCGCCATGGCCAGACAGGCGCTCACCGTCAACAGGAAAGGAAGCATTGTCCAGCCGGGGTAGGACATCGGAAGAATCAGCTGCGCAACCCAGACGAGGCCCAGGTAGATGAGGCAATTAGTAATGAGCAGCCACGCCATAGGCACGCCGACCAACCAGCCCGTGGGTACTGGCTGGGTAAAGTTCAGGATGAAAGGAAAGGCTCCCTGCTGCCGCTGATCGAAGCTTTGGAGCCAGAGTTGGGACGTAACGGACGTCAGCACGATACTCAGGTATACCAAGCCCTCAAAGATTGGCAGATAAAGACATAAGAAAAGAAAGGGCAAGGGCGTGAGGAGTCGCAACAACAACTCCAGTCGGGTAAGTCGCCAGAGTTCCCATAGCTGGGCGCGCAACAGGGTGCTGTTCATGGGCCTACCCTTCTGTCTTCGTCGGGACACCACGGCCGACACGCGCCACGAATATTTCCTGGAGCGATGGGTTGCGCACTTCGGTTATCTCGGCACCCAGCGCCTGAATCGCCGCCTTCGCCTGCTCCAATTCGCCATTGCAGACTGCTTGCCACTGGTTTCCAAAGCCCTCCAGCGAGAGGGCACCCGCGATGGTCGGGCGGACCGTTTGCTCTTCCGGAAATCGCAGGGTCAGATGTTGGTGACCATCCCTGATGTCGTCCAGGCTGCCGTGGAGCACCACCTTGCCTTTGTGAATCATGGTGACGACATCGGACATGCGTTCCACTTCGTCGAGGAGATGGGAAGAAAACAGGGCCGTGCGCCCTTCGTCGGCCACGGCGCGGACTACTTCGCGAAGGATGTCTTGTCGCACAATCGCGTCAAGTCCGGACGACGGTTCATCGAGCAAAAGCAGGTCAGGTCGATGGGCCACGGCGGCGATGAGTCCCGTCAAAGCGCGCTGGCCCCGGGAGAGATTCTTTATCTTCTGTTGGGGGTCGAGCTCAAAGGTCTGGATGAGCTCGTCTGAATAGCTGTTGTCCCACTTGGGGTGATAGGCCTGGGTATAGCGCGCAAGCTCGTGAATACGCATCCAGTCCGGCAAATCGCGTTCTTCGGAGAGATAGCCGATGCGCCCCAGGACTTCGACGGGGTGCTTCACGGGGTCCAAGCCAAATACCCGCACGGTACCCGTCTTCGCCCGGAGTAGTCCGAGGATGTGCTTGATGAGCGTGGTCTTCCCCGCCCCGTTAGCGCCCACGAGACCATGCACACAGCCGGGTTCCACGGAAAAAGTGAGGTCATCCAGCGCCTTGAGCAACCCGAACTGGCGCGTAACCCCTTGAATCGCTACCACCTTGTCTTCCATCATCCGTGCTCCTTTGCTGACTTGTCTTTTGCCTTGCCCAATACCGCAGCCCGTTCGTTCAACAACGTCGTTATGTCGTCCAGTGAATAGCCCATTTGCCGTGCCTCCGTGAGCAACGTGTCCGCCCGTTCGGTCAGGATTCGTTTTTGCTCGGCCGCCTTGAGCGGCGAACCGTTCTCCGAAATAAACGTACCGGCCCCCCGCCGTTTGTAGACCACGCCCTCCGTCTCCAGCTCGCGGTAGGCCTTCACCACCGTGTTGGGCGTGACGAGCAACTGCTCCGCCAACACGCGGATGGGCGGCACTTCCATGCCCGCTGTGAGTTGGCCAGACGCCACCATGTATTTGACCTGGTTGACGATCTGTCGGTAGATGGGCACGCCATCTTTGAGGGAAATCTGGATATTCACGGGGGCCTCGCTTTGTTGCGGTGTACCTGTAGACTGACACAATTTGTGTGGTGTGTCAAGGGAATATTCCAGGGGGCGGCGTCTATCTCACCTGCGCTGTTCACTTGACCCAGCCGACCACTCCCCTCCTGGGAGGGGCAGGGGTGGGTTATCGACATTTTCGCAAATTGACCCACCCCCAGACCCTCCAAGGAGGGGAGCGTCTTGTAGAGTTTTCTAACGAATCAACGCCCTATCTGCTTGAGTCAATCTATTGGTTGTGATAGGTTTTCGGCGGGGATTGCGCTTAAAGGACCAAAACGACTTAAAGGACGTAAAGGACGATGTTCGAAATGTGGAATCCATGGAATAGACTGCCAGCTCGGATGATTTGGGTAGCATTAACGACCTTTATGTTGATGGAAGGCGTCCGCGCAGACAACACGCCCTTCGAAGTTATTGGCGTTCCGGTGATGAAGGCGGGCCTCATGGGCACCCTGATTGGCCCCGGCCCCACGGAAGGCTCGGAGCGCATCTATGTGAACTTTCGCCAGGACGGCGGCAAGCTCTTCCTGGTCGCCATCGATCCGGAGAGCGGCGCCACGGAGCAATTCCAATCCCCCGTAGGCACGGGTGCCTGGGGCTTCATCGTAGGCCCCGACAACAAAATCTATCTCGGCACCCACGAAGGCCCGGACCCGGGCGACAGTGGCCAAATCCTGGTCTTCGACCCGAAACACCCGGAGAAGGAAATTGAGGTGGTGGGGCGCCCGGCCGCGTCGGAATCCTATCTGTGGATGTATAGCATCGGGCCGGATGGAAAGCTTTACGCCTGCACCTATCCGGGTGCGAAGATTGTCTCCTATGACCCGGCCACGGGTGCCATGGAAGACTATGGCGTCATGGACCCTTCACAGAAATACACGCGCAATATCGTGACGGGACCGGACGGGATGATTTACGTCGGCGTCGGCTATGGCCGGGCCAACGTGGTTCGTCTGGACCCTGAAACCGGCGCGCATCGGGCCATCCTTCCCGAGCAATACCGCAACCATGAGTCCCTGACCTTCGCGAGCGTTCAGCTCGGCGTCGATGGCCAGGTCTATATCAGCGCGGCGACCATGGTGGCCAATGATGCCGGGGAGCTCGTAAAGAAGGCGGCCATTCTGGTGCCCGACGGAGACAGCGTACGCGAAGTGAGCGAACGCCCCGAGATTGTGAACCAAGTCACCTTAAAGGATGGACGACGGGTGGCAGACGTCACCATTGATGGCACTTATACCCTGGTCTCCCCCGACGGGAGCACCGAGAAGCGCAGCTTCACTTATGAAGGAGCGGGCTCGGGCATCTTCATGGTGGACAATGGCCCCCTCGGCCGCATTTATGGCGGTACGGCCATGCCCAACGAAATTTTCTATTACGACCCGGCCAATGGCGCGCTGGAGAACCCCGGCAACGCCACGGAAACGGGCGGTGAAATCTACAGTATGCTGGACCATCACGGCACGCTCTACGTCTGTGCCTACCCCGGATCCTTCCTCTCCAAGTGGGACCCATCCAAGCCATGGGACTATGGCCGCGCCGCGACCAACAATCCCCGTGGCTTTGGCCCCCTGGGTCCGGGCCACCTGCGGCCCCGGGCGATGATTCATGGGCCCGACGAAAAGATTTACATCGGCAGCTATCCCGAGTATGGACGACTGGGTGGCTCCCTCGGCATCTGGGACCCGGTGGAAGACAAGCTCGTCGAAAACTTCCCCCAGCTCATTGAGAACCAATCCCTCGTAGCGCTGGCCTATGACCCGACCTCCGGGCTTCTCTTTGGAGGTTCCAGCGTCCGGGGTGGTGGTGGTTCGACCCCCACCGAAAGGGAAGCGAAGTTCTTCGCCTTTGACCCGGTGGCGAAGCAACTGAAATTCGCGAAGGCCATCGTTGCGGGCGACAAGGACATTCGCAGCCTGTGTCGCGTGGGCGACCGCATTTTTGGTATATCGGGCGCAGAGACCCTCTTCGTCTATGACATCCCGACGGATACGGTGTTGCACACGGCCTCCGTGGGTGTGGGCCATGTGATCGACGTATCGCTCCGCCTGTGGAAAGACGGCCTTATCTACGGCCTGGGCGGCAACAAGGTGTTTCGGATTAACCCGGAGCGCTACGCCGTGGAAGTATTGGCGGAGTACAGCGGAAAGATTCGCTGTGGTATGGCCATCGACGACAAAGGTATCTACTTTGGTGATGCGGCCGAGTTGGTACGGTATAACTGGCCGGTGGAGTGAACCGCTAAAGGACATAAAGGACGAAAAGGACCTAAAGGACACAGCGCAATCAGGCCCATCGTTTCGACCCAGTTAATTCTCAATTCCCTATTCCCTAAGCAGCCAACCCATTTCCCGTGGGTCGGCGGCGCCGTAGCCCAACCGCGACATCAGGTTGTCACCCGAGGAGGGTGCCCACATCTTAGTGACCTGCTTTTTCTTGTCGGCGGAGAGGAAAGTCACTTCCACGTTGACGCGCATGGGTCGGGTCGGGTCGTCTTCGCCGCGGAAGGAACTGAGCGGCACGCGCATGCGGAAGACCTGCTGGTCTCCCACTACCTCACAATGGGCCTCCCAGGGTGCTTCCTTATCCAGCCAAGTGACCTGGATATCCTGCTTACCGGCGGGGTTCATGCGGAAGGTTCGGCGCGGATAAATATGGGTGGGCTCGAGGTGCACTTTGGTCGCCACCGGACGCCATGCTTCGGACTTCGTTGCGGTCACGTTCACATAGACGGCGTCGCTATCGTGGGTGGCCTGCCAGGACCAGTCAAATTCGTCTGAACCGCTCTCCACCGCCGACACGGTCGTCCAACCGACTGAATCGTCCTTCCAGTTCCCCGAAAAGGCGTCGGGAGCCTGGGGGGCAACGACGCGGTGGGTCTGTTCGGCAAGACCGGAGTCCACGGCAAAGACTGGTTCCCCCGCCGCTATCGACGCGGCTGCGGTCGGCACTTCGTTTTCCAACACGCCGCGCAATTGGTCAATGCGCCAATCAAGATAGGCCGGGAAATACTGATACCCCTCTGCTTCCGCCTGGAAACCCAGGTAGGGGTTCCGCGCACAGAGGGCCTTCATGGCGGTGGCGTTTTCAATCTCTTCTTCGACAATCGCGCGCAGCTCATCCAATAACGCCGCGCCCTGGTCGCCGGGGTTATAGAGCAACTGTTCCCGCAGGCGGTAGAAGCGCAGGATATTGTATCCCGTCCGAAAATGAAGGCCCAATGCCTCGGCGTTGGTAATATCCAGCTCGCGGTTGGGCTCGTCGGAAAATTGGGGCTTCAGGGTCGCGAGAATTTCGAGTCCCTCCTGCCACGTGTCGGACATCTGGCCGCAGAGGGTCAACATCTCCTCCAACGAGTGCGAGCCGGAAAAGGCCTCACCGATGCGGTCACCGGCCGGCGGATATTCCAGTTTCCACACGGGCGAAAGGTTGATGTGGACGGGCTTGAGGTGCAGGGGCCAGCCGATGCCGTCGTGCATAGGGCCGTAATATTGCATGGCGTTGGTGAGGGGATAGTGGTCGTAGGCTTCGGTAAAACGTTGCCAGGCCTTCACCACCGTCGGCGCGTGCTCGGGGCCCCAATCGCGCTGGGCCAGGTGGAGGAGGAAGTCGGCCTCGGAAAGGCCTTCCGGCGCGAAGGGCAGGGCGCTGGCGGCGGCGCGATTCATGACGGAGGGCAGGTTACCGATATACCAACACTGCATCACCGAGGTCACGCCCAGTTCCCGCATGGTGCCGTATTTCTGATAGAGGTTGCTCGGCGCAGGCACGTACGGAATGGTGGACGCCTCGAAGGAATTACAGGCCTGGAGTTTCGCCCCCAGTTCGCCCTTGCTCTCCCCCACGCCCGCTGCGGTATCGCGGTAGATGGCGCTGGGCCCCACATAGGAAAGCCAGTAATCGCCCGCGTGGCGTTCCTTACCGAGCTGGACCTTGGTGCCGCCGGACTCAAAGTTAATCTGGGTAATCACCCCCGGTGGCGTGTGTTTCGCCAGGTTGCGAAGAGGCGTCAGGTCGCGCACCAGCCCGGTGCCATTTTCCGGCACGTAGAGCCACGAGACCAGCTGGGCCTTTGGGTTCGCGTCGTGCATCCCCCGCGCCATGGCCGACATGGAAGCGCCGAGAATCTCACCGGGCTCTTTGTCGTTGCAGTTGTCGCACGCGATGTTCCAGTCGTTGTCCGCCCCACTGAGGCAGGTGGTAGAACGCTCGCCAAAGCTGATATTGATGAGGCCACCAAGATGGGGCACCTCGGTGAAAATATCATTGACCGCTTCGTAGAGATAGGTCTGGGAAATTTCCGGGAAAGGACAAAAGAGTTTGCTGCCCCGACCGACGGTCATGCCGCCCAACTCGGGGTGGGCGACCAACAAGGGATGATGAATGCCCATGACCCGGGGCTCAATGCAAAAGATGTAGACGTTGATACCGTAGCGGCGACAGGCGGCCACCGTGGCCCGCAACTTCGCCAGCCGTTTTTCCCGGCCTGGGTCCACCTCGGGAATGAGCGAGGTCTTGCAGATATCCATGAACTCAATGGTGAGCCAGAGGCCGTTCACGCCGTCGTGGGCGAGTTTATTGAGGTAGTGCTCCGGGTAGTAGTTGACGTCGTCCATCAATTCGTCTTTGTTTTTCGGCGGGCGCTTGATGGGACCGAAGAAGCAACGGGAAATACGATTACGGATAAAGGGCGAACGTTTCTTTTCGCCAATGGAAAGAAAGGCCCCCTCCGCACGAAGCAGTTCATCCTCCACGAAAAAGATGCCCCGACGGATGCCTTCTGTGTCATTCGCCTGGATGCGGCACTCGGTCTCGGTGACCTTAACGATAAAGGTCTCAAAAACATCGGTGGACACCTGCTCCGTGATGATGCGATAGGTCCCCTCTGTGGGAATGCCCACCTGGCCGAAGAAATCGTTGAGGTCCGTATAGGCCGTTTCCAAGATACCATCCGGGTCCGGAAAGTTCGCTTCGATACGAACGCCTTCCCGGAGGCTCGCCTCGCCCGCGTTGGCCACGTCACGGGTCCAATGGGCCGTGTAGGTCATGGGGGCCGCGAGGTCCGTCAGAAAAGGCCATTCGTCTGGGCCGGGGCTTTCGGGCGGAGGTAAGAATGGGGCGGTGGCCCCTTGTGAAATACCCAAAAGCACCGCAACACACGACAAAAACAGCACTCGAATCGACACCACAACTTCCTCCTGATTCTAACTTGGACTTCTACGGTGCAAGGTGCATATTGAAGCACCCGCCCCACCCGTAGAATGAATTATCCTAACACCCATCCCCTTGGCAAGAGAAGGGGATCGACCGATTGCTTTCGGAAGATGAGATTGCTACTATTTTACCAAAGATGGTCAACAATAACATCCCGTCGGTCGCGGCGGGAAGGCGCGTTGGTTTCATCGGTGAGGCAGTCTGCGGGCTGACGGGAAAACGTAAAAAGAGGGCAAAATATGAAACGCACGATACTGAAGATCGGGGGAGTCATACTCCTCCTCACGGGCACGTTCACTGGCTGTATACTTGGATTTAATATCCTTCCCGAATACCATACACAGGAATTTGAGGCTGGTCAGGCAACGCGGCTGGGCGGCAAACAGATATACTTCACGTCAGAGTCGTTTTACACTGAGAAGCTCACCCGACCAGCGCACTATGAGCGTATCGTTTCGGAGCAATCGGCGCTCCCCGTAAACCCTGTGGACCATCAAGTTATGGATTTTTCCGTGGCCGACCCCTTTGCGCTCCTATTACCCGAGGGGACGGAGGTGGCCTACTACGGATGGCTCTATTCCACGCTCTACATCGCAAGTGATGGCACCATCGCCTTTGGCACCCCGGGCACAGGCAACGGAAACCTAGCCGAACACTTCAGTTCTTTTCAGTTATCCCTCCTGCCTGTTGATGTCACTGCAGACGGCGGCAGGGTGAGCTACGCGATATACGAAGATAACATCGTCATCACCTTTGAGAACGTGGGCGGTAGCACCTTCCAGTGCGAGTTTTTTCTGCAGGGTGAGCAGCGACACGACATGGCGTTCACCTACCCCAACGTCGGACGAAATACCCGATCGGGTGTCGTTGGACTCGGCACGGACGAGCGCAACTTTCAATTGGGAAACGACGCTGGACTCGAAGATTTTCTTGAACGGTCCTTTGTTGAATCTGATTTGCTTATGGACTCCCAATTTGCAAATACCGGTTCGATGAAACTGGGTCTGGGTCAATAAAACGGCCCTTGAACGGGACACCGCGTCAGAAAGGAAACACCTTGAGACATATATCACTTATCAGGTTAGGTTGTAGCCTGACCTTCGTCTGCCTGCTCTCCGGCTGTCTCAATGAGGAGTACAACACGCAGTATTTTAAGTCGGGTGAAGCGACCTGCTTAGCCGGAAAGCAACTGCACTTTGGCGATTCGCCGGTTTTTGAAAAGTCTGCTCCGTACCCGCATTACCCCCGCTATGTGTTAGAGCGCAGCAGCCTACCGGTTGACCCAACAGAACACGCGACAATCGATTTTTCCGTTGGCGACCCCTTTGAACTCTCCCTTCCACCGGGAAACGTGCTCACCTACTACGGCGAAGACTACCTCACCCTATACATCGGCAGTGACGGCACGATTGCTTTTGGCGCACCTGGCCCGGGAAACAACACCGTCGTGGATATATTCAGCGCGCCCCAGATTTCATTGCTGCCCGTAGACGCGACTGCAGAAGGGGCAATCGTGCGCTACGCACTCACGGACTTTGAGTTCGTACTCACCTTTGAGAATGTTCAAGGTAATACCTTCCAGTTTGAGCTGTTCCGCCAGGACGAGCGACAGAGTGAGATGGCAATCACCTACGAGATGGTTTCCGAAAACACGCGCGCTGGCGTCGTTGGCATACCCGATCCGCAGCACCCAATCCTTGGAGACGATCCGAGACGATTCGCCGCCTTTAACTTTCGAAACTCGATGCTCTGCGAAGATTCGCCATTTAACTCTAAGGAATTTCTGTAGCCTGCCCCGATCCGCAGTACCCTGGTCTGCGGACTGTTCACCTCGCTAACGACAGGACAGCCACACCGGTCTTCGACGTACTTTCCATCGCAGGTAACACGGATTAACGGCTGGTGGGCGTGACGATTGCCGTCGTGTGGTGAGGCATTCCCTGATACGCCCGTGCCAGCGGGCCGCCGGCGCTCCATAGGGGATACCTTGGCCTGACGCGGCGTGCATGGCGAAGTAGGGACAGTACCGCCCCCATAAACGGGTGTTTAGCGTGGAAACGCCGTTTTCACCCTATTGTCGAGGTCGCTGTAGACGCTACGGCAACGGGCGGGGATGTCCCGTTGGCTAGCCGAGTGATGTCGAGACTGGGGCACTCACCCGCTCGAGAGTGCGCCGGGCTTCGTGTGGTTTTTTTACGAGGCATGGGTGCCACCCTCAAGCGGGGCGGCCTCGCCGCAGCGCTTGTGGGTGACAGCACGTCACAGTAGCAGCAACACGTGGCAACGATCACAGCAAACCTTCCCAGACAACCCATACAAGTGAGCCGTTCTGAATCCAGGACACCCACAAACTTCCCCCGCTGCGCTCCTCCGTTTGAGGGTGGCACCCGGAATCGCTTTCGAAAGGCCTACGCGCCGCGCGTCCATTCTCCATTGAAGCCGTTGCGCATCGTGTGTATAGTGACCGTCATCCTTTTTTTGGCATGCAGGAGTCGATTATGAAATACGTGCGATTCGTTTTTGGGGCGGTACTTGCAGGACTACTATGGACCTCAGTGGCAACCGCCGATGTCGCCCACGCGCCCGAAGGCTGGGCACCCGCCGACGTCCGGGAAGGTACCCGACCAGACTTTGCCTATAACGCGAACGCAGGTCCTGATGGCACAGGAACTTTCGTCATCGAAAGCGACGAGCGCGAAGGCCTCGACGGACGGTGGGTGAAGACCTTCCCCATCGAAGGGGACACCTACTATCGCTTTTCGGCACTTCGCAAACTCACCAACGTAGCCTCCCCACGACGCTCGGCCCTGGTGCGCATTTACTGGCACAACGATCAAGACCGTGTGGTGCGTCATTCCATCAAGGGCGCCAAGAGCTACGACGGCAATAATCCGCCCGTAGCGGAAGCCGAATATCCCCTCGAGCGCGGCACCAACGACGCAGGCTGGACCGAAGTGAGCGACACCTTCCTCACCCCACCCGGTGCCACGAAGGCCGTGGTGGAATTGCACTTCCGCTGGGCGGCCAACGCCAAGGCCGAATGGGCCAACGTCACACTCGAAAAAAGCGCCCCCCTCGAAAAACGGCTGGTCCGCCTGGCAACAGTTCATCATGTGCCACGGGGTGGCACGTCGGCCATGGAAAACTGTGAGCAATTCGCACCCCTCATCGCCGAGGCTGCCGCGCAAGACGCCGACCTGGTGGTCCTCCCCGAAACCCTGACCTGCATGGGTAACGGCAAGTCCTATTTTGACGTGGGCGAAAGCGTCCCCGGCCCCTCGACCGACTATTTCGCAGGCCTCGCCAAAAAACACGAACTCTATCTCGTGGTGGGACTGGTGGAGCGGGTAGACCATCTCATCTATAACGTCTCGGTGCTCCTCGATCCCCGGGGCGAGGTGGCAGGCAAGTACCGCAAGGTAACCCTCCCCCGCACGGAGATTGATGCGGGCATTATGCCTGGGAATGAATACCCCGTCTTCGATACGGATTTTGGCAAGGTGGGCATGATGATTTGCTACGACGGCTTCTTCCCCGAAGTGGCCCGTCAATTGAGTAACAATGGCGCAGAGGTGATTGCCTTTCCCGTGGCGGGTTGTAACCCCATGCTGGCGGCCGCGCGGGCCTGCGAAAACCATGTCTACGTGGTGAGCAGCTCCTACACCGATGTGAACAGCGGCTGGATGGTGACGGGCATCTTCGACCGGGAGGGCGATGTAATTGCCCAGGCGAAGGAGTGGGGCTCGGTGGTCGTCACCGAAGTGGATTTGAATCAACGGCTTTATTGGACCAGTCTGGGCGACTTCGGTGCGGAACTCCCCCACAACCGCCCTCTGCCTCCGAAAGGGAACTAGTGAAACTCGGTCTACCAAGCAACGCCAACATCTCGGCGAAGACGGAGCTCCAGTAAGGCAAATGAAAAACGGATGAAACGCGCTGGATTCCCGCCTACGCGGGAATGACGTTGTCGCGTAAATTTTTTGACGAGTTGGAGAATCAGACACGAATGGAAATCTGGGATGGACACTGTCACATCAGCGGCTTCAGCGGCACGCCAGCCGAGCGGGTCGGCAAATCGCTGGAAGTAGCCGATCGCATGGGCGTGGACAAACTTTGTATTTATATGGGTACGTCGTTTCAAACCGAGCCCACGGCCGCACAACTGATTGAAGCCAATGACCAGGTCTTAGAGGCCGTCGCCGCCTGGCCCGACCGCGTGTTCGGCTGGGTCTACCTGAGTCCCGCGCACCTGGAAACAAGCCTCGCTGAGTTGGAACGCTGCGTCGCCAATGGCCCCATGGTGGCCATCAAGTTGTGGGTCGCGCAGAACTGCGACACCCCGGAAGTCGACACCATCGTCAAGCGTGCCACGGAGCTCAAGGCCCCGGTCTTCCAGCATACGTGGCGAAAGATTACGGGCAACCTCCCGGGCGAATCCATGGCCGTCGACCTCGTGCGCCTCGCCAGGCGACACCCCGACGCCACCCTTATCTGTGGCCACACGGGCGGCGACTGGGAACAGGGCATCCGGGCGATTCGGCCTATCAAGAATCTCTACGCCGACCTCGGCGGCGGCGACCCGACGGCCGGCTTCACCGAGATGGCCGTCCGCGAGTTGGGGGCGGAGCGGGTGCTCTTTGGCAGCGACATCCCCGGACGGAGTTTTGGGTCGCAGATTGCCAAGGTGGAAGGCGCCCGTATCAGCGAAGCGGAAAAGACCCTGATCTTTGCGCAGAACCTGAAGCGACTGTTGACGCCGATTTTGGAATTGAAGGGGGTGGCCGTTGGATAGCACACGCAAAGGACCTAAAGGACGAAAAGGACTTAAACGACGGGTTGTGCGACATCACCCTGCTACGCGTTGGCCCCATGGTGTCCTGCGGGAGCTTTCCAGCAGCTCCTGGTCTTCCGTGGTTGCGGTGCACCAGTGGCGCGCCGCGCACGCCTCACGCAGACTGTCCTTTACGCCCCTTTTGTCGTTTAAGTCTTTCAATACACCCAAGGTAATCACTACCCCATGTTCATAGACACCAACGCCTACATCGGCCAATGGCCCTTTCGCACCCTTCCAGACGCCTCGGTGGACGCCCTCCTCGCCAACTACAGCCACTATGGTGTCGAGCGCGCCTGGACCGGCTCATTCGATGGGCTCTTTCACAAAGACGTGGCAGGCGTTAATGCCCGCCTGGTGGAGGCCTGCGCCACCAACGACAACTACATTCTCCAACCCTTCGGCACGGTCAACCCCACCCTCCCCAATTGGGAGGAAGACCTCCGGCGCTGCGTGGAAGACCACGCGATGCAGGGCATCCGACTCCATCCCAACTACCACGGCTACCTCCTCGATGATGACCGCTTCAAGGCACTCCTGCAGGCCGCAGCTAGCCACAAGCTCGTCGTCCAACTGGTGACCACCATGGAAGACGAGCGGATGATGCATCCCTTGATGCAGGTCCCCCATGTGGATGTGGCGCCGCTGGCGGAGATCATTGGCGACATCGACGGCCTCAAGTTCATCCTGCTGAATGCCTTCCGGGCGGTTCGCGGGAAGGCCATCGACACCCTCGTAGCCACCGAGAAGGTGGGCTTTGATATCGCCTGGCTCGAGGGCATTGCGGGCATTGATCGCGTGCGCAGCCAGATACCCGTGGAGCGATTGCATTTCGGCTCCTATACGCCTTTCTTCTACTTTCAGTCTTCCATGTTGAAATTGAAAGAATCAGACCTGAGCACCGAAGAACTGAACGCCATTCAGGGCGGCAATGCGGAAGCACTGCTTTCCTGAGCCCTATTACATCGATCCAGATCGAAAACTACGTAACACGTATTGAGGAGCAAGGATTATGACGACGAAGAAAACCATCCGCCGCCGAGAGTTCATGGCGGCATCGGCCGGCATCGCACTGGCCGGACTCAGCGCGGGCCGTTCGGCCTCTGCGGCCGAGGCAACGCTGGCAGTCGATGGGGGAAGCCCGACGGTCACTGCAACCTCCACCGCTCCCCCACGCTTTGGCGCCCCGGAACTGGAGCGCCTCCAGGAAATGGTCAAGCAAGACGCCCTCTTCTACTGGAAGGGGCCCCAGACCGAGCTCTTCAAAGAACGTTTTCAGGCCATGTGTCCCCTGGAACATGTCATGACCTGCACCTCCGGCACCGCCGCACTCCATATCGCGGTGGCCGCCGTGGGCCTGGTGCCGGGCGACGAGGTAATCACCTCCCCCATTACCGACGTCGGCACGGTCATCGGCATCATCTATCAGCAGGGTGTGCCCGTGTTTGCCGACCTGGGTGCCCACACCCTGACCCTCGACCCAGCCAGCGTGGAAGCAGCCATTACGCCGCGCACCAAGGCCATCATCGCCGTCCACCTGGCGGGCAACCCCAGCAAGATGAAGGAACTCCGGGCCATCGCCGACAAGCACGGCCTGGTGCTTATCGAAGACGCCTGTCAGGCCTGGGGCGCCGAGTACCGGGGCAAGCCCATCGGCACCCAGGGCGACATTGCCTGCTGGTCCCTGCAGAACTCCAAGCTCATCACCACGGGCGATGGGGGTGTCGTAGCTTCCAATCACCCGGAATTCGGCCCCAAGCTCCAGCCCATGGGTGACAAGGGCTTCAACCGCTCTGAAGGTAAGTGGCAGGGCTTCTCTACCAACTACCGCATGAGCGAACCCCAGGCCGCAGTGCTGGCCGGGCAGATGACCCGCCTGGAAGGCATTGCCTCCTCCCGCGCCAAACTGGGCAACCGGCTCAACGCCGAAATCAGCGGCATCCCGGGCATCACGCCCCACGAAGTACACCCCGATGACCGGTGCGTCTACTGGTTCAACATGTTCCGCATTGACCCGGCGGCCTTTAAGGTGGACCGGGGACAGTTTTACAAAGCGTTACGTGCGGAAGGCGTACCCTGCAGTCCCGGCTATATCCCCGTACCGGTCCACCGCAGTGATGTGTTCCAAAACCACGCGTTTTTTAACGGTCACTGGACGATTAAAGAAGCGGGCATGACCGATATGGACTACACCAAAGTGGAGACCCCGGAGGCGGAGGCCATCCTGCAAACGGGTATGCGGGTCTTCATCAAGGAACACATGACCGAAGAACAGGCGACCCAGTTTGGTGCGGCAATTCGCAAAGTCGCGAAACACTACGCCGTGTAAGTCAGAACATGGGCCGCATGGGACCAGTCGGTCTTATGCGGCCCTCCATCGACTTCCCGAACGGTTCCACAGCCGCCCCCTCGCCCAACACCCTGCACCAAAGACCATCCTGTGGTATAATGGCGCCTTAACGGGTGATCTGTGTCTTCACCCCCCAAAAACGCGCTATCTACCCGTCAGGAAATCCCCGTGGCCCGCAAGAAAAAAATACCTACCGTTGCCGAATGTGCCTCCCAGTTTGAGGAACCCGCCCTTCCCATGACCCGGGAAGATATGGACGCGCGGGGTTGGGATGAGCTCGACGTCCTCCTGATTTCTGGCGATGCCTATGTGGACCATCCCTCTTTCGGCACGCCCCTGCTCGGGCGCTGGTTGGTGCAGCACGGTTTCCGGGTGGGTATTATTGCCCAGCCGAAATGGCAAGACACGAGCGACATCACCGTTATGGGACGTCCGCGTCTCTTCACCGGGGTCTCTGCGGGCACGGTCGACTCCATGCTGGCCCACAACACGGCCTTTAAGAAACGACGCCATGACGACCAATACACGCCAGGTGGCCGCGCCGGCGCACGGCCGGACCGGGCCTGCGTGGTCTACACCAATCTGGTCCGCCAGGCATTCCCCGGCACACCGGTCGTCATCGGCGGTGTGGAAGCGTCCCTTCGTCGGGCAACCCACTATTGTTTCTGGACCGACAAGCTGCGCCGCTCCATCTTGCTCGACAGCAAGGCGGATCTTCTGGTGTACGGCATGGGCGAATTGGCCATTCTGGAGATTGCCCGACGCCTCGACGCCGACCCGCCGGGGCTGACCTACACCAAAGAGACCCTCCACGGCATTCCCGGGACGGCCTTTGCGTTACCGAGTCTTGCTGCCTTGAAAAAAGCGGACTACGCGCCTGAGACGGAAGACGATCTGGTGGTATTGCCTTCCCATGAGAATATTCTGGCCGAACCAAAGGCATTGATGAAGGCGACCCTCTTGCTGGAGCGGCAGGCCTTCCAGGGCGTGCGCTGGGCCGCCGAAGAGTGTGGTAACCGGCTCATCGCCATCGCGCCGCCGGCCCGACTCCTCAATACTGAGGAGATGGACCTCCTCTACTCCCTGCCCTACACGCGCATGGCCCACCCGGTCTACACCGAGGTAATTCCCGCTGCGCGGATGATTCAGTTCAGCGTCACCAGCCACCGCGGCTGTGCAGGGTCCTGCTCCTTCTGCTCCATCACCATGCACCAGGGCCGCACCATCACCTCGCGCAGTGGCGAGTCGATCCGCAAAGAAGTAAAAACCATTACCGAGCACCCCCAGTGGAATGGCAGTATCACCGATGTGGGTGGGCCTACCGCCAACATGTGGGGTTCCTATTGTGCCGACGATCCCACGACCTGCAAACGGGCGGACTGTCTTACGCCCAATCCCTGTAAGCACTTCAAGACCAACGAAGCCGAACAGGTCGAATTGCTGAACTCGATTCGCGATATGGAGGGCGTCAAAAACCTCCGCATCTCCAGCGGCGTCCGATACGACATGGCGGAAGACGGGGGCGACTATGTTAAGTCCCTCGTGAACGACTATGTGGGGGGCCAGCTTAAGATTGCACCCGAGCACATGTCCGACAAAGTGCTCAAGCTCATGCGAAAGCCCAAGTTTGAGAAATTCGAGAAGTTCCTCAACCTCTTTCAGCAGCAATCCTGCGATGCGGGCAAAGAGCAGTATGTCATTCCCTACCTCATCAGCGCCTTCCCGGGCTGTACGGACGACGACATGCGAGAGTTGTCTGCGTGGCTGAAACAGCGCAACTGGAAGCCCCAACAGGTTCAGTGTTTCATCCCCACTCCCGGCATCGTGGCCACGGCCATGTTTTACGCGGGGGTGGATCAGTACATGCGGCCCATCGAAGTGGCTCGCGACCAGAAAGCACGGTTACGCCAGCACCACATTCTCATGCCCGACCACGGTAAGCCCATCGGTCGGCCCAAGGCACGGGAATTCAAGCGCCGGACGAAGGCGACTTCTGCGGGACGTCGCTGATACGGGGACGACGTAGATACCTGCGTACCCCTGACAACGCTACGTGTAGTCGCGGGATGTCTTTGCCCTAATCCTCAATAAGCTCCGCGTCATACTGGTCTTTGCGCAATTCGCGGGCTCCCCGTCCAAAGTGCGCTTTCAGCAGACGGGAGAGGTGGTATTCGTTCGCCAGGCCTACCCGGGGTGCAATCTCGCGCAGGGGCAGATTGGTCTCTAACAGGAGGCGATGGGCCAATTCCAGGCGGGCTTTGCGCACATACTCCATAGGCGTCATCCCTGTTTCAGCGCGAAACAGCCGAGAGAGATGAAACTTGTTCAAACTGCCGCATGTGGCCAGTGCATCGAGCGAGATGGGCTTCTCCAGGTTCTTGTGGATGTAACGACAGACCAGGGAAAGCATGTCATCAGGCGGTTGGGCCACCAGCCGCTGGAGCTCTCCGGCAAGCATCGCGGTCACCTGCTGCTGATAGGCGGCCCGTCCGGAATAGCCCGAAAATTCCTCCGCCACCAACCACCGAACAATTTCCCGAACTCGCCCCTGGCGATCATCCAGCAGGTGGGGAATATTAAGAGGCCGATCGCACCACTCGAAATCACAACAGATAAAATCCAGCAGCCCCTCGCCGTGCTGGCACTCTTTGTGCACACAACCGGGCGGATAGAAAAGGACCTGACCCGACTCCGCAATGAATTGGTGGCCAGCGATCTCCGCACGGTGGGCCCCCCGCAAGACCACGATAATCTCGCAAAAGGTGTGTGCATGGGCCGGCGGGTGCCACTCGACCCCGGCCTGCCATCGGCGCACAGACAGAAACTCACTGCCACCCATTTCGTCGATCCCTCGTTCAGGCAACCGCGATAGACTCCACCGTGACATTCTCCGAATTCTTTCCCGCGACCACCGGAAGGGCCGGGCACCGAAAGCCGAAGCCCCCGGCCAGCCCAGACCGGGACAGGCGTAGCGGGTTCGTGTCAGCCTGTGCCCTTCGTCCCGGTTCTACCCGGCTTCGCGTTTGTTTCGATGAATTTGATAATCGCGCCGGCAATATCTTTTCCCGTGGCTCCTTCGATGCCTTCCAGCCCCGGAGAAGAGTTCACCTCCATAATCACAGGACCATGATTGGAGCGTAGTATATCAACACCCGCCACGTTCAGCCCCATGACCTTCGCTGCCTGTTTGGCCACGGCCCGTTCCTGGGGGGTAATTTTTTCAACCGACGCGGTACCACCCCGGTGAAGATTGGAGCGAAACTCGCCGGCGGGGCCCTGGCGTTTCATGGCACCGACGACCTTGCCGCCGACCACAAGACACCGAATATCGGCACCCTTGGCTTCTTTGATAAATTCCTGGATCAGAATATTGGCTTCCAGCCCGTAGAAGGCCTGGATTACGCTTTCCGCAGCCTTCTTGGTCTCGGTCAATACCACCCCCATGCCCTGGGTTCCCTGGAGCAATTTCACCACCAGGGGCGCACCGCCCACCATGTCAATCAAATCCGAAATATCATCGGGCTCCCGGGCAAACCCACTTACGGGCAGGCCAATACCCTTACGCGCCAGCAACTGGAGCGAGCGCAGCTTATCCCGGGAACGGGAAATCGCGACGCTTTCATTGACGGGATAAACCCCCATCATTTCGAACTGGCGCAATACCGCTGTACCATAGAAGGTGATGGAGGCCCCGATGCGGGGAATTACCGCGTCCAGATCTTCGATAGACTCCCCTTTGTAATGCACGGCAGGTTTCATAGAAGCAATGCTCATATAGCACCGCTTATGGTTAATAACCTTCATATCGTGCCCCATGGCCTTCCCCGCCTCCACAAGCCGGGCGGTGGAATAGATTTTGGGACTGGTAGACATGATGCCGATTTTCATAAGGTTCCTTTCGGTCCGGTGTATTGAACCGGGGGTTATAGCGCGTCCATGGCAAGTAACAACGTACTGCGGAAAATGGCCACCGATTAACGGCAGGTGCGGGGTGGTGGGTAAGACCAGCCCTACCACGACATGCGATTCAATTCATACTACAGCTTTCCGCGTCGGACCGCAAACGCCACTACGCACGGGCGTTGCACTGTCCAGGCACAACCAACGCAAGTGCGCCGAAACACCTCGCCTCATTTTGAAGGGGCGGCGGCATAATCCGCTCCCGCAGCACTCTGCGCACATTCGGTACGCCAGTTGGTGAGCAGGGCCTTCATCGCTGTGACACGGGACCGGAATTCCCGGCCAGGTTATTCGACTCGCCAGGGTCCGCAAGCAAGTCAAACAGCATATCGCCCTCCCCCGTGGGACTGAAATCGGTGAGGAGCTTGAAGCGATTCTCGATGAGGCCGACTCGGGGCGATTTGCGGGACATCATGGTACCCGCACCACCCCGGGTCTCGAAGGCGATGGGCTCCGCACGGGTCGTGATTCCATCGCGAAGTACGGGCACCAGACTCAGTCCATCCAGGGGCCGGGCATCCAAGCGCGCGACGCCGAGTAGCTCGAGGATGGTGGGCAGATAGTCACTCGTCACGGCGGGATAATCGGTCGTAGTGCCCGCCTTCACGTTGGCGGGCCACTCGAGCAATGCGGGCACGCGAATGCCTCCTTCAAAGAGCGAGCGTTTCCGTCCCCGGAAAGGTCCCGCACTGCCTGCATGTCTACCGCCCGCCTGATCGCCTTCGGGCCCATTGTCGGAGCAAAAGAAAAGGAGTGTGTCCTCGGCGACGTTTAATGCACGGAGTGTGGCACGGAGCCGCCCCACCTGCTCATCGAGTGCGGTAACGCAGGCGTAATAGTGTTGCGCCTCTTCATCGTATTCGGCGTAGCGTTTGCGATACTCCGGGCCGCCCACTACCGGACTGTGGGGTGCGTGAAACCAGATGACCGAGAAAAAAGGTTGGTCGGCTTCCACCGCCGCCTCGATGAAGGGCAGGGCCTTGTCCATGATAATGCGGGAGTCGTCGCCTTCCAGCCCTCCTTCTACGTTGACGCCATTATGCCAGTAGAGGGCCCGCGTATCGGGCGGAACATCTTTCCCCAGATGCGAATTGGCCGGGTCGTAAGGGTCCCACGTGGCGACCGCAAACTCCGTGCTGAACCACTCGTCAAATCCGTTCATCCCCGGCGTACTGTAATCTTCCGATGGATTACGCTTCTTCTTACCCGAGTAGTCGGGCGAAAGGGTGCCCAGATGCCATTTCCCGAAGTGGCCGGTGCGGTACCCCTGGGACTTCAACAGCTCGGCCAGGGTCCACTCTTCCGCCTTCATATGGCCCGCATTGGCGAAGGGAATGCCATAGCGGTAGGGATGACGACCCGTCAGGCAACTGCCCCGGGTCGGACTGCATACCGGTGCGGCGGCGTAGAAGCGGTTGAACTTCAGGCCTGCCTCGGCCATAGCATCCAGGTGGGGCGTCTGGATAATTTTGCCACCGTTGAAGCCCACATCGCCCCAGCCGAGATCATCGGCCATCATGAGGATAATATTAGGGCGAGGTGATTGCGCGACGGACAACAGTGAGATTCCGATGGTCGCAATAAGGGATGTGGCAACGGCAAGTGCACGCCTCAATGAATTAATACGGCTCATGTTTCCCAATTTTCGGGCCTCACTGATTGCAACTCACTCGTTGCCAATGCGCGACACAGATCGTTCCACATATCGGGGCCTATTGTTACCCGAATACGTGATATCAAAAATTCGCAGTAATTTCATTTCTGGATCATATTGTTCCTCGCTAATCAATAGTCCGGAATCTCCAAAGCGCAGTAGCCGAATAGAATGGGGAATCAAATCTTCCTCTGTTAGCGGGCCAACCTCAATCGCTCGTGCACCATCGAAACGTGCAGCAGGGGCTGAAGCAGCTTGCCGGTAATAAATTTTTTTGTATACACGCCCCTGTTCATCCGGAAACTCCCTGCAAGCAATCGTCCCATCCGCCGTAATCGAAGGGTACATCATCAAAACACCCTCATCATCTGAGGGACCGCACCCGCTACATACCGACAAAATGTAGATTGATACAGCAATAAGGCAACTTGATTTCACCAATGCCCTGGAGTCAAGTTCTAAATGCAACATGTTGTTCTATGCGTTGTTCTCTAAGGACTTGATTTGGCGATCGGTATCCTAGGATTTTTCTTCTTCGGTTGTTTAGTTCTTCCTCTATGATGTCCAGGCGTTCCTGTGTGAGCC